>JAKITO010000023.1 GCA_021648025.1 Paracoccaceae bacterium
TGGTTTGCCGCTGATATATTCCGGGCCGTTGTCGACTCGAATAATCAACGGTTCCCCACGCCATTCAATGATCCGGTTCAGGCTGCGCACCACCCGCTCAGCGGGCAATGAGAAGTCCACCTCGATGCCCAACCCTTCACGGTTAAAATCATCCAACACGTTCAGGGTTCGGATCGAACGCCCATCCGTCAATTGGTCAGTCATAAAGTCCATAGACCACGTATGATTGGGCGCATCCGGTACTGCCAACGCGTCTGGTTTGTCCCGTTTCAGGCGTTTCTTCGGCCTGATCCGCAAGTTCAGCTCCAGCTCACAATAAATGCGGTACACGCGCTTATGGTTCCAGGCAAAACCTTTCACATTTCGTAGATACAAAAAACACAGGCCAAAGCCCCAGGTGCGGCGGCGGCTGGTCAGCTTCACAAGCCATTCCGCAATCTCGGCATTCTCGTCGCATAGCTTGCGCTCATACCGGTAGCAGCATTCGCTGATCTGGAAAGTCCGGCACGCCAACGCAATGCTAACATCGCGGCAGGCGACAACACCTTGATTCGGTCGCCGCGCTTGGCCCGGAACACCACGATGATCCCGGAATGCGGGTCCAGCCCCAACTCGTTCTGAACCACTGCTGCCAATCCGTCATGGCCCTTGCGGAAATGTACCATTGCCCGGCAGCGCATGCTTGCATGCGCGAGAGGGGGCTTTGTAGCCACCACGATCTTTACCGCCTGCGACGGGATGATCACCGGCCAGCGCTCAACGCCAAGACCACATCCGCAATCCGACCCGCCGCGCAGTCGCCCGGCAACCGGACGGTCACCCCACCCAGGTCAATCTCGATAAAATGGTCGGGCGATGGATCAGGAACCGCTTCATCCTGTGGTGCAATCTCAAGGCGCGCGAACATCGGCTCATCCACCGACACAATAATCTTGCCATCCCGCGCAAGCCGACGCCATGTCCCCTCTCGTGACATTGCTACGCAATGCACACTGCCGGGCAACGGACAAATGCTGTGCCGCCATCCCGTGCCTGCGGGCAACATCGGCCACCCGGGCACCGGGTTCAAACGACTTCGCTACAATCCGCCCCTTCACATCGTCCGGCCAGCTCCGCCGACCCGTCGGGCCCTCCAGAACTTCCAACCTGATTGTATTGCCCTGTGACTCCCCTAACAAATGTTGCTCCATTTGTTGCAGCCTTCCAAGTTACCGATCTCGGAAACAGATCAGCATCCCTGTGGCGGCGAAAGATCATAAATGGACGGGCTGTGCGTTCCAGATCGGTCAGGGTGTCGGCACGCGTGGCAACCAGGCGTTCAAACTCGAACCGCGTGGTCAGCTGGAACCGCAAGCAGTCAAGAAACTGCGGATAATGGCGCTGCAGGATGCGAAACAGGCCAGACACCTGTTGGTGCCAGCCTGCCACGCGGGTTTTCAGTACTCAAGCCAAATCGGTCGCAGAATTCAAAGGCTGGCGTCCAAAGCCGCCACAATCGCGTCGCCCATTTCACTGGTCGACACCGGCGTCACACCCTCTTCTCCCAGCAAATCAGCGGTGCGCAACCCGTCTGCCAGCACGGTTTCCACCGCCTGTTCAACACGCTCGGCCTCGTCCCCGCGATCAAAGGAATAGCGCAGAGCCATGGCAAAGCTGAGGATACAAGCGATCGGATTGGCCTTGCCCTGCCCGGCAATGTCGGGCGCGGACCCGTGCACCGGTTCGTACAAGGCTTTGGGCCGGCCATTGTCCATCGGCACGCCAAGCGACGCGGATGGCAGCATTCCCAAAGAACCGGTCAGCATCGCCGCCATGTCCGACAACATATCGCCAAACAGATTGTCGGTGACAATCACATCGAACTGCTTGGGCCAGCGGCACAGCTGCATGGCACCGGCATCGGCGTACATATGGCTCAGCTCAACATCGCTGTATTCGGCGGCGTGGATCTCTGTGACAACATCGCGCCAAAGCTGGCCGGATTCCATCACATTGGCCTTCTCCATCGAACAGACCTTGTTGCCGCGCTTGCGGGCCAGCTCAAACGCCGAACGGGCAACGCGGGCAATCTCACTTTCGGTATAGCGTTGGGTGTTGATGCCAACCCGCTCGTTGCCCTCTTTGAAGATGCCGCGCGGCTCTCCGAAATAAACGCCAGAGGTCAGTTCGCGCACGATGACAATATCCAGCCCCGCCACCACGTCCTTTTTCAGCGATGAAAAGTCCGCCAGCGCGTCAAAGCACTGGGCCGGGCGCAGGTTGGAAAACAGGTCCATTTCCTTGCGCAACCGCAACAGCCCGCGTTCCGGTTTAACCGAGAAATCCAGATCGTCATATTTCGGCCCGCCAACAGCCCCCAGCAGAACCGCATCAACCTCTTGCGCACGCGCCATTGTGTCATCGTGCAGCGGCACGCCGTGTTTGTCATAGGCGCAGCCCCCAACCAGATCTTCGCTAACGTCAAACGCCAGATCCCGCTTGTCGCCCATCCAGGTAATGATCTTGCGGACTTCGGCCATGACTTCGGGGCCAATGCCGTCGCCGGGCAGGATAAGAAGGGTTGGGTTGGGCATGGTCGTCTCCTGGGTGTTTAGGGTACTTGAAAAATCCGGGTTCAACCGGGCCTATCTTGGACACCCTCAAGGGTCAACCGCTGCCGCGCGCCGGGGTCAACCGCTGCCGCGCGCCGGGCCCTGCGTCGCGACGGCCCGCATTAACCCATCGGCCAGCAAATCCCAGACCCGCCGGATACGCGGCATCTGGCGCATTGCTTCATGTGCCGCCAACCAGACTGGCAACGGCGGGATAGCCACGCCAAAATCCAGTTCTTCAACCTGCGGGTCATCCCGTCCGATACTGGTCTGAGAAAACCCAATGCCACAGCCTGCGCGCACCAACTCCCAGTAGGTGGTTTGATTGTCGCACCTGACGGCAAAATCATCGCGTGTAATAGCCCAGCCCATGGCGTTCATGGAGTGAGTAATCATATCGTTCCGGTCAAAGCCAACCAGATCAAAGGCGCGGATATCGCTTGAAGGTTGAGGGTATCCAACCCGTTTCAGATATGACCGAGCGGCAAAAATACCCATACTCAGATCGCCAATATGGCGTGTCACGATATCAAGTTGCTCAGGCCGGTACATGCGCACCGCAATGTCTGCCTCACGAAACAACAGGTTCTCGGTGGTGTCTGAGGGGGCCAGTTCCAGCGTGATCGCCGGTTCCACCTTGCGGATATGCGCCAGTATCGGCGGCAACAAATGGTGCGAGGCAAACAGGCTGGCCGTAATCCTGACCGTTCCTTCAAGAGCTTGCGACCGACCCGCCGCTGTCAGCATAATCTGGTTCATCGCGTCCCGCATCGCCTGCGCCATCGGCAGCATCTGCCCACCGGTTTCACTCAGGCTCAGCCCACGCGCATGCCGGTCAAACAACATGGCTCCAAGCGTCTGTTCCAGGGCCTGAATGTGGCGGCCAAGGGTTGGCTGACTTTGCCCCGATGCCCGTGCCCCCGCCGACAATGAACCGGTTTCGGCTACGGCAAGGAAGCTTTGGATGAGGGACCAGTTGGCTAAATCCATTCACTATTGAATACACGATGTTTGAGTTTGGGCAATACCCTGTTTATTCGTGAATGGGTAATGTGGATCAGGAACCGCAAATTCCCTGAAAGGAAAGACCATGACCCAAACTGCCCTGATCCTTGGCGCCTCTGGCCGTTTTGGCCGCAACGCCGCCGAACAATTTACCAAGGCCGGATGGGCCGTGCGCCGTTTTGACCGCGCCCACGATGATCTGAACATCGCCGCCAAAGGCGTGGATGTGATCGTCAACGGCTGGAACCCGGGCTATCCCGACTGGCAGAAACTGGTGCCGGACCTGACCGGAAAGGTGATTGCCGCCGCCAAATCCAGTGGGGCGACGGTGATCCTCCCCGGCAACCTCTATGTGTTTGGCGCAGGCACCCCCGGGCCATGGTCGCAAACCACACCGCACAAGGCCGCCAACCCATTGGGACGCATTCGCATCGAAATGGAGGCCGTCTATCGCCGCTCGGGCGTAGGGTGCATCGTTTTGCGGGCAGGGGATTTCATTGATACCCGCGCCTCGGGCAACTGGCTTGACAGGGTGATGCTGAAAACGCTGCCAAAAGGCGTGTTCACCTATCCCGGCGCCCCGGATATTGACCACGCTTGGGCCTATCTGCCGGACCTCTGCCGGGCCGCAGTTGAATTGGCAGGGTTGCGCGACCAATTACCGGCGTTTGCGGATATCGCGTTCCCTGGTTTCACCGCCTCGGGGGCAGAGATTGCAGCGCAGATAGGCACGCTTACCGGCACGAAAGTACGAGTGAAACAGATGTCGTGGCTGCCGCTGCAACTGGCGCGACCGTTCTGGCGCATGGGGGCCTGCCTGTTGGAAATGCGCTATCTTTGGGACACAGCCCACCAATTGGATGGAGATTTGTTTGCCAGCCTTTTGCCGGACTTCAGGGCAACGCCTTTGGCCGACGCATTGGCAAGTGCATTGCCAGAGACCTCAGTCCAGCACCAGATCAACCCAAACCAGCCGGTGACGGCTGGCAGTTAAGGCCATTTCGTGCCCGTCCTGACCGGGGGCGGGCCAGAACACGCCTGCCCCCTGCACCTGCCAATCAGCCGATGGCAGCACATAATCCACCCGCAAACGGCCAACCCCTGACCAATCGACCGTATCCAGTTTATTGTCGCTTTGATGCCCCTGATCCACGGCCAGGGTGGCTCCATCGCTGACCGGCCGGGGGTCCTGAAATCGCCGGTCTTGCAACAGAGAACGGATTGCGACGCGCCGACCATCGCTGTCGTTGGGGTCAAGGTTGGCACCGCCTGCAAGAACAAACCGGCGCTGTGGGGCCGTACCAAAGGTGGCATCCAGCAGATGTTGCCACAGCGTTATTTCGTCATGGTTGCGACGCCCATTGCGATCCTCGGGACCGTCAAACACTGGCGGGCCGGCCTGAAAAACCATCAATGACAGAATGCTGTCGTCGGGCAATCGGATCGGCACGACCCAATGACCGGTGCTGGACAGGCGTTGAACGGCCTGTGCTTCGGGTGACGGAAATGGCGTTCCATTAGTGTGGGTCGGCAACAAGGCTCCGGGAATGTCGCGCCAAAGCACATCGCTCAGGTCTTGTGTCTGGCCGCTTAGAATCGGGAACCGCGACAACACGGCCATCCCGCCCTGACCGGAAAACCGGCCATAGCCTTGTGCATCCGCCGCACCACCCTTTCGCCCGTCTCCGTCCATATCCAGACCCGTGGCCAGGCCGCTGTTGGGCCGGGGCGCATAATGGAACGGATACCGTACGCCCGCAGCCTCAAGTGTTTCGATAAACGCCACCAGCGCCACCGCATCATAATCCCAGTCAAACCCCTGCAAGGCCAGAATATCGGGGGAATTCTGGCCAATAACGCCGACCACGGCCTTGATCTGTGCATCGTCACCACGCCGGATATCGCGCAGCAACAGACCGGGACCGTCGCGTTGAAGCTCGGTATTGAAGCTGGCGATCCGGATGGTTTGCGCAAATGCAGGCAGGCAGGCCAGGCAAGTCAGCAGCGCACACAGGGTGCGAAACGGGGTCATGCCGTCTGCAAGGCCTGTGCATTGGCATAGGCCCGACGCCTTTTATCTTCGATCAACCCGGCAATACGCATCATGGCGACGCCGCGCATGATCATGCTGGCTGGAAGGAACGACCATGCACTCATCGTCCAGATCAGGGTCTGTGGATTGGTCAGCATGACTGGATCACCAAAATCCGAATAAATCTTGATCACAGCCGGAATAATGAACGGCAACAAGAACCCAAAGATCATATTGATCCGCCCGTCCCGTTGCAGCCGATACACCACATCACCGCCCGTAGTCGGATCAAACAATGGCAGGTTTACCCAAACATTGAACGCGCCAACCCTTGTGGGCCATCCCCGGATATGGACCGCAAACAGGAACACGGCGATGGTAATCAGCCCGATAACATAAGACACGCCCGCAGCCCTGCGTACCATCGCGATCATTTCAGCCGACGCAAAATCGGGCAACATCAATGTCACCAGACGTACCGGAGAATAAGGAAAGTCCAGCCCATCGCCAATGATCGCGCCAAATCCCGACAACAAGGCAGTCAGATTGGTCGGACTATAGGCGTGTTTGCCCATCAACGTCAGAATTAGCACGGTCGTGAACAACGCCACAAAGCGGATGCGGTTCAAAGGCGGCGCATCGCGGAATTCGACAAAACTCGGATAATTGGAATAATATTCGACAAAGGTAAGCAAGGCGGCGAACAAAGCCAGCAAAGCGCCCATTTCGATAGCAGTATTGGACACCCCCGGCAAAAGCATGGATGGAAAGGCGACCAGAAAGGCCACCATAGTTCCGCGTGCCGCAGCACCTGGTATGCGTCCTAACACTGTTCAATCCCTTCAAACTGGACAGGCGTGATACAGTGCCGCGCCTTTGTTCCAACTTGATCCCGCCCTTTAGACGGCTTGCCTCTTGATGTTCATACTTGTGCCGCCAAAAGGCGAGCCACTCAAGTCACCGGGCCGATGGGACGCCGATTTTAGGCGTGATCAACCAAATACTGGTGCGCCTTTGCATCAATTTCCGGAGCCGATATGGGTTGTTGTCTGATGACCCACAACATCTGGATAGTTCAGGGCAGCTTGACGATCATTTTCTGTCAGCAAGGTGGGAAACCTCACACGATATTGAAATCGTCCAACAATTGCGCAGACGTGGCATGTCTGATGAACAAAATATCGCCCGACCCAAAGTCCAGTTCAAAGTGATTGCCATCCTGGGTGCCAAATTCATTTAGAACCTCGGCCGCCGTCCTGGTCCCGGTCCAAAGGGCATCGTCGACAACGATCACGTCCATACCATCCTGAAAATCAAGCACTTTATCCTGGCCTGACCCAGCGCGGAAAATAAACCTGTCCGCATCCTCGCCACCAGTCAGACGGTCGCGCCCAGCGCCACCAAACAGCCGGTCCTGACCATCACCACCATTCAGGTGGTCTTTGCCCGCATTGCCAAACAGCCGGTCCTGACCGTCGTTGCCAAACAGCCGGTCCCGCCCCAATCCGCCTTTCAACGTGTCGTTGCCGCCCAACCCTTCGACCACATCATTGCCTTTCCTGGCTTTGATGACGTCGCGCCCGGCGCCGCCCACAAGATAGTCGGAATTTTCCGTGGCATCACCGCCACCCATGGGTGCGTCCATGTTGGCCAAATCACGGTCATGGGCCGCATAAGGGATAAAGCCATCGGTGATGACCAAGCCGCGAAAATCGTCAATCTTGTCCGGGTTCGACAGGTAATCAACCACAAACACCGGAATGTCATTGCCCAGAAAATCGCTTTGCAGAATGTTGATTTTATCACTGTCCGGGTTCAGCCGGTTGTCTTCGGCCTTGGCGCCGGTGAAATAGGTATCCTCGACCGCAATCGCGCCGATGGCATCCAAAAGAGCAGCCTTGCGGGCCGGGTCGGTGCCTTCCAGCGCGTCAATGATAAATTCGCCATTTTGCATGATCACAAAGAAATCCGGGGTGGTCAGACGCGCATGCGCCGTCATGTCGACGATAAAGTCGATCATCCGCCCGGCGGCATCCATTTCGTCGTTCCTGGCCGGATCGCCGGGTTCGCGTTGTTTGTTCGGCGCTTCAACGGCCCAATAATAATAGGCGTCGACAATATCCAGATAGGCCGCGTCAAACCCCTGGGCCACGATCTGGTCCAGCCAACCGGTGCCCGCGTCATTAAAGATTACGTCCTGCCATTCGTCTTCCCAATACCGCACTTTGCGGCTTTCAGGCCAGTCCGGGTTGGTCGCGCCCAGCCAGCCGGGGGCGTCATCCGTCAAATCACCGCTGGCCAGTCCACTGCTGGTCCAGGACGCATCCCAATGGTCACGAAACTCGGACGCTTCGCCGATCGACAGGTATGACACAGCAACCGATCGCCCGCCCGGCCCGTCCTTGATGGCGGCAATCTCGGCCAGGGTGAACCGGTTGACACCGGTGCCGTCGCTGGAGAAATCCATCACGATCAGGTCGTGGCTGGCGTTGGCAATCGTCGTGGCGTCCAATCCGGGTGAGTCTTGTAATTGATAGCCCCAGTTGGCGACTTCGACTTGCCCGGTGGAGGTGTTGAAAAGGGGCACTAGATAACTCCTGCATAACGCCTGCCATTGCTTTGGCAAAGGTTACGGGCGTTTCAAAGTAGGCTCAACTGCCTTTCGCCTTTGGACTGGCCAACAAGGCAAGACCGCGGGTTTTCAAAACCACTGGCCCGGCTCCATCAGCCCCAGATCCAGCAACTGCCGCGAGTGCCATTCAAACCGGATCGAGTTGTGCCAGTGAAACGAGTTGATATCAAAGGTCGACCCGGGATTGCGTTTCAGCGCCTTGGCGGTTCGGAATGAACAGATCGCCGCCGTCAGGTTGTGATGCCAGGGGCAGGCGTAGGTATTGTATTCCTGATCACCAAAAGTGTTGTCGCCTTGCAGTTTCAGCCCCGGTGCTGCCTTGAATAGTGATATCCGGTCAATCTTGCGACTGGTACTTGGGACATGCTCTTCATACCGCCAGCGCAACCCACCGAAAAAATCCAACTGTCGTTCGCGCGGGTGGCCCGTCGCAGGGTCTTTGCGGGCCAGCGCATAATACCCAGATTTGTCCAGAAAGGCATGATCAAGCGAAACCGCATTGGGAAATTCGCCCAGATCATCCGCATAAAGGTCGATCACATAGGTCAGCATGGCATCGCGCTGCTCTTCGGTATGAAACGTCAGCATTTCACGAATGCTGCGGGTTTCGCAGAACGGAAAGAACAGGAATTCAGCGTTATAACAGTAGTACAGCCAGACACCCGGAGCGGCGGCGACAATGGCGTTGACTGCCTCGGGCACCGCACCCGGCACCCCGGTGTCATAAGCGATGCGATGCACCTGATCGGCCACATCATCAGCCAGAGGAAACGCATCCGTCATGAATGCCAGAACTGATGCGAACCCGCAATGCAGATGATGGCGCAGGGTGGTGTCAACTTCGACATCATCTTCGACAAAGATCATCGCCACCGGCCCTTTGGCCAGCGCATCTTTGCCGGTTTTCAGAAAGTCATCTAACGATTGATAAATCATACAGCCGGTCCGGTTCGTGCATTGATGGTCCTGATGGAACTGTGCCGCAGAATCGGTTAATTGCGCGTGCATTGCAAGCCATGTGCAATCGGTTTAAGCCAAGCCGTCACTTTAACGCCTTTCAAAGGACCATTCCGGTGCCCGAACCCAAGAAACTTTTCATCAAGACCTACGGCTGCCAGATGAACGTCTATGACAGCGAACGCATGGCCGAAGCACTGGGCGGGCAAGGCTACGAAGAAACCGACCGGGCCGATGACGCCGATCTGATCCTGCTCAACACCTGCCACATCCGCGAAAAGGCGGCGGAAAAGATTTATTCTGAGCTGGGCCGCATGAAAAAACTGAAACTGGCCAAACCTAACCTGAAAATAGGTGTCACCGGCTGTGTCGCCCAGGCCGAAGGGGTCGAGATCATGCGCCGTCAGCCAATGGTAGATCTGGTTGTCGGCCCACAATCATACCACCGCCTGCCCGAGCTTGAGGCCAAGGTTCAGGCCGGTGAAAAGGCGCTGGATACGGATTTCCCCGACGAAGACAAATTCGAAATCCTAAAATCCCGCCCCAAAACCCCGCACGGACCAACCGCCTTCCTGACCGTTCAGGAAGGCTGTGACAAATTCTGCGCCTTCTGCGTCGTGCCCTACACCCGAGGTGCCGAAGTCAGCCGCCCAGTGGCGCGCATCCTTGACGAGGCCCGCAATCTGGTAGAACGCGGCGTGCGCGAGATCACCCTGCTGGGCCAGAACGTCAACGCCTATCACGGCGCTGGATCGGATGGGGATTGCTCTTTGGCGCAACTGATCTGGGGCCTGGACAAAGTCGATGGGCTGGAACGCATCCGCTATACCACTTCGCACCCCAACGACATGAGTGACGACCTGATCGCGGCCCACGGGGATTGTACAAAACTGATGCCTTATCTGCATTTGCCGGTACAATCCGGAAGCAACCGGATATTGAAGCGGATGAACCGCAACCACACCGCCGAAAGTTATCTGTCCGTCATCGAACGCATTCGCGCCGCCCGTCCCGACATTCTGATCTCGGGGGATTTCATCACCGGCTTCCCGGAAGAAACGGATGCCGATTTTCAGGCGACATTGGATCTGATCCAAGAGGTCCACTACGGCACTGCCTATTCCTTCAAATATTCCACCCGCCCCGGCACCCCCGCAGCCGAGCGCGCGCAGGTGCCACCCGAGGTCGCCTCGGACCGTTTGCAGGCTTTGCAGGCTTTGCTTACCAAGCAGCAGCAGGCGACACAAAACGCCATGATCGGCCGCGAAGTTGGCGTCTTGTTCGAGCGGCCCGGTCGCGATCCCGGTCAGATGGTTGGAAAATCCGACCATCTGCACGCCGTTCACGTCACCCATTCCAATGCCCGCATCGGCGCAATTTCCCGGGTTCGAATCCTGTCTTCGGGGACAAATTCACTTGCCGGTGAGTGGGTTGGATAAAGGCTGCGGGCAAGCCTGCGATTCGGCGGGACACCGCCATTCATGCCTAAATGTAGACAATCACCATTTATTGTAGTGATTGTGTGTAAATAGACCACAATATATGGTGTTTTTGCTTCACAATATCTCGGGTTTTAACTAAACTTGCTGTATCAAGATTGAAAGGTCCCGCGAATTTTGCACATTGGACCCGATATTTGAGTTGAGTAAGGTTAAAGGGGATATCCGCAATGCTTGAGTCCAAATTCAAAGGCATCCTGCCAGTGCTTGCTGCCATTGTCGCAGTGCTTGGGGTTGCGATGGCCCCGGTTCCGGTATCGGCGCAAACCGGCACCACGCGCACCATCGTCGGAGAACGCTATGTGCCGACCATCTGGGTTGACCCGGATGGTTGTGAACACTGGGTCATGGATGACGGTGCCGAAGGCTACATGACGCCGCATGTCACTCGTGACGGGCGGCCGGTCTGTCGACGCGGCACCCTGTGCGGCGTAATGCCAAGCGACCAGTTCTTTGCCACGGACAAGTACAGTATCAACAATTCAGGCCGTCAAACCCTGCGCAATTTCTTTTCGTCAACCGGCGCACGGGGCTATATCATCACCGGTCACACCGATTCGCGCGCATCAGACGCCTATAACATCCGCCTGTCCAACAACCGCGCCAACGCGGTTGCCCGCGAGGCCCGCCGCGTCGGCGCGAACGTGGTGGAAATCCGCGGCTACGGCGAACGCCAACCCCGGGTAGCCAATACAAGCCCGGCCAACATGGCGCAAAATCGTCGCGTCGAAATCATCTGTGTGAACTGAGAGGGACGACACATGAGAATTTTCAAAGGTATCGTTCTTCTTGCCGTTGCAGGCAGCCTGACCGCCTGCACCGACAAATTGGATAAAACAGTCGACCGTTTCTTTGACGCCAAAGACCTCAGTACACTGAAGGCTGGCATCTGGGTTGACCCAACCGGTTGTGATCACTGGATCATCGACGACGGGGTCGAAGGGTATTTGTCAGCGCGACTGGATCCCAACGGCAAACCGGTCTGTTCCGGTGCAGCCCCTCCCGGCGTGGCGACAGGGCCGTTCAAAAAGGGTACAGGGATCTCTGACCCGATTTAACGTCTGTCATAAAATATGCCGATACTTCGGCTTAGGGCCACCCGGTTTCCCGGGCGGCCCTTTTTTGATGGGGGATCGTGTGAAACGGCTTGCGCACAAGGTCGGTTCTTGGCACGCTCACAGCATCAAACCACCAGAAACAGGAGAGTCGATTGGCCATAAGCGCGCTGCCCCCATCCAACACAGACACCGCACACCAAGAGGGTCTGATTGAATTTCCCGACAATCGCCTGCTGATTGACTTATGCGGCGAATATGACCGCAACCTGGCCGACATCGAACAGAAAACCGGCGTTCAGATCGTGCGGCGCGGCAACCAACTGGCGATCATGGGCGACAAGTCTGCGCAGGATCAGGCCACTGAGGTGTTACAGGCACTTTACACCCGTCTCGAGGCCGGTCGTGATCTTGAAAGCGGTGACATCGACCGCGAATTACGCATGCGTGGGCCAAAGCACGACGCCAGCAGCCAGCTGGAAATGTTCAAAGGCGGCAAGGTCGAAATCAAAACCCGCAAGAAACTGGTCGAACCCCGCACCAAAGCCCAAAAGGCTTACGTCCACGCCCTGTTCAACAACGAACTAAGCTTTGGCATTGGCCCCGCTGGCACCGGCAAGACCTATCTGGCTGTGGCTGTGGGTGTTTCAATGTTCCTCAACGGCCAGGTCGACAAAATCATCCTGTCCCGCCCGGCGGTCGAAGCCGGAGAGCGGCTTGGCTTTTTGCCCGGTGACATGAAGGACAAGGTCGACCCCTACATGCGACCGCTCTACGATGCGCTGGACGATTTTTTACCCGCCAAGCAACTGGCCAAACTGTTCGAAGAGAAAAGCATCGAAATTGCCCCCCTTGCCTTCATGCGCGGCCGCACCCTGTCGAACGCCTTTGTGGTTCTGGACGAGGCGCAAAACGCCACCGCCCTGCAAATGAAAATGTTCCTGACCCGTCTCGGCCAGGGCTCGCGCATGGTGATAACCGGCGACCGCACCCAGATCGACCTGCCGCGCGGCATGCCATCCGGCCTTGCCGACGCCGAACGCCTGCTCACCACCATTCCAAAAATCAGCTTTTCCTACTTTACCTCCAAAGATGTGGTCCGACACCCCCTTGTCGCCGCCATCATCGAAGCATATGAGGCCGACACCACCTGAAAACCGCCACCCCTCATCCTTGATCCCAAAATATCCCGGGGGAACGGAGGCTGGCCATCACTCTGACTTCAAACCATGATCATCGAACTAAACATAGAAGACCCCCGATGGACCGGGCTGGACCTGGAACAAATCTCCAATGCGGCCTTCGATGCGTCCCTTGCCCACCTGGGGATAGATGCGGAAAATACCGAAATCAGCGTGCTGGCCTGTAGCGATGCCAAAATCACTCGGCTGAACACAGATTTCCGTGCCAAACCAAGTGCGACAAACATTCTGAGCTGGCCTGCAAACGATTTGATGGCTCAGGCGGCAGGCACCCGCCCCGATCCGCCCGAACCGGACATCGCAGGTGACATGCCGCTTGGCGATATCGCAATCGCCTGGGAAACATGCCAGCGCGAGGCAATTCAAGCGGGCATACAAATGACCGATCATGTCACCCATTTACTGGTCCACGCCGTGCTGCATCTGCTGGGGTATGATCATATCCGTGACCCGGATGCCACTTTGATGATAAAAAATGAGGTCGAAATACTTGGCAAACTGGGTATCAGTAACCCATATTAGAGGCACACGGGCCAATTCGGCCTTTTCGGAACAGGAACTAATGGGCGATATAGACGGCGATTCTAATGCAGCGCAACGCGCGCTGCCTCACGGCAATACCAGATTGGACGGGCCAGATACCCCTCCCGACAGCGGCGCACGGCACAATGACGATCACAATGACGATCACGGCGGCGATCACGGTGGCGATCACGGTGGCGATCACGGTGGCGATCACAGCAGCGATCACTCTGGCGACAGGCCCGGATTCTTCGGAAGGCTGGTCGAAGCCCTGACCCATTCAGACAATACCGGCAAGCCTCTTGCCAATGGCCACGCAACCTTGCCAATCACGCCTGCCCACGGGATGATCAACCTTGCCCGGATGCGGGTCGAAGATGTGGCAATCCCCATGGCCGAAATTGTCGCCATGCCCAACACCACCACCAAGAAAGAACTGGTACAGGTGTTCCGTGACAGCGGGCTGACCCGTATTCCGATCTATGACGGCACCCCCGACACCCCGCTAGGGTTTGTCCATCTCAAGGATTTCGCGCTAAAGCACGGCTTCAACGGCAACAAGGCCAAGTTCGATCTGACCCAGATCCTGCGCCCGCTGCTGTTTGTGCCCCCTTCGATGCCGATCGGCGTGTTGCTGGCAAAGATGCAGACCGAACGGCGCCACATGGCATTGGTGATCGACGAATACGGCGGCGTGGATGGGTTGGTTACCATCGAAGACCTGATCGAACAGGTGGTCGGCGAAATCGAAGATGAACACGACACCGGCGAAGACAAGCCCTGGGTCAAGGAAAAACCCGGCTGCTACCTGGCCCTGGCCAAAACCCCGCTGGACGAATTCGAGGCCGAAATTGGCATGTCCCTGACCCGCCACGAAGATGTTGACGAAGAAGAAATCGACACCCTTGGCGGTCTGGTCTCGATGCTCTCGGGTCGGGTTCCGGCGCGTGGCGAGGTGGTTATCCACCCCGATGGCCCCGAATTCGAAGTGATCGACGCTGACCCGCGCCGGATAAAGCGCCTGCGGGTTCGCCTGCCGGAACCTTTGGGATGAGGTTAGGCCGGTGGCCGACATGGTCCCGCCTGCTTTTCACCGTGGCCCTGGGTGCTATTGCAGCTTTTGGGCTGGCACCCTGGGGCGTCTGGCCGCTGACGCTTCTGGTGTTGATGGGATTGCCGATGCTTCTGGCGGAAATACCCTCTGCGCGCCAAGCGGCGCTTATCGGGTGGGCATTGGGGATCGGCTGGTTTGGCCACGGGTTGGTCTGGATCGTCGAGCCGTTTTTGGTGGATGTCGCCCGCTACGGCTGGATGGCCCCGTTTGCATTGCTTTTGATGGCCACCGGCGGGGCTGCATTCTGGGCCGTGGCGTTTGGCCTGGCACATCACATTGGAAAATCCAACCTGGCCCGCATTTTGGCGCTGATCCTGATATGGTCTTTGGTTGAATTTGGCCGGGCCTATCTGTTCACAGGGTTCCCCTGGGCCGCATTGGCACAAATCTGGCCCGGCACCGATACGGGTTTGTTGCTGGCATGGATCGGCCCGCATGGGCTGGCGCTTGCCACCCTGATGGCCACCCTGCTGCCCGGTTGGGCGCTAAGCCAGTCACGCCGGGTTCAAACAATACTGATCGCCACAATACCGGCGTTGGGGTTGATCATTTCAAGCATCGCCATTGGTTTATCCAGCCCTGCCATCGCCCCCCTGACCAGCAAGACCATTCGCCTGATCCAACCCAACGCACCGCAACACCAGAAATGGGATCCGGATTTTGCCTGGGGTTTCTTTGACCGCCAGATCGCCTTCACCAGCGCCAAAAGTAATGCAGGCCCCCACCCTGACCTTATCGTCTGGCCTGAAACAGCCATCCCGGTTTTGTTGGGCGACGCGGCGACAACACTGGAAGCCATAGCCCGCGCTGCCGCCGGATCACCGGTCTTTCTGGGTGTCCAGCGCAGGCAAGGCGCGCGGTACTTCAACTCTTCTATCCTGTTGGATGGGCAGGGACAGGTCGCGGCCCGCTATGACAAACACCATCTGGTGCCGTTTGGTGAATACGTGCCCTTTGGCGATCTGGCCGCGCGGTTTGGCATTCGCAAGTTTATCACCCAGGGAGGCGCTGGGTTTTCCGCCGGTCCGGGACCGCAGATCCTGAACATCGAAGGCATCGGCAAAGCCTTGCCGCTGATCTGCTACGAAGTGGTGTTTCCGCAGGATGTGGGCGGCACAGACCAACGTCCGGACTATCTTTTGCAAATCACCAACGATGCCTGGTTCGGCAAAAACTCTGGCCCTTACCAACATCTGGCCCAGGCCCGGATGCGCGCCATCGAACAGGGCCTGCCAATGATCCGCGTCGCCAATACTGGTGTGTCGGCGATGATCGACCCCTGGGGCCGGATCACGGCAGAAATCCCGCTGGGCGAGGCCGGGTTTGTCGACGCCATCCTGCCAGCCCCCCGCGGCCCGACAATATATGCCCGCATGGGCGACGCCCCTGTGTTTGTTTTGCTACTTATCGCGGCCTTTGGCCTGTTTGGGCGGCAATCGCGTGGTTTTCGGCGCCATTGCATTTGACCCCGGCAAGCCAAGCGCATAGCGGAGGCAGAGCATCGCCACAACGGCTTCCTGACGTGGCGCAATCAACAGGCTGGAGCATTTCATGGCCCGTAACAACTATACCTTCACCTCGGAATCTGTTTCCGAGGGGCATCCCGATAAACTTTGCGACCGCATATCCGACGCGGTTCTGGACGCCTTTCTGGCCGAAGAACCCGAAGCGCGCGTCGCCGCCGAAACCTTTGCCACCACCAACCGGGTGATCATTGGCGGCGAAGTCGGCCTGTCGGATCAAGACAAATTGCACGATTATATGGGCAAGATCGACCAGATCGCCCGCGCCTGCATCAAAGACATCGGCTATGAGCAGGACAAGTTCCACTGGAACACAGTCGAGATCACCAACCTGTTGCACGAACAATCCGCGCATATCGCCCAAGGCGTTGACGCGGCTGGCGACAAGGACGAAGGTGCCGGCGACCAGGGTATCATGTTTGGCTATGCCACCCGTGAAACCCCCGAACTGATGCCCGCCCCGATCCAATATTCCCACGCCATCCTGCGCCGTCTGGCCGAAGTGCGTAAAGACGGCACCGAACCGGCCCTTGGTCCCGATGCGAAATCCCAGCTTTCGGTGATATACCAGGACGGCAAGCCGGTTGGCGTCAGCTCGGTCGTGCTGTCGACCCAGCACCTTGACCCGGATCTGACATCGGACGACATCCGCGCGCTTGTGACGCCCTACATCGAAGAAGTCCTGCCAAACGGCTGGCTAAGTGACGCAACCGCCTGGCACGTCAATCCAACCGGCAAGTTCGTGATCGGCGGCCCGGACGGCGACGCCGGCCTGACCGGACGCAAGATCATTGTCGATACCTATGGCGGGGCGGCCCCGCACGGCGGTGGCGCATTTTCCGGCAAAGACCCGACCAAGGTGGACCGCTCGGCTGCGTATGTGGCGCGGTATCTGGCCAAGAACGTGGTCGCCGCAGGCATGGCGGATCGCTGCACCATCCAGCTTAGTTATGCCATTGGCGTCAGCCGTCCACTGTCGATATATGCCGACACCCACGGCACCGGCGATGTGGCCCCGGCGGACATCGAAAAGGCGATTGACCGGGTGATCGACCTGACCCCGCGCGGCATTCGCGAACATCTGCAACTGAACCGCCCGATCTATCAGCGCACCGCCGCCTATGGCCATTTCGGGCGCGCGCCCGAGGCTGATGGCGGGTTCTCGTGGGAAAAAACTGATCTGGTCGAGGCGCTGAAAAAGGCGGTCTGAGAAAGCCTGCACAGGCAGGCACCATCACATCCCAGCATGGTGGCGCCGTTTCAACCGCTCACAGGCGTGCCCCCCCCCCCGGGGGGCACCATCCATCAGACGGGCGGCGGGCCATCAGACGGGCGGCGGGGTGAAACCCCGCCCTACCGGTAGACGAGCGGACGGTTCACATTTTCAATGGATGGGAAATGGACTGGTTTGAAGCTGGACCGGGGGCGGGCAATTGGGTACTCCCTTGGAGAAATCCAGTTTAAGGAAACCTCATGACCGCGATCCCGATGACCTCTTTCCCCTGTGACCCCCTTAAAGGTGTGGCCGAGGTGCCCGGTGATAAATCCATCTCGCACCGGTCGCTGATCCTTGGCGCGATGGCGGTGGGCGAGACCCGCATCACCGGCCTGCTGGAAGGCGAGGATGTGTTGGATACCGCCCGCGCCATGCGCGCCTTTGGCGCTGAGGTCATCGACCATGGCGATGGCAGTTGGTCGGTACACGGTGTTGGCGTCGGCGGCTTTGCCGAACCCGATCAGGTGATCAATTGCGGCAATTCCGGCACTGGTGTGCGGCTGATCATGGGCGCGATGGCGACCTGCCCGATCACCGCGACGTTTACCGGCGACGCCAGCCTGAATGGCCGCCCGATGGCGCGGGTAACCGACCCATTGGCGTTGTTTGGAACCCAAGCCATAGGACGTGACGGCGGGCGATTGCCGATGACGATCGTTGGCGCGCATGACCCGGTTCCGGTGCGCTACGAAGTGCCGATGCCGTCGGCACAGGTCAAATCCGCCGTGTTGCTGGCCGGATTGAATGCGCCCGGCAAGACCGTGGTGATCGAACGCGAGGCGACGCGCGACCATACCGAGCGGATGCTGGCGGGCTTCGGCGCCGAGATCACTGTTGAAGACGGCGAGAGCGGTCGGGTAATCACCCTGACTGGCCGACCAGAACTGCGCCCTTTGGACATTGCCGTGCCCCGTGATCCATCAAGTGCCGCATTTCCGGTTTGTGCCGCCCTGCTTGTGCCCGGGTCGGACGTGTTGGTGCCCGGTATCGGGTTGAATCCGACGCGGGCCGGGCTGTTCACCACCCTGCGCGAAATGGGTGCCGATCTGACCTACGAGAATGAGCGGACTGAGGGCGGCGAACCTGTGGCCGATCTTCGCGCAAGGTTTTCGCCGGATATGGTTGGGATCGAAGTACCACCAGCGCGCGCAGCAAGCATGATTGACGAATACCCGGTGCTGTCCGTGGTCGCCGCCTACGCAACCGGTGTTACGATGATGGCGGGTGTCAAGGAACTGCGGGTCAAGGAAAGCGACCGGATCGCAGCGATGGCCGATGGGTTGCGCGCCTGCGGTGTCAGCGTCGAGGACGGCGATGATTGGTGGTCGGTTACCGGCATGGGTCCGGGCAATGTACCGGGTGGCGCGACCTGTGCCAGCCATCTGGATCACCGCATTGCGATGGCGTTCATGATCCTGGGAATGGCGGCGCAAAAACCAGTATCACTGGATGATGGCAGCCCGATTGCCACGTCTTTCCCGGTGTTTGAGCCACTGATGGCCGGCCTGGGGGCGCAACTGCGTCGCAACAACCGGTAATGTCATTTCGGCGCGCATATTGGTTGGTGTTTGCCCTGATGCTGACGGTTTATGGCGCGATGGTGTTCTGGACCTTGCCAGCAATTTCTGAGGGTGCGGGCGGGATGATGGCGTTTGATCTGCGTCCCACAGGCTATACCGTGGCTGAGGCACGGGCGTTTCTGGATAGCCTGAGCGATGAGGCCCGCGCGATATACCTTGGCCCGCAACGGATGTTGGACATGGCCTATCCGGCGTTGTTGGGGTTGGTTCTGGGCGGAGCGCTCTGGTCGCTTGTCACTTATTCGATGCTGCGGTGGGTTTTGATTTTTGTCGTGGGCGGCAGCGTTTTGGCGGATTATTACGAGAACTTTCTGGTGGCTCAGATGCTGGTGGAAAATGAAACCGCAAGTGACGCACTTATTTCCAATGCCAGCCGGGCAACAATCGCCAAGTCAGCCTTGGCCGGGGCGGCAATGGTCGCCCTGCTGATTGTTTTGACCAAGGCAGGCATCACCAAATGGCGGGCGCAATGAACGAACCGTTCACAATCGCCGTTGATGGCCCGGCGGCGGCGGGCAAGGGCACGATATCCAGGGCGCTGGCAGCACGGTTTGACATGGGGCATCTGGATACCGGCCTGCTGTACCGGGTGGTCGGCGCGCTGACATTGACCGGGGTTGATCCGGTTGAGGCCGCGCGCGGGCTGACGGCCAAAGACCTGGATCGCGACGATTTACGCGCGCCCAATGTGGCACAGGCCGCCAGCAAAGTGGCGGTAATTGCACAAGTCCGCGCCGCATTGGTTGATTTTCAACGCGCCTTTGCCCGGCGTTCCGGGGGCGCAGTGCTGGACGGGCGCGATATTGGCACGGTGATCTGTCCACAGGCCGAAGTGAAGCTGTATGTCACCGCCAGCGCCGAAGTGCGCGCACAGCGGCGGTTTCTGGAATTGCGCGGCAAGGGACTGAATGTAAGCCGGGCGCAGGTTCTGAAAGACGTCAGGGAGCGGGATGACCGGGATATGAACCGCGCCGCGGCCCCGCTCAGACCCGCCGAAGATGCCGTTTTGCTGGACACCTCCCAGCTGAATATCGACATGGCCGTTGCCCATGCGATCGCAGTGGTTGAAAACAAACGGCAAGGCTGACAAACCTGATCCTCACCAAAGTGTTTGTTTCATAGCCGGAGGCCTGTGCTAGTTTTCCTTGATAAAAGAGAGGGACTATTCATGCACCGCTTCACCATCATTTTCTGCTTTTCCCTGTTGCTTTCATCTGGCGCGGCACTGGCGCAAGACAGCCAGCCCGCCGAAAAGCCTCTAACGGAACCGGAGATGACCCTGTCACGCCTGGGCAATATCATTCTGGCCATCGACCCCGAAGCCAAATTTCGCGGTAATGCGGTGGAATTGACAATTGATGATGTCCCGGTCCTGATTGTGATCGATACCCGTGCCGACCGGATGCGTGCCATGGTGCCGATCCGATCCGCCGAGGGACTGGAACCGGACAAATTGCTGCGCCTGATGCAGGCAAATTTCGATTCGGCACTGGATGCCAGATATGCGGTGGCACAGGGGCGGTTATGGGGCGTGTTCATCCACCCTCTGTCGCCATTGCAAAAGGATCAGCTGTTGTCGGCGTTGGTGCAAACCGTGGGCTTGGCCAGAACTTTTGGCACGACCTATTCAGGTGGCGCAAATGTGTTTGGCGGTGGCGACAGCAATCAAATTTACCGTGACCTACTTGAAGAATTGCAGCAAAGGGGCGAAGTTATCTGAAAACGGAGCGCCAAAATTGCAACATCGTCAAATGGGTCGGGACGGCCCGAAAATATCGTCCATCGGCATTGGGGCCATGTCATTTTCCGATTTCTACGGACCCACGGACGAGGCTGCCAGCCACGCGATCCTTGATACCGCGCAGGACCTTGGGGTGACCCATATTGATACCTCTAATGTCTATGGCATGGGACGTTCGGAAACGGTGATCGGCACCTACTTCAAGGCCCAACCAGAGGCACGCGCACAGTTTCACATCGCCACCAAGGCAGCAATCAGCCGGGACAACGACGGCAACCGGGTATTCGATAACTCGGCCATGCATCTTGAGGCGGAGCTGGACAAATCCCTTAAGCGAATGGGGATCGAACAGGTCGATCTGTTTTACATCCATCGCCGCGACGCCGATATGGTGATCGAAGAGGCCACTCAAAACCTTGCCCGTCTGGTGCAATCGGGAAAAACCCGCGCCATCGGATTTTCCGAGATCGCCCCAAGCACCCTTCGCCGGGCGGCGGCGGTCCACCCGATTGCAGCCGTTCAATCCGAGTATTCTTTATCCACCCGCTCGCCAGAGATGGGTTTGGTGCAGGTTTGCGCCGAACTTGGCACCGCTCTGGTAGCATTTTCACCGGTTGCGCGGTCGTTGCTGACGGACAATCCGCTAGCGCGCGCGACCATTCCCGGCCTGTCGTTTCTGGCCGGAAACCCAAGGTTCATGGAGCCAAACCTAAGCGCCAATCTGGAAGCGACAGAGCGTTTCCGCAAGCTGGCGGCAGAGATGCAAACCCCTGCTGCTGCTCTGGCCATAAGCTGGTTGTTGCATCAGGGGGATCACGTCATCCCGATTCCCGGCACACGGTCGGTAAGCCATTTCCACGAGTTGGTGGCCGGGGTTGATCTGAGCCTGTCCAGCGACGATCTGGCGCGAATGGAACAGGTCTTACCCATCGGCTGGGCGCATGGAGATCGGTATAATCAGGGCCAATGGATTGGTCCTGAAAGGTACTGCTAAGGCCCGGCCATATCAGGCCGTGCTACCAAGGTTGAAACTTTTTGAATCGCCCTGATTCATCCGGGCCTCTTGCCCTGCCCGCCTGAACCCTCTATATGCGCAAACGTCGAAGGATCGTCAGAATCCGAATGAGCAGGGCCGGGGAAATCACCGGCCCTTATTGTTTGCGTTTTGACCCCGATGACCAATTGAAACCCCAAAGACCGGCGGAGACAACCGCACGGCCCGAATAAATGATATAAAAGGACTGTTAGACCCGAATGGCTCAAAGCACATCAATGGAGGAATTCGAAGCCCTCCTGAACGAAAGCTTCGAAATTGACACGCCCAAAGAGGGCACAGTTGTCAAAGGCAAAGTCATCGCAATCGAAGCGGGACAAGCCATCATCGACGTCGGTTACAAGATGGAAGGCCGCGTTGATATCAAGGAATTCGCCAACCCCGGAGAAGACCCCGAAATCGCCGCGGGCGATGTGGTCGAAGTGTTCCTTCGTCAGGTTGAAAACTCGCGCGGTGAGGCGGTTATCTCACGCGAGATGGCCCGGCGCGAAGAAGCCTGGGATCGTCTGGAAAAGGCATATGCCGACGAAGAGCGTGTCGAAGGCGCGATCTTTGGCCGGGTCAAAGGCGGCTTTACCGTCGATCTGGGCGGTGCTGTCGCGTTCCTGCCCGGTTCGCAGGTTGATGTACGCCCGGTGCGCGATGCGGGGCCACTTATGGGTCTCAAGCAGCCGTTTCAGGTTCTTAAAATGGACCGTCGCCGGGGTAACATCGTTGTTTCCCGCCGCGCCATTCTGGAAGAATCCCGCGCCGAACAGCGCGCCGAAGTCATCGCCAATCTGACCGAAGGTCAGGCGGTCGACGGTGTGGTCAAGAACATCACCGAATACGGTGCATTTGTTGATCTGGGCGGTGTTGACGGATTGCTGCACGTCACCGACATGGCATGGCGCCGGGTCAACCACCCGTCCGAGATTGTGACCATTGGCGAGACCATCAAGGTTCAGGTCATCAAGATCAACAAGGAAACCCATCGTATTTCCCTGGGCATGAAGCAGTTGCAGGAAGATCCATGGGATCTGGTGGCCGCCAAGTACCTGATGGAGAGCACCCACACAGGCCGCGTGACCAACATCACCGATTACGGCGCATTTGTTGAGCTTGAGCCGGGTGTTGAAGGTCTGGTGCACGTTTCAGAAATGTCCTGGACCAAGAAGAACATCCATCCGGGCAAGATCGTTTCGACCTCTCAGGAAGTCGAAGTGATGATCCTGGAGATTGACGGCACCAAGCGCCGGGTCAGCCTGGGTCTGAAACAGACCATGCGCAACCCGTGGGAAGTGTTCGCCGAGACGTTCCCTGAAGGCACCGAGGTCGAAGGCGAGGTCAAGAACATCACCGAGTTTGGTCTGTTCATCGGTCTTGAAGGCGACATCGACGGCATGGTTCACCTGTCCGACATCAGCTGGGACGAACGTGGCGAAGATGCGATCCAGAACTATCGCAAAGGCGACGTGGTTCAGGCGGTTGTGTCCGAGGTCGATACCGACAAAGAGCGAATTTCTCTGTCGATCAAAAACCTGGGTGGCGACAAGTTTGCCGAGGCCGTTGGTGGCGTCAAGCGCGGCTCGATCATCACTGTTGAGGTGACGTCGATCGAAGATGGCGGCATCGAGGTGACGTATGAAGGCATGAAGTCCTTCATCCGCCGTTCCGACCTGTCACGTGACCGGTCCGAGCAACGCCCCGAGCGGTTCAGCGTTGGCAACAAGGTTGATGCACGGGTCACAAACGTGGATGCCAAATCGCACCGCCTTGGTCTGTCGATCAAAGCCCGCGAGATTGCCGAAGAGAAAGAGGCCGTTGAACAGTATGGCAGCTCGGATTCGGGTGCATCGCTGGGCGACATCCTTGGCGCGGCGCTGAAGGGCGACGATTAATACCTTCGGGACTTAGCAAATATCAAAGCCCCGCAGCCGGATGGTTGCGGGGCTTTTTTTGTGCCCGCGAGCGGCCAAATAGCAGGTTACGGCATGGAATATGCCCGCGAATCAACCGGCACGCCACAAGGTGGCGACGGGGATGATCCTTTGTCGGTTAAGTGTTGACCATCTTGTAAGCCCACAGATATCATCCGCATTTCCCCAAGAGGCCAAGAATTCGGCAATTATTCCAACAGTTTCTGTTTCCGATCCGGGGAATTGTTTCTATAGTCGGTATGAAGTCTGCTCAAGAATTTCCATGGGAGGAAACCAGTCGATGATTCGTTCGGAGCTAATTCAGAAAATCGCCGATGATAACCCGCATCTGTACCAGCGGGATGTCGAGCGTATCGTGAACACCGTGTTCGAGGAAATCACCGGAACCATGGCGCAAGGAAATCGGGTCGAGCTGCGCGGCTTTGGCGCATTTTCGGTGAAAAAGCGCGATGCGCGGGTTGGTCGCAATCCCAGGACCGGTGAAACCGTGCATGTTTTGGAAAAGCATGTGCCGTTTTTCAAAACTGGCAAACTGCTGCGGGACCGTTTGAACGGAAAGTAAAGTAATGCGTTACATTCGCTATGCCTTTCTTGGCACACTGGGGATTGTTCTGATCTCGGTGTCACTGGCCAACCGCGCAATGGTCGAACTAAAGCTGATACCGGATGTTCTGGCAGAAACAGTCGGCTTCAACCTTGGCATCTCCCTGCCGTTGTTTGTGGTGGTTCTGGGCGGGATATCCGCCGGTCTTGTAATCGGGTTTGTCTGGGAATGGCTGCGCGAACACAAACATCGCCGCGCAGTCGGGCAGAAAACCCGAGAAGTGCATAATCTTGAGCGTGAAGTGACACGGCTCAAAGGCGAAAAGCATCAGGGCAAGGACGAGGTTCTGGCCATTCTGGACGAAGCCGGCTGAGCAAGTCCATGGTTGCCGATACACGCGTCAAAATCTGCGGGTTGAGCAAGAGTACCGACATCGAAGCTGCGGTCGGTGCGGGTGCTGCCTATGTCGGGTTTGTATTTTTCCCGAAATCCCCACGCCATATCAGCTTTGAAACTGCAAGTGTTCTGGCGGCAAGTGTTCCGGCCGGCATCTGCAAAGTGGCGCTGACGGTGAACGCCGATAACGCCCTGCTGGACCAACTGACCGAAAAGGTGCCGTTGGACATGTTGCAACTGCACGGATCCGAATCGCCCGACCGGGTGGCCGAGGTGAAAGACCGCTATGGTCTGCCGGTAATGAAGGCGATTGGCGTGGCGGACGAGACGGACTTGCCAGCACTTCAGGAATATTCGCACGCTGCTGACCAAATACTGGTGGACGCCAAACCACCCGCCGGAGCCGCCCTGCCCGGAGGCAACGGGCTGGCGTTTGACTGGAGGCTGATTGCCGGGCGGCGCTGGGTGGTGCCTTGGATGCTCGCCGGGGGGCTGACGCCCGGGAATGTCCGAGAGGCCGTTCGGTTGACCGGGGCGGGTCAGGTTGATGTGTCGTCGGGCGTGGAAAGCGCGCAAGGAAACAAAGACAAGGCTTTGATCCGGGCATTTTGCAAGGCGGCCAATGGGTAAACGAAATTGTTATGACCCGATGTTTGACGTTTCAAGAAATGCGACTAGTGTGGCCACTAAATAACAGCCAGAACAGGGATTTCCACAATGAAAAAGACTTTTCAGATCGCCGGATTGATGTTGATCGTCGCCGCCACCGCCGCGCTGGCGCATACCGGGGTCAAAGACCCTACCGTCAAGGCATGGATGATCGGGATGGGGGAAATTGGCGACAACACCAAAGTACTGGGGTCCATGGCCAAGGGAGAGGCCGTATTTGATGCAGAGGCCGCGCGCAAAGCGGCCGGTGCAATTGCTGAACACGCAGGGCAGATATCCGTTCTGTTTAAAGAGCAGGCAGCCGATCCCAAATCCGAAGCGTTGCCGGTCATCTGGCAAACTTACAGCGATTTCCTTGTCAAGGCGGACGCGCTTGAGATGGCTGCATCCGCGGCTGCAAGCAGCATCCAGGCCGAAGGCGATTTGCGCCCGGCCCTTGCGGCGATTGGCGGGACCTGCAAAGCCTGCCATCAAACCTATCGCCTGAAGAAATAGCCCATTCACCAAAATGCCTCAAGAATGTCACAGTAGCGGGCCGCCGCACTTTTGCCGCAATCATGCCCGGTTTCCGGCACAGTTATGGTCCAAATGTGTCAGAACGGTGCAGGAATGGGGAAACGTCCCTGCCCCGTAATGACGCTGCTATTTCGGGTAATGATATGACAAATGGTTTGAAACACGACGCGACTGTTCGGTCCAAAACAATTGGACTGGGTGATGATAACGACACAGCAACACCCAGCCCGGACTGTCACATGACACCCGAACGTCTGGTCCACGATCTATTGGAGGGCACCGGCGCGCTGGACGCTTCCGCCGAGTCTGAGCAACCTTGCGAAGAGGCGAATGCCCAGCAAGCGAAGCCGCGCCGGTCTTTGGCTGATCGCCTGATCGCAACACCCTTTCGGCAGTTTTCTGCCGGTCTGACCTCAACCAAAATGGCGATTTTGTCTTATCAGCCGGTGCCGCGCCATATCGCCCTGTTACTGATGGTGACCATTCTGCTGATAGTGCCCTGGCTTGTTCCTTCATTGCTCGCCGGAGTTCTGGGGATTGTTGCCTTTACTTACCTGGTCCTTGGGCATGACTTCTCCTGCAAAATGGTAGCAACTTGGTTCAAGTGGCTGAAACGACGCGATTCGCACGGTGCCGAAGTGGTTCGTGCCCGTGCCGAGCGGGTTTCAAACCGCCTCACGCGCTGGCTCGACCATTTGCCAGCCAATTGGACCACCGGGCTGTATCTGCCAGATTTTGCGATTGCGGAAGATTTCTCTGAAAAGTTGAAAAGCGATCCATTTGGTCGGCTGACGGGCAAGGCACAAAACTACTGAAGCCATTCGACTTTTCCTGAGACACTGTATCTGATTTGCTGGCGCGGCCGCGTTTACTTTCAAACCCGTTCAACGGCAAATCTTGGTCAATGTTAAGTCGAAGGGCTATAACTGTAACCTTAGGGCTGGCAATATTCGCCCATGTCCAATATCCACGGCTGCGTTACCATCAACAGACAGGCGCACCCGATGAACGACCTTTTCAACTCATTCATGTCCGGTCCCGATGAAAGTGGCCGGTTTGGCATCTTTGGCGGGCGGTTTGTATCCGAAACCCTGATGCCGCTGATCCTTAGCCTTGAGGAAGAATATGAAAAGGCCAAGACCGATCAAAGTTTCTGGGACCAGATGGATGACCTCTGGAAGAACTATGTGGGGCGGCCCAGCCCGCTTTATCATGCCGAACGTCTGACGCAGCACCTTGGTGGGGCCAAAATTTACCTTAAACGCGACGAATTGAACCATACCGGCGCGCATAAGATCAACAACGTGCTGGGCCAGATTATTCTGGCGATGCGGATGGGAAAAACCCGGATCATCGCCGAAACCGGGGCCGGCCAACACGGCGTCGCCACCGCCACGGTCTGCGCCAAATTCGGGTTGAAATGTATCGTCTATATGGGTGCGCATGATGTGCAACGTCAGGCGCCCAATGTGTTCCGTATGCGCCTGTTGGGGGCCGAGGTCATTCCGGTCACTTCCGGTCGCGGCACCCTTAAGGACGCGATGAACGATGCCTTGCGCGATTGGGTGACCAATGTGCGGGACACGTTTTATTGCATCGGCACCGTTGCCGGGCCGCATCCTTATCCGGCGATGGTACGGGACTTTCAGTCGATCATCGGCAAAGAGGCCAAAGTGCAGATGATGGAGGCCGAAGGGCGTTTGCCCGATACGCTGATTGCCGCCATTGGCGGTGGGTCCAACGCCATGGGCCTGTTCTTTCCGTTCCTCGATGACAAGGACGTCAATATCATCGGCGTCGAGGCCGGCGGCAAAGGGGTGAATGCCAAGATGGAACATTGCGCCTCACTGACCGGCGGTCGCCCCGGCGTTCTGCATGGCAACCGTACCTATCTGTTACAGGACGACGACGGGCAGATCCTGGAAGGGTATTCGATTTCCGCGGGCCTTGATTATCCCGGCATCGGCCCCGAACATTCCTGGCTGCACGAGGTGGGCCGGGCAAAGTATGTCTCGATTACCGACATGGAAGCGTTGGAAGCATTCCAACTAAGTTGCGAATTAGAGGGTATAATTCCGGCCCTGGAGCCATCACACGCCCTGGCGCATGTAATGAAGATCGCCCCCGAACTGCCCGCCGATCACCTGATCTGCATGAATATGTGCGGGCGCGGCGACAAGGATATCTTTACCGTCGCCAAACACCTTGGGTTCGATATGTCCGACACCGAAGGACGGGTTGCCGGCTGACCTATTGCGCAACCAACCGGCTGGCCTTCAGCACATCCAAAGTCACTATTTCCAGAGCGCGTTTATGCGTCGCCGCCAGATTGACCAATGGCGCACAGCCTTCGTCGTGGGCTTGCAGGAACCGCGCGGCACACAGGCACCAATGGTCGCCGGGTTTCAACCCCGCAAAGCCGAACTCCCGGCGGGGCGTGCTCAGGTCGTTGCCCACGTATTTCGAATAGGCCAGAAATTCGGCTGTCATCACGGTACAGACCGTATGGCTGCCCTGATCTTCGTCGCAGGTGTTGCAATGGCCGTCGCGAAAGAAGCCGGTCACCGGGTCGGTGGAACACAAGGCAAGTACCTCGCCCAACACGTTTATTGAATCATCAGGTTTCATAACCACAAGCCTACAGGTTTTTGCGATTCTGCGGAACATGTTTATGTTGCCCTGGCCAACGCCCGGTTACGACACGTCACTAACTTTTCGGGTCACTGACCGCGCGCGCCTTGCCGCGCTCTAGCCCCAAATGGTGTTCGCGCCAGATCACCAGAATATTGCCGGCAATTACCAGGCCCGCACCAATCAGCATCACCACGGTTGGCAGTTCTGAAAACCAGACAAACCCGATCAGGATGGCGAACAACATTGATGAATAGTCGACCGGGGCCAGCATCGACACTGCTCCGAATCGGTACGAGGATGTCACCAGTATCTGCGCAACCCCACCCAGAACGCCCGAAAAGACCAACAAGCCTATTGTGCCAGGAGAAGGAACAACCCAGCCGAACGGCGCAGAAAACAATGACAGGACCGACGCCGTAACCGAGAAGTAGAACACAATGGCCGCGGTGTGTTCGCCCTGAACCATTTGGCGCACAAATATCTGGACAAAGGCCCGTGCAACCGTCGCCACCAAAATAAGCAAGGCCCCCAAAGTCGCCGTATTCTCTAATGATGCACCCGCGCCCAAACGCGGCCACAGCATGATCAGCACACCAACCAGTCCCAACAGAACGGCAGATATCCGCACCATCCTGATTCGTTCTCCCAGCATTATTGCCGCCAGAACAAGGGTGAATATTGGCGTGGCATAGCCAATTGCCGTGACCTCGGGCAGCGGTAACATCCCCAGCCCGGCGAATGTCAGCCCCATGGCTGCCGTCCCCAGAATTCCGCGCCGAAAATGCAACATAGGGTGGCGGGTGATCAACCCCTGACGCAGCTGGCCCCGCGCGGTCAGCCAGATCAGGATCACCGGGATGGCAAAGAACGAGCGGAAGAATACCGCCTCACCCGGGGGCACCTCTTCAGAGGTGTATTTAATCAGTGCCGCCATCAGCGTGAAGCAGAATACCGCCGTCAATTTCAGGCCAATCGCCAATCCAGGTCGATGCGATGTTAAGTACCTTGCCATAGCGGGACCCTGCGCCTTTGACGGGCAAAGATCAACGGGTTGATTTTGGCATGGGTCCGGGCGCAGATAGGGCCGCAGATACACCCAAAGCAGGACCAGTTCAGATGTATGACACCAACTTTTTGATTTCACGCCTGGGTGCGACCTGCGAAGAGCGTAGCGATGAGCCATTTGCGCAATTGCCGGGGGGGCGACGCGTGACCTTTGGTGATCTGTTTGCGGGTGCTGAACGGATGGCAAGTGCGTTGGTGACTTCAGGTGTCACCCCCGGAGACCGGGTGGCGGTGCAAGTTGCCAAAACCATCGAAGCGGTTGAACTCTATCTGGGCACGGTGATGGCGGGTGCTGTGTTCCTGCCTTTGAATCCGGCCTATACCACGCCGGAAGTGGCCTATTTCCTGGGTGATGCCACCCCCGCACTGGTGGTTTGCGATCCTGCACGCCACAGCGAAATTGTCGAAATTTCCAGAGAGGCCCCGGTGCTGACCCTGGACGCGAATGGGCAAGGAACGTTGCGCAATCTGGCGGATGATCAGCCGGGGTTCAAGGCTGTGGCGCGCGGCCCGAACGACCTTGCGGCAATCCTGTATACATCGGGCACCACCGGGCGGTCCAAGGGAGCAATGTTAAGCCATAACAATCTTGCCAGCAATTCCATGGTCTTGCGCGACTATTGGCGCTTTACCCCGGACGACATATTAATCCATGCCTTGCCGATCTTTCACACTCATGGGCTGTTTGTCGCCACCAATGTGGCCCTTTTGGCGGGGGCACAGGTGGTGTTTCTGCCGCAGTTCGACACGGACGCCATTCTTGACGCCATGCCCAATGCCACCGTTTTGATGGGGGTACCAACGTTCTACACAAGGTTATTGGCCGACGACCGGCTGACCGTCGAAAGGGCCGCAAACATGCGGCTGTTCATCTCAGGCTCAGCGCCATTGCTGGTGGACACCCATAAAGCATGGGAGACCCGCACCACCCATCGCATTCTGGAACGCTATGGTATGACCGAAACCAATATGAACACCTCGAACCCTATGACGGCGACCGCCGCGCCGGGACGGTTGGTTTGCCCCTGCCGGGGGTCGAGGTACGGGTGATGGACGGCGACGAGGTCGCGCAAGGTGAAATTGGCGTTTTGCATGTGCGCGGAGACAATGTATTTCAAGGTTATTGGCAGATGCCGGAAAAGACCGCAGAGGAATTGCTGCCGGATAGGTGGTTCATCACCGGTGATTTGGCGCAAATTGACAAGGACGGGTATGTCTCGATTGTCGGGCGGCAGAAGGACCTGATCATTACCGGTGGTTTCAATGTCTACCCAAAAGAGATCGAGGCGCTGATCGATGATCTGCCCGGCGTGTCGGAAAGTGCGGTGATCGGCGTGGCGCACCCGGATTTTGGCGAAGCGGTGGTGGCAATTGTGGTACCGGAAAAGCCCGGGTTGGATATTGACGTGATCGGCGTGGCACTAAACCGGCAATTAGCGAAATTCAAGCAGCCAAAACGGGTGATTCTGGTCAAAGCACTGGTGCGCAACACCATGGGCAAGGTGCAGAAAAAGGCGCTGCGTGAGGCCCACGCAAACCTGTTCATGGGCTAGCCAGCGCTAACTCGGCGGCGGCGTTGTGTGTTTATTATAGGCCGTCCAGTCAACAACTTCCGGATAGTACGCCTCGCGCCAGCGCCGCACCCTTGGGTTCATCATACGCCGCCAAACCGGTGGCATCATCGCCATGATGGTCATGATCGGATAGCTATACGGCAGTTGCGGCGCCTCGGCCGCACTATAATTCTGCAACAAGGGAAACCGTCGGTCAGGTCTATAGTGGTGATCCGAATGGCGCTGCAAATTGATCATCAACCAGTTTGAAACTTTATGTGCTGCGTTCCACGAATGGTGCGGCTTGACATGTTCATATTTCCCATCACCCAGATGTTTGCGGGTCAGCCCGTAATGTTCAACGTAATTTGCCAGTTCCAGTTGCCATATTGCCACCCCCGCCTGCATAAGGAACAATCCTACCCCTGCCAGTCCACCCAGAAGAAACGCCAAGACCAACATTCCGCCCTGCAACGCCCAATAGCGGAAGAACGGATTGGAAAGGTCGCTCCATGGCAGGTTCTTACGGGCCAGCATGTCCTTTTCGGCACGAAACGCCGAGTGCAAGCATTCGCGTAAGACCCGTGGGTAGAACCGGTGAAACCCTTCGTTATACCGCGCTGTCACTGTGTCCCGCGGCGTGCCGACATAGCGGTGATGCACCAAAAGATGTTCAGACCGGAAATGCGAATACAAAACCATAGCCAGCTGAATATCACCTAGCCAGCGTTCAAACCGGCCTTTCTGGTGCATCAACTCGTGACTGTAAGTGATGCCAATCGTGCCGGTAATCACACCGACGCCGAAGAACAAGCCAAGGGCGGCCACAGTCGACAGATGGTCGGTATGGGTCACGTACCAGATCAGGCTGAACACCGTGATAAACTGAACCGGAACCCAAAGTGTTGTCAGCATCCGATACCAGAACAGATCTTCCTCAGATGTTTCCGGATCGGCATTTTCAAGATTCAGGCCAAACACAAAATCCAATGCCGAGAACAGATACCAGGTGACCAGTGGCGTCAACAAAACCGTCCACCCGCCCGTCACAGCGCTGAACCAAAGCAATGGCACCAGTAGGAATGACAACCAGAACGGCAAGGCGCTTTGCCATAAAGCCACTTTCTGTGATGGTATCATGATGCGTGTCCTACAGGTAAGGTGTTGATGTGACGCCTGTATATCAAAGCCTCAGACACTCCCCAAGAGGGTATCAGGACGCATGCCACAGGTCATAGGCTTTGCGCATCACCGTGGGCAGGTCTGAGGGGCGGAATTGGTGTTTCCGGGTCAGGGTGAATGTCGCAGAAGGCGGTATTTTCGACAGAACTGCAAACCGAACTGTAAGGAACAGGTGGAAATGGGTGAACGTATGGCGCACCTGTTCGGGCAAGGTCACCCAGTCAGCCGGAAATGGCGGTGTATCGCGGGGTGATTCATTCCATTCACTTGTGGGCCAGCCCAGCATGCCACCCAAAAGCCCTTTGTCGGGTCTGCGTTCCAGCACCCAGCCACCTGCCGTACCTTGCGCCAGATAGACAAATCCATGCCGCGTCGGCTTGGGCTTTTTCGCGACCCGCCTGGGCAAATCCATTGCGGTCCCGGCGCATCGCGCAGCACAGCCGTCGCCAAGTGGGCATCGCCCGCAAGCAGGCTTGTGCACCGTGCAAACCGTAGCCCCCAGGTCCATCACCGCCTGCGCATAATCCCCCGGTCGGGTTTTCGGCGTAAGGCTGGCGGCTTTGGTCTTTAATGCGGGTTTAACAGCAGGCAGCGGTTCTGAGATGTTGAACAACCGCGCCATGACCCGCTCTACATTTCCGTCCACCACGGTTTCGGGGTGATCAAACGCAATCGCGGCGATTGCCGCGGCGGTATATGGCCCGATCCCCGGCAACCCCAACAATTGGCCGTAAGTATCCGGGAACTGCCCGTCATACGCCCCGCTTACCACCCGCGCACATTTCAACAGGTTGCGGGCCCGCGCGTAATACCCCAAACCCGCCCATTCCCCCATGACATCGCCATCGTCAGCATCCGCCAACACCATTACCGTCGGCCAGCGACTGACAAAGCGCTGAAAATAGCCGGTAACAGCGGCAACAGTGGTCTGTTGCAACATCACTTCTGACAGCCATATGCGATAAGGGTCAGGCCGCACCCCAGCGGCACGGTCCTGTGGTGAAACACGCCACGGCATGACCCGGGCATTGGCATCGTACCAGGCCAGCAATGCGACACTGGTATCTTTACCGGCTTTCACCCCGACTTCACGCAATTGTTTAACCATCTGTTAAAGGTTCCTCTGGCACCTGCCTGCCACGCGGGTAGAATGGGCACAACTACGTCAGAGCCATAAACCACGTCAGAGCCATAGTGGAGCCTTTACCAATGCCAGCCCGGCCATCCACCACCCGAGGATTCAAACGCACGGCCTCGGTGCTGAGCGACCGGATCAGGCGCGCCGGTGAAAGCCGGGGCTTTGCGGTGTCGCGCCTTTTGACCCACTGGGCGGAAATCGCCGGGCCTGAAATTGCGGCGATTGCCCGCCCTTCAGATGTCTCATACGGACGCGGCGGGTTTGGCGCGACCCTGACGGTGCTGACCACCGGACCGCAGGCACCGATGCTTGAGATGCAAAAGGACCGGCTTCGTGAAAAGGTCAACGCGGTCTATGGTTACAATGCCATTGCCCGCGTTCGCATCACCCAAACCGCACCCGTCGGGTTCCACGAAGGTCAGGCGCTGTTCAGCCCCGCACCCAAACAACCCGCACCAGCACCCGACCCGGAAATCGCCCGCAAGGCGGCCAAAGCCGTTGACCCGGTTTCAGACACAGATCTACGCGCGGCCCTTGAACGTCTGGGCCGAAATATTCTATCCAACCCCATATCCTGAGTTAAGAGGTACCAAATGACCCGTTTCAAAGCACATATCCGTGCGGCTTTCACGCTTGTCCTGCTTGGACTGGGCAGCGCCGTTTCCGCCCAGTCGGACGAGGTTGACACGTCAACCATCATCGAAATGGTCCAGGGGGCCGAAGACGCGCCTGTCACAATCGTCGAATACGCCTCTTACACCTGCCCGTATTGCGCGAGTTTCCACAAAGGGCCGTATCAGCAATTAAAGAAAGATTACATCGACACCGGCAAGGTTAAATTCATCTACCGCGAGGTGTATTTTGACCGCTATGGCCTGTGGGCGTCGATGGTTGCCCGCTGCTCTGGCCCGGATAAGTTTTTTGGCATCACCGACCTGATCTATGAAAACCAATCTGAATGGAGCCGCGCGGGTGATGCGTCTTCTATCATCGATGAGCTGCGAAAAATCGGACGTTTGGCCGGGATCGAAAATGACCAGCTTGAAGCCTGTTTGCAGGACGGAACCAAGGCGCAGACACTTGTGTCCTGGTATCAGGAACACGCCGAGGCCGACGGGATCAATTCAACCCCCAGCTTTATCATCAACGGTAAAAGCGTGGAAAATCAGGCGTATTCGTCGTTCTCCGCGATCATCGACGCAGAGCTGGGCAACTGATGGCGGCCCCTCTTGCGGGGCTGAAAGTTGTCGAACTGGCGCGTATTCTGGCCGGCCCCTGGGCCGGTCAAACCCTGTCTGATCTTGGGGCGGACGTCACCAAGGTGGAATCACCCCAAGGCGACGACACCCGTGCCTGGGGGCCTCCGTTTGTAACCCGCGGCGATGATGTTTCGGCCTCCTACTTCCATTCTACCAACCGCGGCAAAGCATCGGTTACGGTGGATTTCTCGACTTCCGAAGGTCAGGCGCAAATACGCGATCTGATCGTCGGCGCTGACATTCTGATTGAGAACTTCAAGGTCGGCGGCCTGGCCAAATACGGGCTGGACTATGCCAGCCTGTCGAAAATCAATCCGGCCTTGATTTATTGCTCAATCACCGGGTTTGGCCAAACCGGCCCTTATGCCCACCGTGCAGGATACGATTTCATCATCCAAGGCATGTCCGGCCTGATGTCTGTCACCGGCGAGACCGACGGCCAGCCGCAGAAGTCCGGCGTGGCAATTACCGATATTTTCACCGGGGTTTACGCGGTTTCGGGCATTCTGGCAGCGCTGCATCAGCGCCAAACCACCGGCAGAGGTCAGCATATCGACATGTCCCTGCTGGATGTCGCCGTTGCCGTAACCGCCAATCAGGCAATGAATTATCTGACCACGGGCACGGCGCCCGGTCGGATGGGCAATTCCCATCCGAACCTGACACCGTATCAGGTGTTTGACTGTTCGGACGGGCATATCATTATCGCCACCGGCAATGACCGTCAGTACCGCCTCCTTTGCACGCTTCTGGGGTTGGATGACATGGCCGAGGCGCCCGAGTTCGCCCACAACAGCGACCGCATCGCCAACCGCCGGGTCATGATCGCCCGCCTGAACGGGGCCACGGTTTTGCGCAGCAAAGACAACCTGCTGACGGCCTGCGAAGCGGTTGGCGTTCCGGCCGGACCAATCAATACTTTGGATCAGGTGATGGCCGACCCCCAGGTCATCGCCCGAGGTATGCAGATCGAGTTGGATGGCATTCCGGGCATCCGCGCGCCGTTCACCTTTTCTGATGCCACATTGGCATATCACCGCCCGGCCCCCAAGCTGGGCGAGGATGACTAGGGGTCGGAACTGCGTGACTTTCATCACTTCCCCGGACGCTCTGGCGTACTGGCCAGCAACAGCATGTGTGCAACTGTGCGCCCAACGGCGGCGATTGCTTTGTGCTCTGGTCTGACCCATAAAACAATACGATCGACGCCCTGAACGGATCGAGGCCGAAACCGCTAGCAGGGCTGGCGACACTGATCAACCCGAACCGCGCCATGCCTGCCGCTGTCCCCGGCGCGGAATCGGTCCACAAAGACGGCTGTGCAAAGACGGCTGTGCAATTGGCTATTTAGGCCTGCGCAACCGTGGGTTTTCACCCACGTTTGCGGTCAGTTCAACTGAAAGTGCAACGGATAGGTTCCGTCCTCGAACGGACCGAACATATCCGGGATATCGGGATGATCCACCGGTTCGCCGGAATAATCCGCCACCAGGTTTTGTTCCGATACATAAGCCACATAGTAGCTTTGATCGTTCTCAGCCAGAAGATGATAAAACGGCTGTTCCTTGACCGGGCGGCTGTCTTCGGGAATCGCCTGATACCATTCTTCGGAATTCGAAAAATTCGGATCCACGTCAAACACCACCCCCCGAAAGGGATGTTTCTTGTGCCGGACCACCTGGCCCAAATGATACTTTGCACGCATATTCAACATAGTTCGAAGCCCCTATCCCGAAGTTTTACCCTTTTCAAGGCCGGCTTGTCCATAAAATAGGCGGACCATCCCGGAAACAGTCTGTGAACTCTCCTACGACAATTAATTTCAAATTCACCAAATTCAGACTGCCACCAGGCTGCCTATTGGGCACAATCACATCATTTTACGCATTCTGACGCCAAATCTGATGTAAATGTGATTCCCTCTTTGGCCACATTGCGTTAAAATGTCCCAAAAAGGTTAAGAGGCAGATGAGCAAAACACTAAGCGCGATGTTGCTGGCGCTGATGCTGGCGTCCTGTGGGGGTGGGTATAAACCCGCGCCCAACAACCTGAATGACGCGTGTTCGATCGCCCAGCAACGGCCAAAATTCATGAAGGCGTTCAAGGCGACCGAACGTAAATGGGATGTGCCGGTCGCCGTTCAAATGGCCACCATCTATCAGGAAAGCAGGTTTCGCAGCGACGCCCGTACGCCATTCCGGTATGTTCTTGGGGTCATTCCGATGGGCCGTCAAAGCAGTGCGTTTGGCTTTAGCCAGGCGCTTGATGGTACTTGGGATGAATACCGCAAGGATACCGGACAACGCCGCGCAAAAAGGAACAAAATACGCGATGCCACCGATTTTATCGGCTGGTACATGAATCAAAGCCGTGAGCGGAACGGCATTGCCCTTGATGACGCTCGCAATCAGTATCTGGCCTATCACGAAGGTCACACGGGTTACGCACGCGGCAGTTACAACAAGAAAAGCTGGCTGGTGCGGGTTGCAGCAGATACCGGCGCGCGGGCAGAAACCTATGACACCCAACTGCGCAATTGTCGTAGCTACCGGTACTAAAGTTTACCGGCCTGACGAACCGGTTTCCATTTCGATTGCAAACAAATCACTGCTGAATTGCCCGCCGGTTTGCAGCCCATCCAGCACCACCGTGGTTTGCCCGCCGTTGCCGTCATTGATCACCCACTCTGTTAAAGCGACCGGGTTACCGGTGAACTTCAAATCAATGCTGCCATATTCCGGATGCTCCGGGTCCAGCGCCCGGACAATTGTTGCGGTGCCATCAAACCTGTGGCCCACAACCATTTTCGCCTGATCCAGATCGACCTTACGGGCCAGAATGATCCACAAAGGTGTGCGTTTCAACGGATAGGTTTCGGGCGGCTCATTGGATTTGGGATCATGAATGACCACAGCCCCAGCGCCCGCAATGACAACGGCTGCCTCTGGTGGGTCATATTCAAACCGCATCCGGCCCGGACGATGGATGTAAATCACGCCAGTCGAGAGGCTGCCATCGTCATTGATTTGCGAAAACCGGCTTTGCGCCGTAGTAATCGCGTTGAAGTAAGCCGAAATCGTCTCAAGCGGCAGCTTTTCAGCGGCCCAGCCGGACGGGGCCGCCAGCGCAAGAATAAGGGTCAGAATAATTCGTTTCATACCACCCAGATAGTCAGTTCCAGCGCGATTATAACCCGTATCATTGTTGTTCCGGCACCAATATGTCACGTTTGCCAACGTGATTGGCAGGTGAAACCAGACCGGCATCCTCCATCTGCTCAACCAGACGCGCGGCCTTGTTATAGCCGATTGCCAGTTTACGCTGGATATATGAGGTCGAACATTTGCGATCGTTGATCACAATCTGAACAGCTGTGTCGTACAACGCATCTGCGCCGTCCGTGTTGCCGCCAAGGCCCAGAACCTGGTCAATGTCACTGCCACGTTCGCCGTCCGGGCCGTCCAGCACGTTGCCGACGTATTCCGGCGGGCCAAATCCTTTCAGATGGGTCACCACCTCTTCAACCTCTTCATCGGACACAAACGGCCCGTGACAGCGGGTAATCTTGGCGCCACCGGCCATGTAAAGCATGTCACCCATGCCCAAAAGTTGTTCCGCCCCCATTTCGCCCAGAATGGTCCGGCTGTCGATTTTCGATGTCACCTGAAACGATATCCGGGTTGGAAAGTTGGCCTTGATGGTGCCGGTGATCACATCCACCGACGGGCGCTGAGTGGCCATGATCAGATGAATGCCGGACGCTCGCGCCATCTGCGCCAATCGCTGAATGCAGGCCTCGATCTCTTTGCCCGCGACCATCATCAGGTCGGCCATTTCGTCAACGATCACGACGATATAGGGCAACGCCTCGGGTGCAAATTCTTCGGTCTCAAACACAGGATCGCCGGTTTCATCGTCAAATCCGGTTTGAACCGTGCGGCTGAACATCTGGTTCTTGGCCAGCGCCTCTTTGACACGGCCGTTATAACCTTCGATGTTACGCACCCCCATTTTCGACATCTTGCGATAGCGATCTTCCATTTCGCCAACAGTCCATTTCAGGGCGACAACGGCCTTTTTAGGGTCTGTTACGACGGGTGACAAAAGATGCGGAATCCCGTCATAAACCGACAATTCCAGCATTTTAGGGTCGATCATGATCATCCGGCATTCGTCGGGTGTCAGCTTGTACAGCAGCGACAGGATCATCGTGTTGATCGCCACCGATTTACCCGACCCGGTGGTTCCGGCAATCAAAAGGTGGGGCATCTTGGCAAGGTTGGCAACAATCGGATCACCACCGATGCCTTTGCCCAGCGCCAAAGGCAATTGCATGTTGCTGTCACCAAAGTCCCGCGCTGCCAGCACCTCGCGCAACACACACATTTCGCGATTTTCGTTGGGCAGCTCGATGCCAATGACAGACCGGCCCGGAACCGTCGACACCCGCGCCGACAGGGCCGCCATGGAACGGGCAATATCATCCGCCAGACCGATCACCCGACTGGCCTTGAGGCCCGGAGCAGGCTCTAATTCGTACATTGTGACAACCGGGCCGGGGCGCACGCTGACAATTTCGCCTTTGACGCCATAGTCGTCCAGAACGCTTTCCAGCATCCGGGCGTTTTGTTCTAACGCTTCGTCGCTCAGATGATGGCGTTTTACCTGCGACGGGTTGGCCAGCAGGTTGAGTGGTGGCAGTTCAAAAGCCACTGAATTGTCTTCGAACGCCAACGCAGGCTGGGCTTCGGCCTTGGCCCGGCGCGACGGGGCTGGTGGTTTTCGGATCGGGTTCTGAACCACTTTACGCGGCGCAGAGACCGGAACCTGAAGGGGGGCCGCATCTGGGGTTTGCAACTGCAAGCCTTGATCAAGCGGATCTAATACCGGCGCTTCCATCCGCGAAACAGCGGCTTTTGCGCTGGTCATGGGCGGTTCAGGCGGAAGGCCAGCAGAGCCGATAGTATCCAGAACCAATGGGTCAGGCCCGCGACCGCGGCCGTTGGTCAACGGGCGCTCGGGATCAATCATCGGGGGGGGGGCATCGGCCAATACACGCAACCGCACGGCATCGGCGATCTTGGCACGAATACGGTCGTCGCCTGGCAATATATCCAGATCATCCGCAATTGCATCAACATTCGCCGGTTCAACCAATTCCGGTGTTGGCAAGGTTTCGGCTGAACTATCCGGGCGGCGGATCAGCGACGGAAGGCGGGACAACAGACTGGTGCGCTCTGGTTCAAAAATAGGCTCTGGCATAGGTTTTAGGGCGGTTCCGGTTCCTGGAGCCAGCACCGGAGCGGTGACAATAGGCGCCGCTGCAAGTGCGGCCACTTCTGCGGCTTCCTGCTCTTGTCGCGCGACGATATCGGCCAATCGGGCTGCTTCTTTACGTTCGGCCCGGCGGGCCTGACTGGTGCGGGCGGCGGCTACGGCGGTTGTTGCACCCCGCCCCAACAGGGTCAGAATTGCGCCGTACACCATGATAAAGCCGATCAGTGCAAACCGGATGGCACGCGCCATTTCTTGACGGGTAAAGCCCAGGACATACGCGCCAAGCGTCACCATTCCGACGGCCATAACCAGCGACGTCAGCTTGACCGCCAAATGCGAACCAACCGGCAAAAGCGTCAAAATCGCGCCCATTACCGTGTCACCAAACAGCCCGCCCAAGCCATAACTATGGGTGGCCAGCCATGCCGATCCGGGGATCAAGGTGGCAGCGTAAACCGATGCCACGGCAATGGCGATGGGCGCGAATATCAGTCGGGTAATCGCCCGTTCGGCACCCCTATGCAGGATGAACCGCAAACCCCATGCCAGCATGGTCACAGCAATTCCCCAACTGCCCCAGCCGACGATCATGAACAACGGTGCCGACAGCGACGCGCCGATACGGCCCATAAGATTCTGCACCGGCGCATCCGTTGACACCATCCAATTGGGATCGTCCGGCGTGTAAGACCCGATCATCGCCGCCGCCATCAACCCCAGAACAATCAGCGTGATGCCGATCAGTTCCTTGCCGCGTTTTTCAATCGCCGCCTGCATATTGCTGTCCAGCAACGGGTCGCGGGGTCTTGAGTGATATGCCATGCCTGTCCTCGGTCTTGTTTTTTATTGGACGTTTTGTACCGGGCCGTTGGCCCGGATCGTCCGTTTAGTACAAACAATCGCGCAATGTGGTCAGTGCGCGTTGCGTATTTTCCTTTGGGGCCACCAGGGCGACCCTGATAAATCCCTCTCCCGGATTCTGCCCCGGCGCACCTTGCGAAAGATATGCGCCCGGCAAAACCCTGACCCCGGTTTCCTGCCAGAGCTTCAGCGTCGCCGCCTCTCCGTCCTTCACCGGCAGCCACAGGAAAAACCCGGCCTCGGGGCCTTGATAGCCGTGAACAGAGCCTAATACCTGATCGGCAACTGCATATTTTTCCTGGTAAAGCGCGCGGTTTTCCACCACATGCGCTTCGTCCGCCCAAACCTGTGTGGCGGCGGCCTGCAAAGGTGACGGCGACGGCGCGCCGTTATAGGCCCGAAGCTGCTTCATCGCCTTAATGCTTTGCGGCCCTCCGGCCACAAACCCCGACCGCAATCCCGGCAAGTTCGAGCGTTTGGATAGCGAGTGAAAGATCGTCACCCGTTCCGGGTCTGCACCCATGGCATTGGCCACCTCAAGTGCTCCGGGGGGCGGAGTGTCGCGGTAAATTTCGGAATAACATTCGTCGGCGAAGATGCGGAAATCATAGCGTTCGGCCAAGGTTATCAATGCGGCCCAATAGTCGCGGTTTGCAACCGACCCTTGCGGGTTGGCGGGCGAACAGATGTAGGCGATGGTGACCCGGTTCAGGACGTCGTCGGACAGGGCCGCGTAGTCGGGCAAATACCCGGTTGCCGCTGTGGCGGGCACAAAAACCGGCTCGGCTCCGACCGAGATCGCCGCAACCATATAGACCTGGTAAAACGGGTTTGGCGTCAGGATGACGGGTGTTTGGCCATTCTTGACCTCAGGGCACAGCGCCATTGCGGCGTTATACAGCCCTTCGCGGGTACCATTCAGGGACATAACCTGGGTGGCGGGGTCAAGTGTCACGCCATAGCGACGTTTGACCCAATTGGCACAAGAGGCGCGCAATTCGTCGGTGCCATCATTGTTGGGATAATTGTTAAACCCGGCGGCGTTTTCGACGATGATGTCGGTTACCCAGGACGGAAACGCATGTTTCGGCTCGCCAATGGTCATCTGTTCCACTGCACCGCCGGGGGTGTGGTGGTCCAACAACGCACGAAGGCGCGGGAATGCGTATGCCGGTAGGTTCGAAAACCGCGCGGGGTTGTCCATATCACTGCCTCAAATCCCAGGGTCATGTCGCCCCGTTTGAAATGAAGTGTAATGGCCCGCGACTCGCCCGTCCAGACAAAGAGAATGAGAGGGTGGGTTTTGTGGCTTTCAGGTCAAAGTACTGGCCATATCACATCAATCCGCCCAGAGACTGACCTGTGATTGTTGCGTAGAAACTGTGTTTATGCCCATTCTTTCTGCCACAAAGTTTCCCGCCTGAGAACAGAAACCGCGTTCAACCCTTTGTGGCTGCGGTGCTCTAGCCCCGGTGCCAGGTTGCGTTTTGCAGCGCCATATGAGCGCAACTTATAGGTGATCATCACCTCGTCCAGGTGCCATTTGTCGCCAACTGGTGGGCGATCCCGTCGTATCGCCTTGGCATACAGACGGCCGAACTTACCGACCCAAAACCGGATCGTTTCATGGCTGACGACAATCCCCCGTTCCGCCAAAAGATCTTCGACGTCACGCAGGCTCAAGCTGAAACGGAAATACAGCCAGACCGAATACTCGATGATTTCTGGCGGGAAGCGGTGGCCTCTAAAGCCGGGGAAATTCTTGCGTTTGGTCATGGCAGGCATCTAAGTTTGGGCGGATGGGCCGTCAAGTTGACAGTACCCGCCTCCCTCCAATTCCTACCAACTTCGCGACACCACCTTGGATTCTCTCAAGCGCCACCCTGTGGCTTGAAAACAGCCTTGCAAATGACAAAAATTCACTCGGCAACAGACCCGATAAAGCGCTTGCAACATGCGGATTTAGTGACTAATCACCCGCAGACAGCACTGTTGAAGCTCAAAGGTAGAGCACTTCCCTGGTAAGGGGCGGTTCTGGGGAGTTAGATAGTTGAACTAGAGGGTTTTTCCAGGACCCTTTTGCTTCGGGGTAACGACCGGGGTTGCTAACTGGAAAACAGCAGGCTGCTGTAGCTCAGGGGTAGAGCACTCCCTTGGTAAGGGAGAGGTCCGGAGTTCGAATCTCCGCAGCAGCACCATAAAGCACTGATTTTCCAGTGAAACTTTCCCCAACCTCGGTGCACGAATTTTTGGCTGCCAATTTAACATACACGGCCGAGTCCCTATGGACGTGAACCAAGCGCGCTTTTGTCTATGCTGCACCCGATCACTGAACCGCCCCTTGTTTGCCGGAGGCTGATTTATCTTAGCGACGCAGCCATGTCTGATCGTTCCAGAGCCGCGTAGAAGTTTACCTCGGTTTCTGTTGGCGGGATATTCCTGATAGGCTTCAGCAGACGGCGGTTGTCGAACCAATCGACTGGTCCATCTCGTAATCCGAACAACAGCGAGCCTAGACCCTTTTTGGTCCCTCATGTATGATATCATCATGGCAGGCAAATCACCCCCATCGGCGAAATCAGGTCCGACACCAAACCGTGACGACAGACTCAAGGCTGCGCTAAAGGCGAACCTTGGCCGACGTAAGATGCAGGCGCGCGCGCGCCTTCAGGCGAATTCCGGGGAACAAGACAAAAAGACCGATATCAATAAAGGATAGAGCAGATGGACACGATACATATAACAGGCAACGGGCCGCTTAGTGGCCAAATCCCAATCGCCGGGGCCAAAAATGCCTGTCTTACTCTGATGCCCGCGACATTGCTGAGCGACGAACCATTGACCCTGACAAATGTACCGCGCCTTAGCGACATCGCCACCATGACCCAGCTCTTGACCTCGCTTGGGGCCGAAGTCAGCGCGTTGCAGGATGGTCAGGTTCTCGCCATGTCCAGCCACAACCAGAACAATCTGACAGCTGATTATGATATCGTTCGCAAGATGCGCGCGTCGATCCTGGTTCTGGGGCCGATGTTGGCACGCCACGGGCAGGCGACGGTTTCGTTGCCTGGCGGTTGCGCAATTGGCGCGCGCCCGGTTGATCTGCACCTCAAGGCGTTAGAGGCGATGGGCGCGGAACTGGACCTTAGGGACGGTTATGTGCACGCAAAAGCGCCCGGCGGGTTGAAAGGCGGGGTGGTGGATTTCCCGTTTGTTTCCGTGGGTGCAACTGAAAACGCCCTGATGGCGGCGACCTTGGCCAAAGGGACCACCGTTATAAACCGCGCCGCACGCGAGCCCGAAATTGTCGATCTGGCGCAATGCCTGCGCAAGATGGGGGCACAGATTGAAGGCGAAGGCACCGGGACGATCACCATTCAGGGGGTTGACCGGTTGCACGGGGCGACCCACCCGGTGGTGACCGACCGGATCGAACTTGGAACCTATATGCTGGCCCCGGCAATCTGCGGCGGCGAGGTGGAATTGCTGGGTGGGCGGCTTGACCTGGTGGGCGCGTTCAGTGAAAAACTGGACGAGGCGGGGATTGAAGTGACCGAGACCGACAAAGGCCTGAAGGTTCGCCGCCGGTCTGACCATGTAAAGGCCGTTAATGTGACGACTGCGCCATTTCCGGGCTTTCCAACTGACCTTCAGGCGCAGATGATGGCGCTGATGTGTACCGCTGACGGGGTCAGCGTGCTGGAAGAAAAGATATTTGAAAACCGGTTCATGCACGCGCCGGAACTGATGCGCATGGGCGCGCAGATCGACGTGAGCGGCGGGACTGCAACCGTGACCGGAGTTGACCGGCTGAAGGGCGCGCAAGTGATGGCGACGGATTTGCGTGCGTCGGTGTCGTTGATCCTTGCGGGCATGGCGGCTGACGGCGTTACAACCGTGGGTCGGGTGTACCACCTTGACCGGGGGTATGAACATGTGGTGCGCAAGCTGGAAGGCGTGGGCGCAAAAATAGAACGGATCAAAAGCCAGTGAGCAATGATGCAACATTTGAAGAAGGCCGCGAAGCGCCTTTGAACCTGGGTGCCGCCGGGGGCGAAGATCTTGAGATCATTTCAACCCTCACCCAGGATGCCGTATTTCCGGTGACGGAAATGAAATGGCAAGCGACTGAACTGCGCTTTGCCCTGCTGGTAAACCGGTTCCGCTGGGAGGACGAAGAGGCCGCGCGCCAAAGGGGCCGCGCGTTCGAACGGGTGCAATCACTGCTGGTGATCGATAATGTACTGGGTGTATCGTCTCAGGGCGTGGATCGCAGCGATGGCGATACGGTCTGTTCTCTTTTGTCGGTGACGTTTGAACCCGGCGAAGATTGCGCCGGTCAGGTGTTGCTGACGCTGGCCGGTGACGGGGCAATCCGGTTGAATGTCGAAGCGTTGGAGGTATCGCTTAGGGATGTGACCCGCCCCTATCAGGCCCCTTCACGAAAAGTGCCTGATCATCCTGCTTGAATGGCATGGCAACCGGCCTAATTCTTGAGGCTTTGGCGTTGCCCGTTTATGTCACCGGACAAAAGGAGAGCCTTATGCCTCAGTTCCTCGACACCGCCAGCTCTGGCTTTGAAGACGCGTTTGATACCCTGCTGAATGCCAAACGCGAAGACAGCCCCGACGTGGACGCCGTTGTTGCCGACATCATCGCCGATGTCCGTGCCCGCGGCGACGCGGCGGTGATTGAACTGACCCAACGGTTTGACCGGATGACTCTGACCCCGGACACAATCGCCATAAGCTCCGAAGAAATCGCATTGGCGATTGATGAGGTGCCCGCACCTGAACGCGCCGCCCTTGAATTGGCCGCAACCCGTATTCGCGCCTATCACGCACGTCAGATGCCCGAAGATGCCTCGTGGATTGACGACGCCGGGGCCACCTTAGGTTGGCGCTGGACTCCAGTTTCATCTGCCGGGCTGTATGTGCCCGGCGGCCTTGCATCCTACCCGTCCTCGGTGCTGATGAATGCCATACCAGCCAAGGTTGCCGGCGTCCCGCGTCTGGCGATCACAGTGCCCACCCCCGACGGCGTTCTCAACCCTCTGGTTCTTCTCGCGGCAAAAATTGCCGACGTGGATGAAATTTATCGCATCGGCGGGGCTCAGGCGATAGCCGCCCTGGCTTATGGCACCAAAACCATCCCTTCCGTCGACAAGATCACCGGCCCAGGCAACGCCTTTGTCGCGGCGGCCAAACGCCGGGTATTCGGCAAGGTCGGTATTGATATGATCGCTGGTCCTTCGGAAATTTTGGTGATCGCCGACGCCAGCAACGACCCGGACTGGATCGCCCTTGACCTGCTTTCGCAGGCCGAACACGACGAAAGCGCGCAATCAATACTAATCACCGATAACGCCGCCTTTGGCCGTGCCGTCGCCAACGCGGTTGACACTCGCCTGCAAACCCTGGAACGGCGCGTCATAGCCGGGATAAGCTGGCGAGACAACGGCGCGATCATCACTGTTCGCGATCTGGACGAAGCGGCGAACCTCTCCAACCGCATCGCCCCCGAGCATCTTGAGATTTGCGTCGCTGACCCCGACGCCCTGTCACAAAAAACCATCCACGCAGGCGCGATTTTCCTCGGCCAATGGACGCCCGAAGCCATCGGCGATTATGTCGGCGGACCCAACCACGTTCTGCCCACTGACCGCTCGGCCCGCTTTAGTTCCGGCCTGTCGGTGATGGATTTCCTTAAACGGACTACCTTGTCAAAAATGACCCCGGCAACCTTGAGAACCATCGGCCCGGCGGCAGAAACTCTTGCAAAATCGGAAAGCCTTGAAGCGCATGGGATGTCGGTGCGGGCGCGGTTGGACAGGCTCAACGATTGATGCAATTTGACCTGCTGTAAGCCCCGCGGGAATGGACATCCGTACAGAAAAACGCGCCAGCAGTGATTATAATTAATTGGGTTTGAATAGCCCCTAGATTTGCAGACACCTTCTTCCCTAATTTTGAGCCAAGGAGGCCACAATGGTCCAGAGTGATTACAGCGAAGATTTCAAACGCGATGCGGTGCATCAAATCACGGTGCGGGGTTACCCGGTTCGGGAGGTTTCTCGGAGGTTGGGCGTCAGCACGCATTCATTGACAAATGGCTGAAGCTCTTCGCTGTGCCTGCGTCAAAAGCGGTTTGTGTTGACCACAAAGCTGAGAACCGGCGTCTGAAGCGTGAACTGGCCCGGATGACCGAGGAGCGGGGCATCTTAAAGTTAGCCGGATTAGAGATTGATCCGGGGGATCAATATCCCGGCGTAACGCCGCCGCGTACTTCGCGCAGGATGCAAAGTGAAGTACGCGTTTATTCACTGCCCGGCGGGGTATTGCGCAGCAATGCACGAGACGGGCCGATCATCGCCGCCTGTTTTCGGTCCGCGCGATGTGCCGCTGCTTCGGCATTCATCACAGCGGGTTCTATGCATGGATTAAGAGTCCGTTAAGCAAGCGTGCGCTGGAGGATGAACGTCAAACCAAGATGCTTGGAAAGACAGCGGCAAGGTTTACGGATATCCATTGCCTGACAGGTGATGTTTACATCACCGAGAAGGGCAAAATCCATGACGATTGCCGGGCAATGCATGGCTGTCTGGCGGCGCAAGCCCAAGAAACCCGAGCTGGTGCACACCGACCAAGGATCGCAATATAGCAGCCGGGACTGGGCTGCGTTCTTGCATGCCCACAACTTGGAACACTCAATGAGCAGGCGGGGAAATTGTCATGACAACGCTGTCGCCGAAAGCTTCTTCAACCTGCTCAAGCGCGAGCGTATCCGTCGACCGAAATACAAAACACGAGAGGCTGCAAGGCAGGATATCTTTGACTACATCGAAATATTCTATAACCGAAACGAAAACATGCGAGAAACGGGATGCTGTCGCCCGTTGACTTCGAAAACAGCCAGCGAAACCTGAACCAAGAAGGCGTCTAGGGAACTAGGGGCTATTCAGCGCAATCAAATCAGCGAACGCACCCGAACTTACGGAAGATGAATGGAAATGGCTTGGCAATGTCATAGCCCCGGGGGGCCGTCATCCGACAGGGAAACCGACCTTGCCGCCTCTTTCAGAAACCTGTTCACAACCGCGCATTCGCCCTCGCTCAGCGCGTCGGTGAATGTCTGGTCGCGGCTGATGGCTTCGGGAATGATGGCATCATAGATCACCCAGCCAGGCTCGGTCAGACACCATTGCCAGCGTTTGCGGTCCTTTTTGTCGGTCTTGCGGCTGACACTGCCCTTGGTTTCGAGCAAGCGCAGATTGCGGCTGACGCTCATCCGGTCAAGACCGATGCCATTGGCGGTTGCCTGACCGGAAGACCCGGGATGGGCCGCCAGCCACATGATGCAGCGCCATTCCGAAAGCGAAATGCCGTGCTGTGCGCCATGGCTGGCGTTGAAGGGCTTGGTGATCAGGTTCAGCAGGAGGATCAGGCGAAACGTCAGGGTTTCGATGGCGCGGGTGTCGTGCCGGCCGTCCGGGGGCGGTTGGGTTCCAGTCAAGGTCATCGGTTCATATGTCCAGGATAAAGATCAGATAAGATGTCAGCTCGGGCCAGACTACAACCGTCATCAGCAGCGCGACAAGCGCGACAAGGAAAATCGCCGCCTCACGGACCACCGCGGTAACCGGCGCGCCGGCCTGCGCGGCGGTGACGAACAACAGCACGCCCACCGGCGGTGTCACCAGTCCGATCGCCGAGGCCAGGATGAACACGATGCCAAGCTGGGTGATGTCGATGCCCGCCAGGATCGCCGCCGGGGCAATCACCGGGGCAACGACGATCAGCAGGGTGACCGGCTCAAGCACCGTGCCAAGCAGCAAAAGCCCCACGGCGATCAGCGCCAGCACGGCGGTCGGCCCAAGGCTGGTGGAACCCAGCACAAGCGCCAGTTCATTGGCGATGCCGGTGCGCGCGGCGATCCAGACAAAGGCCCCTGATATGGCGATGACGATCAGGATCTTGGCGCTGTCGGTGGCCGCAATCACCAGTGCGTCCCAGAATTCGCGCAAACTGACCTCGCGGTAGATCAGCAGGCTGACCATGGCGGCATAAAGTGCTGCGATGGCGCCGATCTCTGACACGGTGGCCACGCCGGTGACCATCCCGGCGACCACCAGAACCGGCATCAACAGCGCCAGAATGGAACGCCGCAGCGCCACCCAGACCCGGTGCCAGCCTTGCCAGTCATGCGCCGGATAGCCACGCCGGTAGGCAATGATCACCGAAGCCACCAGCAGGAACCCCCCCATCATCAGCCCGGGCAGGATACCGGCAATGAAAAGCTTGGTCACATCCGCCGGGGTGAACAGGGCAAAGACCACCATCGGGATCGAGGGCGGGATCACCAGCCCGATGGTCGCCGAGGTGGCGGTGACGGCGGCTGAATAGGCAGCACTATAGCCGTCGCGCTTCATCGCCGGGACCATGACCGAGCCGACGGCGGCGGCATCGGCCACCGCCGAGCCGGAAACTCCGGCAAACACCATGCTGGCGGCGATATTGGCGTGCGCCAGACCGCCCCGGATATGCGCGACCAGCGCGCGGGCCAGTTCCAGCAGCCGCGCGCTCATGCCGCCTGCGTTCATGAACGCGCCGGCGGCAAAGAAATAGACGATTGCGGTAAAGGCCTGATTGTCCAGTCCGCGCATGAAGCTTTGGGCGACAACCATGGGCTGCATGATCGGCTGAAAGACAATGGCAAACGCCGCCGTGGCCAGCGCCATGGCCAGAAAGATCGGGATACGCAGGACCATCAGCCCCAGCATCCCGCCAAGTGTGAAGCCCAGCTCGATCATCGCCGCTGAGGCGTCGCAAGGCCAAGCAGGGCGGCCAAAACCCAACTTTGGGGCCGAATGTGCATT
>JAKITO010000024.1 GCA_021648025.1 Paracoccaceae bacterium
GGCAGGGTTTTCTGACCGGCGGAACCGATGAACAGCACCACGACAACTTCGTCGAACGAGGTGATGAAGGCGAACAAGCCGCCCGAGATCACGCCGGGCAGGATCAGCGGCATCTGGACCTTGAAGAAGGTGGTGATCGGATTGGCGCCCATGTTGGCAGCCGCCCGCGTTAACGACCGGTCAAAGCCGACCAAAGTGGCAGTGACGGTGATGATGACAAACGGGATGCCAAGCACCGAGTGGGCCAGGACCACTTTGAAATAGCCGACAAAGTTTTTGTTCCAGCCAAGGGTGCCTTCGAGAAACCGGCCAATGTCCGAGTAGAAGAAGAACATGCCGGTGGCCGAGATGATCAGCGGCACAATCATCGGCGAGATCAGGATCGCCATGATGGCGCGGCGCGCCGGGACGTGGCTTTGGCTGAGGCCGATGGCGGCGAGGGTGCCGAGGGTGACCGAGATGACTGTGGCAATCGGCGCGATGATCAGCGAGTTCTTGAACGAACGTTGCCATTCGTTGTTGGTAAAGAAATCCTGATAATGCTTGAGCGAATAGCCCGCCGGGTCAAACCGCAGCATTTCAGGCGTAAAGGTAAAGAAATCCTGGGCGTTAAAGCTGAGAGGTATGACCACCAGGATCGGGGTGATCAGGAAGATGAAGATCGCCGCACAGATCGTGCGGAAGCCATAGTGCCACAGCACCTGATTGGACGTGAGATAGTTGGGCAGGCCTTCGCGGTAGCGCCGGTAATGCACCCAGAACACCAGAAAGGCGGCAATGATGCCGAATATGATGCCAAATACCGCACCGCCAAGGCTGCCCAATGACAGGCCGATCAAGGCCCCCAAAAGGGCCGAGACGATCATCGCCGGGCGGTGGGTATCAAACAGCGATACCAAAGCATAGGCATAGCCGATGGCCAGCAAGGCCCCGGCCAGTACCGTCAGCAGGAATTCCGAGAAATCCGCTGCGGTGGACACCCCGGCCACAAAGCTGATCGCCGCGACGATCAGCCCGACCAGGGACAGGGTGAAGGGCAATGAAACCGGGATCGAGACGCTGCTTAGTTTGCTTGTCATGTCCATTATCCCAGCTTCACGTTGTCAATGCCGACAATCTTGTCGTAGGCCCAGTAGAGAAGAAGCACCAAAACCAGCAATATCGCACCCAGTGCGGCCGCAAGGCCCCAGTTGAGCGAGCTGGAAATGTGATAGGCAATCCGGTTCGAGATAAACACACCTTTGGTGCCGCCGACAATTTCCGGCGTGATGTAATAGCCAATCGACAGAATGAACACGAGGATCGACCCCGCGCCAATGCCGGGGACGGATTGCGGAAAATATACCCGCCAGAAGGCGGTCCAGTTGGTCGCGCCCAGCGATTTGGCGGCGCGCAGATAGGTCGGCTGAATGGTCTGCATGACGGCATACATCGGCAGGATCATGAACGGCAACAGGATGTGGGTCATGGCAATGATCGTACCGGTCTGATTGTTGATCATCACCAATCGGTCGGCGTCGCCCACCAGTCCAAGCCAGACCAGAATATCGTTGATCACGCCTTGTTGCTGCAACATTACCTTCCACGCCGAGGTGCGCACCAATAGCGATGTCCAGAATGGCAACAGCACCAGAATCATCAACAGGTTGGCCTTGCGCGCGGGCAGGTTGGCAAGAATCCACGCCACCGGATAGGCCAGTAGAATACAGGAAATGGTGATGATCATCGACATGATCATCGTGCGTTTGAACAGGGTGATCAGGATTTGTTTGCTTTCCGGCTGCGCCGCCGGGCCATCTGACGTCAACTGCATGTCGATGGCATTGAGGAAATAGCCGGGTGTGGTGCGGGCCGAATGGGTCTGGATGGTTTGCCAGACTTCGAGTTCGCCCCAACCGTCATGAAGTTCCAGAAATTTTTCCTTGAAGGGGGCGTCAGTGGCCAGGTCCCATTTCTTGATCTCGCGCCCCGATTTGCGGAACAGTGATGACATGCCGGTCGTTTCATAGTTCAACCGTGATCCCAGCCGCGTATGGGCTTTGGCCGCAACGGCCACGACCATATCGGCGGCCATGGCGGCATATACGTCTTCGCTGGGCAATTCGCCAGAACTGGCGTCCCATTTGGCCAAAGCCACGACCGTCAGGGGAATTGTGTCAGCAACAATGTCGTTTTCGACCGAGCGCAGAAGCATCTTGCCGATTGGGAAAATGAAGGAGATCAGCACAAAGATCAGCAGGGGTGCGATCAACAGCAACGCCCGTGTCTTTTCACGCCTCAGCGCTTTTGCCAGTGAACGCTTGAGCGGCGTTCCGTCTGCGGCCAGAACCGGCCCGTTTGCGGTGCTATCGCTCATGTCATTTCCCCGTTGTTCGCTGGCCTTGTACTACGGCCTGTTTTTGGTGCGAATGTCTGTGTGCAAGGGGGCGTTTGCCGCCCCCTTGCATTTTTTCAGCTGAGATTACTTGGACAGCCACGCCTGGAATTTGGCGTCGATGTCATCACGGTAATCGGCCCAGAACTCGTAGTTATAAAGGAACGTGTTCTTGGCGTTGTTGGGATCGGTCGGCATGTGTGGTGCCATGTCGATGCCCAGTTCGGCGTGCTTGCCAACCAACGGCGCAGAGGATGCGCGTGCAGGACCATAGCTGATGTACTTGGCCTGATCCGCCAGACGCTGAGTGTCGGTGGCGAACATGATATAGTCCAGCGCACGTGCCTGACGCTCGGGGCTGAGACCGGCGGGAATGATCCAGCCGTCAATGTCAAACACCTGAGCGTCCCACATCATGGCAACCGGCTGCTTCTGCTCTTCGATCAGAGCAAACAGACGACCGTTATAGGTCGAACCCATGATAACTTCGCCATCGGCCAGAAGCTGTGGTGTGTCAGCGCCGGCAGACCACCAGATTACGCTGTCTTTGATGGTGCCCAGTTTGGCCAGGGCCTGGTCCTGCCCTTCGGGTGTTTCCAGAACCTTGTAGACATCGGCTTTGGCTACGCCATCACACAGCAATGCCCATTCCATGTTGTTGATCGGGCGCTTTTCCAGGCTACGCTTGCCGGGAAATGCTTCAAGGTCGAACACATCGCAGATGTTGTCCGGCGCGGTGTCACCAACCAGATCGGTACGATAACCGAAGGTGGTCGAATAAACGATCTGCGGGATAAAGCAGTCGCTGACCAGAAGGTTGCCGAAATCATCCTTGGCCGAGGTGCCATCGGGGGCAGCGGCCAGCATGGTGTCCGGGTCAATTTCCATTGCCAGGCCTTCGTCGCACAGGCGGATCGCATCCGCCGCAACCACATCGACCACATCCCAGGTGATGTTGTTGGCCTCGTTCATGGCGCGCAGTTTGGCCACGGCTTCGGCTGAGCTGTCATCGTTGATGATGGTGATGCCGGTCTTGTCCGAATAGGGGTCGTGATAAGCCAGCTTTTGCGACTTGGAATAGGCGCCGCCCCAGCTGACGATTGTCAGCTCGTCGGCCATGTGGCTACCGGCCAGAACCGGGCCAACTGCCATCGCGGCAACAGCCGTCGATACAAGCAGAGTTTTAGTGAAAGACATGAAGTACTCCCTGATTTAAGCCCGTGAGTTGAGTGGTGCAGGTTCGCGTCACGGGCAAGACGGGTGAACCCTACGTTCATCACGCCCGGTGGGGGCGCGATATTCCTTTGGCCTTACGCATCCAGTGCGCGGCAATCCTCGGGCAACCAGCCGATTTCAATCTGTTCGCCTGGTTGCAGGCGCACCTGATCGGGCGCATTCCGGGTTTTGACAACAAAATCATCCCGGCCTGCGACCCGCAGGCGGGTGCGGAAGATATCGCCCATATAGATGAATTCCAGAACCTCGGCCTGAAGCCGGTGGGTGCCCTCCTGTAGGCGATCCTTGTTGAACTCCACCCGTTCGGGGCGGATCGAAACCTGGGTCCGTTCGCCGACTTTGCTGACATTGATCGGCTTGCAGTCGATCAGATCGCCACTGTCCAGTTGCACCACGGCGCGCGCGCCTGCGATTTCCTTGACCACGCCATCAAGGGTATTGTTCTCGCCGATGAACTGGGCCACAAAACTGTTTTCCGGCTCTTCATAAAGCTGGTCTGGCGGGGCCAGCTGTTGAATGCGGCCATCGTCAAACACCGCAACCCGGTCTGACATGGTCAGGGCCTCGGTCTGGTCGTGGGTGACGTAAACCGTGGTGATACCCAGCTCATGCGCCAGGTGGGTGATTTCGAACTGCATCTTTTCGCGAAGCTGCTTGTCCAAAGCACCCAAGGGTTCATCCATCAGCACCAGTTCAGGTTCAAACACCAAGGCGCGGGCCAACGCGACACGCTGCTGTTGGCCACCGGACAACTGCGACGGGCGGCGCCCGCCAAAGGCCCCCATTTCGACCATGTCCAAGGCCCGCATGACCTTTTCTTCGCGGTCCGATTTGCCGATCTTGCGCACTTCGAGTGGAAAGCTGAGGTTTTCGGCAATCGTCATATGCGGAAACAGTGCGTAGTTCTGGAACACCATGCCGATGCCACGTTTGTGCGGCGGGATGTTGTTGATGGATACGCCATCAAGGCGAATTTCACCGTGGGTTGCGGTTTCAAACCCGGCCAGCATCATCAGGCAGGTGGTCTTGCCAGAGCCTGATGGCCCAAGCATGGTCAGAAATTCGCCCTTGGGCATCGAGAGGTTAAGATCTTTGACAACGAGGATCTCGCCATCATAGCTTTTCTGGACACGTTCAAATTCAACAAACGCATCAGTATTCCCTGAATCAGCCAAGCCATATTCCCCGTTGTTATTATTGCAGTTTTTACTGCTTTATATGTCCAGTAAGACCAAACCCAAGGCTTGGATGCAACCCTTTTGAGATATTTGCGACATGTCATTTGGACTATCGGGCAGGGGCCGTGGCAGGCGTGGCACCCCTGTCAGCCCTTTGTTTTCTTGAAGATTAGTATCTTTGGGCAACTCAATCCACAGCCTGAATGGTCTGTTTGCGACCTCACATAAGGTGTGAAGCGAAACGGGGGATGTGCCGGTGTGCGTCGGTTTTACGCCTCTGATGGCATTAACGCACCCCTGATTCGGACTATTCACAGGTTCAGGAAAGGGGCTTCATCAGCCCCTGTTTGGTAATATCCTCAAGGCATCCGTCCAACGCCTTTCGCACCCGCGCGATCAGGATGTCAATCTCGTCCCTTTGGATCACCAGGGGCGGTGAAATCACCAACCGGTCGCCCACATGGCGCATGATCAGGCCATTGGCAAAACTGTGATCACGGCAAATCAACCCAACGGTGCCGGGATCAGACGCGAATTTTGCGCGCGCCGCCTTGTCCGGGGTCAGGGCGATCGAGGCCATCAACCCGCAGATGCTTGCCTCGCCCACCAGGGGATGATCGCCCAGCGCCTGCCATTGTTCTTTCAGGTGCGGGCCGGCCACATCGCGGACATGGCTGACGATGCCTTCTTCGTGCATGATCCGCAGGTTTTCCAGCGCCACCGCGCAGGCCACCGGGTGGCCGGAATAGGTATAGCCATGGGCGAATTCACCGCTGGCAATCACCGCCGCAACTTCGTCGCTGACCACAGAACCGCCAATCGGCTGATAACCGGAACTCAGCCCCTTGGCGATGGTCATGATGTCGGGGCGGATGCCCAGGGTCTGACTGCCGAACCATTCGCCGGTGCGGCCAAAACCACAGATCACTTCGTCAGCGATCAAAAGTATCTCGTATTTATCGCAAATCCGCTGAATTTCCGGCCAATAGGTATCAGGCGCGATGATCACCCCTCCGGCGCCTTGCACCGGTTCCGCAATAAAGGCGGCAACACGGTCTTCGCCCAGTTCCTGGATTGCCTTTTCCAGCTCTTGCGCGCGGGCAAGGCCGAAATCCTCGGGCGACATGGTGCCGCCCTCAGCCCACCAGCTTGGTTGATTGATGTGGTGAATATCCGGGATCGGCAGGCCGCCCTGGGCGTGCATCGGGGCCATGCCGCCAAGCGAAGCACTGCCAACGGATGAGCCGTGATAGGCGTTGTGACGGCTGATAATCACCGATTTGTCCGGCTTGCCCTTCATTGCCCAATAGGTGCGCACCATGCGGATATTGGTGTCGTTTGCCTCGGACCCGGAGCTGGCAAAGAAGGTATGGTTCAAATCGCCCGGCGCCAGTTCGGCAATCTTTGCGGCCAGCGCGATTACCGGAGCGTGCGAGGTTTGAAAGAAGGTGTTGTAATAGGGCAGTTCGCGCATCTGGCGTGCAGCCGCCTCGGCCAGTTCATCGCGGCCATAGCCGATGTTGACGCACCACAGCCCGGCCATGCCGTCCATGATCTCGTGGCCATCGCTGTCGGTCAGATACACGCCCTTGGCGCGGGTGATGATCCGCGCGCCTTTGGCGGCCAGTTCGTTGTCGGCCGTAAAGGGGTGCATATGATGTGCCGCATCCAGCGCCTGAAGCTCGGCTGTGGGCATATGATTGGTGATGGCAGACATGGGCGCGCTCCTCGTTTGCGGGTTATGCCCAGAATATGATCAAATTATACCAAGTCAACCGAATCACACGGAATCAATCTGCTGTCAGAACCGTCTTGACCTGCTGCATTCCCTGTTCCACGTCCCTGACGATGGCCAGTGCGGCGGCGTCAGGGTTGCCCGATTGCAGGGCCTCCAGAACCTCTTTGTGATGATCCGCCAGGTTCTGGGTTCCAAAGCGACCGCAGACCACCCGCAAAGACGGGCCAAACCGCAGCCAGACCCGGTTGACAAGATCGGCCAGAACGGGCGCTTGAGCCTGCTCATAAAGATAGGCGTGAAACAGATAGTTGTTGGTCAGGTAACCAACCACATCACCGGCGGAAATTGCCCGGTCAAGACGGTGATCAAGCTGGTCAAGGTGGGTGATTTCGGTCTTTCCCATCCGTTTGGCCGCCCGGAGAGTCAGCTCGGACTCCATTGTTTTTCTTAGGTAAACAAGTTGCTCTACGTCCGAGGTTGTCAGTTGTGGCACGCTTACCCGTCGGTTCCCCTGAAACACCAATGCCCCGTCCGAGGTCAACCTGCGGATTGCTTCGCGTACCGGCGTCATGCCGGCATTCAGCGCCTGGGTCAGCCCCTGGATCGTCACCGCCTGTCCCGGGGCCATTTCGCCAAACAATATCTGTTCGCGCAATTTGCGGTACACCTGCTCATGGGCGGGCGGTTTTACCCCTGGATTTGCCGGGTCACTGTCGGGCTTGGCGATCAGGTTCACTGGGTCACATTCCTGTTTGAACTCATGCGGGAAAGGGGTGTTGTCAGGACACCAGATATATCCGCTATTGATTGCAAAGGCAAAAATTGATCAAATAGACCCAACCGGCAAGGAAACCGGCGTGACCCATGGGGAGAAACTTAGATGAAAACCACAATGCTGACAGCGACAGCCATTCTGGCGTTTGGCGTATCAACCGCCTTTGCCGAACAGGTACGCGTCTATAACTGGTCCGATTATATCGATGAAGACCTGCTGGCGAAATTCGAAGAAGAAACCGGCATCGACCTGATCTATGACGTGTTTGACAGCAACGAAGTGTTGGAAACCAAAATGCTGGCCGGTGGTTCGGGCTATGATGTGGTGGTGCCGTCGGGCACGTTTCTTAGCCGTCAGATCACGGCGGGTGCATTCCAGAAACTGGACTTTTCCCAACTGCCCAATGCGGGCAATCTTTGGGATGTGATCAAGGACCGGACCGAACAATATGACCCGGAAAACGCCTATTCGATCAACTACATGTGGGGCACAACCGGCCTTGGTGTGAATGTCGGCAAAGTGACCGAAGTTCTGGGCGCGGATGCGCCGATTGATTCACTGGCACTGGTGTTCGATCCGGCCAACATGGAAAAGCTCGCGGCGTGCGGTGTACATTTCCTTGATGCCCCGGGCGAGATGATCCCGGCCGTTCTGGCCTATCTGGGCGAAGACCCGGATAGTCACGACCCGGACGTCATCGCCAAAACCCAGGCTGTTCTGGACGCGGTACGGCCGTATATCCTCAAGTTTCATTCCAGCGAATATATCAACGCGCTGGCCAATGGCGATATCTGCGTGGCGTTTGGATGGTCGGGCGATATCCTTCAGGCGCGTGACCGGGCGGATGAGGCCGACAATGGCGTCGAGATTGCATATAATGCCGCCAGCGAAGGCGCGTTGATGTGGTTTGACCAAATGGCGATTCCGGTGGATGCGCCCAACCCAAGTGGTGCGCATAAGTTCCTGAACTTCATCCTGGATGCCGAAAATATGGCGGCGGCGTCGAACTATGTTTATTACGCCAATGGTAATCTGGCGAGCCAGCCAATGCTGGAAGAAGATGTGATCGGTGACCCGGCAATTTATCCGGGCGCGGAGACGATCAAGAAGCTTTATACCACCACATCATACCCGATCAAAATCCAGCGCAAAGTGACGCGGCTCTGGACCAAGATCAAATCGGGCACCTGACCCGAGGCACTATCAAGGCGGGCCTTTCGCGGCCCGTCTGCTTGCCGACATCAGGGGGGGATGGACGTGCCAGAAACTGAATTTGCGCCATGGAATGATGCGGATGAAAAGCCGCTGATCCGATTTCGCAATGTCACCAAACGGTTTGGTGAATTTGTCGCCATCGACGACCTTTCGCTTGATATCTATGAACAGGAATTTTTTGCCCTGCTTGGCCCCTCGGGTTGTGGCAAGACGACGATGATGCGGATGCTGGCGGGATTCGAGAATCCTTCGGAAGGGGATATCGAACTGGCCGGGCAAAACATTGTGCCGGTGCCGCCCAACAAACGGGCGGTGAACATGATGTTTCAGTCTTACGCCCTTTTCCCCCACCTTTCGGTCTGGGACAATATCGCCTTTGGTCTGCGACGGGACCGGCTGCCCAAGGCACAGGTTCAGGCCCGCGTCGAAGAAATGTTGAAACTGACAAGGCTGGAAAGGTTCGCCACCCGTAAACCGCACCAGATTTCCGGCGGGCAACGTCAAAGGGTGGCCTTGGCGCGGTCGCTGGCGAAGGCGCCTAAACTGTTGTTGCTGGACGAACCGTTGGGCGCATTGGACAAGAAGCTGCGGCAGGAAACCCAGTTTGAACTGATGGATATTCAGGAAAAAACCGGCACCACCTTTGTGATCGTCACCCATGATCAGGAAGAGGCGATGACCGTGGCCAGCCGGGTTGCCGTTATGGACGAAGGGCGACTTATTCAGGTGTCGACGCCTGCGGATTTGTATGAATGGCCGGACAATGTCTATGTCGCTGACTTCATTGGTGATGTTAACCTGATCAAAGGCCGCACAACGGCCAGTGGAGACGAGCGTTACCGGATAGACTGGATCGACGGGCAACCGCCTTTGAATGGGGTATCAAAGACGGTGTTTTCGGACGGGCAGACCTGCCATCTGGCAATCCGCCCGGAAAAGATTACCATTTCCACTGACAAACCTGTCGATGCTGACAACGCCGTGCAAGGCAAGGTTCTGGACATTGCCTATCTTGGCAATCTTTCGACCTATCATGTTGAACTTGCCTCCGGCACGGTGATCAAGGCGCAGACATCCAACACCAGACGCATATCGCGGCGTTCGTTCACTTGGGAAGACCCTGTCTGGCTGTCCTGGACCGCCACCGCAGGCGTGATGTTGGCGCAATGATGGGGCGCGGCTGATGCGTAAGTTCGCTCTGATCGCCGTTCCTTATTTGTGGCTATTGGCGCTGTTTTTGGTGCCGTTCCTGATCGTCCTGAAAATATCACTTTCCGATATCGCGCTGGCGATCCCGCCGTATGTGCCAAAATGGGACTGGGCGACAGGGTTTGGCGCGTTTTTCAGCCAGCTTGATTTCGAAAACTACATCTTCCTGACCGAAGACGATTTGTATTGGAAAGCCTATCTTTCCAGTTTCAAGATTGCCGCCATTTCAACCATGTTTACGCTTCTTATCGGCTATCCAATCGCTTACGGTATGGCCCGTTCCCCCGAGGAATGGCGGCCAACCCTGATGATGCTGATCATCCTGCCGTTCTGGACCAGCTTTCTGATCCGGGTCTACGCCTGGATGGGTATCCTAAGTCAGGAAGGCCTTTTGAACCAGTTTCTGCTTTGGACCGGCATTATCGCGGCACCTCTGACCATCCTCAACACCAATACCGCCGTCTATATCGGCATCGTTTACACCTATCTGCCCTTCATGATCCTGCCGATCTATGCGGCCCTGGACCGGATGGACGGGTCGTTGATCGAAGCCGCCGAAGACCTTGGGTGTTCGCGTCTCATGGCGTTCTGGCTGGTCACCATTCCCTTGTCAAAAAACGGCATTATCGCCGGCAGCTTTCTGGTGTTCATCCCTGCCTTGGGCGAATTTGTCATCCCGTCGCTTTTGGGTGGGTCCGGCACGCTGATGATCGGCAAGGTGCTGTGGGAAGAGTTTTTCTCAAACCGCGACTGGCCGGTCGCCAGCGCCGTCGCCGTAATCCTGTTGCTGCTGCTGATCATCCCCATCGTGTTGTTCCAGCGTAACCAGCAAAAACAGGCGGAGGCAGAACAATGATACGTCTTAGTTGGTTTAATGTGGTGTCACTGACGCTGGGGTTTGCGTTTCTTTACATCCCGATGGTCATTCTGGTGATCTACAGCTTCAACAAAAGCAAACTGGTCACCGTCTGGGGTGGGTTTTCGACCAAATGGTACGGTGAGTTGATGCAGAACGAGGCGTTTCTGGATGCCGCATGGGTGACCCTGAAGGTCGCTGTGATATCGTCTTCAATCGCCACCGTGTTGGGCACCATGGCGGCACTTGTGCTGGTGCGCGCGGGGCGCTTTTCCGGGCGGATGTTATTTTCCGGGATGATCTATGCACCATTGGTGATGCCCGAAGTCATCACCGGCCTGTCGCTGTTGCTGTTGTTCATTGGCCTCGGCCTTGATCGCGGGGTTCTGACCATCGTTCTGGCGCATACCACGTTTTCAATGTGTTATGTCTCGGTTGTGGTCTCGTCCCGGCTGGTCACATTCGACTGGTCGCTGGAAGAGGCGGCGCTGGATCTGGGATGCTCAAAAACCGAAGCGTTCCGGCTGGTGACCCTGCCGATCATTGCGCCTGCGGTGATCGCAGGCTGGCTGCTCGCGTTCACCCTGTCGCTTGATGACCTGGTGATCGCTTCGTTCACCTCCGGTCCCTCTGCCACCACCTTGCCGATCAAGATATTCTCGGCGGTGCGCCTTGGGGTCAGCCCAGAGATTAACGCGCTTTCGACTATCATGATCACCATTGTCGCGGTTGGGGTAATCACCGCCTCGCTGGTGTCAAAACGCCAGCTTGTGCGCCAAAAGCGCGAGGAGCAGGCGGCATTCCGGGCGCAATGAGACGAATATTTCCCGACTTTGCCTATGGGCCCGGCCCCCGCGATGGATGCTGGTGGGATGAAACCATTGCCGCCCCCGACTGGCCGGTATTGCAAGGCGATATCAAAGCGGACGTGGGCGTCATCGGCGGCGGGTTCACCGGTATCTCGGCCGCCCTGCATCTGGCCGAGGCCGGGGCAAATGTTGCCGTGCTTGAGGCGCAAACGCCCGGTTGGGGTGCGTCGGGGCGCAATGGGGGCTTTTGTTGTCTGGGTGGGGCGGCGCTTGAAAGTTCGGATATGATCCGAACCTTTGGAACCGGGCAGGCCGATGAATTCCAACGTGCGGAACTGGATGCTGTGGCACTGGCCGCCGACCTTATCGACCGGTTGGGTCTGGAAGTTGACCGGCACTCGCAAGGTGAGACGCAGATGGCGCATAACGCCAGAGCCATGTCCCATCTGCGTCGAGAAGCGAGCAAGGACGCAAGCGCCAGATTGGTCGAAGCCGCTGATTTGGCGGGTGCGGGCATGAATGGTACGTTTCACGGCGCGCTGACCAAACCTGTCGGGTTTGGTCTGAACCCGCGTAAATATCTGTTTGGTATTGCACAGGGCGCACAAACTGCGGGCGCGCTACTGTTCCAGCAAAGCCCGGTTTCTGCCATTTCGCATGGCCGTGGCTTTACCCTGCAAACGCCGCAAGGCCGGGTGACGTGCAAAAACCTGATTATCGCCACCAATGGTTACTCTAGTGAGGATCTGCCCGATTGGCTGGCCGCGCGTTATTTGCCGACGCAATCGGCGGTTCTGGTGACCCGCCCGCTAAGTGATGGCGAACTGAACAGTCAAGGCTGGACCAGCGACCAGATGGCTTATGACACTCGCAATCTGTTGCATTATTTTCGACTGATGCCGGACCGGCGGTTCCTGTTTGGTATGCGGGGTGGTTTGTTGTCCTCGCGCGCGTCGGAACAAAGGGTTCATGCCGCTGTTCGGCGCGACTTTGAAAAGATGTTTCCGGCTTGGAAAGCGGTTGAATCGCCGTATCACTGGTCCGGCATGGTCTGTATTTCGCGTGCCCGTGTGCCTTTTGTCGGCCCGGTTCCAGGGCATTCGGGCATGTTTGCCGGGCTGGCTTATCATGGCAACGGCGTTGCCATGGGCGGGTATTCCGGGCGGTTGCTGGCCGATCTGGCAATGGGGCGTGTTCCTGATTTGGCGTACCCAACGATGATGCGCCAACCCCCAAGACGGTTCCCGTTGGGGCGGTTTCGGCGGGCGTTGATGCCGCCGGTTTATGGTTGGATGGGGCTGCGTGATCTTTAGCCAATTGGCGCGATAATGTTGACACCGGTGGGGCAATCGCCCATCTCGTTGGCAAAACAGGCCAAATCGAAGGGCGAGTAGATGAAAATTGCGATGATTGGGACCGGATACGTCGGTCTGGTCTCTGGGGTGTGTTTCTCGGATTTTGGCCATGATGTGGTTTGCGTCGACAAGGACCCCAAAAAGATCAAAATGTTGCGCCGGGGCGAAGTGCCGATTTACGAACCCGGCCTTCAGGCGCTGATGGTCACCAATGTTGACGCCGGGCGGCTGACATTTTCCGAAGATCTGGCCAAGGCGGTGGACGGTGCAGAGGCCGTTTTTATCGCTGTCGGCACACCAACCCGGCGCGGTGACGGGCACGCGGATTTAACCTATGTCATGGCGGCGGCCAAAGAAATTGCTGCGGCGATCAAAAGTTACACTGTTGTCGTCACCAAATCGACCGTGCCCGTGGGCACCAACCGCGCCGTCAAACAGGCCATCGCCAAGGCCAATCCGAAGGCGGAATTTGATGTGGCCTCGAACCCGGAATTCCTGCGCGAAGGGGCGGCGATTGATGATTTCATGCGCCCCGACCGGGTGGTTGTCGGGGTCCAGCAGGCCCGCGCCGCCGAGGTGATGAACAAGATTTACCGGCCTTTGTACCTGCGCGATTTCCCGGTGCTGATTACTGATCTGGAAAGCGCGGAAATGATCAAATACGCCGCCAATGCGTTTCTGGCCACCAAAATTACCTTTATCAACGAGATTGCCGCCCTGTGTGAACGCACCGGGGCCGATGTGAAACAGGTAAGCCACGGCATGGGTCTTGACGGGCGCATTGGCAATAAGTTCCTGCATGCGGGGCCGGGTTATGGGGGCTCATGTTTTCCTAAAGATACCAAAGCTTTGGCGCGTATTGGTCAGGAACATGGGTTGCCAATGCAGATCACCGAGACAGTGATCAAGGTCAACGATGAAATGCGCCGCCGGATGACCGACAAGATCACCGATTTGATGGATGGGGCCGTCGCGGGTAAGATTATTGCCATTTTGGGCGTCACCTTCAAGCCAAACACCGACGACATGCGCGATGCCCCCTCGCTGACCATTGTGCCTGCATTGATCGGAGCCGGCGCCAAAGTGCGCGTGGTCGATCCGCAAGGCCGGCGTGAAGGGGTCGATTTATTACCCGGGGTGAATTGGGTCGAGGACGCCTATAAGGCGGCGCAAAATGCCGATGCGGTGGTGATCCTGACAGAATGGAATGAATTTCGCGCACTTGATCTGAAACGTCTTGCCAAACGCATGGCGACGCCGGTTATGGCGGATTTGCGCAACATCTATTCCGCGCATGATGCCAAACGCGCGGGGTTCCAGCGTTATGTCTCGGTTGGACGGCAGGATTTCATCGCCTAAGTGCCCGATTCAAAACCCCAGATCGGTGCAAATTGGGTGAACTTGCCTCTGATCTAAGTTGTATTTCGCTCAAATGCCAGCATTTCAGCGCTCAAAGCGCCTTGTCAGAGAGAAATTCACCTCAATTTCTTTCGCCTGGGGTTTCAAATCAGACACTAAGGGTCGCGCAGCCCTGTGACCGAGGATGACAGGACGGCCTGCCCGCCTTCAAGGATCAAAATGATGTCGCCATTTAAAACCTGTGCTTCGGTGACACGGCTGTAAACTTCGGCCTGCTCGGAAAGGATAAGTTCATCGTCCGCAAAGCTCTCTACTGTGAAACTATAGGTGCCTTCCGGCAATGGATTGCCATCGTCATCCAGCCCGGCCCATTCAACCGGCTGGGCCGAAACCGGGATTGCGTTGCGCTGAACTTCGACGCCGTTCTCATCGTAAACAACCAATTCTACCCGGTCCGCAACCGCTGCGGGGTTTGGTGATAGGGTTATTGGTGCGCTGCCATCAAAAAATGCAGGCGTAACGGCGCGGGCCTCCATGCCGACCCAGTTGGCCAGGGACGAAATATTGCTGCCGCTCAGTTGTTCGGAGATCAGTTGCAGCGTATCATTGGTCAGAACCTGCTGTTCAACGGCTGAAAACTGGGCCAATTGCGAGGCATATTCAGACGAGCTTATCGGGTCCATCGGGTCCTGATATTTGGCCTGAGCTGTCAGCATTTTCAGAAAAGTATCAAAATCTGATGCCAGATCGAGGGTTTGAGACACGGAAGCCGTTTGGCTTGGAGGCAGCGTTACAGTGGTGGATACTTCGTTGATCATTTGCGTTACAACCTTAGGTCAAGCCCGGACGGTTGAGACGCCCTGGCGGTTTCAATTTGGATAGAACCAACAGCGTCGCGTTGGTCATCGGGGCTGGTCGGAAGTTTTGTTTCAACGTCAGTCGAATCGCCATCCGAACCATGGCTGCTCTCGCCACCGGAAAACTCAAAACCGATGTTCTGATATCCCAATTCGCGGAACTCTTTGGCCAATTGATCAATGTGACGGCGCATCAGGTCCAGGGTTTCGACACGTTCAGCAACAATTGACACGGTGACGCCCAATTCGGTCGTGGACAGGACCATGCGAACGCGCCCAAGTTCTTCCGGGTTCAAAGCAATTTCTATTTTGTTATTTTGCGTGCGCATCACGGCTTCGGCCATCTGCGAGGCCACCATCCGCGCCGTTTCGGGGCGCGCCAACATGGTTTCGGCGGCGCGCAAATTCCCGGTTTGAAGGCCAGGTTCAGAAAGCGGCGTCACAAAAAGTTCTGATGGCATGGATTCGGACACCAGTATGTTCTGCTCGGCCATTGGCCTCATGATCGCGGCACTGAGGGTTTGGGCCTGTACCGCTTTCATTTGGGCAGCAGTTTGCAACGGTGCCTTTGTACTGGGTGCGGTGGCTGCATCATTTATCTGGGCAATGTCACCAGGAATGGACCGTCCAGAACGGGATGTCGAAAATCCGTCGACCGGGGTGTAGCTATCTCTGCTACCAAAAACACTGTTACCAAAAATAACGCTTTGCTTGGATGTTTCGCTGGCTGCAATACCGGGGGTCAAGGGTACGCCGTCAGGAGCTGGGCGTGATATACCATCTTTTACCGACTCAATTGGAGGTTTTTCACCATAGATACCGTTCTTGGGTATTTGATAGGTTAGGTTACCCGGCACGGTATTTTGCTCCTTGGGCGTGCTTGGAACAAGGTCATTGCGGCTTGGCTTATCTGTCAACTCGCCCATTTTCGGGGCATCATGATCGCCCGCAAACAAGGGGTTCGGGACGCGAGTGGCCCGTGGGTCAAATGAACCGGATCTGGGCCTGTCAGTCGGCAGTTCCGACGCTTGCCCGGGCAACAGCGGGTTATTCAACGTCAGGGCAGCCTGACTTGAGAGCTGTCTTGGTAAAACAGGTTGTTGGCCAAGCAGATCAGAGGTTTCAGGTGGTCGCGATGTCGCAAACAGTTTATTCTCTGAATTCCCTGTTTCTGACCCTACATCGGTCGAAAATGGTTTTAGGGAAATTTCGCCAACTACCTGGTGCGGGTTTTCGACACTTCCGTCTGATGGCCCGATAATTTGCTGTTGCGACCCATCATCCGGGTCGGCACCATCCAGCAAAACCTCAAGCACCCTATCCGTGGGTATATCTGGTTCGACCGCGCCCGATTCTCCTGCCTGCTCAAAGTGAACATCGAATTCCTCTCCTTGTCGAGAAGTGGGCGATGCGTTTTTGGGCGCGGCTGCCGTCAAAAGATTTGACACAGGACCATCTGATAATTGAACTGTTTGCATGTTCTCTCGGTGTTCTACCTAGTTGCAAAAACACTCTGACCCGCAATCAGTTACAATTTTTTTAACTGCTTTGAGTCCATGTTGGTAAAAATCTCTGCAATTCGAGGCATTTTATGAAACCAATCACCATGGCCGACCCAAATCCGGTCACCCAACGCATTCGCGCCAAAGAACCTGATGACCCGCACGCCAAACGGAATGCGGCCTTACGCAAGGCCGCCACCGACCTTGAGACGGCCTTTCTGGCAGAGATGCTGAAATCAACCGGTCTTGGCAAAACGAGCGATACCTTTGGCGGAGGTGCCGGTGAGGATCAGTTCAATTCTCTTTTGATCCGGGCACAGGCCGAACAAATGACCCGCGCAGGAGGGATCGGGTTGGCAGAATCACTTTACCACGCACTTTTGGAGAAAGAAAATGACACTTAGAAATGCACAAACCCTTATTGACGATCTTGATACCCTTCTGGATCAGGAACGATTGGCGCTGGTTCGCGGCGATCTGGAAATGCTGGGACGGATGCTGGCCCAAAAGCAGGAACTGATTGATAATATCAATGCAACTGATTCTCTGGAGCGCGCGCATCTGAGTGAGGTGCATGACAAAGTCACCCGCAATCAGGAACTGTTGAACAGCGCGATGGAGGGCATCCGCGCCGTCGCCAGCCGCATGGCCGATTTGCGCCGGGTCCGTCAGGGATTGGAAACATACGATCAATCCGGGCAGAAAACGCGGTTTGAAACCCAGACACAGCCAAGTGTGGAAAAACGCGCATAGCCTGCAAGAGTAACGTTTCACGTCCAAACTGACCCCAAGGGTCTTTGGGCGTGAGCGGCTTTTAGGCAAATGCAACCTAACGAATTACCAATCTTAGCACTCCATTAGGACAAAGCATCCAATGTATCCTTGCACCTTATAAAAGGGTGGCGCGATGCCAGAACACCGGCGATCGCACCTGTCAGAAGACATTTAGTCCGTCCTGAGGGGGCGGGATGCAACCGGGTGGAAATCACCCTTTGACTAAAGGAAAATGCTATGTCCAGCATTCTGACAAACAACAGCGCAATGGTTGCGCTGCAAACGCTCAAAACAATCAACATGAGCCTTGAGAAAACCCAATCCGGGATTTCGACAGGTAAGGAAATTGGTTCGGCCAAAGACGGGTCGGCGATCTGGGCAATTTCCAAGGTGATGGAAACCGATGTGGCAGGTTTCAGCGCCGTTTCAAAAGCGTTGGACCTGGGCGAGTCAACCGTCGCAGTGGCGTCGGCAGGTGCCGAACAAATTGTGACCGTTCTGACGGAAATAAAGGAACTGGCGGTTTCGGCCAACAGTGAAAACGTTGATTTCGCCAAAATTCAGGCCGATATTGACGAACGGGTTGCTCAGGTGGCCTCTATCATCGCGGCCTCGCAATTCAACGGGGCCAATCTGTTGGCGACTGATGTGGATGGCAATGGCGGAACCAGCCTGTCAATCGTATCCTCGCTTGATCGCGTTGGTGGCGGCGTGCCAACCCCTTCGCTGATTACTGTCGATTCTGTTGATTTCGAAGCCACTATTGATTTGGCGGCGGACTTGACCGCAATCACCGATACCGCTGACGCGGCGACCGCTTTGGGAGAGATTGAGGCGTTCCTGGTTCTTGCCATTGACGGTGCAGCCGCCCTGGGTGCCTCGGGCAAGCGGATTGATGATCAGAGCAACTTCATCGGCAAACTCACGGATGCGATGAAAACTGGTATCGGTGCCTTGGTAGACACTGATATGGAGGCAGCCTCGGCCAGGTTGCAGGCGTTGCAGGTGCAGCAGCAGCTGGCGGTTCAGTCGCTGACTATTGCCAACCAGGCACCGCAGACAATCCTGTCGCTGTTCCGTTAAATCAGTTGGCCGGGGCGTGATACGCTCCGGCCTGCCCAACTTTCTCCAAAAAAGATGAGGATTTGATGTGAACGCCCAATCCAAGGCAATGCACGCATATTCAGCAGTCTCGACAACGGTCAAAACACCGCGCAACATAGAATACGATGCGGTGGCTCGTATCACGCATCGGCTACGGTCCGAAGCTGGCAAAGGGATCAAAGGTTTCCCGGGTCTGGCCAAGGCGCTGTATGACAACAAAAGGCTATGGAATATTTTCGCCGTGGACGTGGCCGATGCCGATAATCGGCTGCCGCCTGCATTGAAGGCACAGATATTCTATTTGGCTGAATTCACCAGCCAGCACACGACAAAGGTTCTGGCCCGCAAGGCGGACGTGGGCCCATTGCTGGAAATCAACATTGCCATTCTGAATGGCTTACAAAGTGGGGCAGCCTGATATGGGTGGACTTGTTCTGAAACTCGCTCCGAAAGAACGTGTGCTGGTCAACGGTGCGGTAATCGAAAACGGCGACCGGCGGTCGCGGTTGTCGATCATGACGCCAAATGCGCATATCCTGCGGCTTAAGGATGCGATCCATCCCGAAGAAGCAAATACGCCGGTTCGCCGATTGTGTTATGCAACCCAGTTGATCTTGTCCGGGGATGCCAATCCTGAAAATGCCGATATGCCCTTACTGCGCCACCTGGAGGAGCTGAGCCAGGTGTTTGTCGATGCTGACAGCCGTGCCGCCCTGGCCGAGGCCACGGATGCGGTGATCAATGGTCAGCATTACCGCTGTCTCAAGGCGCTGCGCAGTTTGTTGCCAAGAGAAGAGCGCTTAATGGCGACGCAAGCGTCATGATTTTCCAACCGGTCATTGTTGGCCCTGGGTTGGTTGGCTGGAATTTCCTGCAAGCCACCTATGATTCGCAGTACGAGGCCTTCAACCGGGACCCGGTGTTGCAGCGTGATACCGAATACTTTGCGGAAAAGATCGGCGATGTGTTCATAGCCGAGGATCTGGTGGCAGATCGTCGGTTGCTGACGGTGGCCCTGGGGGCATTTGGTCTGTCGGATGATCTGAACAGTCGGGCGTTTATTCAGAAGATTCTGGAAGATGGCACCGGTGATCCTGCTGCGTTGGCAAACCGGTTGTCTGATGATCGCTATCGTCAATTCAGCGATGCCTTTGGGTTTGGCCCGGGCGCCATTCCAAAAACGCTAAGCAGTACCCTGATGGCGGATATCGTTGACCGGTTTCAGAAACAATCTTTTGAAGTCGCCGTGGGCCAGCAGGACGACAGCATGAGGATCGCGCTGTTTAGCCAGAGAGAGTTGGAGCGGGTGGCGAGTGAGCCGATAAGCGAAGACGCAAAGTGGTTTACGATCATGTCATCGCCGCCGCTACGCACAATATTCGAGAGCGGGCTTGGTCTGCCGTCCAACATTGCGCTGATCGACATCGACAAACAGTTGGAGATGTTCAAAGACCGGGCCAGCGTTGTTTTTGGCAACAGTTCAGTTTCCCAATTTACCGACGCGCAAGCCGTTGAAAAACTGACCATCCGTTATTTGGCCCGGGCGCAGATCGATTCATTCAATGTCGGTTTTTCATCTGGTTCGATTGCGCTGACTTTGTTGCAATCCTAAGTCACCCTTGTCGTTGACCATCCGCGCCGGGGATGCCGGCGCGTCTCAGGATCAACCCCAAACGGTCAAAACTGCCACGAATACCGTCCGTTTCATCACGGGCAAAGAATTTGTCCAACTCTGGCCAGATTCGAACCGCCTGATCCAGCACAAGGTCGGACCCTTCGACATACAATCCAGCCTTGATCATCACTTCGGACTGTTCATAAGCGCCTAAAAATTTTCGGGTTTCGCCAATCATGGCGTTTTCGGCCTCACTTGCCGCATCCGGCAGGCACCGCGAGACCGAACGCCCCACATCAATCGCCGGGAACCGTCCGCGTTCGGCAATATCGCGGCTTAGCACAATATGCCCGTCCAGAACCCCGCGCAGGATGTCGGCGATGGGTTCATCCATGTCCGATCCGGCAACCAAAACGCTAAAAATTGCAGTAATATTTCCCTGTTCCCGTGCCCCCGGGCCGGCCCGTTCGCACAATGCGGTGATCATCGGCGTCACCGAGGGGGGAAAGCCGCGCAAGGCTGGTGATTCGCCGGCCGCCACGGCAATTTCACGGTGTGCCTCGGCAAACCGGGTGATCGAATCGGCCAGGAACAGTACCTTTTTCCCCTGATCGCGAAAGTGTTCCGCCACCGACATCGCCGCCCAGGCACAGCGCCGCCGAGTCAAGGCAGATTGGTCCGATGTGGCGGCAATAACGATGGCCCGTTTCATGCCTTCCGGGCCCAGAACCCGGGTGACGAATTCGTTCACTTCACGCCCCCGTTCACCAATCAAACCAACCACCACAACCTCGGCCTGCATGTGCATGGCCAGCTGAGCCAGCAGCCGAGATTTACCAACGCCAGATCCGGCAAACAGACCAATCCTTTGGCCTTCGGCGATCGGCAAAACTGTGTTTAACAAGGCCAATCCGGTGGTTACGCGTGCACCCAGCGCCCGGCGCTCTGCGGCAGGCGGAGGCGACGACATCAGGTCGTGAGACGCCCCCCCGCGCGCCAAAGGGCGGCCATCCAATGGTGCGCCGTAAGGGTCAATGACCCGGCCAATCCAGGCGTCGCTTGGGGCAAATTTTGGCGTGCCATGCAGGACGACCGGATCGCCGATGGCGACCCCGTCGGGGGCCGTATCGGGCAACATGTTGACAACCCCGTTGATCACCTGAAGGATTTCCCCCTGTAGCGGGTTGCCTGGGTTACGGCGCAGCGTCACCTGATCGCCAATGCGCACCGTATCGGCCAGGCCGGAAACCTGAATGACCCCGCTGCTGACTCCGACGACGCGCCCCACCGGGCGCACCAATTTGTTCATTTCCAGTTCACTTTTCAAAACGTAAAGGTCGTGTTGCATGGTGGGCGAATCCTTATTGAGTTTTGAAACTGTTTTTAAACGAATCACAGTTAAGCCTTGGTTGATATTAATCGAGGGAGAAGCCCCGATGTTCGCAGACCTGAATGTCTTTAAGACGGCGCACGCTTTGGCCGTCCACGCCGGTCAACGCCAGGCCATCGTCGCGCAAAACGTCGCAAACGCCGATACACCCGGGTTCAAAGCCCGTGACATCGCGCCTTTCAATCAGTTGCTGGCGACTGAATCCTCAAGTTCCGGCATGAACGCCAGCCGCTCCAGCCATTTGAACGGGATTTCCGGCCAGGATCTCAGGTGGGAAACCATCACGCCGAAAGCGGCCTCTGACCCGAATGGCAATTCGGTGTCGATAGAAAATGAATTACTCAGGGGTGTTGCCGTCAAGCGTCAGCATGATCGGGCGGTGGCAATCTATAAATTTTCGCTGAGTGTGTTGCGCACCAGCCTTGGCCGTATCTAGCGGGGTGGAAAAAACATGAGCGAATTTTCAAAATCTCTGGCCATATCTTCCAGCGCCCTTGCCGCGCAGGCCACGCGTCTGCGCCATGTATCCGAGAATATCTCGAATGCAGATACGCCCGGATATCGACGTAAAACGGTTTCGTTTGAGTCGGTTCGTGACGTTACCGGCACGGTGGAAAAAATATCGGTTGGTGGGGTTCAGCTGGATCGCAGCGATCTGACCCAAATATATGACCCATCGCACCCTCTGGCCGATGAAACCGGCAATTACAAAGGATCAAACGTCAATCTGATGATCGAAATCGCTGATGCCCGCGAGGCACAGCGCAGTTACGAGGCAAACCTCAAAATGTTCGACCAGGCGCGGAAAATGTCATCCGCCCTGATGGACTTACTTAGAAAGTAAAGGAGATCTAAAATGGATATTCGCAGTTTAACAGCCCCGCAAGGATACAGCGCCGCCCGCCCGGCCACTCGGCCTGAACCACGTGCCGAAATACCCGAATCGGGCATCAAATCCGTCGCCGAAGACTTTGCCGCAACCCTGCGCGCGGGCGAAGAGGCGGCCCTCGCGGCGATGACCGGTGATGCCGATCCGCACGCTTTGGTGTTGGCATTGGCGCAAACGGAACTGGCGGTGGAAACGGCCATTACCGTGCGCAACAAGGTGGTCGAAGCCTATCAGGAAATCCTGAGGATGCCTGTCTGATATGATGAGCGAAGGCATCTTTTTTGACACTATGCGTCAAGGTTTGTGGGCGGCTGTGCTGGTATCAATGCCTATCCTGACGGTGGCCTTGGTGGCCGGCCTGACGGTTGGCCTGTTCCAGGCGCTGACGTCGATTCAGGAAATGACACTGACCTTCGTGCCGAAACTTGCGGCGATTGTCGTCGTGTTCTGGGTGTCGATGGGGTTCATGACTCAAACGCTGGTCGCCTTTTTCCACATTCAGATTATACCATTGATTGCAGGGGGTTACTGATGGGCCTTTCATCTTATGTCACGGTGTCGCGCCAATCCGGTTTGCTGAACGAAATGCAGATCATTGCCAACAACATCGCCAACTCGGCCACCACCGGGTATCGGCAGGAAGGGCTGATTTTTTCGGAATTTGTCGATTCGTCCCAAGGCCGGTCGTCCTTGTCCATGTCACGCTCGCAAATCCACAACACGTCGATGGCCCAGGGTGCGCTAACCCAGACCAACGGATCGTTTGATTTCGCCATTGAAGGCGAAGGGTTTTTTCTGGTTGAAACGCCGGCCGGCGAACGCCTGACCCGCGCCGGCAGCTTTTCACCCAGCCCAGAGGGCGATCTTGTCACCATGGACGGCTACCGGGTGATGGATGCAGGTGGCTCTCCGGTATTTGTTCCGGGCTCGGTCGAAAAGGTCAATGTCGCCGCCGACGGCACAATCAGTGCGGATGGCCAGCCATTGGGACAGATTGGATTGTTCATGCCGGTTGATTCTACCGGGATGGTACGGGAAGACGGGGTGATGTTTCGGGCTGACGCGGGCTTTGAGCCGGCAGAAAACGCCAGAATTCTTCAGGGATTTCTTGAAGGGTCAAACGTGAGCCCGATTTCGCAACTGGCGCGCATGATCGAGGTTCAGCGTTCTTACGAAATGGGCCAAAGCTTTCTTGAAGCCGAAGATGAACGCATCCGCAACGCCGTTAAAACCTTGATCCCCTAAACTCAAACCAAAGGAGACGCCAATGCGCGCCCTGAAAATTGCTGCCACCGGAATGAGCGCGCAACAAATGCGTGTTGAAACTATCGCCAACAACCTCGCCAATATGAACACCACTGGCTATAGTCCCCGCCGGGCCGAGTTTTCTGACCTGCATTACCAACAGGTTTCGCGCCCCGGCACGATCAGCGCCTCGGATGGGACGGTTTTGCCGACCGGTATCCAACTTGGCCTGGGCGTGCGCCCGACGGCCGTTTCCGTGCAGCTTGGACAAGGGTCGCTGACGGCTACCGGCAATGACTTGGATGTGGCAATCGACGGGCGCGGCTATCTTGAAGTGACCCTGCCATCGGGGCGAACTGCCTATACGCGTGACGGCGGCCTGAAACGGTCCGGCGAAGGGTTGATTGTCACCTCTGACGGTTTTGCGGTCTCGCCGGAAATTACCATTCCTTCGGATGCGCGCAGTATTTCTATCAACGCATCTGGCGAAGTTTTTGCCTATTTTGACGATGCCACCGGAGGCCAGCAGTTGGGCCAGATTGATCTGGCCGGGTTCACCAATGCCAAAGGGTTGGAGGCGTTGGGTGGAAACCTGTTTGGTGAAACCGAGGCATCGGGCCCGTCACTATTGTCGACGCCCGGCCTTGATGGGTTGGGAACGCTGCGCCAAGGGTATCTTGAGGCAAGTTCGGTCGATTCGGTGCGTGAAATAACCGAACTGATCGAGGCCCAGCGTGGCTATGAAATGAACGCCAAGGTTATTTCTGCTGCCGACCAGATGATGGCTGCGACCACGCAGGTTCGATGATGAAAAAGATCATTCTGATAATGCTCTTTGGCGCGTGTTCGTCGGCTCTGGCAGATGTGATCGTCCCGGCCCGGACCATCCGTGCACGCGAGGTTATCAACCCCGAGGATCTGGTTCGAAAACCCGGCGACATCAGCGGCGCCATTTCCGACCCCAAATTGGTTATTGGGCAAGAGGCCCGCGTTGTTCTTTATGTCGGTCGGCCAATTCGACCGGGCGATTTACGCTCACCTGCCATTGTCGCGCGCAACGATTTGGTCACTTTGGTCTTTTCGCGCGGGCCCTTGCGCATTTCCACCGAAGGCCGGGCCTTGGGCCGCGGGTCTGTTGGTGAAAGCATACGGGCGATGAATCTGATATCGCGCGTGACTGTCAGCGGTACAATCCAGGCCAACGGCTCGATCGAGGTACATTGATGTTTCGCAGATTTTCTTTTCCCAAACCCCTACTGTTGCTGTTAGTTTTGGGCGCCTGTGCGCGTGCCGATCACTTTGGCAGGCCGCCAACATTCACGCCCAATACGGAATCGCCGGAGCATGTGGCGATGCTGTTCCCGGGGCTGCCGCTTCATACTCAGCCATCGCGCCGGGTCGACCAGTCGTCGTTGTGGAGTGCCGGGCGTCAGTCATTGTTGGGCGATCGGCGGGCGATCAGCAAGGGTGACATTCTGACCGTGGTTATTGAAATCGACGAAAAGGCCGAAATTTCCAATGCTACATCCCGGTCACGCGGCGGGTCAGAATCGCTGGGGATTCCGCAGCTGTTTGGGCTGCCTCAGCGATTGAATGAAAGATTACCGGCCGGCGCGTCAATGGCGGAGGCTGTGGATCTCACATCCAGCAGCAGCAGCACGGGCAATGGCACAGTAAAACGCAAAGAAAAGCTGATGTTACGAGTGGCAGCCACGGTCATTGATGTGCTGCCCAACGGGGTGTTGTCGATATCCGGTTCGCAGGAACTTCGGGTCAACTTTGAAATGCGTGAACTGCTGGTGACCGGCTTTGTCCGCCCCGAAGATATCGCCCGTCAGAACGAAATTACCTACGATAAAATCGCCTCGGCCAGGGTTTCTTACGGCGGGCGCGGGCAGATCACCGACCTGCAGCAACCGCGCTACGGACAGCAACTTCTCGACTCCATTTTGCCTTTCTAGAGGATTCAACATGCTTGCTAAACTACTTCCGATAATTCTTTTGCTGGTTGGTACCGGCGGTGGCATCGGCGCCGGATTGTTTTTGATGCCCGGGCCTGATGCAAATATGCAAGACGGCAATCAGGGTTCCGGTGACGGTGACCCTGCGCCAATGGTGGATAGCCAGGGCAATGAGATTGACCCGGAAGCCACTGAATTTCTGAAGATGAGCAACCAGTTTGTTATTCCGGTTGTTACGAAGGACGCGATTTCATCGTTGGTCGTGGTATCGCTCAGCCTTGAAACAAGTGGTGGGGTCAGCGAAGAAATTTATGCAAGAGAGCCGAAATTGCGCGACGCCTTTCTTCGGGTCTTGTTTGATCACGCAAATATGGGCGGTTTTCAGGGGGCGTTTACCAATGCGGAAACACTCGATCTTTTGCGGGCGGCCCTGCGCCGTGTTGCCCAGAAAGAACTTGGTGACAAAATTGTCGACGTTCTGATCCTTGATATCCTGCGGCAGGATACCTGATCCCCCCTGTCGGCCTATCCTAAGGACAACAGGTTGATATCGCGCTGTTTGGCCTGACGTTGTTTTAGGGTTCGTTGCTCGGTCGTCATCATCATCTCAACAGCGCGCTGGCGACCAAAGGCGATCCTTACCTTGTCCATGGCGACAAGTTTTTTGGCCATGACCTGTGCCAGGTCGCCATTCAATTGACGCCGTGTTCGACTGGTCCAGCCTTGCCATAAAAGCTGGGCACCAACGACATTCAAAGAATGGGCATTGTCACCCAACTCCAGATTATCGGCAACTTGCGCGTCAAGTTGGGTCAGTTTGCCGCGCAGGTTGGATTCTTCTGCCAGAATCGCGGCGATGACGCGAAATTCGCGATCATAAAGCGCGCGCATCACGTCCGACATCTGGCCGAGTTTGTCCAACCTCATGTGATCCGACCCTTGGCCCGAAGACGCATTTGTTCGGCAAACCGGATTGAGGCCGCAACGGCGCGGTAATGCTCTTCCGGAATTTCCTGGCCCAGGTTGGCGGTCGCGTGCAAGGCGCGCGCAGTTGGCGGATCGTGATGGATCGGCACGCCCGCCATGGTGGCGGCTTCTCGGATTGCCGCCGCCATTTCATCAACACCTTTGGCGACACAGACCGGCGCAGACCCGGGAACCCGATCCCATTTGAGGCAAATCGCGTAATGGGTCGGGTTGACAATCACCACATCACCTTTGGGCACCTCGGCCATCATCTGGTTCATCGCAATCTGCTGGGCGCGTTGGCGACGTTGCTGTTTGATATACGGATCACCCTCAGATTCTTTTGTCTCATCCATTACCTCTTTGTGCGACATGCGATTTTTGCGCAGGTGTTCTTTGTGTTGCCAAAGCGCGTCAATCGCCCCAAGGGCCGTGGCGATCACCAGAACGATCATCATGAATTCGATGCACAGGCGCGCCAACATGGATACTGCCGGGCCGGCGCCGGTTTCGATAACCCCAACAATTTCCGGCAGTTTAGCGTTCAGGTAAAACCCCAGACAGATTGAATACAAAAACAGCTTGGTGGTGCTTTTGGCAAATTCGAACAGGCCCGAGCGGCCGAATTTATTTCCGGCATTCTTCAGAACAGAAATACGAGACATCTTGGGTTGGAGCTTTGATGGTGCAAAGACCAACCCCTTTTGGGCGATGATCGAAATCAAAACTGCCGCCGCTGGAAAGGTGAACCAAGGAGCAAGGGCCAGGGTGGCATTCAAAAGTATCTGGCCAAACGGCGCCTGAACCGCGCCGGAAAACATCAAGCCTGCGATCCGATCCGGTTGGTCCAGCAGGGTCATCAATCCTGACCCGAACCGTTGCACCGAATACCCTCCAACCGCCAATGCCGTCAGAACCATGCCCGCATAACCGGCCGCCACCGCCATGTCGGTAGATCGGGCAATCTCGCCTTTTTCGCGGGCTTTTTTGAGTTTCTGTTCAGTTGGTTCGTGGGATTTGTCTGAACTGTTCTGGTCATCGCCACTCATCTGGCGAGATCCAGCGGGTTTTGCAGAAAATGGTTCAAGGCATCAACCCAGACGCTTAGCATCACAGGGGTGCTTGCAAACAACAGGAAAAGCCCGCCCAGGGTGATCACTGGCGCGCCGACAAAGGCCACCATCAACTGTGGCATGGCCCGGTTGATCACCCCCAGTGTCAGATTATAGATCGTCGAGGCGATTACAAACGGTGCCGCCATCAGGAATGCCAGGGAAAAACCCTGGGAAATCTGGTTCACGCCCCATCCGGAAATGGCCCGCCCGTCGGGAATGGTGGCGAATGGGAACAAGTCATAAGAGGCAATAAGGTACATGGCGGCGCGTACGTGCAACCCGGTCATCACTGCCAAGGCCAATCCGCCGACCACCAGCACAAAACCCATGGCCGGAACCGGTTCAACCCCGGCCCCGCCAAGGATTTGCGACAAAGACGTAGCCTGGGCGGCAATCGACCCGGCCGTTTGCAACACCAGCACAAACAGACGAATGCCAAACCCAAGTGCCAGGCCGATACCGACCTCGGACATGGCAACACCTCCCAAGGCCAGAACGTCAACAGGGGCGGCGATAACGGGTACTGCCGGTGCGACAACCGCCGAAAATGCGATGGCCAATCCAAGTTTGACACGCGACGGCACGGAACGGCTGCCAAATGCCGGCAGCAAGGAAACCAGCGCCCCAACTCTGAGAAACACCATCGCTGCGTGCCAAAGACCGGTGGTCAGGGCAACTTCCAGTTCTGATGAAACGGCGATCACGCGGCCACCATTCCCACAAGGGCCGGTCGTGCCTCCAGCCCAATCTCTTCGAATGACAGGACCGGATTGGCAATGCCCCGTGTTCTAAGGATTGTTCGAAGAAAACGACGCCGCCGGGTCGAGGTGACAATAGCGGGGAACAACCCTTTTTCCGCTGTCTCGCTCAGGCGTTCGGACACACCATCAGCCAATTTGTTGAACAGCTCGGGCGGCAAGGCAATGTCCAGACCACCGCCATTGGTTTCGATCTGATAGGTTTGAAAGGTTTCTTCCCACTCCGGCGCAAGCTGTACCAGAGGGATGGTCCCGTCTTCGCGTTTCATCTCGGCCACCAACTGAAAGCCCATGCGCTGGCGTACATGTTCGCAGATACTTTCGGCCTGTGTGGTGATGATCCGCGCTTCGGCCACGGCCTCGAGGATAAGGGGCATGTTGCGGATCGAAACCCGCTCTTCCAGCAGCAGGCGCAGAACCGAATGCAGGATATCGATCGGCACTTTGTCGGGGATCAATTCGTCCAGCAGTTTCTGGTTGGCCTCGGCGCGCACAGGATCGGACAATCTGGTCATTTCCGCCAGTAACCGACGCAGTGATTTCAAGGTCAGCAACCGGGCGAAATTCTGTTTGATGACCTCAAGCAGATGAGTCGCCAGAATTTCCGGCGGGGTCACAATTGTGGCCCCGCCAACCGCGGCATCGTCCTGATCCCTGGGCGTAATCCAACGGGCCGGGGCGCCATAAACAGGCTCGGTCACATCGGTGCCGGGTGGCAGAGAATCTGGCGCATCCGGCATCAGGGCCATGACCAGATCCGGGTGCAACGTGCCGCGTGCCTGCTCGACCCCCTGAACCCGGATGATATAGGTGCCCACCGCCAACTCGGGCTGGTCGGTCAGCCGAATTTCCGGCAGGATCAGCCCATAAACAGTGGCGACATGGGTGCGCATATTGTTGATCCGCGCGTCCAGCCCGGTGCCGGGATCAAGCACCATGGCCACCAGATCGGGGGCAAATTCCAAATGCAGATCATCCAGATCCAACACATCCCCAAGTCCCTTTTTTTCGGGTGTTTTGCCGACTTGCGTTTCGATGATTTGGGCGTCTGCCTGATTTGCCTGGCGCCGGTACATGGCCGCAGCAGAAACCCCCAGAACGCCTGCGCCCAAAATGAACGGGATAAAGGGCAGCCCGGGCACCAGGGCAAACAACGCCATCAAAACTGCAACCGTGGCCAAGGCGGCGGGGTGTTTGCCCAACTGGCCGAAAATTGCCTGATCAGTCGCGCCTTGGGTTCCCCCGCGCGCCAACAACAACGCTGATGCGATTGAGATGATCACAGCCGGGATCTGCGACACCAAACCATCGCCAACCGTCAGTATGGCATAGGTTTCAAAGGCCGCCCCAATGGGCATGCCCTGGACCACGACCCCCATTGCCAGGCCCATGACCAAGTTCATTATGGTAATCAACAACCCGGCAATTGCGTCGCCTTTGACGAATTTTGAAGCGCCATCCAGAGAGCCGAAAAAGGTGGTTTCCTGTTGCTCACGCTCGCGCCGTTCGCGGGCCTGTTCATGGTCAATTGCCCCGGCCGCCATATCGGCGTCAATCGCCAACTGTTTGCCGGGCATGGCATCAAGGGCAAATCGCGCGCCAACCTCGGCCATGCGCGCCGCACCTTTGTTGATCACCATGAAGTTGACAATCAGCAGTACCAGAAACACCACAACCCCAAGGAAAACGCTGCCGCCCATGACAAACTGGGCGAACCCTTCGATGACGTCGCCAGCGGCATTTGTGCCGGTGTGACCCTGGCCGATAATCAGCTTGGTAGACGAGACGTTCAGCGATAATCGAAGCATCAGCGAGGCAAGCAGAACAGTAGGGAACGCCGAGAAATCAAGCGGTCGTTCGATAAACAGCGTGACCGTAAAAATAAGGATTGCCAGGCCAAAGGACGCCGCCAGACCGACATCCAAAATCCACGCAGGCACTGGCAAAATCATCATGATGATGATCGCCATCAGCGCAAGCGCTAGTAGGACGGTTGGGCTAAATAACTGCTGAGAGCTGAATTTTGGCATGCGATCCCCGGCCTATTTTATAATGAAAAGCGGCCGAAGCGGCGCACTGGGTTGGCGGGTGATTGGCACCAGTGATCCAAGTGTTACCTGCCCACGCGTTAGTGGGCTTGGGCCTGAAACCCGGGGTGCCCCGCTTTCGCGATCGAATAATCGCCCCTGACCACCCTGACCGGTCAATGCGATTTCAGAAGGATCAGTCAACCCGGCCTTGATCTGGCCATATCGGGCCGCGTATTTGGTGGCAAATTTTGGTGTCCGCGAATGATAGGCCCCGGCTGCATCCCGCCAATTGCCAAATTCTCCGAAAAGTTCGGTCAGAAACTTTGCCGCATAATCGGCGTTTATCTGCGGGTCGAACATATCGTCGATTGAGCGGAACGCATTACCGTGCCATTTGTAGTTGATCTGGAAACAACCGACATCAAAGCTGCGTGCGCCGGTTTTGAAATGCGAAAATACGTAAGATCGGGCTTCGTCCAGGGTGGCAAACCAACGCCCGGTCCCTTCCATATTCACGGTCCAGGGCCACGGTTGTAAACCATCAGAAGAGGCACGGCCGGTTTCCGCCCGAGAGATCGCCCTTAAGACATCTAAAGGTACGTGGCTTTTGTTCGCCGCGCGGATTGCTGCGCGGTCGCAAAGGCTGGCAATTTGGGGATCCCCCCGGGCCGCCTGACCAACAACGGGGGGTATTGCGCACAAAGCGGCGACAAGGATCAAACGGCAATGGCATGCGCCTGACACAATCAGGCGCAAACCCACCAAAAGCGGTAGGCAACCGCCAGAGAAATTTCCAATACTAGGCATTCTGCCACTTTCAACCGTTTCCCGGATCACTTCACGCTAGGGCGATGGGGTTGAAAATTGGTTAGCAAGTGAGTGCAGTTTGACACTTTTTGGGTCACTCATTTGCCAAAACCAAACTTATTCGGTTTGGCCCGGGTTTTGGGCCGAATCTACCGTGGCGGATTGCAATAGGGCTGTGATTCCAGACCGCGCAACCGAACTACCTTGCATCAATGCCCGCGCCTCGGCCAGGGGGGGCAACTGGGTTTCTTCCAGGCCCGAATTGCGCAAATCAACCGACCCGGCAACAATTTGCGCATATCTGGCATCTGCCTGCTCCGGAATGTCGCCCCAGGTTTCGGCCATCCAGAATCCACGCGCGGCCTCATCATATTCACCGACCGCGGCCAACATTTGACCAGCCTGCAAGAACTCGCCTTTCTGCCACAAGGCTTGTGCGCGCAATTTCGCTGCTTTCGACCCGGAAATACCCAAAAGCTCAACCATGGCCCGGTTTGGCAATTGATTTCTCAACTCGATTTCGGCCCGTATGATCCGCCGCGTGTCAGTGGTGGGGCTTTCTGTCGATGTAACCCAAGGTGCCGCCAGGTCCGAAAACCCCAGGTCAAGCAATCTGCGGGCTATTTTGTTGCCAGTGTCCGATGGAACCTCTGACGCGCTACGAAGTGCTGACATCATTGCCAGACGCGAGAACGTCACATCGTCAGCCCGCTTGGTCAACAGCACAAGAAGTGGGTGCAATGCCAACTGCCAGTTGGCGGCCCCGTCCCGTTTCTCGATTTCAAACCGTGTTTCGAAAGCGCCATCAAACTGACCGGCCAATGCCAGGGCAATCGCATTTGTCCGCCGCAATTCAACGCCCTTGTTGGTGTTGCGATATTCCAGCGCATAGGCTGCTACAAGATCCTGCAAATGGGGGGGCACCGTATCGCCGGATTCGTATAAATTGGTGATCAACCGGATCAATGCCTCGGGCGAATGCTCGGACCCGGTTGCCAGGGATTTCCTCAGTTCATGTTGTTCGGTCTTGGTGTCCCCGAGCATTTGCGCCACGGCGGCCTTTGCCAGTTCAACGCCAGACCCCGGTTCGATATCAACCCTTGCCATCGCACGCAGAATGAACGTGGCTATCGAAGCATTGTCAGACTCGGCAAAAATCTGGCTGAGCCGAGGCCCAAGGTAACTGCGCAAGTGTAACGGCAAACGTAAAAACGCCTGTTGCACCGCATTGCCATTAACATCCTGCGCGACGTCATGCGCGGCCAGTACCGACCAAAGTGCGACATCCCCGTCACAATGTTGCTGCCCTGCAAATGGCCCGCCATCAACCGGTCCTTCAGCTTCCAACACCTGCGCCAGCGCTTTCAGAACCTGCCCGGTCCTGAGCGAAGCCATACTTAGATCAATGGCTTGCCCAGCCTCTGCGCCAAATCCAAAATGCAAATATGCGCGGGCCAGACCCAGCGCACTTTCCTGGTTGACCCGGTCACGTTCACCAAATAACCGGGCGCGCCAGTAACCAATTTCCGCATCAAAAGGCCGCAGTCCTCCCCAATCATCCAGAGCGACGGCACTGGATTTCAGGCACTGCCTTTCGATCCCGGTATGGTCAAGCGGCCGGACAGCCGATGCAAGGTCGCGGTCAATCACCGTAACAGCCGACAAAGAAACAGGAAGCGGGTTTGGTCGGTGCTGTGCATTATTTTCGTTGCCCACCGGGTCGGCCATATCATCGGGTGTGACCGGGCGCGCCATCGTTTCGGGTTGCATTCGAAATTCCAGCAAACCCTGGTCAGCTGCGCGGTTGATCTGGGCCAAAAGACGTTCTTCTGAAATATTAATCGTTCCCAGCGGGCGATTTCCCTGATGCGCCGCCGCCTGTGGGTTTCCAGCCGACAAAGGGGATGGATTGACCATCGGTGCAAGTGATGCTGGCCTGATCACCAATGGTAATTGCATTTGGTGTGGTGCTTGATCCGCGTCAAACATTGTCATTTCTGACGTATGCGTTTCATGCGATTCAGATTGTGGATCGCGCATCGGTTCTTGATTGGACGTAAACCGGTATGATTTCTGGTTGGTTGGCGCAGTCGATGGCAACCTGCGCGGTTCAGGTGTCACATTTTCACTTTTTGGGACGTCTTTAATGTCAATAACCAGATACCCGGACGCTTCCAGAAAGCTGGAAATGGTGCAGGCACATCCCAGTGAAAAAACCAGGTCTTCCCCTGATTTGCTTTGGGTTAGGTCGGCAAGGCGGGTGCGGGGAATGCGGTTGAAGACTTGTGATGTATCAAATTGCAACGATGCCAAGTCGGTCGATAAGGTCAGTGCACGGTCTGATTCATCAATCGTCCATTTGGTTTTGTCGGGCAATAGCATAACAAGCCGGGTGAAATTTTCATGTTCACCGGACCGTACGGTAACTGTCTGCGCTACCGCACCCGACCCGGCCAACATAACCACAGCAACAAGGCAGGTCTTGCGGATCATGCGGCACCCTTCACGGCTTTGATTGCCTCTTCAAGTTCCGAGAACCCGGGGCGAATATGGGATGGTGTGTTCTGACGTCCAACTTCAATACAAATCGCCGCCGCGTGGTTGTGCAGGTTGGCAACCAGAACTTCGCGAATCAGTTGGTAGAAATGGCCATCCTCGTCAACCACCGCCTGAAGCCTGGCGGCAAACGGCCCCACCAAACCATAGGCCAGAAAAATCCCTAGAAACGTGCCCACAAGCGCGCCACCGATCATTTTCCCCAAGATCTCCGGTGGCTGGTCAATCGACGCCATGGTCTTGATCACGCCCATGACCGCCGCAACAATCCCCAATGCGGGCAAACCATCGGCCATAATTTGCAAGGCATGAGCAGAATGTTGTGCGTGATGCAGGTTGGCCTCGATACGTTTTTCCAGAACCTCTTCCACCTGATGCGGATCGTCATAGTTCATCGACGCGGATCGCAATGTGTCGCAGATCAGGTTTATCGCCTCTTTGTCCTCCAAAATCTTTTCATACTTGCTGAAAATTGGCGAGTTTTCAGGTTCTTCTATGTGTTGTTCCATTTCTACCGGGTTTTGTTTCGCCAGTTTGATCAGTTCAAACAATAGACACAGCAAATCGCGAAAATCCTCTGGCTGCCATTTCGGCCCCTTGAACACTTTGCCGAGGTCTTTCACTGCATGTTTGACTTCGGTAATGCTGTTGCTGATCAGGAAAGTTCCGACCGCAGCACCACCGATGATCATCATTTCGAATGGCAGGGCTTTCAGGATGATCCCCATCTTGCCGCCGGCCAGGATATAGCCGCCGAACACCATTACAAAAACAACTACAATTCCGATTATTCCGAACATGCTCTGACTCCGCTTGGCAAGACCCGCCCACACTGTCGCTTGTCAGGTTTAATAAACTCTGACTTCGCCAATTTTAATCTTTCGGAACCCACGCATTTCGGCCCGCCAAAATAACGCTGATTGTATAGGCGGTCTTTGGCTTCAACCCGGCCATGACGCTTGCCGCCGCCGCTGGCTTCATCCGGCCCAGGAAACCAGCCGAAAACTCCGGGGTCATTTCCTCGAACAAGGCCGCCGCATCTTTGGGTTTCATCTTTTCATAAACTTCGGTGAGCTTGGCCAGGTCGCCCTCGGACGCCCCGTCAGCCAGCGCCAGGGTGGCGCTTAGCCGTTCTTCTGCTTCGATCAGTGCGGCAAGCTTGCGATCAATTGCTTCATCTGCAATTCCCAGGGCCTTCATCCGGTCTTCGATCTGCATTTCCCGCCGGTTCAATTGCTGTTCGCGATTACGCAAAGCGCTTAGCAAGTGCTGCATATCCTCTGGCATCATCTCAAATTGGTTCACCATCGGTTCCGCCGAGGCCATCTTTCGGGGAATCATTTGGCCCGCATCACGTAAATCGGCTGTCTCAGCTTCAGTTATGTGTGCACCGGACGCTTGGGTAACAGAATCAGGCATTTCTTTTGCAATGGCGGTCCCCGCCTGCGCCCCAATCCGCAAGGTTGCAGAACTGATCAGCAGGGCAGCCGTCACCACAAGGGCACCCCCCCGTACCCGGCGGAATCGATTTGCAGGCCCACTCATTGTCGTACTCCGTCATTATTTCGTTCGTGGCGCACAAACATCGGCCCGCCGTCGGGTTTCCCAGTGTTTTGCCCAGTGCTTTGCCCGGCATTCTGTCCGGTGTTCTGCGCAGTGCCAGTTTGCGCCGGTGCAACGTGGTTGCCCGACGGAATATCATGCATCGACGCCATCATCAGTTCAAGCCGCTGGGCGACGGCCTCGGCCCGCCCGGTCAGATCGTCCAGCGCCACATTCGAGCCGTCGGATGTTTCGCGCGCCGCGACCAGTGTTTTGGTCAGATCGTCAACCTGTGCCGATAACAAGGCAACCGCCCCGCCGACACCTTTTTCCAGGTCGTTGAACCGGTTCAACCGGCGCGCCAGAATATAACAGAAAAAGCCGGCGCCAAGCGCACCCGCCACCAAAAGAAAATCTGCAACTAACTCCACATTTCCCTCCTAATTTAAGACAAATTCCATGATCAGAAGATCTCTGACCCGGCCATTTCCGGTAACAACCTGCACCCGGCGCAGCATTTGCGCCCGCAACCGGGTCAAGGCCAACGGGCCGGTCAGGTCATGCAGTTCAAGCGCACGAAGATAGCTGTTCATCACATCCGTAACGCGCGGAATGATTGCCATCACATCTTCTTCATAGTCTGCGTTCACTTCCAATTGCGCCCGAAATCGCAGATGGCGGGCCGACTGGCTGCCGTTCAGTGAAATGGTGATGGGGTCAACTTCAACATAAGCGATATCGCCAATGGGCACAGGCATCTGATCAAGCCCGTCGGTAGAATCACCCGTTACGATTTCAACATTAGAATCGCCGTCCATCTGGGCGCCCTCCAGCGCGGTTTTCCCAAAGGGAATCATCCCCGAGGTGGCGGCATAAAAACCACCTCCGCCCCCGGCCAAGGCCAGCACCATACCAATGATCAATGGCATTTTCCCAGACTTTACCGGTTCTTCTTTTGGTTCGGCGACAGCGTCAGACATGTCCATTCCCACTTTCTCAACTTCTCTACTCATAACCTCTCAGGCACTAACCGATTGTTAAGCCCAATCGAAGAAACATGGATTACGCCGGGCAGAATGTCGGTAAAATGGAGGATAACGTGCAGCAGATCAGAAATGTCTGGGCAAGTTTGGACACACGTAAACAATTTATGGCCATCGCCGCGATCATGGTGATTCTGGTCAGTCTTGTTACCTTGTCGAAAATGGCCAACGCGCCGACGATGACGCTTTTGTATGCCGGTTTGGAAGGGCAAACAGCCGGGGAAACCGTTCGCGCGCTAGAAGCAATGGGTGTACCCTTAGAGGTGCGGGGTGGTTCGATCTATGTGCCCGCCGCGCAGCGCGATGAATTGCGATTGACCCTGGCGGCTGATGGATTGCCGGCCTCAGGCTCGCGCGGATACGAGCTGCTTGATTCGCTCAGCGGTTTTGGCACCACGTCGCAGATGTTTGACGCCGCCTATTGGCGCGCCAAAGAAGGCGAACTTGCCCGTACAATCGTGGCCAGCCCCTTTGTAAGACAGGCGCGGGTTCACATCGCCAACAGTGACGGCAACCCGTTTCGCCAACAAAACCAAGCCACGGCCTCGGTCTCTGTGGTCCCGTCCGGCGCACCGGTCACCCCGGCGCAGGCGAATGCCCTGCGGTACCTGATTGCGTCGGCGGTTGCCGGGTTGACGGTTGATAACGTCGCGGTAATTGATGCCAATGGTGCGCTGATCGGGTCGCCAGAAAGCGGCGGCGCCAATACGGCAGACGATCGGTCGGCGCAGTTGCGTGACCGGGTGTTGCGATTGGTCGAGGCCCGGGTGGGGCAAGGCAATGCGGTTGTCGAAGTGAGTGTGGAAACCATCACCGAGACCGAATCAATACGTGAAACGCGCCTGGACCCGGACAGCCGAATCGCCATCAGTACGGATGTCGAAGAACGGGCCGATTCGTCACAGAATCAATCGGGCGATGTCACCATTGCCTCGAATATTCCGGATGGCGACGGGGCGGGTGGCGAAGGATCGCAAGCCAAAAACAGTTCGACCCGAGAACGGATAAACTATGAGGTGTCGCAAACTGAACTGGAAATATTGCGGGTCCCGGGGGCGATCAAACGCCTGAGTGTTGCGGTGCTGGTCAATGGGTTGAGCACCGAAGGCGGCGCGGGCGATTCCGTGTTTGAACCACGCCCGGCCGAAGAATTGGCAGCCTTGCAGGAACTTGTGCAATCCGCCGTCGGCTTTAACGCTGAGCGCGGCGACGTCATCACCTTGAAATCAATGAACCTTCCGGCGATCCCACCTTCCGGAACCGAGGCTGCATCGTCGTTTTTTCAACAGCTGCAATTGGATATCATGTCGATTGCCCAGATGATCGTTCTGGCATTGGTGACGCTTGTTCTGGGCCTGTTTGTGGTACGCCCGATTCTTGCCAACAGTGCTGTTGCGGCCCTTCCTGCTCCGGCGGCCCTGCCGGGGCCGGGTGCGGAGTCTGACATCGGCCAGCCCGCGGGGGATATGGCCCTGGGAACGGTGCACATCGGCGAGATTGACGACGGTCCGGGCAATTCATTCAGCGCCTTACCGGAAATGACTGTGGCCGACCCTTCGCAGATTGGCGGCGGGGTGCCGGCCTTGGGCGGTGGAACGGGGGATCCGGTCGACCGGTTGCGGGCAATGATTGGTGAACGCCAGGAAGAGACGGTGGAAATATTACGCAGCTGGCTGGAAGAAAGTGAGGAGGAAACCTGATGGCTATTACCCATTTACTCGAAGACTTTAGTACCGGTGACACGGTCGGCAATGTCATGAGCCTGATGAGCGAGGATTCGCTGGAAGATCTACGCCTTGATTCGTTTGAAAAAGGCTACAGCGCCGGGTGGGAAGATGCCTTTGCCGCGCAGGACAAGGACCGCACCCGCATTGCCGCTGGCCTGGCCGACTGCCTTGGCGATATGTCGTTTACCTATCAGGAAGCGCTGAGTGAAATGATGCGCTCGGTTCAACCGGTGTTATGCAATCTGGTTGACCTGGTCCTGCCAGAAATCATGCAGCAAACCATCGGCAACCATATCACAGAACAGCTTTGCGATATGGTCCGCGATCAGGCGTCAGGGGCTGCGTCGGTGGTGGTGCCAATTGGCGCCAGGGCAAGCCTGGCGTCAATATTGACACTGAATATGCCTATGCCGGTCAAGATCACCGAAGACGCCAGTCTGGACCCGGGCCGGGCCTATTTGCGTTTGGGAACATCCGAGCGCGAGATCGACAGTACCGCACTGATCACATCGATTCGCGACTCTGTCGATGCATTTAATTATCAGATAAACGAGGACCTGAAAAATGCCTGAACCGGTTGAAACAACGCCAACAAACCCAGACAACGCCAACCCATTCACTTCTGTTCCGATTGAAATAATGGTGGTTGTCGGCAAGGCGCGCCCATTGATTCGCGAATTGGTTGGGTTGGGTGAAAACGCCGTCCTGACCCTGGACAAACGGGTTGAGGACCCGGTTGAACTTTATGTCGGCGATAAACTGGTGGCGCGGGGCCAGTTGGAAGAGCTTGATGGCGACGCATCTGGCCAACTTGCGGTCCGGCTGACCGAAATCTCTGACTTGCAACACGGGCTGGGATGATCCGATTGCGCATCTTTATCGTTTGGGCGGTGTTGGCAGGTTTATTCCTGCTGGTTCCAAATGCGGCATATGCGCAGGAAATTACCCTGGCGCTGGGCGAGGGTGGGTCGATCTCGGCGCGGTCCATTCAGCTGATCCTGTTGATCACTGTGCTAAGTTTGGCCCCCGGGCTGGCGATCATGATCACCTGTTTTCCGTTTCTGGTGACGGTTCTGGCAATCCTCAGGCAGGCCATCGGGTTGCAGCAATCACCGCCCAATATGCTGATCATCAGCCTTGCCCTTTTCCTGACCTATTTCATCATGGAACCGGTGTTTACAGCCGCCTGGCAAAACGGCATCAGCCCATTGCTCGCGGAAACCATTGACGTCGAAACCGCGATGATCAACGCCATTGAACCGTTCCGTGTTTTCATGGCCAACCGGGTTGAACCAGATACATTCCGCACCATGGCCGACCTGCGCCCCGGTCTGGAAGGCCTTGACCCGAACCCGCAAGCGCCGCTTTCTGTCCTGATTCCCAGTTTCCTGTTGTCAGAAATTTCCCTGGCGTTTCAGATCGGATTCCTGGTTTTCCTGCCGTTTCTGATCATTGATCTGGTGGTTGCGGCAATCCTGATGTCGATGGGCATGATGATGGTGCCGCCGGCCGTGGTTTCCCTGCCGTTCAAGCTGGCGTTTTTTGTCGTGGCCGACGGGTGGAGCCTGATCGCCAGCGCCCTGGTTCGCAGTTATTTTCCTTAAAGTGTTTCGCGTTCGAATTGTATCATTTTGCCCGGCGAACGTGTTTGTCAAAACAAACCCTGCCTCGCCGGGCAAAGTGATACCTTGATCCAAATTGAACGCGAAACGCTGTAGATGCCCAGCCTTGGGGTATTTGCGTCAACGACCATGATAAAAGGCTCTCCAGGCGGGCAGAACACAGGAAATTTCTCTGGATGCAAGCAGCGCAAGCAATCGGGCATGGCCCGAGCGGGCATAAAGCAATGTCAGCCCGTTGGTGCCGCCCCAAGGCAACATGACACACCCGGGGCCTTTCGGATCAGCCAGCGAATGTGTCATTTGAATTTCGATGTCTTCCAGCCCCTCTCGTGCCAGCGTGTCAAGGCGATGCAACTGGGTGCTATCCCCGCCTTGTTCAACCTTGTTGCCGGGAGAATTCAGCATCAGCCAGGCCGTTAATCGCCCGGATAGTGCGTTGAACAGGTCAGGAACAGGATCGTGCGCTGCCGGGGCGGATTGAATCAACCCTCCTGCGGCAACAAGTGCCGATATCGCGATCCCCGGGTTTGCACCTGGATCGGCCCGAACGGCGCGCCGACAACAAAGCCAGGCTTTGGTTGCCCCGTCAAATACCTGTTGCAACTGGGCCAGTATTTCCCCGGCGCTGCCCGGCTGGGTGTCACCAACCGCTTGGTCAATCCGCAGCAAACGCCGCCCTGCAACGCGCAAGCCAACTGAATGCCCGGTGTCGGTCTCCAGGGTGAAGTGACGCGGCAAAATCGTCTCGTCAAGTTCGATCAGCAAAGACATCATCAGGGTCTTACCAGTGTTGCCCGACAAGTGCCGAGCGGCGTTGGCAAGCAGTCCGTAAGGGCGGGCCAACCGTTGGATACGCTCTGACGGCCCGGCAAGACGGGGTGTTTGATCCGGGTTCTGTCGGACCATCATCCGCATCAAACCTGGGCAATCAATTGCAATGCTGCCCGCGCCCGGTTCGTGGCCGTTTCGGCGTCGGCATCCAACGAAAGAACGCAAGCTAGCATGTCGGATTCCTCAGCCGGCGAGCGCAGGAAAATCTGCATCGAACTGGGGCTAAGCAGGATCGCCTGGGAAAAGGCGCTGTTATCTGGCAAACCCATTGCGGCGGTCACAACTTGGGCAACCGGGCCATCCAGCAATGAACCGGCACTGACGCATAATGCGTCAAGCCGTTCTTGCGGGTGTTTGTCCTGCGAACTGACACATAGGGTGATTTGCGAAAAGAAATCACCAAACACCACAAGCGAACAGCCGGGCAAATCTGCACGCAGGTCATCAAGATGCGCGGCTACGGTCATTCCGCCACCCCGCCCGAAAGGTAAAAATACAAGGTCCGGTCACACATTCCCGGGGACTTCCGCCAGTTGGGTCTTGCCGATCTGTCCGGTGCCGGACAGCGGCGCGCGGCGGCTGCGTCTCTGGCTGCCCGGTTTTGCCCGCACCCGCGATGGCATGACATGCACGCGCGATACGGGATCGATTTGCGCAGTAACCGGCGCGCGGTCGATTGCCCTGCGGTTCTCAAGGGCGGCCGACCCTTGTTTCATCAACAGATCGACCAGGCATTTCACAAACGGTTCGGCCCCGGACTGGTCCCATATCTGGCTGTCATCTCCGGCAGACAAGGCCTGGGTCAGGGATACCGGGAACGCCTTGTGAAACAGCCCCCTGGTTTCGCGACGCACCCGCTCCATCACCCGTTCCCGATCACGCGGCGTCAGCAGTTTGTCAAAACGGGTCAGCAATAGCAGGCTTTTAGAGCGCAGCTCTTCGGGCAGACCCTCCCAGGTTGCTGCTTCGGATTGACGCCAGGCCTGGGTTGCGTGGGTGCACCAGATGACATGATCTGCCTCGCCGATGACGCCCCGCCAGACGTCCGGTCGCATGTTCGGGTCACTTATACCCGGCATATCGATCAGATCACACAGTTTCAGGATGTCCGAAGTCATTTGCAGCCGGATCAGTTGGGTTTCCTCCAGCACAATATCAGCCAGGTCGGCGATATCGAATTCATGCGCGTCACCGTCAAGGTCAATCCGTTCTGCCGCACTTTCTCCGTATGAAATCCAGACCGGCGGCAACCGCGTGGCGGTTATTTTCACCGGCATTGGGTCGGCCCCAAGCAGCAGGTTTGACAACGTGCTTTTACCTGCGCTGAACTCTCCCATCAGGGCAAGGCGGGGTTTAATGTACTCTTCTTGCATTACAGTGTCTTTCATCGGTCCCCCAATTTATCAGGCCGCGCAAGCGGTCAGTGATTGCAATGTGCTTGCCAGTGCCTTGGCGCGTTCGGCGGATGAATTGCCGGTAAACAATTGTTGGGCGTCTGCTTGGTTGATCTGACCGCGCCCGGTCAGATCTGCCAGAATCTGGCGCTGTTCATCCAGAAACGCAGTCAGCCCCTGAACGGCGGCCAGTCGCATGGCATCGGCCTGACCAAACTTCAGGTCGGCCAGAAACCCGGCGGTTTCTTGCTTGATCGCCGCGTGGAAATCCTGGGTGTAAGCGCCGTAGCCTCGCTTGCGCCGCCACCAGCTTTTCCACCAGGTGTCCTTGAAATCCATGGCAATGGTCTGGCCAAGGCAGACCGGCGGCTGGATGTGCGGTGCGGTTGGCGCCGCGATGGTGATGCCTTCAACCGCCGGTCCAAACGCCTGCCCGTAAAGGGTAGCAACCTCGGCTGCCGTCGCCTCGTAAATCTTGGTTGTCGCCGTCTGCGCCCGCGCACCGAACACCGTATATGCCGACCGCAGCAACATACGCAGGCCGGTTGGATCATATTCCCAGACCGTATCATCCCCCCGTTTTTCCAAATGCGAAATGAGCGAACTTGTGGCCCGTTCGAGAAAATTGCCATGCGCCCGGTCGGCACGCAGGTGATAGCTTTCGACCAGCTTGTCAAAGCTGGCGTTCAACCCGGCCAGGTGCGACGCGGTCAGGTCACTAAAGGCCCCTTCGATGGCGTGCCTGTCCATCAGGGCGGCCCCTTCCAGACGTGAGATGGTGATTGCCTCGGCGGCCTGAACCGACCCCGCCAGGTTGATGGCGCTGCGCGAAATCCGCATCAGCGCCTCTTGACCAAAGCCCTTGACGATCCGGGTGGACAAGGCGCGGTAAAGTGCTGGAATGCCGGATAATTCCCAAACCATATTGGGCGCGGATTGATTGCCCGATGAAGGTGAAAGCGAACTTTCCGCCCAGTTCATCAAGGCGTCCGAACTTTCTTTGGACAGGTTATCAAGATCGCCCGCCAACGTCTTGTTGGCCCAAAAGGCGCTGCCGAAAACCACTTCGGCATCGACCGGCCCATGATGTGCCTTCAACGTTTCACGGATACTTTCACGGATTTCCGGCACTTGGTGGGCGGGATCTGACAATTCGTCGATCCGGTTGACAAAGATCACCACATTACGCGCCTTGAGTGTCGAAATCATACGAATAACGGCCATATCGACAGAAGTAAGCGCCTGATGCGCTGACAGGACCACGACACACAACCGGCTGTCACGGATCGCCCGGATGGTCACCTGTTCGCGCATCATGAAGGTATCGTTGACGCCTGGCGTGTCGCGCAAACACAGTTTGGTCGGCAGCATATCGCAATGAAGATACAGATCGGCGGATTTGGTGATATCGGCAAACCGGCCTTGATTGGCGGCGGTGCCCTGCGCCTTGGCGTCAAAGAAATCGCCCAGGCAGATATAGCGTTCCACCAGGTTCTTGTCGAAATAGCCGTATTCATGCACCTGTCCCAGCAACAACTCAAACTTACGCCCCAACCGTGCTTTTGATTTGTTGCGCATCATGGTGATCTGCTGGCGAATTTTGCGCAGTTCCGTGTCGGCCCCGGCCCGTTCGGCCAATTCGCCCAACCGCCCACCTTTGGTTAACAGGCGATCCCATTCATCGCCTTCGAAAAAGCAGAAGCGCGCGGCGGTTTCCTGGCCTGTTTCGTGTGGTGTCAGATGCAGCGACGTGACCACGGAGGTCCAGGGGTTCACGTCAGACGGCAACAGATCGGCCCGCCCGGCCAGCGCATTCACCAGTGAGGTCTTGCCGGATTTTACTTGCCCCAACATTGTCACTCCCGGCTCTACATCCGCCAGCGTCTGGCGCAGACGCCCGACCGCTTTGGCGGTTTTGCCCTCGCAAAGTTCGTGCAGTCGGGTCAGCGCCAGGTCCAATGCGCGGGCCTTTTCGGCAAACTCTGCCAAGGGTTCCAACCCGGAATGCAGGTTCGTGGGCTGGTCCGAAGGCCGGATTTGTGGGGTTGAATAGGGTTGAGTTCCGGTTGTCATACTAAACCTGCCCGCCTGTTTCGCTTTGCGCGTCGTTTGGGACCCGCAAGGGACACCCAGGAAATTGCGACCTTTGACCCCTTTGTCGCGGAGGCGAGGTTAAAGTCATCAGGTTTCAGGGTGGGCCTGAATTGTGGCTGGATTGGGGCAGGTTTTCGGCCCCCAAGCGCAAAATAGATTGCGTTTTAGGCGGAAACAGCAATCGCCATCTCTTTTTTGAGTTGCAACAGTAATGTGACGGCATCGGTGGCGGCATCGTCGGTATTTTCAAGCTGGTACAGGACAATCATATCGCCACATTCGACCGTATCGTCCTGAATATCGCAAAGCCCTGTATCGCTGGTTTCTGCCTCCATGATGATTTCGGTCAATGTGTTGGCGGTTTCCAGGCAGTGATCCAGCACATAACCACGGCTATCAAAGCTGTTATCGTTCAAGCCGCGCTGCATTTGATCGGCGCGCTGTTGCAGGAATTCCAAAGCGTCGCAAAGTGTCTGCTTATCAGGCGATTCACCGGATGTAATATCCGTTTTCGCACCAGGGTGTGGCACGACAACGACGGTTTCCTGGGTAACAGGGTGATGGGTATCGCCGGGCATTCGCTGGGCGTTGCGCCGAAGAAATACCATCGCATTGTCGGCGTCGGCACGTCGCCCGGTCGAAACCAAATGCAAAACCGCATCCATCAGCGCCCCGCCGCCACTTGCCGCCCAGACGGTTTCGTCGCGGGGGCCTTCGGGTGGGTTGGCCGATATGGCCTGAATGGTGGCAACCGGAAATATCCGATAAAACGTATTTGAAACAGTATCCTTCAAATCAGCAAGGCGATCTGAAAGAACATTTTTCATCTGCAATCGGTCGGCTTTGGTCAGCACCAGAAAACTGTGATCTTTCAGGGTTCCCCCGGCTGACGACCAAATGGCGCGCTCAGTTGCGTCAAACGTCTGGCTGCACCAAAGAACAATGTCGGCCCGGTTCATTGCCCATTCGGCCATGATTTTCTGGTCACTCAGGGCACCTTCCAGACAAACTTCGGTCAGGGACAATTGTTTCAGGACTGGCAGGGGTGAAACCGCGCGGACAATGGCGGTTTCTTGCGGCGTTGGCCGATCCAGATGCAACCCATCAAGGCTTTGTTCAGACCCGTCGGCCATTAAATAAACCGTGCGGGTCGTCGCTCCGTGGCTGACTTCCAGTGGTGGCAGGGCAATGGTGCCGGGAACAATCGTCGTGCCCGTCAGCAGGTTGATCAGTCGGGATTTGCCCGACCCCTGCCTGCCAATCAGAACAATTCGAACCGGGGATTGCAGCCGTTTCAGCAACTGGGCCGCGCGACGTTTTTCTTCGTCCGGGACATGGCCGGTTTTCAGGGCATTTTCCAACTGCTGGCGAACAGTTGAAGTGGCCAGAATCGCGTTCATGCCCGGCGATCCGAAGATGCCCGATAGATCTCTGACAGATCCGCCTTGCCGCTGGTGTCCAGGATCGTGACATTGTCGCTGTCGGTCGCTTTCCGGGCCGGTTCGGCGGTATCCAGAACTTTGATGACGCAGAACGAAACATTGTCCTGATCTGGATCGCCCAACTGTTCTAACGCACATAGCAAGGCGGTGGAAATCTCGGCGCTGGTGGCAAATGCGAGTTCAGTCAGCACCTCTGAAATCTTGCTGTTTTCAAGAAATTGCAACCCATCACTGGCGGCAATCACGATGTCCCCATGATGCATTTTGACTGCGGTTTCGGGGCAATCTATCCGGGCAATGTCATGCCCCGCCAGAACCGAGGTCAGGCAGTGGCGGTCCGGGTGGCTTGTGGCTGCGTCTGTTTTGATCATGCCGACGCGGGCCAGAAAATCTATCTGGGGTGCCATGGAATGATCCTGATTAAGCTGTTTTAGGGTGCCGTCGCGAAACAGAAACAAAGGTGAATCGCCAATGGACACCCAATAAAGCCGGTCGGCCATCAACACTGGCGCAACCAGGGTGGCCCCCATGCCGCGCGTCGTTTTGTCGTTGCCTGCGTGAACCCGGATGCAGTCATTTGCGGATGTCGCGGCCCCTTGCAAAATGGTCACAATGCCATTTTCCATGGCCTCGGGGTTGCCGCTTTGCAATTTCAGCTCGGCAAACACCTCGGTTACGACGATCTTGCTGGCAATGTCGCCGGCTGCGTGGCCGCCCATTCCGTCGGACAGAACCGCAAACCCAAAAGGCGCGCCGATGGGGAAATCGCAGATTATTGCGTCTTCCTGAACTTCGCGCTGTCCCAGAGAGATGGCTGAGGCCACATCATAAACAAGATCAATCGAATTGGGCATTGTCACTCTCGTTGTTACCTTTGTTGCTTGCGGTTTTGCCCCAGTCAAACGCAGAGCCGCACAGGCCGACAAAGCGCAAAGTGGTTTCCCCAAGCCGGATTTCCGCGCCATCGCCAAGTGGCTCGGTGCTTAAAACCGGATTGCCGTTCAGACGCACCAGGTTGGCCTTGCCCCCATGCCCAAGGTAAAAATTCTGCTGCTCCGGGTCATAGGCAACCGCCGCGTGGTTCGAGCGCGAGATCGAGGTGTCGCCAAAGTCCAGCCGTACCGCCTGATCTTCGCCGCGCCCGATCTGGGACACGCCATTAAACAGGGTAAAGGCGGTGCCACGTCCGGGGCCGGAAACAATCACCATCCAGCCAACCGGGAATTTGATTTGCGGGGCAGGGGTGGCGGTTTCGCCACTGGCAAACAGGTCAGGTTCCCGGTCAAAGTCATTGCCAAACCCCAATAAACGGGTTTTGACGCGACCGGCCTTTTTGGGCGCAGGGTTCGTTTTGTGGGGCGCAGGAATTGTCGCTGCTGTCCTTGCAACAGGGGGGGCGGTTTTCGGATATTGCCTTTGCGGCGTGTCTTCCCCTTGCGGCAATGCCGTTTCACGCTGCATGATTTTCTGGAATGCTGAAATTGACCGTTCTTGGCCCATCTGGTCCTGAAGGGATTTCCGTGCGGCTTCCTGTCTGGACTCCTGTACCGACCTGGCCTCGGCCAAGTCCAATTCTGCCACGGCGGCTTCAGACAGGGGCGGTCCGGGATGGTAAATCGTGCGCATCACCGCTTTGGAATTGGATTCGGGTGTTGAAATGGCATCCGCCACCAGATCAAATGCGTCGGCATCGACCGCAACCTCAGCATCAACTTCTGTGTCGTTGTCGGGGTGCCTGGTTGCGAATGCCTGTCTAAGATCAGTTTCCACGTCTGGGCGGATATCTGGGCGGATATCTTGGCCGGCGTCGATCATGTTGGCTTTTTCGACAATGATGTTGCGGATGAACTTCATGCTTGTTCCCTTCCGGTTGCGGTATTCAATGAGGTTTTGGCGGATAAAACCCAACCGCAACCAGCCGCCCGATCAGTGATCTAAGCAATGTCGGGCGCAGTGGTCGACCAATTGGCGGCAGTGGCTTTGGCATTTCGGCTTCGGGAGCCGGTGGATAGTGAATATCCGGAAGGGTCCGAAGAACGGGCATCGCTTTGACCCTGGGTTGGCGCCGGTTTGGCGGTGGCTGACTTTCTGCAATGCGGTCCTGATCCCAAAGCCAGGCCTCGACGTTTTCAATTGGATTGCCAAAAATATCCACCGGCTTGGTGGGTGATTTACCGGCATCGACCGGCGCTTGTTTAGCCGCAGGGTCACCGGGGCCATTTGCCCGGGCAGGACCTTGTCGTTTCTTGGGTCCGGGTTTTGCCGCCTTGCGCAAATTTCGGTTCGTATCCGCCACCAGCTTTGAGATTTTGACCCGGATGGTTTTATCCTTGCCGGCACGGGCAAGGGCGGCCTGCTTGCGCCGCTCAGGGTCGATGATCTCGATCCAGTCGTCGGCCGTTTGAATGCGGTCCTCGGGAAAGATTTCGAGGGCCTTGTTGATGGTATCCAGAAACTCGCCTGTGTAGTCGCCTGTTTCGGCATCCAGCGGCGCAAACGGATCATTGGCGCCGGCCGCGACGGCCGCCAGTCGTTGCTGACTGTCCGGCGGTGCCTGCCCGGTGATCAGATGATAAAACGTGGCGCCAAGTGCATAAAGGTCGCTGGACGGGCCTTGGGTGATGTCCCTCAGATAGAATTCCTGCGGCGAATACCCGTCCTTGACCGCCAGCAGTGACGACAATGCCCGCCCTTCGCGTGACGCATGTTCCTTGGCCGCGCCAAAGTCGATCAGGGTCAGGTTGCCCAGCTTGTCCAGCAGGATGTTATCCGGGGATATATCACGGTGCAGGATACTCTCTGAATGGACATAGCTGATCGCACCCAGCGCTTTGGTCAGCATGTCGCGGATCACGTCAGGTGTCAGGCGTCCGGGATCTTCCTCGACCACGCTCAGCAAATCCATACCGTCCACATGGTCCAGCGCCATATAGGCGGTGCTGTTTTCTTCAAAGACCTGATGAACGCCGACAATATTGGGGTGACTCAGATGCGCCAGCCGCCGGGCTTCGCGCAGGAAATGCCGCAAAAGTGAGTCGAACTGATCCTGCTGTTCGCGTCGTTTGGCCTGAACCAACCCGTGCATCCGGCAACAGACCATATGCGGAAAACATTCCTTGATCACCACCCGCCGGTCCAGGCTGTCGCGCGCCAGATAGGTAATGCCAAACCCGCCACGTATCAGATAACGTTCGATCTGATACTGGCCATGCAACAACAGGGTGCCCGACGGCAATTCGTCGGGGAACTCTTCGGTGTTATGGCAAGTGTTGTGTTGCATATCTGGCGAATTTGGTTTTCACTTGGTGGCAGGAGCAGAGTGGCAGGAGCAGAGCATTACTTGTTCCTCTGATATTGTCGGGTTCAAATGTGGTTGAAACGTGTTCAAGGTTGGGTGAACTGATGGCAACCTGGGAACAATTCCCCAACATTGTAGTCAATTGTACGTGACAACTGGTGCAAACCCACTGAAACGCCAATCGAAACCCTATTTCACCCAATATGCCCTTACAGCCTTTCGCGTTCAATATGAACGCGAAAGGCCTTAACCGGGCCATGCCTCACCCAACCACGTTGAATTCTGGTCCATAGGGGTAGGTGGTGATATTGTCGTGGCCACCTTCCGTGATGACCAGAATGTCATGTTCACGGTAGCCACCGGCGCCGGGTTTCCCCGCGCCAACCGTCAACATCGGTTCCATCGAAATCACCATGCCTGGTTCCAGCACCGTGTCGACATCTTCGCGCAGTTCCAACCCCGCCTCGCGGCCGTAATAATGCGACAGCACGCCAAACGAATGGCCATAGCCAAAGGTGCGGTGTTGCAGCAGATCGCGGTCGGCCAGAAAGGCATTGATCTTTTGCGTCACCTGCGAACAAACGGCACCGGGTATCAGCAACGACATGCCATATTCATGGGCTGCGACATTGGCCTGCCATATCGCCAATGATGCTGCGTCCACCTCTTGCACAAATAAGGTGCGTTCAAGGGCGGTGTAATAACCCGAGATCATCGGGAAAGTGTTCAGCGACAGGATGTCACCGCGTTGCAACACCCGCCCGGTCACCGGATTATGCGCGCCGTCCGTGTTGATGCCCGACTGAAACCAGACCCAGGTATCGCGGTATTCTGCCTCCGGGAA
>JAKITO010000025.1 GCA_021648025.1 Paracoccaceae bacterium
TGGACTATGTGTTCGAGCTGGCCGATACCAACGACAAAAACGTCAGCAAGGAAGAGCTGCAAAAGGCTGTCGAGGCGCTGGAAGAAGACTAGCGCGCGGCGAGCAATTCCAACTGATCGAAATCATCTGCGCCGCCCCTTTTTGGGGCGGTTTTTTTGGGCGTGCAGTTAGGGGCGCGGGGCCTCTGCCATAGGGTTGCCCGGACGGATATTAGCGCTTTCACCGGAAATAAGGCGCGGTTTTCCTGATCCGGTCCAAGACGTCCGGATACCGGCGATCTTTCTAATCCGTTCCAAATTTTCCGTTGTTTTCCCTGGAAAAACCCCACAGGCATTTCTGCGGGCTTTGTGAAGAATGGGTTATGCAAAACCTCCCACCTGTCTTGCATTGACAATCCGGGGCTTTGCGCATCCAAATTCAAAAACCGTATCATTTTACAACCCCGAGCGAGCGATCTGATTGCTCATTAATGCCATCAAACCGGCACTGTCCGGCAACATGGCCCACCAAGGAGATGACTATGCTGACAAATATCACAAGAAGACTGGCGATGATCGCCGCCGCGGGGGCCGTTGCGTTTGCCGCCGTTCCCGCCCAGGCGGATGCGATTGACGACATCAAGGAACGCGGCGTTTTGCGCGTGGGCGTCAAGGCTGACTATAAGCCCTATGGTTTTCGCGACACGTCCGGTGCCATCATCGGCATCGAACCTGATCTGGCACAGGACGTGGCCAACACGCTAGGCGTCAAGGTGGAATTCATTCCCGTGGTCAGTTCGAACCGTATGCAATTCCTTCAGCAGGGCAAGGTTGATCTGATGATCGCCACCATGACCGACAAGCCGGACCGCCGCAAAGTCGTCTGGATCGTCGAGCCGAACTACTATTCCTCGGGTACCAATATCATGTCCCTGAAAAGCGCCGGTTTCAAGCAATGGGAAGATCTGCGCGACAAGCCTGTCTGCGGCATCCAGGGTGCCTTTTATAACAAGAAGACCGGGCGCGATTTTGGCGCAAAGATCGTCGCGTTCAAAGGCACTGCCGAAGTGTATTCGGCCCTGAAGGCGGGTAACTGCATGGCGTTTGTCTATGATGACTCCAGCCATGTCGCCACATTGGAGCAACCGGAATGGGCCGACTATGAGATGCCCTTGCCGACCATCGACGACGCCCCCTGGGGCCTTGCCGTGGCATTGGGTGAAACCCGTTTGCATGATCCGATGCAGGAAATGATCATCGGCTGGCACAAGTCCGGTCGAATTCTTGAGTTGGAAACCAAGTGGGGCGTCACCAACACGCCCTTCGCCTTGGATATGAACGCCAAGTACAAGTAACGTCTGAACAAATTGGCGGCGGAAAAAATCCGCCGCCAATATCAACAACAAAAACAGGGGAGATGGCATGGAGGTGTTTTTTGAATGGTTCAGGGTGCTTTACGACGAAACCGGTATTAATCTTCCCTTTCTCTATGACAGCTATGACCGCAACCGAATGGTCGACGGGTTTTTCATGACGGTCAAATTATCGATTGTCTGTCTGTTCTTTTCCGTCGTGATCGGAGTTGTTGGCGCATGGTTGCAAAACTCGCCGCTGAAATGGACCCGGCGGATCGTCAATGTCTATATTCAGCTGTTTCGCAACACACCGCCCCTGGTTCAGCTGTACTTCTTTTATTTTGCCATTAGTTCGTTGATGCCAACCGTTGACAACGGATTTGGTGGTCAGCAGCCGATGCTGGGTGGCTTTGCATGGGCGGCGATTTCGCTGTCGTTCTTCGCAGGGGCCTACAACGTGGAAATCTTTCGTGCCGGCATCGAGGCGGTGCCGAATTCCACCATCGAGGCAGCAGAGGCGCTGGGGTTTTCACGCCTGACAACTTACGTCTACATCACCCTGCCGCTGGCGTTCCGGGTGGCGCTGCCGTCGCTCAACAACAATCTGGTCAATCTGGTGAAAACCACCACGCTGGCCTATGCGATTGCGGTGCCGGAAATGTTGTACGAGGCCAATCAGATCTGGTCCGACAATGTTAACGTGACCGAGATGATGATCTTTCTGCTACTGATCTACTTTGCCCTTGTCGGGGTCTTGGTCTGGGGCATGAATTCCTGGGAGCGCAAGTTGAAAATCCCTGGATTCGGGAACTAGGAGGGCATGGAAATGAACAACAGATCTCAAAAAATTCTGCCGGTGATTATGCCGGTGATGATGGCCCCCAAAGCGCGGCCCGATGATCGGTTCCGCTTGCAACGCTGGCACGGGTTTGCCCTTGTCGCCGTGCTGATCACCGCATCCATTCCGGCCTTTGCCGCCACTGACCCGGCGCGGGCGTCGATGTTCGAAGTGCTGCAACGCTGGATGCCGTTGCTGCTGAAAGGCTTTGTTTTCAACATCATCATCTCGATCAGTGCGATGGCAATCGGCACCGTGGCGGGCGCTGTTCTGGGTCTTGGGCAGATTTCCCTGATTGCCCCGGTGCGCAAAATATCTTGGCTGATCACCCAGTTCTTTCGCAATGCGCCCTGGCTGGTTCTATTGTTCTTTGCGATGTTCCTGCTGCCGTTTGAATTGAAGATATTCGGCCTGACCATCCCGCTGCCCGACTGGTTAAAGGCGATGTTCGGCCTGTCCCTGCCGGTGATGGCCAACGTGTCCGAAATCGTGCGGGGCGGGGTCATGTCGCTGCCCAGTGGCCAGTGGGAGGCCGCCGAAAGCCTGGCCTTTTCGCGCCAGCAGACCCTGTGGCGGATCATCCTGCCACAATGCGTCAAACGCATGTTGCCCCCGTGGATGAACCTGTATTCCATCCTGACCATGGCCACCGTTCTGGCCTCGATCGTCGGGGTGTCCGAGGTGATGACCCTGACCGGTCAGGCCCTGGCCGCCGAAGGTGGACGCAGCGATCTGCTGATCCCGTTCTATTCATTCGTTCTCTTTCTTTTCTTCATCTACTGCTATCCGATTGCCCGGTGGACAGTGCGTCTGGAAAAGAAGTTCGCAGTTATAACCTGAAGGATATCCAAAATGGCCTGGACTGATAAAGAACCGATGGTTTCCATCAGGGATGTGCACAAATCATTTGGCGCGCTTGAAGTGTTGAAAGGCGTGTCTCTGGACGTGATGAAAGGCGAGGTGATCTGTATCATCGGTCCCTCTGGATCAGGGAAATCGACGCTTATTCGCTGTGTCAACGCGCTCAACGATATTCAGAGCGGTTCGATCAAGGTTGAGGGGCAGGAGGTCAACGACCCGCACCTTAACAAGCTGGAATTGCGCAAGAAAGTTGGCATGGTGTTTCAGCAATACAATCTGTTTCCCCATAAAAATGCGCTTGAAAACATCATGATGGCCCCGTTGCTGGTGTTGAAAGACAACAAGGTCGAAGTCGAGAAACTGGCCCGTTCGCTGATCAAGAAAGTGCGTCTTGAGGGCAAGGAAGAAAGTTATCCCGGTGAATTGTCGGGGGGGCAACAGCAACGGGTTGCCATTGCGCGGTCGTTGGCGATGAACCCGGATGTGATGCTGTTTGACGAGGTGACAGCCGCGCTTGACCCGGAAACGGTGAACGAGGTTCTGCTGACAATCAAGGAACTGGCACAAGATGGCATGACCTGCATTCTGGTGACGCATGAAATGGGGTTTGCCAAAGAGGTCGCGGATCATATCTATTTCACGGACCGGGGCGTGATCGTGGAACACGGGCCGCCGACTGAATTTTTCGAACAGGCCAAAGACCCGCGAACAATCGAGTTCCTTGGACAAATCCTCTGATCGTAACCGGGATGCAAGTGCGCGAAAAAGGACAAATCACGCGCAATACCACCGATAGCCTGGGTGCGGTCAGCATCCCGGATGACGCGCGTAAGCTGTCAATGAGCGTTTGAAACTGACCCGGTTTCAGCATTTAAAAGTGACCCATCCGGTATGAGGCGAAGCCAGCAGGCGAGCTGCCCCAAATAGCGGGATCGTTTGCCAGCTTTGCTTGCGCTGAGGCTTGTTGGTTACGGGTCATTTTGCATCCCCGAAGACCGAGACCCATTCGCCGAACTCCAGCTTGTCGATGATCACCCGGCGCGGCACCCCACCATAAAATGCCAATGCCCGAACGAAAGCATCAGGCACCCTCTCCTGGGGTTCCCCCGGATATGCCACCACAAAGGGCTTGCGGCTGTGGCACAGGCGGAAATGGCAACCTTCACCTTTTGGGTGATGCCGCCAAGAACAACATGTTCTTCGCTCCAGACAAACTGAAGCGCACCCCCGGAACGAAACTGCAAAGGGATAAAGGCGTAACCGTCCCTCGTTCCCGGCGTGAGCGCTTCTGGTCCAACTCATATGGCGGCTGTAAACAAATATCAAAGTCGAGCAGCTTGTGGCGAACCGGTGGCAACTGCCGATGATAGCCTGCCGTTCGGCTATTATAATCCGCGACGTAGACAGTCGGCATTGGGTTGGAAAAGCCCTTGGCTTTTGAACGAAAGGCCGCTTAAATGAGTATCTAGAGTGGCACTAAAGTGGGGCAGGTCCAATGGCGCATGAGTTCCCGGTGCGGGTCTACTATGAAGACACCGATATGGGCGGGGTGGTGTATTACGCCAACTATCTGCGGTTTATCGAAAGGGCGCGCAGCGAATGGGTGCGTTCGCTGGGGATTGATCAGAATGCCATGCGCGAGAACGGTATTGTCTGGGTCGTACGCCGGGTTGAGGCGGATTACATCGGGGCGGCACGGTTTGAGGATGATTTGGTAATTTCGACGGAAATGACCAAGGTAACCACCGCGCGGCTGGAGATGGAACAGAAGGTGCGCCGGGGTGATAAGGTGATATTCCGGGCGCGGGTTTTGGCGGCTTGCATGAACGCACAAGGTCGGCCTGTGCGCCTGCCGGCAGAGATTCGCGCATTGATGTAACAATACTGCGCGTTTGCTGGTTGTTTTGTTGGCTTTTGGCCGGGCTTAGGTTAGGTTGACTGCAATTAAGACCGAAATAATCGGTCGTGGGTAATCGAGCAGGCAAATGGAAGCAGAAACTCTGGCGCTGGCGCAGGGGATTGATTTCTCCATGTGGGGGCTATTCGCGCGCGCGACGATAGTCGTGAAACTTGTAATTATCATGCTGATTGTGGCGTCGGTCTGGGCCTGGGGGATCATCTTTCAAAAGCTGATCACCTATCGCGCGGCCCGCAAGGATGCATTGGTGTTTGATCAGGCGTTCTGGTCGGGAGAGCCGCTGGATACGCTGTTTGAGGCAATCGGCACGACGCCCAAAGGCAGTTCGGAAAAGATATTTGCCGCAGGCATGACCGAATGGCGCCGTTCACACCGCGACGATGGCGGGCTGATCGCCGGGGCGCAGTCGCGCATTGAGCGGTCGATGGATGTGGCGATTGCCAAGGAAAGCGAAGGGTTGCTGGGCGGGTTGACGGTGCTGGCGACTGTGGGGTCAACTGCGCCGTTTGTCGGGCTGTTTGGCACGGTCTGGGGCATCATGAACGCGTTCATCGAAATCGCGGAACAACAAAACAGCAGCCTGGCCGTGGTGGCACCGGGGATTGCCGAGGCATTGCTGGCCACGGGTCTGGGCCTGTTGGCGGCGATCCCGGCGGTGGTATTCTTTAACAAGCTGAGCAGCGACAGTGACCGGATAGTCGGCGGCTATGAGGCGTTTGCCGATGAGTTTGCCACCATCCTGTCGCGTCAGTTGGATAGTTAGGCGATGGGTGCCGGGGTTCAACAGGCCGGATCAGGCGGGCGCAGGCGGCGGCGGGGGCGGGCGCGAACCCGGCCCATGGCCGAGATCAACGTGACGCCGTTTGTCGATGTGATGCTGGTTTTGTTGATTATCTTCATGGTGGCGGCCCCATTGATGACCGTTGGTGTGCCGGTTGATCTGCCCAAGGCGGCGGCGGGGGCGTTGGCGTCGGACTCTGAAGAACCGTTGAGTGTGACCATTCTGGCCAATGGCGAGGTGCAGATCATGACCACGCCGACCCCGCGCGATCAATTGGTGAACAAGCTGCGCGCAATTGCGGCCGAGCGCGAGACCGACCGGGTATTTTTAAGGGCCGATGGTGCGGTGCCCTACCGCGAGGTGATGCAGGTGATGGGCGCGTTGAGTGCGGGCGGGTTTTCCAATGTCGGGCTGGTGACGGATGTCGGCGGGCCGACATTGGACGAGCCGGGGCAGTGAGGGAACGGGCGTGCAGACCGGAACCAAAATATCGGGGGCAGCACATCTGGCATTGCTGGGATGGGTCGCTGTTGGTGGCTCGTTTGACGCAGAACCTTTGCCGTTCGAGGTACAGGAAGTGTCGATAATCACTGCCGAACAGTTTGCTGCGATGACCACCGGCATGCAGGTGCCGGATGCGACAGCAGCACCTGTGGCGCTGACCGAACCCAAGCCTGAAGCACCTGCGCCAGAGTTGAGTGCCGAACCGGACGAAGTACCGGACGAAGTTACCCCAGAGGCGCCATCGCCGCCGATTTCGGATGCGGAACCGGAAACCGTGCCGGATCAGCCAGCGCCCGAGGTTGAGGCGATCGAAGAGACCGTTCAACCGCCTGCGCCCGACGTGGTGTTTGAACCGCCTGCCCCTGGCCCGGATGATCCGCCCCCGCCGCGGCCGATTGACCGGGTGGCCCCGGAGCCGGTAGCGGCGCCGCCACCTGATACAACCCCGGATGTGGAAACAACGCCGCCGGTTACAGCGGATGAGGGGGGCGAGGCGCCGCAGGAACCCGCCGAGGCGACGGCCCCCGAAGAGGCCACAGATCAGATTGTTACCGAAGCGGATGAAGTGGTAAGTTTGGCCCCGAAAACGTCGCCGCGCCCACCTTTGCGTCCGGCACGGCCTTCAACGCCTGCGATTGAACCCAACAAAGCGCCAGAGCCGACGTCCACCGCACAGGCCGGGGTGAAAGATGCCTTGGCCGAGGCGCTGGGCACCAACACGCCGACACCAGCCGCGCCTACTGGTCCGCCGCTTACGGGCGGAGAAAAGGATGCGCTCAGAGTGGCGGTATCAAGTTGCTGGAATGTTGGCTCGCTCTCAACTGCGGCGTTGGGCACTACTGTGGCGGTTGGCGTGTCCATGACCCGTGAAGGTAAGCCGGAGGTCGGCAGCATCCGCCTGTTGTCAAGTTCCGGCGGGCCGGAGTCGGCGGCCAAACAGGCCTTTGAAGCAGCGCGCCGGGCGATTATTCGCTGTGGTGCAAAAGGATTTGACCTGCCGGCCGAGAAATACGGTCAATGGCGGGAAATCGAAATGACGTTCAACCCTGAAAGGATGCGGATCAAATGATCAGATTTCTTTGCAGTCTTCTTGGCGCTTTGGTAGTAAGTATTCCCTTGCTGGTCACGCCCCGGCTGGCCCAATCCGAACCATTGCGGATCGAGATCACCGACGGGGTGATCGAACCATTGCCGTTTGCAGTTCCGGATTTTGTGCCTGATACCTCAAGGGCAAAGAAGATGGGCGACCAACTGGCGCGGGTGATTGCCGATGACCTGTCGGGCACCGGGTTGTTCCGGGAAATCCCGGCCACGGCGTTTATCAGTAAAATCACCGACTTTGCGGCACCAGTCAATTATGCCGACTGGAAGGCGATCAATGCCCAGGCGCTGATTGCCGGCGGGGTTTCGGTCAAGGGGTCCAAGTTGACAGTGAAGTTCCGGATCTATGACGTGTTTAGCGGCGCTGAACTGGGCGACGGCCTGCAATTTGTGGGTGAAACGGACGGCTGGCGGCGGATGGCGCACAAGGTGGCAGATGCGGTTTATGCGCGGATTACTGGCGAAGGTGGCTATTTTGACAGCCGGGTGGCGTTTGTTTCCGAATCCGGACCAAAGAATGACCGGCGCAAACGGTTGGCGATCATGGATTATGACGGGGCCAATGTGCAGTATCTGACTGATAGTTCGACCATTGTTCTTTCGCCTCGGTTTTCGCCCGATGGCGGTCGGTTGCTTTACACCAGTTACGAAACGGGGTTTCCGCGGATTTATGTGCTGGATGTGGGGCGGGTGAAACGCCGGGTGCTGGAGACCTCGGAAGGATTGATGAGCTTTGCGCCGCGATTTTCGCCCGATGGCAAAACGGTGGTGTTTTCAATGGCGCAGGGCGGCAATACCGACCTGTTCACCATGACTGTTTCCAACGGCAAGCGGACCCGGCTGACCAGTGCGCCGTCGATCGAAACGGCGCCAAGTTATTCGCCCGGTGGCGACCGGATCGTGTTCGAAAGTGATCGCTCGGGTACGCAACAGATTTACATCATGCCGGCAGGCGGCGGCGAGGCCAAGCGCATCAGCTTTGGTCAGGGGCGCTATGGCACGCCGGTCTGGTCGCCGCGCGGCGACCTTGTGGCGTTCACCAAACAAAGCAAAGGACGGTTTCATATCGGTGTGATGCGGCTGGACGGCTCAGAAGAGCGTCTTTTGACCGCATCGTTCCTGGATGAAGGGCCAAGCTGGTCGCCCAATGGGCGGGTGATCATGTTCAGCCGTGAAACCCAGGGTGCCACCGGGCGGTCATCGCTGTATTCGGTCGATATCACCGGACGCAACCTGCGCCCGGTACGCACGCCGGACGGCGGATCGGACCCATCGTGGTCGCCTTTGCAAAAGTAGTCGGGCAACAATAACCGGGAAGCATTCCCAACTGGGCGCAGAACTGGTACAATAGAATTAACCATAAGCATCAATAAATGAGGCATCAGGCATGAATATCTTAAGCAAGTTTTTGACAATTGGCGCATTGCTGGTGGTAAGCGCCTGTACCGGATCCAACGGGTTTGGCAACAATGGGCAGGGCGGCAGTGGCGGTGAGATCAGCGATGGGTCGGCGTCCGATCCGACGTCGATTGCATTCTTTCAGCAATCGGTCGGCGACCGGGTGGTATTTGTGGTTGATCAATCCAGCTTGACCGATGTGGCCCGTTCAATCCTTGGGGCACAGGCCGAATGGATGACAAGGAACCCGGACTATAACGCCATCATCGAAGGCCACGCCGACGAACAGGGTACGCGCGAATATAACCTTGCCCTGGGTGCACGCCGGGCCAATGCGGCCCGCGAATACCTGGTGTCGCGCGGGGTTGCGGGTAGCCGCCTAAAGGTGGTCAGCTTTGGCAAGGAACGTCCGATCGAGATTTGCAGTGAAGAATCCTGCTATGCGAAGAACCGTCGGGCTGTTACACTCTTGTCCAGCGATTTAACGGGGTAAAATCATGCGCATCTTGGGTCTTGTTCTGGCGACGTTTGTCGGACTATCGCCAATGGTCGTGACGGCTCAGGATGCTCAGACCCTGGCAGATATCCGCCAGGAACTGACGATACTGCATGTGGAAATGCAGAAACTGCGGCGCGAGTTGTCGACCACAGGCACCTCGAACCTGATCCTTGGCGGCTCAAGCGTGTTGGAGCGGGTGGGCTCGATTGAAACCCAGCTTCAGCGTCTGACGGCCAGGACCGAACAGATGGATCACCGCATTGACCAAATTGTTACCGATGGCACCAACCGGATTGGTGATCTTGAATTTCGGCTGGTCGAGTTGGAAGGTGGCGATATCAGCGCGCTGGGCGAAACCACGACGCTGGGCGGTGGGGCGGCGGCCCCGGTGGGTGATGCCAACATAGCCCCACCTGATAGCGGTGAAACAGTCGATAGTGGCGAACAAATGGCCATCGGCGAAGAGGCGGATTTTCAACAGGCCAGCAAAGCCCTGGCAGATGGGGCCTATAAAAAAGCCGCGGACCTGTTCACCGAATTTGAATCCGCCTATCCCGGCAGCCCGTTGGCCGCCGAGGCCAACCTGAGCCGTGGCAAGGCGCTGGACGGGTTGGGCGACACCCGAGAGGCGGCGCGGGCCTATCTGGCCAGCTTTACCTCAGATGCAACCGGCCCGGTGGCACCGGATTCACTTTTCCAACTGGGGGTGGCGCTTGGGCGGCTTGGGCAGACGGATCAGGCATGTGTGACTTTGGGCGAGGTCGGCGCCCGCTTTCCGGGCGCATTGGCGGCCAGTGATGCCAGAAAAGAAATGACGCGATTAGGATGCTCTTGAAACCGGATATGGACATTTTGGCGCAGGTTCGCGCAAAATTTCACGCATCCATTCCAACAAAACTGGGCATTGCCGTGTCGGGCGGCGGCGATTCTACCGCGTTAATGCACATTCTTGCGAATTGTTTTGAGCCGGGCCAGGTCGAATTATCTGTCGCAACCGTTGATCACGGGTTGCGCAGCCAATCATCTGACGAGTCGCGCGACGTTGCGGCCCAGGCGGCGTCCCTGGGCATTGCCCACCAGACCCTGAGATGGGAAGGCTGGGACGGCACCGGAAATCTGTCGGATCAGGCGCGTCGGGCGCGGTATCGGCTGTTGTCGGAATGGGCCAAATCACAGTCCATCGCGATGATTGCGGTGGGTCATACGGCGGATGATCAGGCCGAAACCGTGATGATGCGACTGATCCGCGCGGCAGGTGTGACGGGCCTTTCGGCGATGCCGGTACGGCGCACCCTGCATGGGATCACAATATTTCGGCCTTTGCTGGATATATCCCGCGATGAATTGCGCGACTTTTTGCGCCTGAACAAAATTACCTGGTTCGACGACCCTTCAAATGATGACGAACGCTTTGACCGGATCAAAGTACGTCGCGCGCTTGAAGCGCTGGCACCCTTGGGCCTGACCTCACAGGCATTGTCCCAAGTGGCGCAAAACATGGCCCAGGCCCGCGAGGCGTTGGATTGGTACAGTTTTCTGGCGGCCCGCGATTTGGTGACAATTGTTGGCGGCAATGTGGTTTTGTGCCTGCGCAAGTTCCGCACTTTGCCCGACGAGGTGGCCCGGCGGCTGTTCATGCAGGCCATGATGTGGATCAGCGGGGCTGAATACCCACCCCGCCGCGCGCCCTTGCTTGATGCGTTGAACAAGGTGCGCCAAGGTGACCCGGCCACCCTAAGCGGTTGCCGGGTGGTGCGACAGGCCCGCAGCATCTGGATTTGTCGCGAGCATAACGCGGTCCGGCGTAAACATGTGGTCTGCGGCGAGGTTTGGGATGGCCGGTGGCAGCTTTCCGGGGGTGATGCTGCGGGCTGCGAAGTGCGCCCCTTGGGCGAGCAGGGCCTGAGGATGAACCCGAACTGGCGCGATATTGGCTCTCCAAACGCGGCCTTGATGGCCTCGCCATCGGTTTGGCGCGGCGACGATCTGGTGGCGGCCCCCCTGGCTGGAATGGCCAATGGCTGGACCGCAGAACTGGTCGGCGGAGAAGAAGAATTCTATGCGTCGCTTTTATCGCATTGAACATAGTGAAATCATCTCTATTTTATAAGTCTGGCAGGCTGGTCCCCCACAGCCGCACATCTAGGAGAATTGTTTTTGGGCAACGCACGTAATATCGCCTTTTGGGTCGTTTTGTTTTTGTTGATCATGGCGCTGTTCAAAATGTTCAGCGGACCGGGCAGCACCATGCAAAGCCGTGAAATCACCTATTCGGATTTTGTCAATTCGGTCAGGGGCGGCGAAGTTTCACAGGTCACCCTGGACGGAGAGCAGGTTCGCTTTCGCGGCTCGGACGGCCAGGACTATGTCACAACCAAGCCGGAAGATGCTGGAATCACAGCGCTTTTGATTGACAATGATGTGGCTATGCGGGTCGAAAAGCAGGAACAGTCGGTGCTTCAATCGTTTCTGATCACCCTGTTGCCGTTCCTGTTGCTGATCGGCGTCTGGGTCTATTTTATGAACCGTATGCAAGGTGGAGGCAAAGGCGGGGCGATGGGTTTCGGTAAATCCAAGGCCAAGTTGCTGACCGAGAAACAAGGTCGCGTCACCTTTGACGATGTGGCCGGCATCGACGAGGCCAAGGAAGAGCTGGAAGAGATCGTCGAATTTCTGCGCAATCCGCAGAAATTCAGCCGTTTGGGCGGAAAAATTCCTAAAGGTGCTTTGCTGGTTGGCCCTCCGGGCACTGGTAAGACGCTTTTGGCCCGCGCCATTGCCGGGGAGGCGGGTGTTCCGTTCTTTTCGATCTCGGGGTCGGACTTTGTCGAGATGTTTGTCGGCGTGGGCGCGAGCCGGGTGCGTGACATGTTCGAGCAGGCCAAGAAAAATGCGCCCTGCATCGTGTTTATCGACGAAATTGACGCCGTGGGCCGTCATCGTGGTGCCGGTTACGGCGGTGGTAATGATGAACGTGAACAGACGCTGAACCAGTTGCTGGTGGAAATGGACGGGTTTGAAACCAACGAAGGGGTGATCATTCTGGCCGCCACCAACCGCAAGGACGTGCTGGACCCGGCGTTGCTGCGCCCGGGTCGGTTTGACCGCGAGGTTCAGGTGGCCAATCCCGACATCAAAGGTCGTGAGAAAATTCTGGGCGTGCATGCCCGCAAAACCCCGCTGGGCCCGGATGTGGACCTGCGTATCATTGCCCGTGGCACCCCGGGGTTCTCGGGGGCTGATCTGGCCAATCTGGTGAACGAAGCGGCGTTGATGGCGGCGCGATTCGGACGACGTTTTGTGACGATGATCGACTATGAACAGGCCAAGGACAAGGTGATGATGGGGCCGGAACGCCGGTCCATGGTTCTGACCCAGGAACAAAAGGAACACACCGCCTATCACGAAGCTGGCCATGCGGTTGTTGGTATGGCGCTTGAAAAATGTGATCCGGTCTATAAGGCGACGATCATTCCACGCGGCTCTGCGCTGGGCATGGTGGTATCCTTGCCCGAAGTTGATCAGCTGTCGATGCACCGGGACCAATGCGAACAACGCCTGGCGATGACCATGGCGGGCAAGGCGGCCGAAGTCCTGAAATGGGGCGAAGATACTGTGTCCAACGGTCCGGCCGGGGATATCCAACAGGCCAGCGGGCTGGCCCGCGCCATGGTGATGCAATGGGGTATGTCGACCAAAGTTGGCAATATCGACTATCGCGAGGCCGCGGCAGGCTATAGCCCCAATGGCGGCGCAGGTGGGTTTTCCGTATCGGCGGCGACCAAAGAGCTGATCGAAACTGAAGTGAAGCGGTTCATTGATGAAGGCTATGAGACGGCCCACAAAATCCTTAGTAAAAAGAAAAAGGAATTTGAGCGGTTGGCGCAAGGCCTGTTGGAATATGAAACCCTGACCGGCGAAGAGATTGAACGCGTCATGCGTGGCGAATCGCCCTATGTGGATGATGACGAGGACGACACGCCAGACGAAGGCAACGCGCCCAGCGTCACGTCAGTTCCCAAAACCAAACCCAGGAAACCGCAGTCCGATGGCGGAATGGAGCCGGAACCTGCGGGGTGATCGTTCTTGGCACCGGTTCTTATGCAAAAACCCTGTTCCGCGTTAAACCGGAGGGTGGAATATGCCGACGCTGATAGCGTCCGGGTTCCAGGGCCAAGTGGTCTGGTTGGGGCATGTCCCGGCGGGCGGGTCCTTGCGGGCCGGTGCCGTTGAACAACTTGACCTGGGATATGAAGGCGTCGCCGGTGGGCGGCACGAAGGCGTCAACCGGGGGGCATGTCTCCGGGTTAAAAACCTTTACCCGACCGGCACCCAAATCCGCAATGTCCGGCAATTGACCATCCTTTCGGCCGAGGAACTGGACGCAACAGCGAAAGGTATGGGGCTGGAGCAGCTTGATCCTGAATTCCTGGGTGTGTCGATAGTGCTGCGCGGCATCCCCGATTTCACCCACATCCCGCCTTCGGCGCGCCTGCAAGGTCCGTCGGGGGTGACCGTGACTGTCGACATGGAAAATCGCCCCTGCGTTCTGCCGGGTCGCGAGATTGAAGGCGAACAACCCGGATATGGTGCCGCCTTCAAACCCGCGGCTGCAAACCGGCGCGGCGTAACTGCCTGGGTTGAACGGCCCGGTAAGGTGTCGATTGGTGACCAGCTTGTGCTGTTTATTCCCGATCAACCCGCCTGGCGGCCCTGAACCTGTTTCCGATCCGAAACCATGCGCGACATATTCGCCGTTTCAAGGGTTGAATATGTCGCAATCCTGCCTTCCAATGCGCCAGCAAATAGATATGGCTGACAATGGGCTGGCCGGGTTTGGTGTCAGGGAATTTAGCAGGATGGACTCATGAGCTTTAAAAGCGATATCGAAATTGCCCGGGCGGCGAACAAGAAGCACATACAAGAAATTGGGGCCACGCTGGGCATCCCATCGGAGCATTTGTTGCCCTATGGCCATGACAAGGCCAAGGTCAGCCAGGAATTCATCAATTCGCAGAAGGGTGAAAAGGACGGCAAGCTGATCCTGGTCACGGCGATCAACCCGACCCCGGCGGGCGAAGGCAAGACCACAACCACCGTTGGTCTTGGCGATGGTCTGAACCGGATCGGCAAAAAGACCGCGATTTGTATTCGCGAGGCGTCGCTTGGGCCGTGCTTTGGTATGAAAGGCGGGGCTGCGGGGGGCGGCATGGCGCAAGTGGTGCCGATGGAGGAAATGAACCTGCATTTCACCGGTGATTTCCATGCCATTACTTCGGCGCATAACCTGCTGTCGGCGATGATTGATAATCACATCTATTGGGGCAACGCGCTTGAGATTGACGAGCGCCGGATTGTCTGGCGTCGGGTCATGGACATGAACGATCGCGCCTTGCGCGATACGGTGGTGTCCCTGGGCGGTGTTGCCAACGGGTTCCCGCGTCAGACCGGGTTTGACATTACTGTGGCCTCCGAAGTCATGGCGATCCTGTGCCTGGCCAATGATCTGGTCGATCTGCAAAAGCGTCTGGGCGACATCATCGTCGCCTATACTCGCGAACGCAAAGCAATTTATGCCCGTGATATTCAGGCTGACGGGGCGATGACCGTCCTGCTCAAGGATGCGATGCAGCCCAATCTGGTGCAGACGTTGGAAAATAACCCGGCCTTTGTGCACGGCGGGCCGTTTGCCAACATCGCCCATGGCTGCAATTCGGTGACCTCGACCAAGCTGGCTCTGAAGCTGGCCGATTACGTGGTGACCGAGGCCGGGTTTGGCGCCGACCTTGGGGCCGAAAAGTTCATGAACATCAAATGCCGCAAGGCGGGCATTTCGCCGGCTGTTGTGGTGCTGGTGGCCACCGTGCGGGCGATGAAGATGAACGGCGGCGTGGCCAAGGCAGATTTGGGGGGGGAAAACGTGGCGGCGGTGGCCGATGGGTGCCCTAACCTCGCGCGCCACATTGGTAACCTCAAATCGTTCGGGGTGCCGGTGGTTGTGGCGATCAACCACTTTGTCACCGACACCGACGCCGAAGTATCAGTGATCCGCGACAGTGCCGCCGCCGAAGGCGCCGAGGCGATCCTGTGCCGCCATTGGGAGCTGGGCAGCGAGGGCACGGTTGACTTGGCGACCCGCGTGGCCGAATTGGCCGATGCGGATGTGGCCCAGTTTGCGCCTTTGTATCGCGACGATATCAGCTTGTTCGAAAAGATCGAAACCATCGCCAAGCGGATTTACCATGCTGACGACGTCATCGCCGATAACAAAATCCGCGACCAGCTGCGGCTGTGGGAGGATGCGGGTTTTGGCCATCTGCCGGTCTGCATGGCCAAAACCCAGTACTCTTTCTCGACCGACCCGACGTTGCGCGGCGCACCAACCGGCCATTCGGTGCCGGTCCGCGAGGTGCGCCTGTCGGCAGGGGCTGGGTTCATCGTGGTGATCTGCGGCGAAATCATGACCATGCCGGGCCTGCCCCGGGTGCCTGCCGCCATGTCGATTGGCATGAACGATGCAGGCGAGGTCGAAGGGCTGTTCTAACGGGCGGCGGGGGTGAACCCCGCCCTGCCCACAAATCCTAGGGCGGGGTTCACCCCGCCGTTGCTTCAGGAGAAAGCATGACCGCAACAATCATCGACGGCAAAGCCTTTGCCGCAACCGTCCGGGCCAAAGTGGCCGCCCATGTCACCACCATCAAGGACACGCACGCCATAACCCCGGGCCTGGCCGTGGTTCTGGTGGGCGAAGACCCGGCCAGCCAGGTCTATGTACGGTCCAAAGGCAAGATGACCGTCGAGGTGGGGATGAATTCCTATGAACACAAGCTTGACGTTGACACATCCGAGGCCGACTTGCTGGCGCTGATTGACCGTCTGAACAGTGATGGAAAAGTCCATGGCATTCTGGTGCAACTGCCCCTTCCGGGCCACATAAACGAAAATCTGGTGATCAATTCCATTGATCCGGCCAAAGACGTGGACGGGTTCCACATCTCGAATGTCGGCCTTCTGGGAACTGGTCAGAAAAGCATGGTGCCCTGCACACCTTTGGGCAGCCTGATGATGCTGCGTGATCACCACGGCTCGCTCAGCGGTTTGAACGCCGTGGTTATAGGGCGCTCTAACATTGTCGGTAAACCTATGGCGCAACTGCTGCTTGGCGACAGCTGTACCGTCACTATCGCCCATTCCCGAACCCACGATCTTGCCGATGTGGTGCGCCGCGCAGACATTGTTGTCGCCGCCGTGGGCCGCCCCGAAATGGTGCCGGGGGGGTGGATCAAACCGGGTGCCACGGTGGTTGATGTTGGCATCAACCGCATTGACGCACCGGAAAAAGGGGCCGGCAAAACCCGCCTGGTTGGCGATGTGGATTTCGCCAGTGTGTCCCAGGTGGCGGGTGCCATCACCCCGGTTCCCGGCGGTGTCGGTCCAATGACCATCGCCTGCCTTCTGGCCAATACACTGACCGCTTGTTGTCGTGCCAAATCCCTGCCGGAACCCGAAGGTCTGACCGCCTGAAGTAGCCTGCGAGAAAAGCCCTTTTCAGGGCTTGCCGAGCGACCCCCTACCGTGGCATCGCAATCGCGTTCGGCTTGCGACCGGTCAGAATGGCAATCGCGTCCTTGCGCATCACCTTGGTCAAAACCTCGTCATGACTGCGTAATCCGCCGGTATAGGTCCCATAAGAAGGTAATATCACCCGGTAGCTATCCGCCAGAAAGGCCGGTCTGGAAATGGTCCGCCCCTTGGTTTTCACGCTTGCTTTAGGGTGATAATGCCCCGAGACTTCGCCACTGGCCCCTTCTCGGGCGATATGGCAAAAACTGAGCGGAGCAAGCTGCAATTCCGCCAGATGCGTACCGCTGATCTCGGCTGGGCCGGGATCGTGATTGCCCTCAATCCAGACCCAGCGCCGCCCGGCCTGCAATCTGGAAATCCACAAGCGTTCCGATTCCGGCAAGGCCTGCGCAGCACTCAGATCATCAAAACTATCGCCGAGGCAGACGACAATGGCCGCCTGGGTTATCGCCAGATCAGCCGCCAGCCGGTTCAGGGTATCGCGGGTGTCATACGGCGCCAGGGCAGAGCCGCCATGCCGGGCAATCCAGTCGGATTTACCCGGATGCAGGTCTGAGACGCAAAAAATGTCGCTGATCCGGCCACCATAACGCGCCCGATCCAAGTGCGGTCAGAGAAACCCCCGCCAAAATGAACTGATACCCATCCATGCCATGTTGCTCAAACATTGCCTGCAAAAACGCAAGGGAAATCGGCGGCTTAGGCGATCCCTGCCGCTTGCATCAAATTTGCAGCGGCCTCGGCCAGCAACCGTTCCTCTGCCGCACCCGCCACCGGCACCTTGCCTCGATCCGCCACGCTTTGGCATGTCCTGCTGGTGCGGGTGGTCGGAGAGGGGGTGGGGAGAGAAGTCGTCATGCAAGCGAAGTTAACGCGAACTGAGCCGATGGCGAGTGGTTTTTGGCGGTTTTGTACCACGCAAAAACTCCGGTTTGACCGTTTTGTACATCGCCTTCAGCGTTTCGCGTCCAATTCGAACGCGAAACGCTTTAACAGATCGAATGCCAAAGTTTGGTGAGAGTGCAAGTAGGGCGAATGATGTCGATCTATTTGGTTGCTTGGTTTTGCAATGAAATCAAAACCGCCAAAGCCTCATCGCTTTTTTCAGATGGGATAAACACATGGTCGTGGTGGAATGCGGCAATCATGTTGCAAGGGATAGCGTTGTCACCAAGAGCAGTTGCCACCGCCGCAGTAAGGCCAACCCCCTCAAGCGATGAAAACACATTGAGAGTAATGCAGCGCATTGGGTGATCTATATTCTGCATTGATTTTTCGGCCACCTCGATAGGGACGAGCATGGACATCCCTTCATCTTCCTTGAAGGTGGAAATGGCTTTGGAAGAAAGTGAAGCAACAAGATCAGGGTCATCAGATGTGACAAAAACAAAATCGCCGGGCCGCATAACTGGTGTCATACCAGAGATCATTTCAAAGGCTGTATGAGCTATGTCTGGCATTCGAGTGTTCCTTCGGTTTTTGTCATCGAAAGATCGCAGCCTCAACTGGCCGGGGTGAGATTGCGAATGGCTTTCTGAACCTGGCGGGGCAGGGTGGTGTCGGCACCGTCAGGGGCAGCATCCAGCGCGCTTTCGATGTCTTTGACGATGATCGCCAAGGTGTTGTCGGGCGTCCAGCCATCGCGCGAGAATTCGATGTCGTTCATGCCGGATGCAAACCAGTTTTGCCCGGATGAAGTGTGCAGCAACGCCAACAACGCCTTTTGATCCAATCCGGTATCTTCGGCCCAGTCCAGAACCAGCCGGGTCGTTGCCATGGAGGACGCCGCCAGCAGGTTGTTCAGAACCTTGGCCTGCATTCCGCAGCCGAACCCGCCCATGCGATGAAAATGCGCGCCCATGGCGGCGAACAGTGGTTGGGCTTGGTCCAGATCACCTGTGTCGCCGCCCAACATGAAGGACAATCGTGCCTCCTGTGCGGCAATCCGAGCGCCGGACATGGGGGCGTCGATCAGGGCGATATGTGCCGGGGTGCGGGCACGCAGGGCGGTCACATAGCGCGGCGACAATGTTGACGAGATGATTACGCGGGTGAGGCTGGGAGAATTGATAAATCCCTGAATATTAAACAAAACATCGTCGGTTTGAGGGATGTCGCGCACCACGGTGATCAAGGTTTCGAGATCGCGCGCAAAACGCGCAGGATCGTCGGTCATGAAAGGTTCAAGGACGCCAAATTCAGAGGGCGGGCGCAGATCAAAACCGCGCGCGTCAAACCCTGCCGCGCGCAGGGCGGCCAGCATCGGCGCGCCCATCCGGCCACAACCGGCTAGGCCGATCATTTGCCACCATTCATTTAACTATGACTTCGTCTTTGACGAACATGTTGGCCCAGGCGCGGTCAATCAGGTCCGGGGACATCTGATAGGGGATACCTTCGAATTCGCAAATCGCAATCATCTGGTCGATCAGGAACACCGGCTGATAATTGGCGTAAACATTGTCAATCGTCGGGTATTTCTTCTTTAACAGATGCACGAGCGTCGATTCATCCAGGGGAATTCCCTTTTTGCGCGCCACAAGTGCAAATATCTTGAGATAGTTTTCCTGATTTGGTCCGTCGATCTTGATTTTGAAGAAAATACGGCGCAAAGCCGCCTTGTCGAAAATTTCGTTCGGGTGGAAGTTGGTGGAAAAGATCACCAGCGTGTCAAACGGCACTTCGAATTTTTCGCCCGATTGCAGGCCAAGGATGTCTTTGCTTTCCTCAAGCGGCACAATCCAGCGGTTGATCAAGGCCTGAGGCGATTCTTCCTGGCGACCAAGGTCATCGACGATGAAGATCCCGCCGGTCGATTTCAATTGCAACGGCGCCTGATAGGTGCGCGCAGTCGGGTTATAGACCAGATCAAGCATGCTTAGCGTCAATTCGCCGCCGGTGACAACGGTGGGGCGTTCACAGGCGACATAGCGGCTGTCGAACCGTTTTGAGCGGCGCAGCTGGTCGGGGGCATCCGCCGACTGTTCGATCAGCGTATGCACGATCGGGTCATAAACGGTGATTACCTGGCCTGCATATTCAATGGCCCGGGGCACATAGACCTGATCCCCGAGGGCGTCGCGAATGCCGTTTGAAATTGAAGATTTGCCGTTGCCGGGTGGGCCATACATCAGGATTGACCGCCCGGCACTGACGGCTGGGCCAAGGTGGCTTAGCAGGCTGTCAGGCAGAACCAGATGGCCCATGGCGTTGACCAACTGGTCGCGGGTGATCTGGATGTTCTTGATCGACTGACGTTCGACCTGTTCTTTATAGATATGCAACGGCACCGGCATGGCGCCAAAATATTCCGACTGGCCAAGGGCATCCAGCGCGCGCGCCTTGCCTGCATCGGTCAGTTGATAGCCCATTTCATTGCCTGCCCCGGCACTGAGCGTGCCTGTCGCCTCAAGCAATTTCTGTTCACGGGCAATATCGACCAGTTCCTGGGAAATTGGCACGGGCAGGCCAAGCGCCTCTGAAATCTCGGTGACCATGTTGACGTTCTTGCGGAAAATGGTCTTTAGCAGGATGTCGCGCATCATCACCGGCGGCAGTTGCATGTCCTCCATGTTGCGCGGCGGCGGGGGGGCCAGAACGGCGGTGGGTATCATATTCATCGGATGTGCCTGCCTTTTGCTCTTCTGGTGTGGGGCGTTGTTGTTGCCGGGGTATTTTGGCCTTTGGAATGCCGGGGGTTACTGGGGGTTACTGGGCGATTGTGTCATTTTTTCGAACTCTAGCAGGCCCGGGTTTAGGAAGTTGGTACGACTAATCGGCTATCCATGCCCACAGCCCCGCACCCATGATCAGATAGGTCGCCAAGGTCCCCCCCAAGGCCAACCCCATGGGAAATTTCTTGCCGGTGTTCCAGCTTTTCCAATCCGGCGCGATGCGCCGCAGGGGCGAATGTTTGGCCAGCCTGTGGGTTACATAAGCCGCCAGCAAGTTGGCGGTGAAGATGACGATGATGAACCGCAAGTCGGCGGGTGCAATAAAGGGTGCGGCTGCGGCTGCGAATTTGGCGTCACCTGCACCCATCACGCCTGCGGCGTTCAGCACGATGCCAAGCACCAGGACCCCGATCAATTGCACCAAACGCATACCGTATTCAGGCCACGTCAAAGGGATCAGGCCGATCACGAGGAACACCACGCCCATTGCGATAACTGCCTGATTTGTAATGCGCATCTCACTTATGTCGGTATAGATGACATAAAAGCAGATCGGCAAAACAAAGGGCAGAAACCACCACGCCTGTGTCAGCGAAATGGCCACTGGTCTTAGGCTTTCTCAAGCGCGCGGAGCGAGCGGACGGCCTCTTCAAAGTGCTGCGGATGGGTGGTGACCGCCTCGCGCAAAAGACCTTTGCCGGTCTCGACATCGCCTTGTTTGATCGCCGAAAGCGCCATGGTGTGCAGCAATTGCGCCCGCTCGACCTGGCTCATCGGGATCACCGGAAGGGTGTATTTGCGTTGCGCGCCACGGGCCAGAACCAGATTGTTCTTGGCAGTGAAAAGCGTGGTATCCTGGCGGATCGCCTCTCCGAACAGGCGTTCGGCATCGGTGAAATCGCCGCGCGTCAGTTTGGAATAGCCCCAGTTGTTCATGACACCGGCGGGCCGTGTGGTCAGGCCAACGGCAGTTTCATAAAACGTATCGGCCCGGCTCCAGTCGCTGTTGGCATCTGCCACCATCGCCTCAAGCCGGTAGCGTTTAAAGGATTCGTGGGTGGGTGGCACGCTATCCAGCGTCTTTTTCGCCTTGTCCCAATTGCCGTTGCGAATTTGCGCATCAGCCAGATCAACCATGTCGTCAGGCGTGGCACCTTCCATTTTGACCAGTTTGCCCCAGGCGCTGACGCCTTCAGTGACACGGCGTGCGCGCACCAGAGACTTGGCCAACCCGCGTTGCAGATCAATCCTGTCGGGTGTTGATTTCACGGCGCGTTGAAAGTAACTTACCGCCTCATTGGGATCGGCAACCGTCAGCATCACATCGTTCAGATCATGCTCGTCCACCACATTGACGTCCTGAAACGCGCGTTCAACGGTTTCATCGGCCTTTTCTGTACAGCCAGCCAGTGTCAACCCACCTGCCAAGCACATCGGAATCAGGAAAAAATGGCGCATTTTTGCGTCCCTTTACTGCTCTTGCCTCAGATCATGGTGTCTTGCGGATCAGATAGTCACTGCTTCCCCGCCGCACCAATTTATATTCTTCTTCTTGTCCAGTATTATTATCAGCATTTTCCATTTTTGCGAGGGCCAAGCGAAGATTATCGCGGATTGAGTCGTTTTGGCCATCATCCAGGGCATATGCCTTGCGTAAAACCTGTGTGGCCTCGCTCAATTCGTCGCGCTCCAACAATAAAACACCCAGATTGTTCCAGGCCTCGGCCCAATCAGGTTCTTCCTTGACGGCACGGCGCAGCAATTCTTCGGATTGGCCCAACCGGCCCAGGCCCAGATTTGCGGTGCCCATACCGTTCAGGATTTCGCCCGACAGCCCATCGTCAAGGGCGGCACGGGTAAACGAGCTAAGCGCCAGTTCGTATTGCCCGGCCTCCATTAGGCGATGGGCCACTTCGATATTGTCTACCGTCCCCTTGGATCGGTCCAGGCCGGGCGCATAAGGTCCGCCTTTGGTGTTGGAAATCGCGCGCGGAGCGCAAGACGCCATCACCAGGACAACGGCCAAAGCCACGGTGATGGCAAACAGGATGCGTCCTGTGTTTGTGAATGTTACCAAAATTTCCGTGCCAATTACTTGGCTCCCATGCCGCCCAGGTTCGAAATGCCGTTGGCTGATGGACCCACAAGGATAACCAGCAACGGCGGAACCGTCAGCCCCATTGTGGCAAGTGTCATTTTGGTTGGCAACTTGTTTGCTGCTTCTTCTGCGCGCATGATGCGTTTATCGCGCATTTCACTGGAATAAACCCGCAGAGCATCGGCAATCGAGGTGCCGAACGAGGCCGACTGGATCAGAACCGTGACAAAGGATGACACATCCTGCACGCCACACCGGTTGCCCATATCGCGCAGAACCGCCGACTTTTCCTTACCGGCCTTCATTTCCTGGGCCACGACCTGAAATTCTTCACCCATCGCCGGGTAAGAGGCCTGAAGTTCACCGGCAACCCGGATAATGGATTGATCAAGCGACTGCCCCGCTTCGACACAAACCAACATCATGTCCAAGGCGTCGGGAAACCCTGCGGTGATCTCTTCCTTGCGGGCCGCGACCCGGCGGGTGACCCAGTATTTGGGCAGGAAATAGCCGACCCCACCGGGGCCGATGACAAATTTCAGGATGGTTTGCTGATCCACTTCCTGACCGTTGTTGCTCAGCATCCAGATATACGCAGCACCAGCGGCAAGACCGATAACCCCCAATATCATCTGCATAAAGTGGAAAAACCGCACGGCGTCCTTTGAGTGATAGCCGGCCTGGCGCAGTGTCAGCTGCATGGCCGACAGGTCTTCGGCGTCCTGTGGTTCAAGAAAGTTGGCGAATTTTTGCAACTTTTGGTTGGCGGCGGCATGACGCAGTTGGTCGTTTTTGCCTTTAGCGCCTTTCTGGCGATCTTTTGCCAGGTTGCGCTGAAGCTTTTTGAGCGGGTCTTCGGGCTGGATCATCATCAGCGGGATGACCAGAAGGATCATGAACAGACCCAAGGCTCCTACCACGATCAAAGGCCCGAATTCGCCTAGATGCCCGGTCAGGAAATCGTTGATTTGCGCAAGAAATTCCATGTCGCCCTCTTATACTTTGATGTCGGTCAGCGTGCGCATGACGAACAGGTTGATGGTCAGCATGATGCCGACAAAGAAACAGGCCGGGATGAAATATTCGTGGTCCAGAACTTCGTCGTAATAGCCGGGGTCAGACACCATGATCACCCCCAGGCACATCAGCGGAAAGGCCGACAGGAACTTGCCCGACCATTGTGCCTCGGCGGTGATTGCCTTGACCCGGCGAAACAGGCGGAAACGCGCACGGATCACCTGGGCCAGGCCGGCCAGAATTTCCGCCAGGTTACCACCTGATTGCTGCTGAATGGTCACGGCCACGGCGAGGAACCGCAAATCCTGCATGTCCAGGCGTTCAGCCATTTCTTTCAGCGAATCGCCAACATCACGGCCATAGGCATTCTGGTCGGCGATGATGCCGAATTCGGTCGCCAGCGGATCTTCGATTTCTTTCGAAACGATGGTGATCGCGGATGTAAACGGATGCCCGACCTTGAGCGAGCGCACCATCAGTTCAACCGCGTCAGGCAATTGTTCCTCGATCATTTCCATGCGCTTCTTGGCCTTGGAATTGACCCACATATAGACCGAAACGATGCCGATCCCAATGGACGCAAACGCCCGGATCGCCGGGTCGGTTTCGGTGCCGATGGTCAGGCCGATAAAGGCAATGACGGCCATACCGCCCATGATCATGATCAACTGGCGCGGGGTAAAGGCAATCGCCGCCTTTTGCGCCTTTTCCGCCAACAGCGAATAAAGCGGAATGGTGCGCGATTTCATATGCTGCTGCATTTCATTGCGCAGCTGTTCCAGCACCTGTTCACGCGCGCCGCCCTTGGACAAAAGGTCAAGACGTCGGTTGACTTTGCTGTTGAGGCTGATGGATTTGCCAAAGGCCACCAGATACAGGCCTTCGACCAGTACCAGCACGCCCAGGAAAATCAGGCCATAGATAATTGGTTCTGCGCTCAGACTCATCCCGTTACCTCAACGTTGCTGGGTTCATAGATCGATGCAGGCAAATCAAAGCCCCACATCCGGAACCGTTCAGAATAATGGCTGCGAACACCGGTGGCGGTGAAATGGCCGATGATCTTGTTTTCCGGGGTCAGGCCGACGCGCTGAAACTTGAATATTTCCTGCATCGAGATCACATCGCCTTCCATGCCGGTTATTTCGGTGATCGAGGTCATGCGGCGCGATCCATCCTGAAGCCGCGACACCTGAACAATCAGGTTCACCGCCGAAGAAATCTGCGCCCGCATCGCCTTGAGCGGCATATCAATCCCGGCCATGGCGATCATGTTTTCCAGACGGCTGATGCCGTCGCGTGCGCTGTTGGCGTGGATCGTGGTCATTGATCCGTCGTGGCCGGTGTTCATCGCCTGCAACATGTCGATCACTTCTTCGCCGCGGGTTTCGCCAACGATGATCCGGTCCGGGCGCATCCGCAGGGCGTTTTTCAGACAATCGCGTGGGGAAACCTCGCCTTTGCCTTCAACGTTGGGTGGGCGACTTTCCATCCGGCCGACGTGAACCTGTTGCAGTTGCAATTCGGCCGTGTCTTCGATGGTCAGGATGCGTTCTTCGTTGTCGATGAACGATGACAATGCGTTCAGCGCGGTGGTTTTACCGGAACCGGTACCGCCTGAGACGATGATGTTCAGACGGGTGGACACCGCGGCCTGAAGATAGGCGGCCATTTCTTCGGTAAAGGCGCCAAAACCCACCAGGTCATCAATGCACAGCTTGTCCTTTTTGAATTTCCGGATGGAAACCAGCGATCCATCAACCGCAACCGGCGGCACCATCGCGTTGAAACGCGAACCATCCGCCAGACGGGCGTCAACGTAAGGGTTGGATTCGTCAACCCGCCGACCAACGGCCGACACGATCTTGTCGATGATCCGCATCAGGTGCTTTTCATCCTTGAAGGTGACGTCGGTCAGTTCCAGGTTGCCGTCACGTTCAACAAAGATCTGATGCGGCCCGTTGACCAGAATATCGTTGACCGTGTCGTCCTTCAAAAGGGTTTCAAGCGGGCCAAGCCCCTTGACCTCGTCATACAGTTCCTTGTTCAGCGTGGTGCGATCTTCACGGTTAAGGACAATGCCCTTTTCTTCCAGCAACTCGCCGGTGATGGTGCTGATCTCGGCCCGCAACTCGGTCTCTTTGGCATTTTCCAATGCCGACAGGTTCAGGTTTTCCAGCAACAGGCGATGCAGCTCGACCTTGATTTCGCCCATCCGCTCTTTGCGTTTGCGTTCCTTGTCCTGCGGTGCCGTATCGCCACTTTGCATTTTCAACGGTTTGCGCATGGTTGATGCCGGATGCGGTGCAATCTCGGGTGTGACCGGCTTGGCGGCATCCACCTTGGCGATTTCGGGCTGCGCTGGTGCCACCTTATTTGCAGATTTTTTATACTTGGAAAACATGTGATTTAGCCCCGATTTAATAAATTATGCCGCTTCGGCGTCGCTTTGACCCAGATCGTGCAGGGATCGCGCCAGCTTGGCGATTTCCTTTCGCAGCGGATTTTTGGCAGCGGATGTCGCCAGTGGCATGCCATGGTCGCCACATTGGACCACTTGTTTGCCGCCGTCAGGCAGTTGCAGATCAATGGTTATCCCCAGGCTTTCTGCCATCCGCTTGACCCGGCTTTTGCCCGAAAGGTCAGTGAATTTGGGGGCGCGGTTCAGCGCAAAGCGCAGTTTGTTAAACGGCAGATCCTCGCCTTGAAGCGCGCGTTTCATCCGCAATGCGTTCTGGGCCGACCGCATGTCCAGCTCCATCGTGGCAAAGTACACATGCGCCGCCTGCAAGACGGTTTCGGACCACATCACCAGCGTCTTGGGCATATCAATCACCACATAGTCAAAGTGGCTGCGCGCCATGTCGATTACCCTTTGGATGTCCTCGGGGGTGAGCAGATCAAGCGGGATCATGTCGTTTGGCGCGGTCAGAACCTGCAATTTGCCCTCGTAAGACAGCAGGGCCTGACTGAATATATCCTCATCCATGCTTTCGGTTTCCGACAGCATTTCATAAACAATCTCGCGCCGGGGCAGGTCAAGATAGGTCGAAACCGACCCGTGCTGGAAATCCAGATCAATCAGGCAAACGCTGGATTGATCTTCTTTGTCCATCAAGGCCAGTTCCCAGGCCAGATTGACGGCCAAAGTTGTCGCCCCGGATCCACCGGCCAGCCCGTGCACCACAATCAACGCACCTTCACGGGCACTGCCGGATTGCAGTTGAATTTTATTGGTCGTTTCAGGTTCAGGCACCTTTTCCTCAACCTTTTTCAACCGGTCTATCGCCGTTTGCAATTCGTTTTCCGGCAGAGGATAGGGCACAAATTCATCCGCACCCTTGCGCAGCAATTTATGCAGCGCCGCAGGGGTCACATCTTCGGCGATCAGGATCACCTGAATATCACGGGATTTGGCCTGGGTGATGATCTCGCCCATCAGGATCAGGTTTTCTTCGTCTTCATTGTCGATTGCCAGCGCTATGAACTCAAGGCTTTCGGCCTCGGGTTGGCCAAAGAACGCCAATGCTTCCGCAAACCCAAGGTCGCCCCAGTTTTCGCCAAGTGCGGCTTCCATGTCCTCGATCAAAAGATCAAAATTCTGCACGTCCCGGCTGACGGTACATGCCACGATCGGGTTGTTTTCCGGTTGCTGCGCTGCGCTGCTCATTGCCTTCATCCTCATTTCGGAGGCTTGGCAGGCGGTCAGGGCTTCTACCCCTTATTGTTCCGTCCTGCTTTTGCCTGCGTACGACCAGGGTTTGGTCGCACGTCACCCATTGAGGCTAAGATTGCAGGCAAATTGGGCAATAATTGGGCTAAAAAACCCCAATTGTAGGGAATTGAGCAACGATACCCCGGAAATCGGGTTATTACTGAGTTTCAAAGCTGCCGGCGTTTTTCGAATCGGACAGACCTGTGACAGGCAAAGCACTGGCGATATACTCGCGAAAGATGATTTGCGCGTATTTGCCATCCAGAAGGGTCGGATGACGCTTCACAAAGCCGGTAACCTCGGTCACGGTGCGGCGATTCTTGCGTTCGCGTGCCTGTGTGACGATCAGCGGCTGTGTTTCGCCGAACGACGCCACCGCCTCAAGCCGCGAACGGCTGATGCCGCGTGCAGACAAATAACGAACCACGGCATTTGCCCGGCGTTTGCCCAAACTACGGTTATAGGCGTTTGATCCAACCGCATCAGTGTGGCCATAAACCCGGAAGCGGATTTCGGGGAATTGCTTGATCCAGTTGGCTTGCAAATCCAAAGCGGCCCGCGCTTCGCCGTCCAGAACCACGCTGTCGAAGGCGAAGTTGACCATTGACGGTACTTCTGAGGCAAATCGGTTGGCCAGGCCAATCGTGTAAGAGCGATCGCCGTTCATTACCAAGGTGTTGTTCAACGTAGCGTTGCCAAAGGCGCCGCCATCTACCCGGTGCCCGGCTTCTTGTGAACAGCCAGCGATTGCAACTGTCAAACCCAGTGCTGTAGCCATTTTCAACATTTGCCCGTCGTCCTTTTTGCTTTCAGAGTTCCAAGCCGGCCAGTGCCGAGATACCGGTATTCAGATATCGGCCGGGGATCGTTCTAGTCCATTACATAGCCGTAAGAGCCGGTGAAATCCTGCTTTGCCACTTCCGCAGCTGCCCGAGAGCCTGCCCGTTCTGTTCGGGAAATCTGGCCGAACAGAAACAGACCCTTTTCGCTGGGTGGCTTGATCCGATCTGTCGGCAGGGCCAGGGCCTCGCCTCGGGTCGGGGTTACCAGATGTGCGGTGATGATGATCACCAATTCGGTCTGGCTGCGCTGATAATCGGCAGAGCGAAACAGCGCGCCAAGGACCGGAACATCGCCCAGCCAAGGGATTTGCGACGCGTTATCAATAAAGTCGTCCTGGATCAGCCCGGCAATCGCAAAGCTTTCACCGTCGCGCAATTCAACTGTGGTCGATGTCTCGCGCCGGATAAAGGCGGGGACCGAAAAGCCGTTTAAGGTAACTGAATTGGTCGGGTCGACGGCCGAAACCGCGGCATTCAGTTCAAGGTTGATGATGTCGCCGTCCACCACCCGGGGCACGAATTTCAATTCGATACCAAAGGGTTTGTATTCGATTGTGATGTTACTGTCTTCCTGTGCCACCGGGATTGGAAACTCACCACCAGCCAGGAATGTCGCCTCTTGGCCCGACAGGGCCGACAAGTTCGGCTCGGCCAGGGTGCGTACGACACCTTTTCGCTCTAACGCTTCGATCAGCAGGCCAACCTGTACCGATCCGGCATTAAACCCGAACAGAACTGCCCCGGCGTTGTCATTCGCAAAGGGAATATTGCCGCCCAGCGCATTGGTCACGGCGCCCTGGTTGTTCAGGCCTCCGGTGCCGCCGGTGACGCTTCCGCCGCTGAAAGACAGCGAGGAACTAAGGGATTTTGACACATTCCGCTGCATTTCAGCGAACCGCACCTTAAGCATGACCTGTTGAACACCGCCAACCGACATCAGGTTCGAAACCCGCTCGGGGGCATAACGTTCGGCCAGATCAAGGGCCCGCTGCAAACGTTGCGAGCTGGATACAACACCCGAAAGCACGATACCGTCATTGGCGGTGCGCACTTCGATCTGCTCACCTGGCAGGATCTGGCGCAGGCGTTCTTTGAATTCGGTCACATCGGCGGCCACTCTGACCTCGACGTTGGTGATCAGCTGTCCGGTGCCGTCCAGCAGGGTCAGCGTGGTGATGCCGGGGCTTTTGCCCAATACATAAATCGTGCGATCCGACAGCGACGAAATATCCGCGATGCCGGGGTTGGCGATGCTAAGTTCGGAAAACGGTACATCGCTTTCGACCACCACCGCCCGGTTCATCGGCACGCTTAGCGTTGTTGCAGTGCCGCGATTCACAATTCGCAAAGATTCCGCGATGGCAAACTTGGGTGCCACAGGGAAAGATGCGATCGCCAGCCCCAAAAGGGCGGCTTTCATCCACTTGTCAATTTTCATGTGACCTGCCTCTCCGATCACGCCTCATTAAGTCGGGTCTTGTTGCCCGGATTTCAATCACACTGCGCCAATTCTGTTTTTATTGCAAGAATCAATGGTTTGTGTGCCTTACTTTATGTGGGTAACTGGCAACAGAAACAAAAAGGGCCGCGTCTGAAACGCGGCCCCGTACTCACTACTAAATAAACTAACCGTTTGAATTTGCTTCAGTTTGAGCAAGGGATCGGAATGTCCACCACTTCGGCGCCACGCCGTGTCCGAATGGTGCAAACCTTCTTTTCGACAACCTCGGGCACAATTTCGATCGCCGACATACCCAGAAGAGAGCGTTGATTGACTTCGATGGCCGAGGCCACAGTGTCATCACCAACCCCCACCAGCGACAGGGACAACCGACCAGATGTCTGGGCCTGTGCCAATGCGGCGACCTGTTCAGGGCGTACTGCCACGGTGACGGTGCGGGCAATGACGGTTCCGTCAATGTCGCCACCTGCACTTTGATCAACGGCGATCAGTTTGACGCCAGTTTCGATCAGGCGGGTGATTTCGCCATTTGCACCTTCGATAGTATTGCGAATGCTGCCGGTCCAGTAGATATCAACCCGGTCGCTGGGGCGCAGAAAGCCGGACACACCGGTCGACACGTCAACCCGGATCGCAAAGGCCCGCATACCGCGTTCAAGTTGCGATGTAATCCCGGCGTCTTCTCCGGGGGCTGTGACCTTGACCAGCAGAATGGCTTCGTCCTTTTCCATGGTGCGCAGGATAAACCGCGGTTTGGCATTTTCAGCCGGGAACAGGTCTTCGATGGCGGTAAAAGAACCCTCGGGGATGGCATTTTCAGGCCACCGCACCTTGCGAACCGCATCTTTGCTGAGCATCTCGCCGTAAGTCAAAGTCCGGTCAGCCACATAAACATCAACCGTTGGCACCACCTTGGCCCGGGTCGAACGTTCGCGGGCCAATTCATTCTGATAGGCCGTAATATATTTCTTGGCCATCATCACCGCACCACCCGCCAGGACAATACCGACAATCAATACCAAACCAAAAACCGCGCGCATAGCTTTTCCTTTACAATCTCAATGCCCGTCAACCATTTCGGCGGGGGTGGGCCCGGTGGCTTGTGCCACCTTGTTTCACCCGGATTAAGGGTCAATTATGTCCGAACAAGGGACATCCAAAGACCGAATGATGGCAAGCCACCAATTGTTTGACGATGGCCATTATGGGCCGACTTCGGTATCTGACAGGTTGGTGCCGACATTTTCCCCCAGGCCACCGGACGCGGCTTGAAGCGAGGTGATCGCGACACCAGCCAACACCACAACGGCGGCTGTGAGAACAACCCAGTCGACAGTGACCGCGCCGTCTTCTTTACGGGCGAAATTCTTAACCAGTTTCAACATTAGGTTTTTCCTTTGGCAGAAGGGTCTCAAACAAAGGGCCGCGCTTATGAAAAAGACACGGCCCTTTGTGGTTCATTCAATAAGCGCCAGGCTTAGTTAGGGTCCTGCGCCTCGATGAAGTCGCCGGTTGTGCTGGTCAGGGCCGTGGCACCACCTTGGATCGAGCTGTAAGCAGCCCCGGCCAAAGCAACAACCGCGGCTGTGAGAACAACCCAGTCAACTGTTACGGCGCCGTCTTCGTCATTGCGAAAGTTTTTGAAATATTTGATCATTGTATATCCCTCCGAGGGTTTGATTTCTTTGAACTACGTTGACACTGTCGATCCGTTTCTCTCTGGTTAGGATCGTATCAACGCGGTGTATGCATAAATAACCATGCGATTGGGGCAGCAGTTTGACGGTTTCAAGCGAAAATAAAGTTTCAAGAGGAGACGGCCATTTTTCTTCTAATTTATTGATAAACATGCAGTAAACTTTGTCTCAGGTGTGATCTGAATTCCTGGATACCGGTGAATGTGTTCGCAATATGGCCAATTTTTCGAATATTTTTCAAGAAACCGTATTGGGTTTGTCAATAACTGCGAAGGCTTGATTGTCTGCGATCCAAAGCGATCGCATGGACAGACCGCCCTGTTCCAGATTGGCGCCCGTTTCCGATGCCATAAATGCAATTAAAATGGCCGTACCCTGCGTTCAGAAGGATACGGCCTTGTCGTGTTGTTAAATCAATCGGGTGACTTAGTTAGGGTCCTGCGCCTCGATGAAGTCGCCGGTTGTGCTGGTCAGGGCCGTGGCACCACCTTGGATCGAGCTGTAAGCAGCCCCGGCCAAAGCAACAACCGCGGCTGTGAGGACAACCCAGTCAACTGTTACGGCGCCGTCTTCGTCATTGCGAAAGTTTTTGAAATATTTGATCATTGTTTGTCCCTCCAAAGGATCTAAGGTTTACGTTTGGCCTCGCCGTCCTTTGCCGAACCATGGTCTCTCTCATGGTGTCATGGTTCGTGTCCGTCGCGGTATGGGGCTATATAGGCGGGCGTCAGTGGCAAAAATTGGGCTGAAACAGGAAATTTCCGCCAAAATTTAATATTTTTGAAAACTTTCTGTAACGGTTTGAAAATAAACGGATAAACGCCTAATATTTCTGTTTTTGCGTACTTGAAGCGATGCAAAAGCACGTCAATTCTGGCAAAATTGACAGAATTGGGCGGGTTTTTCTGGCGCTTTGGTCCGTTTCCCGCAAGATTGCCGACAAAAGACGACCTAAAATAAATTCGAGGCAAGCAGATGAATGCGCGTATTATTAAAGTCGGCCTTTTAGGGCTGGTCGTGGCTATGTCCACACCGGTTTTTGCTGAAGCCCCCAAAACCTATTCGACATTTTCGGCCAAGCGGGTGAAACCGCCAGCGCCAGGCAGCAAGAACCGTATCAATGTCCAGATCGACCCAACTGAACCGGTATATGCTGCGCCAATCAAACCGGCCAGCACCGAGGTTGAAGATTCAGATACCACACAAGACATTGATGAACCCATCGGGCGCTATGCCTGGTTTTGGGAAAAGGTATCGCCTGAAATCGCCAGTTCCGGCCCCGGCAGGCTTGATTCCGCCCTGGCTATATTGAATGGGTCCGGCCAGGTCACGGCACCGCGTCTGCAAGCCCTGCAAGAGATTGCCAGCGCCCAGGGTATCCCAATCCTGCGTTCCACCATTGGCACCAATGTGTCGCCAGCCTTGGTGTTGGCGGTGATTTCGGTGGAATCCAACGGCAAGGCAAACGCGGTCAGCGGGGCAGGGGCGTCAGGCCTGATGCAACTGATGCCCGCCACCGCCGACCGTTTTGGTGTCAAAGACCGGATGGTAGCGGAAGACAATATCGCTGGGGGGGTCAAATACCTGAATTTCCTGATGCAGGAATTTGACAGCGACCCGATCTTGGTTCTGGCCGGGTATAATGCCGGCGAAGGCTCGATCCGCAACCACCAGGGGGTGCCGCCTTTCGCTGAAACCCGGGATTATGTGCCCAAGGTGCTGGCGGCCTTTCAGGTGGCGCGTGGGTTATGCACCACGCCGCCGGAACTGATTAGCGATGGCTGTGTGTTTAACATCATGAACTGACGCCATTCCCCGCCCCGGGGTCTGATCCGGGGCCTTGGGCACGGTCAGACGATTGTCGCCTCGGTCGCGGCGATCATATCCTCGCGGGTCACACCGGGGGCCAACTCTTCTATATGCAGCCCCTTATGGGTCACGTCCAGCACGCCAAGATTGGTGATGATCCGGTCAACCACGCCTTTGCCGGTCAGTGGTAGCGTGCATTCCTTCAGTATCTTGCTGTCGCCATGTTTGTTGGTGTGATCCATCACCACAACCACCCGGCCCACGCCAGCCACCAGATCCATCGCCCCGCCCATGCCTTTGACCAGCTTGCCGGGGATCATCCAATTGGCCAGATCGCCGTTTTCAGCCACTTCCATTGCGCCCAGAATTGCCATGGCAATCTTGCCGCCCCGGATCATGCCAAAACTTGTGGCGCTATCGAAATACGCGGTCTGCGGCAGTTCGGTGATTGTCTGCTTGCCCGCATTGATCAGATCGGCGTCTTCCTCGCCCTCAAACGGGAACGGTCCCATGCCCAACATGCCGTTTTCTGATTGCAACGTCACCTCAACGCCTTCGGGGATGTGATTGGACACCAATGTCGGAATGCCGATGCCCAGGTTCACATACCAGCCATCTTCCAGTTCCTGCGCCGCCCGTGCGGCCATTTGATTGCGGTCCCAAGGCATTATACAGTCTCCTGTCGGCGTGTGGTGCGTTGCTCAATGCGTTTTTCGTGCTGGCCTTGAATCAGCCGGTTCACATATATCCCCGGCAGGTGGATCAGATCAGGGTCAAGCGAGCCAACCGGCACAATCTCTTCTACCTCGGCGACACAGATCTTGCCGCACATGGCCGCAGGCGGGTTGAAATTGCGCGCCGTCTTGCGGAACACCAGATTTCCGGTTTCATCCGCTTTCCAGGCTTTGACGATCGAGAGGTCGGCAAAGATGCCTTTCTCAAGAATATAGGTCTCGCCGTTGAAGTCTTTATGCTCTTTGCCATCAGCAATCACCGTGCCGACGCCGGTTTTGGTATAAAACCCGGGGATGCCGCAGCCCCCGGCGCGCATCCGTTCGGCCAATGTGCCTTGCGGGTTGAATTCCAGCTCCAATTCGCCGCTCAGATACTGGCGCATGAATTCAGCGTTCTCGCCAACATAAGAACTCAGCATCTTTTTGACCTGTTTGGTCTGCAACAAAATGCCAATGCCAAAATCATCCACGCCTGCGTTGTTGGACGCAAAGGTCAAATCCTTGGTTCCGGCGTCTTTGATCGCCTGCAAAAGCAGTTCAGGAATACCGCAAAGCCCAAAACCACCGGCGGCGATCATCATCCCGTCGCTCAGCAATCCATCAAGCGCCTCGGTGGCACTGCCATAGAGCTTTTTCATCCCGGTCCCTTCCCGTTGTTGTGTCTTGCTTGATGCCGCCGTGCAGCATGAAAGTCAACAAAACCAAAGCAGGAAGTTTGAATTACCGGGTCAGCGGATTATTCGATCACGTCAATATCATCGTTCGGCTTGCTCACGGCTTTCTTCTTTGGCGCGGCTTTTTTCTTCGCTGCTGGTTTCTTTTTCGCGGCGGCCTTTTTCTTGGGCGCTGCTTTCTTCTTGCCGCCACCCTTTTTGGCGGCCCGCTCAGCGATCAGTTGAACGGCAATGTCCATGGTAACATCCGCCGGTTCCGTGCCTTTGGGAATGGTGGCGTTAACCTTGTCCCACTTGACATAAGCGCCATAGCGCCCCTCCATCACATTAACCGGCCCGCCATTTTCAGGATGTTCGCCCAGTTCAAACAACGGTTTTGCCGCCGTGCGCCCACGCCCCGGCCCTTTGGCGCGTTTTTCGGCAATCACTTCTACGGCGCGGTTCATGCCGATGGTGAACACTTCCTCAATGTCGGGGATATTGGCGTATAATTTCGCCTCTTTGCCCGCATCATCCAGGGTCGTGTGCAATACATAAGGCCCGAACCGCCCCAGATTGGTGTGAATTGTGCCGCCCTCGGGATGATCCCCGACAAACCGCGGCAGGGACAACAATGTCACCGCCTTTTCCAGCGTCATATCCTCTGTCGTCCATCCCTTGGGCAACGATGCCCTTGGTGGCTTTTTAACCTCTTCGGTCGGCTCGCCCCGCTGAACATACGGCCCGAACCGACCCGTTTTCAGAGAAATCTCGTCGCCCTGATCTTCGCCCAGAACCCTTTCGTCGCCATCTGCCGCGTCCCCGGCAATGGGCCGGGTGAACCGGCACTCCGGGTAATTGCCACAGCCGACAAACCCGCCGGTGCGGGATGTTTTCAGATGCAATCGCCCCTCGCCGCATTTGGGACAGATACGCGGATCAGTCCCGTCTTCGCGTGGGGGGTACAATTGCGATGCCAAGGCCGCGTCCAGCACATCCAGCACCTGGGTGATCCGCAATTCTGACGTCTCGGCAATAGCGGCGGAAAAATCCACCCAGAACCGGCTTAGCACCTTTTTGTAGTCCCGGTTGCCGGCCGAAACATCGTCCAGCTCTTCCTCAAGATTGGCGGTGAATTCATAACCGACATACTGACGAAAGAAGTTCAGCAGAAAGATGGTGACAATCCGCCCCTTATCCTCGGGGATCAGCCGGTTTTTGTCCTTGCGCACATATTCCCGGTCCTGGATCGTGGTAATCACACTGGCATAGGTCGAAGGCCGCCCGATCCCAAGTTCCTCCATCCGCTTGACCAATGTCGCCTCGGTATAGCGCGGTGGTGGCTGGGTGAAATGCTGCTCGGGGCTGACCGACCGCTTGTCCGCCTTCTCGTTCGCCGTGATCTGGGGCAAACGCTTGTCATCATCATCGACAACCGTATCGTCGCGGCCCTCTTCATAAACCCTCATGAACCCGTCAAACAACACGACCTGCCCGGTGGCGCGCAGACCCACTTGGGCGTCCGCACTGCCAATTTCCACCGTCGTGCGTTCAAGCCGCGCACTCGCCATCTGACAGGCCAGTGTCCGCTTCCAGATCAGGTCGTACAACTTCCTCTGGTCCGGCTCACTCAGCTTGATCGCGCTTGCGTCCCTGGCCATCTCGGTCGGGCGAATACATTCATGCGCTTCCTGCGCATTCTTTGCCTTGTTCTTGTAGATCCGCGGGGACGACGGCACATAATCGCTGCCATAGCGATCCTTGATCGCATCGCGTGCGGCCGCAACCGCCTCGGGTGCCATGTCAATCCCGTCGGTCCGCATATAGGTAATGTGCCCGGCCTCATATAACCGTTGTGCGGTACTCATGGTTTGACGCGCACCCATGCCAAACTTGCGGCTGGCCTCTTGTTGCAGGGTCGACGTCATGAACGGCGCACTGGGGTTGCGGCTGGCGGGTTTGGCCTCGACCGACTGTACGGTCAGATCACGCGACGTCACCGCCTGCACCGCCAATTCGGCAGCGGTATCATTCTCAAGATCAAACTTGGTCAGCTTCTGGCCGGCCAACGACGTCAGCCGCGCCTCATATTCCTGTCCGCGTGGGCTGGCCAGTATGGCCTTGACGCTCCAGTATTCACGCGGGTTGAACGCCTCGATCTCCATCTCGCGTTCTACAATCATGCGCAGGCAAACCGACTGGACCCGCCCCGCCGACTTGGCGCCGGGCAGTTTGCGCCACAAAACCGGTGAAAGATTAAAGCCGACAAGGTAATCCAAAGCGCGCCGTGCCAGGTAAGCGTCGACCAATGGCTGATCCACCTGACGCGGGTTCTTCATTGCCTCGGTGACGGCCGTTTTGGTGATCGCGTTGAACACTACCCGGCTGACCGGCGTGTCCTTCTTGATGATCTTGCGCTTGCGCAAGGCCTGTTCCAGATGCCAGCTGATTGCTTCGCCTTCGCGGTCCGGGTCGGTGGCGAGGATCAGTTCATTGTCGGCCTTAAGCGCGTCGGCGATGGCTTTGACATGCTTGCGACTGTCATAGCCGATCTCCCATTTCATCTCGAAATCGTTATCGGTATCGACCGATCCATCCTTGGGCGGAAGGTCGCGAACATGCCCGTATGAGGCCAGAACCGTGAACCCAGGACCAAGATATTTCTCGATTGTTTTAGCTTTGGCAGGCGATTCTACAACAACTACAGGCATTTAGATCGTTACCTCATTGGGAATATGCATCGGTCTATGGTCGCGCTTGATGTGCGACGCAAGAGGGGAATGTCAATCCTAAAGTATCCGTCTTGGTCAAGCCAGCTTTGGCTGCCCTTTTCGCCCTAATTCGCCAATGACAACAGCCCGCCTGCGCGGCGTTCGATTTTGCCGTCCAGTTCCAGATCAGTCAACGCCGGCCCAACCCGCCCTGCCGAAGCCGCCAGGTCGCGGATCAACTGATCCTCGGCCATGGGCGAGGGGCCAAGCCGGTTCAGGATTTGTTGATGCAAGGCTGCGGTTTCTTTCAGGCTGCGTTTTTGTGGTGGTGGCGCGGGAGGGGTCAGATCGGTCAAAAGATCACCCTGCGCCGGTGCCTGCACCATTTTGGCCAAGGCCGGAAGGGCCGCAACCACATCATCAGCACTGCGCACCAATTGCGCACCATCGCGGATCAGCATGTTGCACCCGGCAGCGCGGGCATCAAACGGGTGCCCCGGCACCGCCAATACTTCGCGCCCTTGATCCAGCGAATCACGCGCGGTAATCAGGCTGCCGGATTTTGACGCGGCCTCGACCACCACTACGGCCCGGGCCACCCCGGAAATGATCCGGTTGCGGGTTGGAAAATGCCGTGCCTGCGGCGTGACACCCATGGGTTGTTCAGAAATGCGTAACCCCTGCCGGGCAATATCCAGTGCCAGATTGGTGTTCTCAGACGGGTAAATCACATCGACGCCGCCCGCCATTACCGCAATGGTCCCGCTTTTCAAAGACGCCAGATGCGCCGCCGTATCCACGCCGCGCGCCAGTCCTGAGGCAATAACATACCCCTGCGCACCCAGATCATGGGCCAACGATCGCGCCATTCGCGTACCCAACGACGAAGCATTTCGCGCCCCCACAAGGGCAATAATCGGTTTCAGCAAAAGACTGGCATCGCCAATTGCCCACAGTAACGGCGGGGCATCTGATATTTCCGCCAACCAATCGGGATAATCCGGCGCCCCAAGGCACAAAAGCCGCGCACGCGCGACTTTTGCGGCCTTGATTTCGGCGTCTATCACACCAGCAGGGCATATTTCATACCCCTTAATGCCGGCGTTCGCTGCCACTTCAGGCAGCGCGGCAAGCGCATTCTGCGCTGTGCCATGTTCGGCGATCAGCCGGTGAAACGTCGCAACTCCAACCTTTCGTGAACGCAAGAGACGAAGCCACGCAAACCGATCTTCTTCCGTGGTGGGTGGGAGTGGGGGGTGAATGGAAGAATTTCTGTCCTCAGTCATCCGGTGGCTCCGCCTGCTTGCACTACAGGTTTAATCCCGACACGGTTAACAGGTCATGAATCCCGGCGAATTTTTCTAAGTTTTTCCAAAAAGTCCGGTTAAGCCCGGGGAACCGATTACTTTCAAAGGGTTTTTTCGGCCCGCGTGGATCAAACTAGGGCGCGGGCAAGTCCCACAAAACAAGTTGGCCAGCAACAATGTTAACCAAGTGTTGAATACGCAATCGTCAGTGCCCGCCAAAAATCCCTGTACGCACCGAGTAGTTAACCGCCAATTCATAGTCCGGATCATCATCGCTATCCACCACCAGATGTCCGGCCTTGTTCAGCAACTTGTGACAATCCCGGCTGAGATGGCGCAGCTGGATCTGCTTGCCCAGCTCTTGATATTTCAGCGCCACCGCCTCGATCGCCTGCAACGCCGATTGGTCCACCACCCGGCTGTCAGCGAAATCAACCGTTACCTGATCGGGATCATTGGCCGGGTCAAACAATTCAATGAACCCCTCGGACGAGCCGAAAAACAGCGGCCCCTGCACGCGGTACACCTTGCCGAGGTCAGTTACATAAACCTCGGCATGAATCCGACGCGCATTGTTCCAGGCATAAGCCAGCGCCGAAACAATCACCCCGACAACCACCGCCACGGCCAGGTCTTCCATCACTGTCACAACGGTCACCAGCACGGTGACAAAGGCGTCCATCAACGGCACCCGCGCCATGATTTTCAGCGAATTCCATGCGAACGTGCCAATCACCACCATGAACATCACACCCACAAGGGCGGCAAGCGGTATCTGTTCAATCACTGGCGAACCCACCAGAATGAACAGCAACAAAAACACCGCCGCCGCAACCCCCGCCAGCCGGGTCCGTCCGCCCGATTTCACGTTGATCATCGACTGCCCGATCATCGCACAACCGCCCATACCGCCGAAAAACCCGGTCGCGGTATTGGCCAGGCCCTGGGCAATACATTCCTGAGACGCGCCACCGCGTTTGCCGGTTATCTCACCCACAAGGTTCAGTGTCAGAAGGCTTTCGATCAGACCAATTGCCGCCAGAATGACCGCGTAGGGCAGGATTATCTGCAACATTTCCCAGCTTAGCGGCACCATCGGCACATGAAACGTCGGCAACCCGCCCTTGATTGACGCCAGATCGCCGACCCTTGGCACATCAAGGCCAAGCCCGATCACCAAAGCCGCAACCACACCGATCCCGGCCAGTGGCGCCGGGATTATCTTGGTCAGCCGTGGCATCACCCAGATCACCAGCATGGTCAGCCCGACCAGCCCAAGCATCCAGATCATCGGTTGACCACTGAGCCATTGGCCACCTGACAAGCCGTGTCCGGTATCACCCATACTGCCCGGCACCTTGAACTGGCCCAGTTGCGCCAGAAAGATCACAATCGCCAGCCCGTTCACGAACCCAAGCATCACGGGATGCGGCACCAGACGGATAAACCGGCCCCACTGCATCACCCCGGCAAAGACCTGCAACAGCCCCATCAAAACCACCGTGGCAAACAGATATTCAACCCCGTGCTGCGCCACCAGGGCCACCATCACCACCGCCAAAGCACCCGTGGCCCCGGAAATCATCCCCGGCCGCCCGCCGATCAGCGCGGTGATCAGCCCGACCATGAAGGCCGCATAAAGCCCCACCAAAGGGTTCACCCCGGCGACAAAGGCAAACGCCACCGCCTCGGGCACAAGGGCCAGCGACACGGTCAGCCCCGACAGCAGTTCAATCCCCACCCGCGAGGGGGTGAACCCTTCGTCAGGGCTCCAGCGCAGATCGGGCATGACAATGCGTTTGGCAAACGAAGCCAGAAGGGCTCGGGGCATGGGGGTATCCTGTGGTGAAACCTGTCGCGTGTCGAAACGACGTCTATACGGGGGTCCGGTGCAAAGCGCCATATCACGCGGCAAATGTCCGGTATGTGTGGGCGTCATAGCAGAGCATGGTTAAAATGCACGGTTTTCTTGCGGTTTTCTTAGCGATAATTGGTAACATCGGGCTTGCGCCTTCCATTCTGCCATTTCGTGGCCAACCGAACGCGGCGTAGGGTGCGCATTTTGCGCACCACCTTGCGAAAAATGGCACGCAAATGCCAATCCGGGCCGGTTGTGACTTTCTTGCCAAAGTCATCACTGGCGTCACGTTCAAAGGCGGAATTGAAACTATACAAAGCCGCCGGAACGCAGCACGACCACCCCCCCCCAACCCACCAGATTTGACAGTAAGCCAAGGCCCCGGTACTTTGAAAACATCAATAATAATGGTGGTTTGATGTGTAACGTGTAAGGGATTTAAAGATGGATATTGCCACTGCTCAAGCGTTTATCGCAAACTCAAGCATTCAACGCTATGTCAATCGCATAGACGCCGACGCACAGACAGCACTTGATGAAATGTCTGCAAATGCCTCTGCGCTCTCGATGTTGCCGTCCAGCTTTCGCACCGAATATCGCCGAGACGCCACTGCGTTGGAACGCGCTTGGGATGAATTTAATCTACAATGGATGCGAATTGACCGTGGCCAAGCCCAAAATGGCCGCGCTGCGATGAACGCCTACAGCCGCTATGTTTTGACATTGGGTATCCTTGAGCAGCAAAACAATCGGTTTGGGGCCTATGTTCGGGCGCGTGCATTTGTGTTGCTGTCGACGCTTTCGGCGGCCTATCTGCGTCATGCCAAACGCATACGCAAACATATGCTCCGAGATGTCGCCTTCTTGAATTCACTGGGCCGGGAACTTCAACGCGCCCGACGAGAACTTAGGGGGGCCGAAGCCCAACGTGCGATCAATGCGGCGATTTCGGCCGTCAGCCTGTGCATTGCGGTTTCGACACTTGGGGCAGGGTTGGCGATTGCGGCCGGTATCATGGCGGTGCAAACGGCAGTAGATGCGGCATTGGGGCCTTCTGGTCCAAGCCTGTCCGGCGCTGCGGTAAATGCAACAGGGGATTTGGTTGGCCTTCCCGGAGCGATGCGACCTGGCCTGGCGCGGTTCGGCGGCGCCACCACCGGGATAATCAGTTTTTCAATGGACACTGATGAAGTGGCATTGGCAGAAAGCAATATATCGACAATTCGCACTATGATGGAGCAATACAATCGCGCCGCCCCCGGTTTGCAGCGAATGTTGACGGCCGCGGCCCGCGACGTCACGCTGGCCCAGGGGATTTACGAAGGTGCTGTGCGAGAGGCCCGCACCCAGGCCCGCAATTTCCGATCCCACGAAAGTCAACGCCGCGGATTGTTACGGGAACTGTCACGACTGCGCTAACTGAACGGCGTTCCTGTTCCCGGATTGGTTGATTATTGCCCCTATGGAAATCACTTTTCTGACCCTGCGCATTGGTTTCTTCAATCTTGGACCAACGCTTTAAAGGAGAGGCATTGAAGAAGCTTTGGTGGACTTCTCAGAGTTTATTATTTCTTGTGCCCGAACCAGGCAGGTATTGGCCGGGTCTGCTTTGAACAGGGTGATCCGATAAGGATAAGGATAGGGAGAAACCGGAAAAAGCTGTGATGGCGCGGATATGCACGCGCGGCACACTCCATTTCGGCGGTTGATTTCCCGCTCATTCCCCGGCACCATTCCAGGCGAAACCCAATCCGGAGACCTTCATGACCAACACCAAAATCGGCATCATCGGCGGGTCGGGGATATATGACATTGACGGGCTAAAGGGGGCCGAATGGGTGGAGGTTCAGACCCCTTGGGGCGCGCCTTCGGATGCCATTCTTACCGGATCACTGGGCGATGTCGAAATGGCGTTTCTGCCGCGCCACGGGCGGGGCCACGTCCATGCGCCAAGCGACGTGCCGTACCGCGCCAATATCGACGCGTTAAAGCGGCTGGGGGTGACGGATATCATCAGCGTTTCGGCCTGTGGATCGTTCCAAAATAAGATGGCGCCGGGGGACTTTGTCATTATAGATCAATATATTGACCGGACATTTGCCCGCATCAAAAGTTTCTTCTCAAGTGGCTGCGTGGCGCATGTGAGCGTGGCGCACCCCACTTGCCGGCGTCTGGGTGACGCCTGTGAGGCGGCGGCGTTGGATGCGGGCATCAAGGTGCATCGGGGCGGCACATATCTGGCCATGGAAGGGCCGCAGTTTTCAACCCTGGCCGAGTCGCGCATGTACCGTGAACATTGGGGCGCGGACGTGATCGGCATGACCGGTATGCCGGAGGCCAAGCTCGCCCGCGAGGCCGAAATCTGCTATGCCTGCGTCGCCATGATCACCGATTACGACAGTTGGCATCCGGATCACGGAGAGGTTGACGTGACGCAGATCATCGCCACCCTGACCACCAACGCTGCCAAAGGCCGGGACCTCGTCGGGCGGTTACCCGCCCTTCTAGGCAGTGACCGGGCGCTCTGCCCGCATGGCTGTGACCGGGCACTGGAATACGCGATCCTGACCGCGCCCGAGGCACGCGATCCAGAATTGCTGGCCAAGCTGGATGCGGTTGCCGGGCGGGTATTGTCCCCCACAGCCGGGGATTGAACCATGGAATTTGATATCTGGCTGGCGTTTGTTGCCGCCTCAATGATCCTGCTGCTGATCCCCGGACCAACCGTTCTGTTGGTGTTGAGCTATGCGCTGACAAAAGGCCGCCCGGTTGCCGTGGCCTCGGCCAGCGGTGTGGCATTGGGTGATCTGATCGCCATGAGTGCCTCGCTGGCCGGGTTGGGGGCGTTGGTGATGACGTCCGCCACGTTGTTTATGGCGTTGAAATGGGTAGGTGCCGGGTATCTGATCTGGCTTGGGCTGAAACTCTGGCGCAGTGCGCCCTCTGGTGGGTTGGCTGACATCGCAATGGAAAAGGGCGTAACGCCAAGGTCGGTGTTTACTCATACAGCCATCGTGACGGCCCTGAACCCCAAGGGCATTGCGTTCTTCATCGCCTTTGTGCCCCAGTTCCTGCAACCGGGGGCGCCGCTTTTGCCGCAGTTTGCCATCCTGATTACCACGTTTGTCGGGCTGGCGGCGGGCAATGCAATGGCCTATGCGTTGCTGGCCGACCGTTTGCGCCGCTGGATCGACCGGCCGGGATTCAGTTTTGGCCTGACCCGGGTTGGCGGAGTGGCCCTTATGGGCATGGGTGTTGCCACCGCCGTCTTACGGCGACCAAGTTAGAAAGAGAGGGGCGTTTCATGCCCAAAAAGACCAGTGTTCGCGACTATATTCGTACCATCGTTGATTTTCCGCACGAAGGGATCATGTTTCGTGATGTCACCACGTTGTTCGCCGACCCTCGGGGGTTTCGCATGGCGATTGACCAGATGCTGCACCCTTATGCGGGTGAGCCGATCGACAAGGTTGTCGGGCTTGAGGCGCGTGGATTTATCCTTGGCGGGGCGATTGCCCATCAACTGAGCGTTGGATTTGTGCCGATCCGTAAGAAGGGCAAGCTGCCGGGAACCGTGATTTCACAGGACTACAAGTTAGAATACGGCGAGGCGATTGTAGAGATACATGACGATGCCATTGCGCCTGGTGAGCGTATTCTGGTGGTGGATGATCTGTTGGCCACTGGTGGGACGGCGGCGGCGGGGATCAATCTGATTGAACGGCTGGGCGGCGAAATAATCTCTTGTGCTTTCATCATCGACCTGCCGGAACTGGGCGGGCGCAAGGTGCTGACGGATCTGGGAATGGACGTGCATGCACTATGTTCGTTTGAAGGGGCCTAGGGCGGGATTCAGCGTAAGCGACACTGTCCATCGTCAGAGTTTTTGGTTCCAGAGGCTGCATAATTTAAGCGAGTATCAGGCTCATCTGGTTGGTTTTATTATGCAGCGATCTTGCGGTGTTGCAAGCGACGGGTTTCGAGTGTTTTTCGTTTGATCCTTTCCCTTTTGTTTAGAATGGCTTGTGCACGTCCGAAGTAGACATCAGACGGCGTGACGTTGTTCAGGCTCTCATGATAGCGCTGGTGATTGTAGTGATCGACGAAGGCCTCCACCTGCGCTTTCAGATCACCGGGCAGGAAGTAGTTTTCCAGCAGAATGCGGTTCTTTAGGGTTTGGTGCCAACGTTCGATTTTGCCCTGTGTTCGGGGATGGTATGACGGATGGCGGTAACCTGTTCATCGCTTAGAATTGCTCCAAAACGGGTTTGCAGATCGGCACTTTGCTGTTTGACTGCTTTTTCAATGTGTTGGTTACTGACTTTGAACCCACCGCTGTTTGCCATTTCTCGGGCATGGTTTTCCAGTGCTTGTTCCGCTGCCAAGAAGTCGCGTGTTGTAAATTTTTCATTCTCGGAACCCGTAACTTGAACCAGTTCAGATGAAGCCAAGGCACGATCCGAAGCCACCCACAATTCTAGTGGATCATGGATAATACCATAGCGCTTCATTGTTTTCCTCAAGAATTTCAAAGCTGCTTTGCGATCTCTGCGCTTCGCAACAAAGGCTTCCAGCACTTCGCCCTCGTGATCAACAGTACGCCAAGGATAGTGCATCTTGCCGTTGGTTTTCACAAAAACCTCTGACATTGCATCCAACGGTCAGGCCTCTGCCCCTGAATCGCCCGCGCGCCGGGACAGAATACCCCGCTCCTGATCCAGATTGTCCCGCAGCCGGGAAATATCCGCTCTACTCAAATGAGAATAACGTTTCTGCAATGACAAATACGCCTCAATCGGTTGCGCGCGCGCTGACTCGCTAATGGAATAATTCACCCCATCCGTTACCTCGATCAGGGGGAAAACACCTGCCTCAACCGCCATTCGTGCTGTTTTGACAGCACTGTCATCGGCAACGCCCCAGCCGGGAAGGCAGGGGATCAGCACGATGATCACCTTGGTTCCGCGAATGCCCCTGGCCTTTTCCACCTTGGCCGCCAGATCGTTCAGATGCGACGGGCTGGCGGTGGCGATATAGGGAATGCGATGCGCGGCCAAAATTTCGATCAGGTTTTTCTTGGCCGTGAGCTTGCCCGATGGGGTACTGCCGGTGGCGGCATTCAGAGGCGTGGAAGAGCTTTTCTGCCCACCGGTGTTCATATAGCCTTCGTTGTCGAAACAGATATAGAGGATGTCTTCGTTGCGTTCGGCGGCCGAAGACAGCGCCTGCAACCCGATGTCATAGGTGCCGCCATCCCCGGCAAGGCACAGGACCGTGGTGTCGGGCCTGCCTTGCGCCAGCAGCGCCCGTTTCACACCGCTGGCCGAGGCGGCGGCGGATTCCAGGGTGCCGTGGATGAACGGTATGCTGACCGAACTCATCGGATGCCCACCAAGGATCACCGCCGCGCAGGACGGGGCCACAACCCCGACTGTGTCCGGGCCGACAGCGTTGATGATAACCCGCAGGGCCAGTGCCTCGACACATCCGCCACAGGCCACATGGCCGGAACAGAACTGGTCGTCGTCCTTGTAGCTGATTCTTTCCATATCCTTACTCCACCCAGACCGGGTCCGGTGACGGCGCGGCCAAGAGATACTCCGCCGCCAGTTTGCGAAGCGTCGCACAAGAAACGCTGACCCCACCCACCCCGGCCAAAAGCCCGTGCAGACGTGGCGGGCCGGACATCCCGAACAGCGCACTTTTCAGTTCCTGGTGCAATACGCCGCCCATACCGGGCGAATAATTGCGGTCCAGCACGATGGCGCAGGGCACATGGGCAAGGGCGGCGCGCAATGCGGCCTCGGGCAAGGGCCGGAACAGGCGTATTTTCAATAGGCCGGCCCGGATGCCATCGCCGCGCAGGGCATCGACCGCTTCGCGCACCGTTCCACACATGCTGCCCATGGTGACGAACACCAGTTCGGCGCCTTCGGTGCGATACTGCTCAATCGGGCCGTAACCGCGCCCGGTCAGCCTGCCCCAATCCTGCCCGACGCTGCCGACCAGGTCGCCGACCCCGGCCATTGCCTGTGCCATCTGGCGGCGGCTAAGGTTCCATGACTTCTGATCCAGAGGCGCACTGATGGAGCAACCAGTTTCCGGGCTAAGGTACATTTCCGGCCGGTAGGGCGGCAGGAAACTGTCGACCTGATCTTGGGTTGGCACCGCGACCGGTTCCATCGCATGGCTGACGTAAAATGCGTCGTGATTGATCATCACCGGCAGTTTCACCTGTTCCGCGATGCGGAAGGCCTGAATGACGCTGTCCAGCGATTCCTGCGGGGTTTCGCTGTAAAGCTGGATCCAGCCGGTGTCGCGCTGGGACAGGCTGTCGATCTGATCCGGCCAAAAACCCCATGGCGCGGCGGGTGTGCGATTGACGTTGAACAGCACGATCGGAGTGCGCGCACCTGCGGCGTAGTGCAACAGTTCGTGCATCAAAAGCAGCCCCTGCGATGAGGTCGCTGTGAACACCCGCACGCCGGTTGCCGAAGCGGCAATCGCGCTGGCCATCGCCGAATGTTCCGATTCCGGGGTCAGCAGTTCGGTCACCAACTGGCCTTTTTCCGACAGGTCGATCAGTTTCTCAAAGATCGGCGTCTGCGGGGTGATCGGATAAAGCGGCACAACATCCGGGCGTGCCAGCATCACCCCCAACGCCACCGCGTGATTGCCGTTGAGCAGTTGCAGGCCCTGAGTTTGCGACATGGCGTTCATGGCACCAGATCCTCGGTCATCGCGATCGCGCCGGTCGGGCATTCAACCACGCACAACCCGCAGCCCTTGCAGTAATCGGTGTTCACCTCGTAACCCTGCCCGGTTCTGGTGATCGCCATGTCGGGGCAGTAAAAATAGCAATTGTCGCATAAGGTGCAGATGCCACAACTGAAACAACGGCTGGCTTCGGCCATCGCGCCATTTTCGTCAAGCGGGTGCTGAACTTCGTTGAAATTGCCTAGCCGCACCTCTACCCCGGTAATTCCCGGTCGTATCCGCGCGGCGTTCGGGTGATAAGCAGTGTTGATCACCCCGTACAGTGCCTCCGGGGTATCAATCGGTTTTGGCAGGGTTTTTGTCGAACTGATATAGGCCAAAATGGCCACCGCGGCCTCTTTTCCCATGCCCACGGCCTTTGTCACGAACCGGTCCATGCCAGCTACGTCACCACCGATAAAGACCCCGTCCATGCCCGTCTGCCAGTTCTCATCCATCTTCAGAACCGGCCCGTCAGCCGCAATGGCGCCGCGCCACCGGTTCAGATCGACGTTCTGGCCTATGGCGGGAACGATGGCATCACCCTTCAGGGTGAATTCGCTGCTGGCAATCGGCGTGACACTGA
>JAKITO010000026.1 GCA_021648025.1 Paracoccaceae bacterium
TTCCGAGGTGCGGGGTCCCTGGGCGCGCAGCCGAAGGCTATATGTTGACGCTAATCCGCAAAGGCTTTCGGGTGGCCCAGTGCGAACAGATGGAAAACCCGGCCGAGGCTAAGAAAAGAGGCTCTAAATCGGTAGTTAGACGCGAAGTTGTGCGCCTTGTCACCCCCGGAACCCTAACCGAAGATTCGCTGTTAGAGGCGCGGCGTCACAACTTTCTGACTTCATACGCGGAATTACGCGATCAGGCCGCCATCGCCTGGGCCGATATTTCCACTGGTATGTTCCATGTAATGCCGTTGGCACCCGTGCGCCTTGGGCCAGAGCTTGCTCGCCTGGCCCCCTCGGAATTGATCGTCGCCGAAACCGATGACACCGCCCTTGCGTCATTGGTCAAAGAATTGGGCATTTCCCTAACCCCGCTGTCTCGCGCCAGTTTCGACAGCTCGGCCTCGGAAAAACGGCTATGTGAATTGTTCTCGGTGACCTCTCTTGACGGTTTCGGCGGGTTCACCCGGGCCGAATTGTCGGCCATGGGGGCGTTGATAGACTATCTTCAGATCACCCAAAAAGGCAAACTTCCCCCGCTTCAGGCTCCAATCCGCGAAGCCCCCGAACGTATCGTGCAGATTGACGCCGCAACCCGTCGCAATCTTGAACTGACCAGGTCGCTTAGTGGTGGTCTGGCCGGATCTCTTCTTTCAGTGATCGACCGCACTGCTACCCCCGGCGGGGCGCGCTTGCTGGAACAACGTCTGTCCAGCCCGTCACGCGATCTGGAAACCATCCACACCCGGCTTGACGCCGTTACCTTTGCGGTTGACCAATCCCAGCTTTCCGCCGATCTGGTCGGCGCGCTGCGAAAAACCCCCGATCTGAACCGCGCTTTGTCCCGTCTGTCACTTGGTCGCGGCGGCCCCCGCGATTTGGCGGCCATCCGCAACGGTCTGCAACAGACCGCCGCCATCGCCCAGTTTTGCCCCCCGGACCTGCCCGACCTGTTGAAACAGGCCACGCAAACCCTGATTGGATTCGAAGATCTCAGCGCCATGCTTGACGCGGCCCTTATCCCCGAGCCGCCCTTGTTGGCCCGAGACGGAGACTTCATTGCGACCGGCCACAACCCGGAACTGGACGAGGTGCGCACTTTGCGTGACGAAGGCCGTTCGGTCATCATTGGGCTGCAACAGAAATATGCCGACCACACAGGAATCGCTTCCCTTAAAATCAAGCACAACAATGTGTTGGGCTACTTCATCGACACGACCTCAATCCACGCCAAAAAGATGCAGACAGCGCCGTTTTCGGAAACCTATATCCACCGTCAAACTACCGCCAATCAAGTGCGCTTTACCACGGTCGAACTTAGTGAAATAGAAGCCCGCATCCTGAATGCCGGCAATCAGGCGCTTGAGATTGAAAGCAGGCTCTATGATGGGCTAAAGGCGGCAGTTCTTGACAGCTCCGCTCAACTCCACGCCGCCGCCCATGGCCTTGCTGAAATTGACCTGACTGTTGCATTGGCTGATCTTGCGCGGGGTGAAAGCTGGTGCCGCCCAAAGGTCGATAATTCCCGCCAATTCACCATAGTCGGCGGTCGCCACCCGGTGGTCGAACACGCCCTGCACAACCAATCCGGCGACAGCTTTATCGCCAATGACTGCGACCTGAGTGCTGACAAACACGCCGCCATCTGGCTTTTGACTGGTCCTAACATGGCCGGCAAATCCACCTTCCTGCGCCAGAATGCCCTGATCGCCCTTTTGGCGCAAATGGGCAGCTTTGTACCGGCTAAAACCGCCCACATCGGCACAATCAGCCAACTTTTCAGCCGTGTTGGCGCGTCAGACGACCTGGCCCGTGGCCGATCAACGTTTATGGTGGAAATGGTCGAAACCGCTGCAATTCTTAATCAGGCCGATGACCGTGCGCTTGTGATCCTCGACGAAATCGGGCGTGGCACGGCCACCTATGACGGCCTTTCAATCGCGTGGGCCACCCTGGAACACCTGCACGAAGTCAACAAATCCCGCGCCCTGTTCGCCACGCATTATCACGAACTGACCGCCCTCGCGGGGTCCCTTGACGGCGTGGAAAACGCCACCGTCGCGGTCAAAGAATGGGACGGTGAAATCATCTTTCTGCACGAAGTCCACCAAGGGGCTGCCGATCGCTCTTACGGCGTGCAGGTCGCCCAACTTGCCGGCCTGCCGGACTCGGTTGTCAAACGTGCCCGCGTCATCCTTGACCAGTTGGAAAAGAATAGCCGCGAAGGCAAAGCCGGCCACAAAGCCATGATCGACGACCTGCCGCTGTTTGCCGCCGCACCTCCACCGCAGAAACCGACCAAATCCAAGGCTCTCGACCTCCTGAACGACTCCCACCCGGACAACCTGACCCCACTCCAGGCTCTCGATCTGCTTTACAAACTAAAAGAGGCGGCCAAATCATGACCGCCCCCTGTTCATCTTTGATTCCTGAATATCATCGCCCCGTTGTCGGCAAGGCCCGAGAAAATGCTCTCCTACAAGAGTTAGTCTTTGGGCGTTGAAGAAACCCCAACCTGCGCCGGTCGCAACAACCGGTCATGCAGGAAAAACCCCTCGGCCGCGACCTGAATGATATCCCCGGCCCGCGTCCCGGGCAAAGGTGCCTCAAACATCGCCTGATGTTCCTGCGGATCAAACCGATCGCCAATCTCGGGTGCAATCATCCGGATCCCGTGTTTCTCAAACGCCTTCAGCAGTTCGCGCATGGTCAGCTCGATCCCTTCAATCAGCGCCTTTGACGCCTCTTTCTGGTCCTCGGTTGCCGCCTCAATCGCTCGCTTCATGTTGTCAAAAACCGGCAACATATCGCGGGCAAATTTGGACCCGCCGTACTCCTCTGCTTCACGGCGATCTTTCTCTGATCGCTTGCGCGCATTCTCGGCGTCCGCCAGCGCCCGCATGAACCGGTCGCGAAATGCGTCCCGTTCCGCCCTCAGCTCATCCAGCTCAACCGCCTCAGGATCAAGTTCCGCCAGCTCTTCGGCCAACGTCTGCGCCTCGACATCATCAATTTCGTCAAGGAAATCTTCGTTCTTGGGTTCTGCCATTTTTTCTACCTCTAACTTCGGTCGGAAATAAGCCGTCCCACCAGCTGTGCCGTATAATCAACGATCGGCACGATCCGTCCGTAATTCAGGCGCGTCGGGCCGATGACCCCAACCGCGCCAATAATCTTACGATCAGCGTTCATATAAGGGGAAACCACCAGAGAGGAACCCGAAAGTGAAAAAAGTTTGTTCTCAGAGCCAATAAAAATGCGCACACCGTCCCCACCTTCGGTCAAATCAAGGAATTCAGCGATATCCCGCTTGCGCTCCAGGTCATCAAACAGCGTCCGGATCAGATCAAGCTCAAGGTCGGTCCCGTCATCAGCCAACAGATTCGCCCGCCCCCGTACGATCAACCGCTCAGCTTCGCCTCCGCTGCCTTCCCAAACGGCCATCCCGCTTTTAACCATCGCTGCGGCCAGGGTATCAATCTCTTGACGCCGTGCCTTGATTTGATGCTGGATGACTTTGCGAACCTCGCTCAGCGTCTTGCCCTCGATCAGCGCATTCAGAAAATTCGCCGCCTCGCGCATGGAACTGGGCGTTTGACCAGGAGGAGGGCAAAACAGCCGATTCTCAACGTGCCCATCAGCGAACACCAGAACCACCAACGCCCGATCGCGCCCAAGGGATACAAATTCAATATGGCGGATTTCCGCCTCGTGTTTTGGTGTCAGAACCAGTGATGCGCTTTTTGTCACCCCAGACAGGGCCGACCCAATCCGATCCAGCATATTGCCCATATCGGCCATGTTACTACTTAGGGTTTCATCAATCTTTTGCCGGTCACCTTCGTTCAGATCACCAACTTCAAGCAAACCGTCAACAAACATTCGCAGGCCTATTTGCGTTGGCACCCGCCCTGCGCTGGCATGGGGGGAATCCAGTAACCCAAGAAATTCAAGGTCTTGCATTACATTTCGAACTGTCGCCGCACTAACTTTTTCGTTTAAGGATCGGGTCAGGGTCCTACTCCCGACCGGATCACCGGATTCCAGATATGACTCGACCACCAACCGAAACACCTCTCGCGAGCGGTCGTTCAGATCATCCAGCAATTTTGCCGCGTCATTCATCACACATCACCATTTTGATAAGCCATTAAAGTCCTCAAAATGAAAAGGTCAATCGGGGTTGCATCACAACCTCGCCCGGCGCTATCCCGAACAAGACACGAAAAAGGATAAAATATGCGCCCCTCTGAACGAGAATTGAACCAAATGCGACCCGTTTCCATCGAAATCGGGTTCACCAAACACGCCGAAGGCTCTTGCCTGATCAAAATCGGCGAAACCCACGTTTTATGCAATGCGACAATCGAAGACCGCGTGCCGCCATTTATCCGTGGTTCCGGCCTTGGTTGGGTAACGGCAGAATACGGCATGTTGCCGCGCGCCACCAACACAAGGATGCGCCGCGAGGCAACGGCCGGCAAACAAGGCGGGCGCACCGTGGAAATCCAACGGTTGATTGGCCGGTCATTGCGCGCCGGGGTTGACCGGGTCGCCTTGGGCGAGCGTCAGATCACCGTTGATTGCGATGTTTTGCAGGCCGATGGCGGCACCCGCTGTGCGGCGATCACCGGTGGTTGGGTCGCCTTGCGGTTGGCCGTCAACAAGTTGATGAAAATTGGTGAGGTCCTTAGTGACCCGCTGGTTGACCCGGTTGCCGCCATCAGTTGCGGTATCTACGCAGGCCAGCCGGTGCTTGATCTGGACTATCCCGAAGACAGCGAAGCAGGCGTTGACGGTAATTTCATCATGACAGGTTCGGGCCAGTTGATCGAAATACAGATGTCCGCCGAAGGGTCGACCTTTTCCCGCGACCAGATGAACAACCTTATGGATCTCGCGGAAAAAGGCGTTGGCGAATTGGTGGCAGCACAACAGGCCGCCGTCGCATGACACGCAAGTTCACCGGAAGCCGCCTTTTGATCGCGACCCATAATCAGGGCAAGCTGGACGAAATGACCCGCCTGCTTGCCCCGTTTGGCGTGCAGGTGATTGGTGCTGCCGAAATGAACCTGGCCGAACCGGATGAGACCGAGGTAACGTTTGTCGGCAACGCCAGGATCAAGGCCCACGCCGCCGCCAAAGCCACCGGGATGCCCGCGCTTTCGGATGATTCAGGCATTGAAATCGACGCATTGGATGGCGCACCCGGTGTCTATACCGCCGATTGGTCCGAAACCCCGACCGGGCGCGATTTTGTCATGGCCATGACCCGCACCCATAATGAACTTGAAGCGATCGGCGCTCCGCACCCTCGTACCGCAAGGTTCTGTTGCACTTTGGTCATCGCCTGGCCCGATGGTCATGACGAAGTATTTCCCGGTGAGATGTCAGGCCGTGTCACCTGGCCAATGAGGGGCGAACAGGGTCACGGATACGACCCGATCTTTATCCCGGACGCAAGCGACATAACCCTGGGCGAAATGACCCGAGAGCAAAAGAACAAGATCAGCCACCGCGCCAATGCGGTCGCCAAATTCACAGCAGGCTGTTTTGGCTGACGATTGGCGAAATGCAGGTTTCGGGCTTTACGTCCACTGGCCATTTTGTCAGGCCAAATGCCCCTATTGCGACTTTAACAGCCATGTCGCCCGGGAAATCGACCATTCCGCCTGGGTTAGAGCCTATTTGTCCGAACTGACCCGCGTCGCCAGCGAGACCCAAAACCGGGTTCTGAACACCATCTATTTCGGCGGCGGCACGCCCAGCCTGATGAACCCGGACACAACGGGCGCGATCATAGACACCGCAAAATCGCTTTGGCGGGTGGCAAATGATCTTGAAATCACCCTCGAGGCCAACCCCGGGTCGGTCGAAGCCGGGCGCTTTGCCGGCTTTCATGACGCGGGCGTCAATCGCGTTTCACTTGGTGTGCAGGCCCTGAATGACCCGGATTTGCGCCGCCTTGGGCGCATTCATACGGCTCAAGACGCCCAAACTGCGCTGGGTATTGCCCGGAACTGTTTTGACCGGGTCAGCTTTGACCTGATCTACGGGCGTCAGGATCAAACCTTAGCTGGCTGGAAAGCAGAATTAAAACAGGCGCTTACCCTGTCTTCTGACCACATTTCCCTTTATCAACTTACCATCGAAGACGGCACAGCCTTTGCTGATCGCTTTGCCCGCGGTGGATTAACTGGCCTTCCCTCGGAAGACCTGGGCGCAGATATGTATCAAGCCACGTTGGATATCTGCGCAGATCATGATCTGGCCGCCTATGAGGTATCAAATTTCGCCAATCCCGGGTCAGAATCGCGCCACAACCTGATTTATTGGCGTTATGGCGATTATGTCGGAATCGGCCCCGGTGCGCATGGTAGGGTCACAATAGACGCCAACAGATATGCAACAGAGTGTATTTCCGCGCCTGACAAATGGCTGGCAGCTGTAAACACGGACATAACTGAGCTGCCTCGCCAAATGTTAAGCCCGCAGGAACAGGCCAACGAATTTCTGATGATGGGCCTTCGTCTGTCCAAAGGGTTGGATCCAGCCCGATACCTGGCTTTGGGTGGTCGGGAATTGGACCGGGACAAGGTCAAATATCTCTGCGATTTGGGGATGTTGACCTTTCAAAACAACAACATATGCGCCACAACACAGGGACGGCTTGTACTGAACGCCGTGATCCGGGAACTGCTAGCAGGCTGAAACATGCGCTTTGTGTGGCTTATATTGGGTTTGATAAGTGTAGGTCTGGCGGTAATCGGCATTGCCCTGCCCTTACTCCCAACCGTTCCCTTCCTGCTTTTGGCGGCGTTTTTCTTTGCCCGGTCCTCTGAACGATTGCACAACTGGTTACTGACACACCCGACTTTCGGCCCATTTATCAACGACTGGAACCAATCCAAAGCCATTCGCCCCAAAGCCAAACGCCTGGCAACCTTGTCTGTTGTTGCTGTACTCGGGGTATCAATACTCTTGAAAGCACCAGTGATAGTTATTGTAATTCAATGCGTTACCCTAAGTTTGGTCATGCTGTTCATCTGGACCCGCCCTAACGGCTAAGCTTGTTACACAGCTCATCCAACTGATCCAGTGAACTATATTTGATAACCATTCGTCCGGCTTCCCCACCCGGCTCATGCTCAATAGAAACGGCCATTCGCAGAATCGCCGCCAAATCACCTTCAAGCGCGCGGGTATCAGCATCCTTGGTGTTAACCTTTGATTTTCTACCAGGCTTTTCCTTCTTACCGGTGTCTGGCTGCACAGATTTTGCCAACCGCTCAGTCGCACGAACCGACAGCCCGTTTTTGACAACCAGTTTGGCCAATTCGGACGGGTTTTCAGCCGTAATCAATGCACGCGCATGCCCCGCAGCCAACCTGCCATCTCGCAACAGATCCTGAACATCCACGGGAAGTGTCAAAAGGCGCAGAAGATTGGCTATGTGGCTCCGGCTTTTACCCAGCGCAGTGGCCAATTTTTCCTGGGTATGGCCAAAACTGTCCATTAATTGCCGAAACCCGGCGGCTTCTTCCATAGCATTCAGGTCGGCGCGCTGAATATTCTCGATAATTGCAACTTCCAGCACTTCAGCATCATCAAAATCGCGGACCAGCACCGGAATCTGATGGATTTGTGCCATTTGTGCCGCCCGCCATCGCCTCTCGCCCGCAATAATTTCGTATTTTTCGCCGTCAACTGACCGTACGATCAACGGTTGCAAAATTCCCTTTTCGCGAATTGACGCCGCCAGATTCTCAAGTTCATTTTGATCAAAGTTTCGCCTTGGCTGATTGGGATTGGCGATAAGCCGTTCAATTGGCACCCGAATATCGCCCTGACCCGCCCCACCAGGAGTAGCAGGCGGCGCAACATCCGCCATCAAGGCCGAAAGCCCCCTACCCAATCCGCGTGGCTTTGATCGTTTATCCGCCATAGTACCTCTCCCTGGAATCTATCAAGCCGCCGCTCTACTACAATTATCCATCAATTCCTGCGCAAGCGCCCGGTAAGCCATAGCACCCTGCGATTTTGGATCGTAACTTAGCACCGGCATGGCGTAAGATGGCGCCTCGCTGACCCTGACATTTCTGGGGATCAGTGTTCGAAAAACCAACTCACCCAGGTTATCCCGCGCGTCCTGCTCAACCTGCTGTGACAGGTTGTTTCGTTTGTCATACATCGTCAAAACCACACCTTCAATCCGCAAGCCGGGGTTGGCGGTTTCTCGCACCTCCCGGATGGTCAACATCAACTGAGACAGGCCTTCCAATGCAAAAAACTCACTTTGTAGCGGAACCAAAACCGAATCCGCCGCCACCATCGCGTTGACAGTTAACAGGCTAAGAGAGGGGGGGCAGTCGATCAGAACATAGTCCCAGCCAAAGACATCCATCGCCTGCTGATGCAAGGCATCATGCAGCAGAAAGCTTCTTTTTTCATTTGAAATCAACTCTATATCGGCAGAGCTTAGGTCGACTGTGGCCGGTATAATGCTCAATCCATCAATATCCGTATTCTGCACGACACTGGAAAGCGGCGCATCTTCGACCAGAAACTCATAGGTGGAAAATGACCTGTCCGTCAAATCTATGCCCAGACCGGTTGATGCGTTGCCCTGCGGATCAAGATCAACAACCAACACTTTTTCACCGGCTTCAACCAAGGCCGCCGCCAGGTTGATGGCTGTTGTCGTCTTGCCCACACCGCCTTTTTGGTTTGCAATGGCGATGATTCTGGGACCGTCAGGCCGTGAAAGGTCAGGCACGCGTCACTCCTTCAATTCGTAAAATCGCCGCTCCGGGCATTGTTTGACTTTCTATCACGTCGACATCGAAATGCCACTGCTGTCGGGCTGTTTCCAACTCCTCTTTCCAACTGACCCCTTTGGAAAACAATGCCGTGCCGGCCGGGTCCAAATGTTGGTCCGCAAATCCCAACAGGCCTGACAATGGCGCCAACGCACGCGCCGTGAGGATATTCGCACCAACCGGATCAACATGTTCAATTCGTTTGGGCAAGATCGTGCAGGTCACACCAACTTCGCGCGCCGCAGTTCGCAAAAAGGCGGCTTTGCGTTGGTCGGATTCTATCAACGTAACTTTCAAATCCGGCCTTTCTTCGATTGCCAGAATTGCTGCAATCAAACCAGGAAACCCCCCGCCGCTCCCCAGATCTAGCCAGCGCTTTCCTGCTGGTGCAATGCGGAATACTTGAATGGAATCAGCGATATGGCGGTGACGTAAATCAGCCAAACTACCTCGGGACACAAGGTTGATACGTTGATTCCATTTGCCGATCAGGTTTTCAAAAACCTCTAACCGTTGGGATGTTTCACGTGAAACATTCAATTCCTCAATCATGTCTCTAGCGTTCATGCCTGTTTTTCCAAATGTGATCGACGCAGCCAGGACAACAAAAGCGCCAAAGCAGCGGGGGTAATACCTTCCATCCGACTTGCCTGCGCCAAGGTTTCAGGGCGGGTTTGCGAAAGCTTTTGCCGAAGTTCATTCGACAAGCCCTGAACGACAGCATAATCAAAGTCCAAAGGGATGACGTGCTTTTCATCTTTCGCAAGCGATTCTACATCTTTTTTCTGGCGCTCGATATAGTGCGCGTATGTCGCATCCCGTTCAATTTGGCGCCGGGTATCATCATCTACTGCATCCAAATTGGGTATAAGCGGGATCAGATCTTCGCATTTGACCTTCGGAAAGGCCAAAAGATCAAATCCTGTGCGACGCTTGCCATCCTGGCTTATCCTAATCCCGTGAATGCCGATCTCGGAGGGTGTGAATGTCTTTTTAGTCAATAGATTACGCAAAAAATCAAGTCGGGCAATTTTGTCTTGGAAAATTGATTTCCTAAGTTCGCCTGCGCAGCCAATTTCAATCGCCAGAGGCGTCAACCGTTGATCTGCATTGTCTGCCCGCAAAGACAGACGAAATTCTGCGCGTGATGTAAACATTCTGTATGGCTCGGAAACCCCCCGGGTGGTCAGATCGTCAACCATCACCCCGATATAGCTGTTTGATCGTGTGAATTTCACAGGGTTTCGCCCCAAAGCAACCAAAGCCGCGTTCAGCCCCGCAACCAACCCTTGCGCCGCCGCCTCTTCATACCCGGTTGTACCATTGATTTGCCCCGCAAAATACAGGCCAGGAACATCCTTTACCGCCAACTGAAGCGACAAGGCACGGGGGTCAACATAATCATATTCGATGGCGTATCCCGGTTGCAATATTTTTGCGTTTTCCAGGCCTACAATCGTCCGCACATAGGCCAACTGAACATCTTCGGGCAAAGACGTTGAAATTCCGTTAGGGTAAACCGTATGCCCCGTCGCCGTTTCTGGCTCCAGAAATATTTGATGCGACTGTTTTTCAGAAAACCGAACGACCTTATCTTCGATGGACGGGCAATACCTTGGGCCAACCCCGTCGATCTGTCCGCCATAAATAGCAGACTTACTAAGGTTTTCCTCAATGATTGCATGTGTTTGTGGGTTGGTATGGGTTATTCCGCACGAAACCTGAGGCGCTGTAACCGACGTCGACATGAACGAAAACAGCACCGGCGTATCATCGCCCGGCTGGGCTTCCAGAAGGCTCCAGTTGATCGTTCTGCCATCCAACCGTGGGGGCGTGCCGGTTTTCAGCCTTCCAAGGGGGAGCCCAAATGAATCTATTCTCTCGGCAAGCCTGATTGACGGCGCTTCGCCCATCCGGCCACCCGGAATTGACTTTTTCCCGATGTGAATGACACCCCTAAGGAAGGTTCCGGTGGTCAAAACAACTTGATTCGCCTTGATGCAAGCCCCGTCGGATAGAATAATGCCAGACACTCGGTCTTTGACCATATGGAAATCAACAACTTCCCCCAGGACAATTTCCAGGTTCTCTTGGCTTTCCATCATTGCCAGCATTTCAGACTGATAGATACCACGGTCCGCCTGCGCACGAGGACCTTGTACCGCCGGGCCTTTTCTACGGTTAAGTAGACGGAACTGGATGCCGGCCTTGTCTGCCACAACACCCATTACCCCGTCCATCGCGTCTATTTCCCTAACCAAATGCCCTTTTCCCAACCCACCAATCGCCGGATTGCAGGACATCACACCGATACCTGCCTTGTTCAGAGTAACAAGGCAGGTGCTGGCACCCATTCGCGCCGCAGCATGCGCGGCTTCGCATCCGGCATGACCGCCGCCGACCACAATGACATCAAATTGTGAATGTTTCACGTGAAACACTCCCTATTTACCCAAGCAAAAACTGGAAAAAATCTCATCCAGCAGATTTTCAACATCAATCCGGCCAACCAGTGATTCTAGCGCCCGGATAGCGCCACGCAGCTCTTCTGCCGCCACATCATAAAAATCTGGTCCGTTTTCAAGTATACGTCGACCGGCCTTTAGACTGATAAGAGCGTCCCGCATGGCGTTTCTATGCCTTTCCCGCGTGGCAATTCCAGCACTTCCCGTTCGCTGGGTCAATACCGCCGCAATACGCTCAATCAATTCATCAACACCGTCACCCGTCAGTCCGGAAACCGCCCCGTGTTTATCTACCCGTGTATCCAGTTTCGGGCGCACATGAATATCTCCCTCTTGCATGGGAATATCAAGATCTCTTGCTTCTTCGACAAGAAACACCCGGATATCCGCCTTTTCTGCTCTTGATTTTGCAAGATCAATGCCTTTGCCCTCAACAAAATCGCTGGTTTCCCGAATGCCGGCGGTGTCCAGTAATGTCACTGGCAACCCGGCCAGATCCATCCTCACTTCGATTACATCCCTTGTTGTGCCTTCAAATTCAGAGGTAATCGCAGCCTCGCGCCCGGCTAAGGTATTCAAAAGGGTGGATTTTCCGACATTAGGCGGGCCGACAATGGCAACCTCAAATCCGCATCGGATGCGTTCGGCGATAACCACGCCCGCCAACTCTTGTTCCAGATCGGCACAAACCGAGGCAAGCAAAGCATCAACTTCCGGGGTCACATCAACTGGCACGTCTTCATCAGCAAAATCTATGGTTGCTTCTATCAAACCCGCCGCACGGATCAGTTTCAGGCGCCAACGCTCTGCGGCATCGCCCAACGCACCATCAAGCAACCTCTGGGCCTGACACCTTTGCGCTTCGGTTTCGGCGTCAATCAGGTCGGCCAGGCCTTCGACCTGGGCCAGGTTCATCTTGCCATTTTCCATCGCCCTGCGGGTAAATTCACCCGGCAAAGCCAGCCGCACGCCTTCAATGTCGGACAAGGTTTGCAAAACCGACGTAACAATCGCGATACTACCGTGAAGTTGCAGCTCTGCGATGTCTTCTCCGGTAAAGCTGGCCGGACCCTGAAAGGTTAGGATTAACGCTTGATCCAAAACCTCTCTGGATTTATTCACAAGTGTTTTCAGGCACATACCGCGTTTAGGCAGCCTGGACTGGCAAAGCATCCCTGCCACCCTATGCGCATCGGGCCCGGATATCCGAACAACCGCGACACCCGCCTTACCCTGAGCGCTGGCCAATGCAAAAATGGTGTCCATTTGCGGGCCTCACATGATTAGAACAGATCAGGTATTCATCGAATCAAAGAAATCTTCATTTGTTTTGGTCTGCTTCAGCTTTGACAGCAAGAATTCCACCGCATCAACCGTGCCCATCGGATTAAGGATGCGCCGCAAAACAAACGTCTTTTGCAGGTTCAGCTTGTCGACCAGCAATTCCTCTTTGCGGGTGCCGGATTTCTGGATGTCGATGGCAGGATAAACCCGTTTGTCCGAAATCTTGCGATCCAGAACAATTTCAGAGTTGCCAGTGCCTTTGAATTCTTCAAAGATCACTTCGTCCATCCGACTGCCGGTATCAATCAGCGCCGTGGCGATAATGGTCAGCGACCCACCCTCTTCGATGTTACGTGCTGCACCAAAGAACCGCTTGGGGCGTTGCAGCGCGTTGGCATCGACACCACCGGTCAGAACCTTGCCCGACGAGGGCACCACAGTGTTAAAGGCGCGACCAAGGCGGGTGATCGAATCCAACAGGATCACCACATCGCGTTTATGTTCAACCAAACGCTTGGCCTTTTCGATGACCATTTCGCTGACGGCTACGTGACGGGTAGCAGGTTCATCAAAGGTTGACGATACCACCTCGCCTTTGACCGAACGCTGCATGTCGGTAACTTCTTCGGGGCGCTCATCAATCAGCAGGACGATCAGATAACATTCAGGATGATTTACCTCGATCGAACGAGCTATATTCTGCAAAATCATCGTCTTACCGGTTCTTGGCGGGGCGACCACCAAACATCTTTGACCTTTGCCAATTGGTGCCACAAGGTCAATCACCCGTGCCGTCCGGTCCTTTCCCGGGTCCAGATCAATCTCAAGTTTAAGGCGTTCATCCGGGTAAAGCGGCGTTAGATTATCAAAGGCAATCTTGTGCTGGGCCTTTTCCGGGTCATCAAAGTTGATCTGCGTTATGCTTGTCATCGCAAAATAACGTTCGTTTTCTTCCGGCGCCTTGATGATGCCATCAACCGTGTCACCGGTACGAAGCGAAAATTTGCGGATCATTTCATGCGAAACATAGATGTCGTCCGGGCCTGGCAGATAATTTGCCTCGGGTGACCTTAGAAATCCAAATCCGTCCTGCAAAAGTTCAAGCACACCGTCGCCTGATATTTCCCAGCCTTCGTCGGCCCTCTCGCGCAGGACCTGGAACATGATCTCGCCTTTACGCATTGTCGATGCGTTTTCGATCTCAAGCTCTTCGGCAATTGCCAAAAGGTCTTTGGGTTTGGTGGCCTTAAGGTCGGCCAGGGCCAGGGTTTCAACGGTCATTATAAAACGTCCTATCAGCACCCCAATCGGGATGCCGTTTAACAACAGAAATGGAAGGCGCTTTGTCCGGACGGACTAGCTAGGCGGTTCTTAGGCCTGGTCGGGGGTGAAGTCAATCCGGGCTTAGAATTTCAGAACAACAGACAGCACGATGATCACCATCAAAACGGTCGGTACCTCGTTCATCAACCTGAATTGCCGACCGGTCATGTTGTTTGACCCATTCGCCAATTCTTTGCGTTTACGACTTAGCCACATGTGAAAGATGGTCATGGCCAGAACTGACGCGCCTTTGGTCCACGGCCAGACCCCGGCCCAATCAACGACGCCAGGAATAATCACCAACATCAGGCCAAAGATCCAGGTGACAATCATCGCCGGGTTCATGATCACCCGTAGCAGTTTTTTTTCCATGGATTGGAATATCAGGGCGATCTTTTGATCGTTGCCTGCCTGTTCGACGTGGTTCACAAACAATCGGGGCAAGTACAACAGGCCAGCCATCCATGATATCACCGCCAGAATGTGTACGGCCCTGATCCAGGGATAAAGGGATATCAGTAAATCGGTCATCAAGGGTTCCCGGACTTTGCGGCCTTCCTAATAATAATATATATAGAAAGAAAGGATGATGATGATGTAAGGGAATGGAATTCTGTGGATCATTGCCTTGCCCCACTGATTATCCACAAAGAAATGCGGTTGTGTGGCAAAAAGGTGTATTTTTTACAAGGTATATATTTTACAATTAATTACAACAAGTTACTAGGATAGCTGGTTGGATTGTCCTGAGGGTAACTTGGGTATAAAACCATCACAACAGGTCTATGCACAAAGGCAAAGTTATCCCTGTCCACAGAGGATGAAACCATGCAAAACTTGGGATCAATCGGCAAGATACTCTTGTCTTGCAAGGTTACGGGAAATTCGGGAAACCTGTCACCAACACCACAGTCATTATACACAGGGTTTTCCCCATGCTTATGCCCATAGTCCTTGCCTCAGGTTCGACCATTCGGGCCCAAATGCTGCGTAACGCCGGCGTTGAGTTTTCAGTCATGGTTCCTGATGTCGACGAAAATGCGCTGAAACAGTCCATGATAAACGAGAACACCCTGCCCTGTGACATAGCGGATGCGCTGGCCGCAATGAAGGCGCATAAGGTTAGCGGCAAGGCGGCTGGAAACCTGGTTATCGGCTGTGATCAGGTGCTGGATTTCAAGGGTCAGATGATGTCCAAACCCACGTCCCCGGATCAGGCGTTTGCGCAGCTTTGTGCCCTGCGCGCGGACAATCACACCCTGTTTTCCGCGGCCGTCATCTATCAGGATCAACAGCCGGTTTGGCGCCATGTTGGGCAGGTTACGCTGTATATGCGGGCAAGTTCGGATGACTACCTTAAGGGTTATGTCGACCGGAACTGGGACAGCATCTGCCATTGTGTCGGTGCATACCTGCTGGAAGCAGAAGGGGTCCGGCTATTTGACCGCATTGACGGGGATTACTTTACCGTTCTGGGTATGCCATTGCTGGAGATACTCAATTATCTGACACACCAGGGGGTCATTGCCGCATGAGTGATTCGCGCATTCCATTGGCAGGGGTCATTGGCTCACCCATTGCCCATTCCCGGTCGCCCCGGCTGCAAAACTACTGGCTTAAAAGGTATGGCATTCAGGGGCATTACATTCCGATGGATGTGGCCCGGGAGGATCTGGAAAATGTGATCCGAACCTTGCCGAAACTGGGGTTTGTCGGGGTGAATATCACCATTCCCTATAAAGAAACCGTGATGGGTATCGTGGATCAGATTACTGATCGGGCCACGTTGATTGGCGCGGCTAACACACTGATTTTCCGTCGGGATGGCAAGATTCATGCCGATAACACCGATGGCTATGGGTTTTTCGAAAACCTGCGATCCAATGCACCCGATTGGGATCCCAAGGCTGGTCCGGTGGTTGTGCTTGGTGCCGGGGGTGCCGCGCGGGCGGTGGTTGCTTCGCTGAACGGCGCCGGGGTGCCCGAGATCTTGTTGTGCAATCGCACAAGGGCCCGCGCCGAGCGGCTGAAACAGGACTTTGGTCTGAGGGTCACGGTTGTCGACTGGGTTCAGGCCGGAAACATTATTGAAAACGCAGAATTGGTGGTGAACACAACGTCGCTGGGGATGACGGGCAAGCCGGAAATGCGGTTGCCGCTGGATGGATTGCGCAAGGGCATGACGGTTACGGATCTGGTGTATTCGCCGTTGAAAACCCACCTGCTGCAAACAGCGGAAACCGCCGGATGCACGGTGGTGGACGGTTTGGGTATGTTGCTGCACCAGGCGGTGCCAGGGTTTGAACGCTGGTTCGGTGTGCGCCCGGACGTTGATGATGCCACCCGCGCTGCGGTAATGGCATGAGTTTTGCGCTTGGTCTTACCGGCTCGATTGGTATGGGAAAATCGACCACAGCAGGCATGTTTGCCGATCTGGGCTGTGATGTCTGGGATGCAGATGCGGCTGTTCACCGGCTTTATGGCGTGGGCGGGTTGGCGGTTGCCCCTCTTGGAGATCAGTTTCCATCGGCGATAATTGACAACGCGGTCAGCCGGGATGCGCTAAAGCGTATCATTGCCGAAACCCCGGATAGTTTGAAAGTGATCGAACAGGTTGTACATCCATTGTTGGCCAGGGACAGGGCCGAATTTCGCAAATCCGCTCGCTCTGACATTTTGGTTTTTGACATTCCCTTGCTGTATGAAACCGGCGGAGATAGCCTGATGGATGCCGTTGTAGTAGTGTCTGTTTCAGGGGAAATTCAGGATTCCCGTGTGATGGAGCGCGAGACAATGACCCCTGCACAATTTCAACAAATTAAGAAAAACCAAATGCCGGACGCTGAAAAACGGGCACGGGCGGATTATGTCATAATCACCGACGCAATTGATCATGCCCGCCAGCAGGTGCAAAATATAATCAAGGAAATCAAATCAAGGGGCGGATATGCGTGAGGTTGTTCTTGATACGGAAACCACCGGATTTGATCCGGGCACTGGCGACCGGATTGTCGAAATCGGCTGTGTCGAGCTGTTTAATCATATGGCCACCGGCAAGACCTTTCATCAATACATAAACCCCGAACGCGACATGCCCGAAGGTGCGTTTGAGGTGCATGGCCTAAGTTCCAGTTTTCTGGCGGACAAACCGGTTTTTGCCAAAATTGGTCAGGCCTTCATGGATTTTATCGGTGATTCCAGGCTGGTGATCCACAACGCCAGCTTTGACATGAAATTCCTCAACGCCGAGTTGGGTTGGGTTAAACTGCCGCAATTGCCGATGGAGCGCGCCATCGACACCCTGGCGATCGCCCGCAAAAAGTTCCCCGGCTCTCCGGCGTCACTTGATGCTTTGTGCCGTCGGTTCAAAATCGACACATCGGCACGTACGCTTCATGGCGCGTTGCTTGATTCAGAAATCCTGGCTGAGGTATATCTGGAACTTGTTGGCGGGCGGCAACCCGATTTTGGCCTGTCGACCAGACCAGATCCCGCACAATCAAACGGCCAGGAAGAATGGCGTGCAAAACCCCGCCCTACCGGGTTACCCAATCGGATAACGCAGGCAGAGCAAGGCGCGCATGACGTATTTGTCGAAAAGTTGGGCAAAGATACCCTGTGGAACCGCTAGGCGTCGGCCTTGGGCTTGTCCCCGGCGGCCGCCTTAGCCGCTTGTTGGCGGGCCATTTCGGCGCGATAAATCTGGATAAAGTCGATATTGTCCATGTTCAGCGGCGGATAACCGCCATCACGGGTCACGTCGCTGACGATCCGGCGCAGGAACGGGAACAACATCCGCGGGCATTCGATCAACAGATAGGGGTGCATCTGGTCGTCGGGTACACCGGCAATCTGAAAAATCCCGGCGTATTCGATTTCCATCAGAAACAGGACATCACCGCTTTCCTTGGCCTTGGATTCGATGTTCAGCTTGATAACCACCTCAAACTGCCCGTCGACCTGGCGCTTTTTCGCATCCAGATTGACCTGAACGCTGACATCGGGCTGCACGTCACCTGACGCACCCTTTTGTGCCATCACGTTTTCGAATGACAAATCGCGCACGAACTGACCCAGAATTTTCATCTGAACCGCTGGCGGAGTCGCCTCTGCCCCACCCTTGGATCCGTCTATCTGACCATTACCGTTTGCGCCGTTTTCCGCCATTGGAATTCTCCTGAATATCAAAATCGCGCCTGCTTACCAGCTTGGCGATTGCACCTCAATGGCGCTTGGGCCGGTCAACCCAGCCCGATGGTTTGGACGGTTCATTATCCGCCTTCACCTCTTCAAAGTCGGCATCAATGATGTCGTCCCGACTATAGGTTGGGTGGACCGTATTCGGACCCTGCCCAGATCCCGGCCTTGTACCCATCCGAAACTGGGCAACCTTCACCTTATTGCGAAGATAGTGAAAGAAGGCCATGCGAACCGGCGGCATCAGCAAGGCACAGCCAACCGCATCGGTGAAAAACCCAGGGGTCAGCAACAATGCCCCCGCCACCAGAATCATTGCGCCGTGCGCCAGGGGTTCTGTCGGGTCGTTCAGGGTCGAGAACGAATTTTGCAACTGCCCCAACGCCAAACGCCCCTGTGTGCGCACCAGCCAGGTGCCCAAAACTGCCGTCAGAACCACAATTGCCAGTGTCGGCCACAGGCCAATTGCGCCGCCTATCTGAATAAACAGGGCAATTTCGATGATAGGCACCATCAAAAAGGCGATGAACAGATACATTTTGCAAGATTCCCTTATAAATTTGTCACGGTGGACTTGACCCCGCCTGTCACCTACATAAGTGCCAGATGCACGGCTTTCAAAGCTGAAAGCAAAAAAATACCCTGTTATGAGGACTAAATGGAATCGCCCTTGATACAATTATTGGTTTTGGCAGGCATTGCCATCTTTCTGATCCTGCGTTTGAAAAATGTGCTTGGCACCCGAGACGGCTTTGAAAAACCGCCGGTTCCTCAGCCATCCCGTAAGAGCCGGCCTGAATTTGAGGTGATTGAAGGCGGGCCTGATCTGGATATTACCGACCATGTGGCCGAAGATAGCCCACAGGCCCAGGCGCTTGCGTCGATGAAGCGGATCGAGCCGTCATTTTCGGTCACGGATTTTGTTCAGGGCGCACGCGGTGCCTATGAAATGATCCTGATGGGATTTGAACGCGGCGAATTGGATCAAATCCAGCCATATCTGGCCGAAGATGTATTTGAGGCTTTTGTCGATGTGGTCTCTGCCCGCGAGGACGAAGGCCTGACCATCGAAGCAGAATTTGGTGGCGTACGCGAAACCACGATCTATGCGGTGAGTTTTGACAAAGACACCAACATGGCCGAAATTTCCATGCGGTTTGTGTGCGAACTGACTTCGGTGGTACGCGACAGAGGCGGCGATATTATCGAAGGGAAAGTCGGTAAAAGCAAAAAGCAGAAAGACATCTGGACCTTTGCCCGCGTCATGGGCGAGGATGACCCGAACTGGTTGCTTGTCGCCACGGACGCATGATTGCGGCGCTACGCCCCTTGCTGTTGGCGGGTTGCCTGATGGTGGGTGCGGGCGCCGGCGCACAAGTAACACACGAAATTGTCGGGTTTTCCGATCTGGACGGTTGGGAAAAAGATGACCACGCCGCCGCCCTTTCGGTTTTTGTCAGTACTTGCAAGGATATGGACGAACCGGATTGGCGTAATCTGTGTGCAGTCGCCAAAGATCAGGCCCCCGATAACGCCGCCGATAACGCGCGGGCGTTTTTCGAATTGTTCTTTCGCCCGGTGGTGATTCGTGACGGCAAAGACGCGATGTTCACCGGCTATTTTGAACCCGAACTGGATGGTGCCCGCAGTCCCGGCGGCCCTTACCGATATCCGGTCTACAAAATGCCACCCGAGGCACGGGGCGGGCAATGGTTGTCCCGGGGCGATATTCTGAATTCGGGGGTGATGCAGGGGCGCGGGTTGGAAATTGCCTGGGTCGATGACTCGGTCGAACTGTTTTTTCTGCAAATTCAAGGATCCGGGCGGATACGGATGCCCGATGGTGGCACGGTCCGCGTCGGTTATGGCGGCGCAAATGGGCATGATTACCGTTCAATTGGCACCGAATTGGTGCGGCGTGGCATTTACAACGCCCATCAGGTCAGCGCGCAGGTGATCAAGAACTGGGTACGGCGAAACCCATCTGCCGGGCGGGAATTGTTGTTGCACAACCCGTCTTATGTGTTTTTTCGTGAATTGCGTAACCTTGCGGGTGATCTTGGGCCGTTGGGGGCGATGAACCGGTCGATTACGGCCCTGCGTTCGGTTGCGGTGGATCCGAAATATACCCCGCTGGGTGCGCCGGTCTGGGTGGAAAAGGACGGCAAGGGCAAGATGCGGCGTTTGATGATCGCGCAAGACACCGGGTCGGCGATCAAAGGCGCGCAAAGGGCGGATATATTTTTTGGCACTGGTGACGGGGCCGGCAAGGCGGCCGGGCAATTGCGCGATCCGGGGCGGATGGTGGTTTTGATGCCGATCCAACGGGCGTATGCCCTGTTGTCGGAATAAACCATGGTGCGGCGTCGTCTGACCAAGGAAGAGACTGAGCTGTGGCATCTTGTGGCCGAACAGACAAAGCGGATGCATCCAGGCAAGTCCGTGCCCCTGCCAATGCCCAAACCAACGCCAAAAAAGGCAATTTCGCCCAGGTTTGAGCCGTTTATTGTCGGTAGTACGGTGCCAAACAGACCTTTGTCGCATGATCTTAAACCCAGCCTGGTTGACCATCTTCTTAGTGCGCCACTGCAAATGGACCGCAAGGCGTTTGGGCGGATGAAGCGCGGAAAATTGCGGCCAGAGGCGCGTCTTGACCTGCATGGGATGACCATGAACCGCGCCCATCCGTCCCTGGTACAGTTTATCCTGTCGGCGCAGGCCTCAGGCAAACGGTTGGTTCTGGTGATCACCGGCAAAGGCAAACCGGCGGATCAGCCGGGGCCAATTCCGGTGCCGCACGGGGTGCTGAAAAACCAGGTGCCGCATTGGTTGTCGATCCCGCCTTGCGCGCAGGCCGTACTGCAAATTTCTCCGGCGCACATCAGTCATGGCGGGGGTGGTGCGCTGTATGTCTATCTCAGGCGCGGGCGCGGCTGATGCCAATGAACATCAAGGCGGTGGTCAGCAGGAAATAGGCCGCGATCCAGATAAATTGTGTCTCTAACCCAACACCCAGATCAATAAGCAACCCGGTAATACCCGGGCCAATCGCCGACCCCAGAACCATGACGGCAGCGATCATTGCCTTGATCGCGCCGATATTGGCGGTGCCGTAATATTCGGCCCAGAACGCATTGGGCAAGGTGCTGTTACCCCCTGATGTCAACGCCATGAACAGGAAACCGATGAATACAGCCAACGGGCCGGTGGCGTATGAGAACACCAGAAAGGACAAGACCAACGGCAGTTGGTAATAGGGCAACAACCGGGTCGCACCAAATTTGTCCAATGCCCAGCCGGATCCGATCAACGCGACAATTGCCATGCCGGTATAGACCGGAAAGAACGCCACCAGTTCCACATGCGCCCAGCCTTTGATCTCGGCCAGATGCACCTGATGGAAAAAGAACGCGGTGTGAAATGCCGATGGCCCCAATAACGCCGGAACCATGAACCAGAACAAAGGATGACGCAGCACCTGAGCCCGCGTCCAATGCCGCCCGCCCAATCCGGTACTGCTGGTGCTTTTTGCCATGCTCTGCGGTGTGCGTTCCTGCGACAACAGCCGCATCAAAACCGGCACCCCCATCAACGCAATTATTGCGGCGACCCACCAAAGCAAACGCCAATCAACCACACCAAGGATCGCCACAAAGGTTATCGGCAACGCCGCCTCGCCCAATGCCATACCAAGCGTTGCAATCGACAAGGCCCGCCCCCTTGTGGCGACAAACCAGCGGCTCATGGCGACCACGGCGATGTGGCTGCTCATGCCCTGGCCAAACAGGCGCAACATGAACACCACAAATGGCAACGCCCAAACCCATGTATTGACGGCCATCGCCGCACAGGCCACCGCCAGCCCGACCAGAATGACCGGCCCAATGGTGCGCACCCGAAAGATATCGGTCATGGCCCCGGCCCAGATCATCACAACCGCCGAAGCCATGGTGCCCAGCGAATAGATGCCGCCCCATGTCCCGTGGCTTAGCCCGAATTCAGCCCGGATTTCCCCGGCAAAGATCGAGATGAAATATGTCTGGCCAAAGCTGGACATAAAGGTAAGAACCCCGCCCGCCGCCAGCCAGCGCGCGTTTTGCGACAGGAACCGGGTGAATGTGGTGCTTTCTGGCTGCGTCATCAGCCCTCGGGTTTACAGGACATAGCGGCTGATGTCGGTGGACCGGGTCAGCTCTCCCAGATTGGCCTCGACAAAGTCTTCGTCCACGGTGATTTGATCGCCTGGACGGTCGGGGGCGGTAAACGACAATTCCTCAAACACCCGTTCCATAACGGTATAAAGCCTGCGTGCGCCAATGTTTTCGACCGCCTGATTCACATCTGCGGCGATCTTGGCCAGGGCGGCGATGCCACCTTTGGTAAAACAAACCGTCACCTCTTCGGTGCCCATCAACGCGGTATATTGCAAGGTCAGCGCATTGTCGGTTTCGGTCAGGATGCGCACAAAATCCTGTTCGGTCAGGGCGCGCAATTCCACCCGGATTGGCAGGCGCCCCTGCAATTCCGGCAGCAAATCTGACGGCTTGGCAATATGAAATGCGCCTGAGGCGATGAACAGGATATGGTCGGTTTTGACGGATCCGTGTTTGGTGCTTACTACAGTCCCTTCGATCAGTGGCAACAGGTCACGCTGCACGCCTTCGCGGGAAACATCGCCGCCGCGTGCATCGGACCGGGTACAGACCTTGTCGATCTCGTCCAGAAACACGATGCCGTTCTGTTCAACCGCTTCCAGCGCAATTTTATTGACGGTTTCGTCATCCAGCAGCTTGTCAGCCTCTTCACTGATCAGAATTTCATAGCTTTCGGCCACCGTCATCTTGCGCCGCACTGTGCGCCCGCCAAAGGCTTTGCCGAACATGTCACCAAGGTTCAGCATGCCCATATTCGCACCAGGCTGGCCGGGGATATCAATCATCGACATCGGGTTTGAGGCATCGGCCATATCAAGTTCGATCTCGGAATCATCCAATTCGCCTGATTTCAGCTTTCTGCGGAACATATCAAGGGTTGCCTCGCGGGCGTCCTCTCCGGCGATGGCGTGCAGAACCCGCAATTCGGCGGCTTTGCGGGCGTTGGCGTTGACCTCATCGCGCATGTGTTCGCGGGTCTGGCCGATGGCGATATCGACCAGATCGCGAATGATCTGTTCGACATCGCGCCCGACATATCCGACTTCGGTGAACTTGGTCGCCTCGACCTTGATGAACGGCGCGCGGGCCAGTTTGGCCAACCGGCGGCTGATCTCGGTTTTGCCAACTCCGGTTGGGCCGATCATCAGGATGTTCTTGGGGTAAACTTCGTCGCGCAGGTCATCCGGCAGTTGTTTACGCCGCCAACGGTTACGCAGCGCCACGGCAACGGCGCGTTTGGCGTCGTTCTGGCCGATGATGAACCGGTCAAGTTCCGAGACGATTTCACGCGGGGTAAGGTCGGTCATTGTAGGTTCCTAAATCAGACAGATGGCGGCAGTTTTGACAGCGGTAAGAAAGGGATCATTTTCAGCAATATGGCCCGGATGCGTTCCCAGAACGCGCCAAGGAACACAAGGCCAAAGCCAAGTGCAAGGATCGAGCTGGCCATGCCATTGCTTTCGAACATTGTGGTGGACAGGGCGACGACGTAACCGATGGCCGTGATCAGAAAAGACCGCCGGTCGATGACGATGGCGACAACGGCGAACAGCGCCAGAACCACCATTAATATCAGGTTAGAGCCTGTTCCGTCCTGATTCAGAAAGCTGAGAGCGATGGTATTGATCAAGGCGGGGGCGGCTACGATATGTAGCCAGAATCCGTTGGCAGACCGGCGGGTCACGCGGTGCGGATCGCTCATGTCGAACATCATCGCGACGATGAAAACCGCCAGGCCCAGCGCCAGGGTGATCCAGGCAAACGGGCCACCGGCCGAGAGCAGGAACAAGGCCTCGAAACTGTCGGGGGTTCCGGCGGAAATGGCAGCCAAAAGGATGGCGATGATGAACAGCCCGATGGCGATCATTGCCAGGGCAAATGGCACCCGGAACCGCCACCAATAGATTAGCAATGCAAGGGTGGACAGCATGAAGGGCCACGGCAGGCTGGAAAAATCCTCTTGCGCGATCATGAAAGGTTGGGATTCACGCGCGACAAATCCAAATGCAGCGTTACCGGCAAACAGGATCGACAGGGCAATTGCCGGGGCAATCATCCGGCGTTTGCGGATGAAGTATTCCGACAAAAGCCACAGTCCAACCGCGCCAATCCCGGCCATCGACATGGCCTGAGTGCGATAGTTCATAATCTCGGTTGCCATGGTCACGGCATTCACCGCCGCCCACCCGGTCGCCAGAATGATCAAACCGATGACGATGAAAATTTCATTGAACCCTTTGAACAACTCAAACGGTTCATCCCCCGGTGCCAGGGATTCGCGCGCGCCACGTCGGCTATCGGCCAATCCGGTCAGCGAAACGGCCTGCGCTTCACTCAGGACGCCTGCCGCCACAGCAGCGCGAAGATCATCGCGTTCTATCATGATTTAATGGTCTCTACGGTCAGGTTGCCGTTGGTATAGACACAGATATCGGCGGCAATCGCCATCGCCGCACGTGCCACCGCTTCGGCGTCCCGGTCGCTGTCCATCATTGCCCGCGCCGCCGCCAGGGCATAATTCCCGCCTGATCCAATCGCCGCCACATCATTCTCTGGCTCAAGAACATCACCCGCGCCGGTGATTACCAGCAATTCCTTGCCATCAGTGACAATCAGCATCGCCTCAAGCTTTTGCAGATACTTGTCCGTGCGCCAATCTTTGGCCAGTTCAACACTCGCGCGGGCCAATTGCCCCGGTGTTGCCTCTAATTTCGCCTCAAGCCGCTCTAATAACGTGAACGCATCCGCCGTAGACCCGGCAAACCCGGCGATTATGTCAAACCCACCGGGCGACAGGCGGCGCACCTTGCGGGCGGTGCCTTTGATCACGGTTTGACCAAGCGACACCTGACCATCCCCGGCAATCACCACCTGTCCACCCTTTTTGACGCCAATGATGGTGGTTCCGTGCCACCCGGGAAAATCACCGCTGCTCATGTCAAAACGCTCCTTAAGTCATCGTTGTCTATATGGAGCGGCAGGGATTGGGGTACAAGTGCCACAAAAAGGCGCCCCGTATGGGACGCCTGATTGCTAAACCCAAATGTGGATCAGATGGCTTCGTCTATCCAGCTTTGCAAAGTGGCCTTGGGGGCAGCACCCGAACGATTGGAAACAACTTCGCCATCCTTGAAGATGAACAAGGCCGGAATGCCCCGAACACCCATCGCCGCGGCGGCTTCGGGGTTGGTGTCGACGTCCACCTTGGCGATTTTGATCTTGCCTTTGTACTCGGCGGCAATCTCTTCCAACGCCGGGCCGATCTGTTTGCAAGGCCCGCACCACTCGGCCCAGAAATCCACCACAACGGGGATATCGGAATTCTTGACTTCTTCGTCAAAGGTGGCATCGGTTACGGCAACGGTGGACATATTCAAACTCCGGAATTTGGATTGAGGTTGGCATGAACCTAAGAACGCCGGGCGTTGACGTCAAGATGGGACGACCGTTCAAGCGCCCCAATCACAAGATCGTAGGGCAGAGGCATAAGCCGGGCCTCTTTGGTCCACAAAATGGCGACTTCTACCCGCCGGTCCGGGTAAACTTGGGTTAATGCCGTCGCATAAGCCCCCATTTGGCGAAGCAATCCGTCGGGGCAATCCGTGGGGTGCCTTGGGACGGTTGCATTGGTTTTGAAATCAATCGCCAGAACATGATCGTCGCTGACCAACAGGCGGTCAACAACGCCGTACATTTTACGATCTCCAAGGTGGGCGGTGATCGGCACCTCGCTTAATGATCCGGCGACAAATACATCGGCCAGCTCCGGGTCTGTCAGAACCTTGCTGACTTCGCCAAGTATTTCTGCCCTTTGGTCCTGCTTGATGTTGGAAAGAATATTCAAAGCCGCGGCAGGCCATTCCGCTGGCTCTAACAAAGGCAGCAATTCCAGCAATAAATGCACATGAGTTCCGCGCATCTTGGCGGCCCCTTCGTCCAACCCATGGTCCGAGCCAAGCGCCTTTGCCCCACCCAAATCGGATGGGTTAAACACCTGTGGTATCTCGTTCGATGGCGGCGCGGGAATTGAAAACAACTCTGGCAAATCGGGCTTTGGTTGATCGGCGTCCGGCATGACCTGCAACTTGGGCGCATACCAATCACCATGGTCCAGCCGTGAAATTGCCTGTCCACCTTCATTGGTCAACACCGCATTTTCGCTGATCATCACGGCCTCTACATACTGATACCAACTATCCCCGCCTTTATCCAAATCCCCGGCGGCAGCGATGATAAGCCACTTTTCAGCTCTTGTCAGAGCCACATAAAGCAAACGCATCCGTTCATTCATCTGTTTGGCGCGGGTCGCATCGCGGGCCTTGATCAACGTGCCTGGCATCATGTCGGCAGTGGTACGCCAAAGCGGTTTGCCATCGGCCAACATTATCTCGTCGGGGTTTGGCGCGCGCCGGGGGCCGGTATCAGGCAGGATCACGATGGGTGATTCCAGGCCCTTGGCGCCATGCACTGTCATCACCCGCACCAAATTTCCGGCACTGCCAACCTGTCGCTTGATCTCAAGATCATCGGTCTGCATCCAAACCAGAAACCCCGTCAAACTCGGCACTTCTGCGCGTTCATAGGCCAGGGCCTGCGACAGCAACGCATTAATTCCATCCTCGGCCTCCATCCCCAATCGGCCCAGCAGGTTTCGCCGCCCGTCATGGCGCGTCAGAATGCGTTCGATCAGATCGTAAGGGCGCAGAAAATCGGTCTGGCCGCGCAGATCGTTCAGCAAGGTCATGGTTTCAGGGAATTCATCGGCGCGCGCCCGCAACGCCTGCCACAAAAACGGAACCTCACGGCGATGGGCAAGGTCGAACAGCGCCTGCTCATCCCACCCCAAAAGCGGGGATTTCAGCACAATCGCCAAGGCAAGGCAATCCTCTGGCGTCGCCAGAAAGTTCAGCAATGCCGCCAGATCCTTGACCGCCAGTTCAGCCCCGACCTTCAGCCGGTCAGCCCCGGCAATCGGCAGATCGGCATTCTTGCAGGCGCGAATAATCTCGGCAAAAAGATCGGACCGGCGTTGCACAAGGATCAGAAAATCCCCGGCTTTTACCGGGCGGCGCAGCACCTTTCCTTTCTCGGGCCCGTCGATGGGAATGGTTTCCTGATCGTCGATCATCCGTTTGATTCCGGCGGCGATATTCTGCGCCAGAATGACGGTGTGATGCAACGCTCCGGGGCGATCCACCGGATCGGTCCAGACCCGGTCATCGCGGTCATCGACCTTTTCCACTACGGGCCACAGATCGACCCGCCCCGGCAGATCGGACTTAAAGGCGATGTGTTGGCCATCGCCAAATCCGGCCTCACTCTGGCCGTCAAAGACCAGATCGACCAACCGTAGAATAATCTGAGACGACCGGAATGAATAATCCAGCGTCAGGTTTTCCAACCGCCCGTCCAACCGCCCGGAAAACTCGGCTTGCATCTGGTCAAACGCCTGCGGATCAGCCCCCTGAAAGGAATAAATCGACTGTTTCTTGTCGCCAACCACAAAAATCGTACGCTCTTTGTCGCCGCGCGCACCAACTCCGCTGGTGAATTCCTGCGCCAGTTTTTCGATCACATCCCATTGCGCCGGGCTGGTGTCCTGGGCTTCGTCCACCAGAATATGATCAATCCCGCCGTCCAGCCGATACAACACCCAGGCTGCCACGCCGGGGTCATTCAGCAACTGTCGGGCCTTGTGGATCAGATCATCAAAATCAAGCCATCCGCGTTGTTGTTTGCGCCGTTCATATTCCGGCAGGAAGGCGGCGGCAAATCTGTGCAATATTTGCGATTTGGCGACTGCGGCCATTGCAAATTCAGATTCCCGCGCCTGTGCTATGCGGTTCATGAACCCATGAAATGGCTCTAATAAGGGGCCAAATGCTTTACCCGCATTTTTTGTTGGAACGCTTTTGGTCTTCGCCCCGGCCAAGTAAGTACCAGATTTTGAGAATAGAAATACAGCGTAACATCGGTTCAAAGCGTCCATGTCGGGCGCTTTCCAATCAATTGATGCCAGGGCATCCGACAGTTTGACCATGGTCGATGATTGTTGCCGCAATATCGGAACGGCCTCGGCAATCAGCGCGGCCTCGGACCCATCAAAGGCGATTGTTATCGGCAGGCCCGGCCCGGCATTGGGCGGCAGGCCAAACAGGTCCAAAAGTGTTTCGCGGCTAAGTGGGTTGGCAAAAGCCGTGCGGTTCTGGGTGATGGCGCGGGTGAGTTTGCTGAAATCACTGTCGGTGATGAACTTTGCGACCATCGTGATCAGGTTTGCCTGTGGCCCATCGGCAAAATCCTCGACAATATCGGCCCGCAACAGCGTGGCAGCGCGGTCTTCCATCTCGCTGAATTGCGGGCTTATCCGTGCCTCAAGCGGGAAACGACGCAAAAGTGCGGCGCAGAATGAATGGATGGTCTGGATTTTCAACCCACCGGGGGTTTCCAGCGCGCGGGCAAACAGGGTGCGAGCATTGGCCAGAAACTGTGCATTCAGATCGGATTCAGACCCTAATTCCCGTAAATCAACGATCAACCTATCGTCTGGCAGCATCGCCCATTTGCCCAGCCGTTCAAACAACCGGTTCTGCATTTCGCTGGCGGCAGCCTTGGTATAGGTCAGGCACAGAATGTGCTGAGGCTCAACTCCGTCCAGCAACAGGCGCGCCACCCGGTCGGTCAACACCCGGGTTTTGCCCGATCCGGCGTTGGCCGCAAGCCAGGTTGATGTATCCGGCCGGGCCGCCTGAATTTGACGTTCCGTGGCCTCATTGCGCGCGGTCACGTCAGCATCTCCGGGGTTGGGTCGGTGGAGCGGTCCCATTCGCCAAATCGGGCCAATTGATCATAATCCCCCACATCAGTGTCTTTATGAAGCATGCGGCGCGCGGTAAACCCCTGCCTTTCGACCTGGTAGGCTGCAATCAAAATGCCCAGATCACCCCAGACGATACCCGCAGGCTCACTGTCCAGCGGTGCTGCCACTTCGCTGTAAGAGGTGCCAAGCCCGACAAAAAGCGCCTCGGTCACTTCCCCGGCGTCCACGCCTTCAAATCCGCCCTGTTCTGCCATCGCTGCCATCAGCAACAACTGTTTGTCAAAGCTGGTTTGTTGCGAAGCACTGGGTGGTTTGCCGGTTTTATAGTCAATCAGGATCAGCCGCCCGGCCTGGTCCCGGTCAATCCGGTCGGCACGCGCGGTCAGGGTAAAATCCAGATCACCCAGACGGGATTTGCCAATGGTTTCAAAGGCAATCGGTTCATCCGTGGCGCGTCGGCTGATTTCCGATTCCAGAAACGCCCCGGCGATCCGATCAATCCGCGCCAACCAAAGTGCGCGTGCCGTGGGCCAGGGCACATGCTGCATCAGAATTTGGTGTGACAGGTCCAGAAACCCGGCATGACTTAGCGCCGAAGGATTTGTCAGGCTGGTTTTGATCAGCTCTTCCATAATGGTATGCACCGCCGTGCCGCGCAGCAGGGCATCGGGTTCCTGAACCAACGGATCAAGCGGGCGCAGGCGCAGAACATGTTTTGCATAAATCGCATAAGGGTCACGGATCAGCCGCTTGATTTCGGTTACCGACAGTTTTTTGGGCCGGGCAGCAAGGGGCGGGCAGGGTGATGGGCGCGGCGCCGATTCAGCTTTGGTGGCGGTATCAATCGCCTCGGCCCACGCCAACCATTTAACCCCGCGTGCCTGCATTTTTTTCAAGGCCAACGGCCCACGCGGCTTAGGCAATCCGTTCAATAACCCAGTCAGACGGTTCAACCAACGCGAGGCAATTGTTTCGGAATCGTCAGACCGAATGGCGCGGGTCAACCAAACCTCAGGTGCACCAATCGCCTGCTGAAAATCATGCGCCGACAAACCAATCCGCCTTTCGGGCAACAGCAACCCTGCCTCAAGCCGCATTTGACGGTTCAGCCACGGGTCAGGCCGGGCCGGTTCAGGCCAACTGCCTTCGTTCAGCCCGCCAAGAATGACCAGATCAGCGCCTTGCACCCGGGCCTCAAGCGTGCCCCAGATCATGATGCCGCTATGGGGCGCATCCCGGTCGCGCACCTCTTCGCCTGCCAGCAATGCACCCAGAAGGTCACCAAAATCATGGGCATTCATCGCGCCACCGTATTCGGCCTCGTCTTTCAGCGCGCTTAGCACCGACAGCGCCTTTTGACCGGCGTTTTGTTCCCACAGGGTGCCGGTTTCAGTCCCTTCGCTGCCTGCGGAAATCTGCTCGGCGATGTGGCGCAGTTGCGCGACCCATTCGCCTAACGGTTGGTCATGTTCGATCGTCTGGCCGCAAATATGGCCGTTGATCCAGGCTATCCATTCGGGCGTTACCCTGGCTTTTTCCCCATAGGTGCTCATGCTGGCATCACCCGGAAACGGCGGGCCATGGCGGCGCAGATTTAGTTCAAAATCGCGGGTGAAAAGCAGATGGTCGCCCCGCCCTGCCCCGTCATGACACAAGGGGTGTTTCAGCAGGGTCAGCAACATTTCGCCCGTTAACCGGCGGCTAAACAGACCGGCAACATGGCGCAGGAACCGCCCGGGTGGTGAAAGCTGCAAGGGTGTTCCGGCACTGTCGTCCGGCAGGATATTCCACCGGTCCAGTGCTGCACCAACCTGACGGGTCAGCATTCGGTCGGGCGTGATCAGGGCGGCCGTTTGACCGTCTTGTGCCGCCTGGCGCAGACGCAAGGCGATGGTCATCGCCTCGGATCGGGGCGAAGCGGCCTCGATAAGGGTCATGGCCCCGGTGGCTTGCACCAGATCGTCAAGTTCTGGCCCTTCTGTCATCCAGGCATGGGTGACGGGTGCGGGACGAAATGCCAAAGAAATCAGCCTGTTACGACTTCCAGAGGGTGGTTTGGTCGTCATCCATGGGGTTATATCGTCCCGCTCAATCTCAAAGGCCTGCATCAGATTGGTAAAGCGGTACTGAGGGTGGTCCTCTGACCCTTTTGCCCCGGCCAGATGCGCCCAAACCATATCCGGTTGGTCAAAATCAAAACCGGGCAGGATTACCGCCCCTTGCGGCAGGCAGGCAATGGCCTTCATCAGCATCAGGGTGGTGCCCCGCGATCCGGTTGAACCGGCCAGAATGACCGGGTGTTCGGGTGGATCATCCTGCCATTTCGCCACCAGATATTCGACAAGCAAACGCTGGCGTTCCTGCGCGTCCAAACCAGACCCGTCCGCAGTGAGATGATCGGCAATGGCGAAAAATGATTGCGCGCGGGCCCAATGACCGGACATGTCCTGAACGTCCAGTTCACGGATTGCTTGCGCCGAAACCCCTTCGCCGTGCATTTCCTCGATCAGATTGGCCAGGCTGTCCGCCAGATCATATTGCGAGGCGCGCGCGGCCAGATCGGGCTGTTGATCCAATAACTTGCTGATCAGTTGCACCAGCTCCAGACGACGCCGCAAGGGTGGAATGGCGGGTGGAACCCGGGTATTTGTCAGTGTCTGGTCAAGATCGGCAACCAATGAAATACGCGGCAACAACCGGGGTGGCCCGGCAATCATCAGATCCGTCAGCCGCCTGCTCATGCGACGGGTATTGACGATCAGATGAATTTTTGCCCAGGCTTCGGGCTTGGCTGCATCCAATCGCATTTCCAACCCGGCAAGCAGGGCGCGCGGGAAATCCACGCCGGGGGCAAGGGCAAAAACACGGGGGACCTGAGAGGCATCAAACATCGGATTTCGCCAGTAGGGATTCGGCCATATCTATACCTTCCGGGTGCCCAACGTCGCACCATTTTCCGGGATAATTACAACAATAGAGCCTGTTATTCTCGTTTATCTGATCCCAGAGAAGGTTCAGAGAAAAGGCAGTTTTTCCAATATCGCGCAGCCCGTCAGTCTTAAGGATCTGCGCGCCGCCATAGACAAGGCTTGATCCTCGCTGAAGGCGTCCCATATCGTCTGTATCAAAGTCGCCGGTGCCGGTATGTCCCATTGCCTGCGCCACGGGAATACACATCAGCAAGGCGTCCATCAAATCGGGATTCCATGCTTTTAGAAGCATGTCCAACGGATTTGGCCCTTGCCATATTGCATCCGGGTTCATCGTGAAAACCGGGCCAGTGCCCAACAACGGCAAAGCAGCCCGCAGCCCGCCGCCGGTTTCCAATATCTGCGGCTCATAAGAAAGCAGCACGTCCAGGGGGGCAAGATGCGCCTTCAACTGATCGGCGTGATAGTGGGTGTTTACAACGATTACTTTTGGTTGAATGGCGCGCGCCAATTCCAGCGCGTGATCAATCAGCAGCCTGCCACCTACCGTGATCAGCGGTTTTGGCAGGTCTTTGGTCAACGCACCCATTCGGGTACCAAACCCGGCGGCAAAGATCATTATGGCGCGTGGCTGATTGTTCATTTCGCGGTCAGCTTTTGCAGATTTTCCCTGGATGGGTAAGGCAGGATTTCGGTCAGAGACGCGGCAATCGGGGCCAAAGCGGAATGTTCCAACCCGCGCATCAGATGCCCCCAGGTCCGGGGGATTAGCCGGGCATATTTTGACTTGCCCAACCCGCTGGCCAACCGGGCAAAAACCGCCAGAATGCGCAGATTGCGCTGAACGCCCAGAACCGCATAAGCATCGCGGAAACCGGTTTCGTTTTGGTCGGTTTGACTGATATAATGGGTGATCATTTCCTGTTCCAAACTGGCGGGTACGTCCCGGCGGACATCCTGCAATAAAGATACCAGATCATAACCCGGATGGGCCAGCATGGCATCTTGAAAATCAAGTAGTCCAACCCGTGCCACGCCAATGCGATCCGGCAACCACAGCAGGTTTTCGGCGTGGAAATCACGCAGGATCATCACCGGCTCGCCTTGGGTTTTTTGCTCAAGCAAGGTTTGGAAACCGGCGGTGAACCTGGCGGCGGTATCGCCGGGGACCTGTCCGTTCAAGGCCTGCACCCAAGTTTCAAAAACCAGACTGGCCTGTTCGGCCATCAGCTCGGCGCCAAAATGCACCAGATCGGGTGGGTTTTCCCGATGCAGGGTGACCAAAGTGTCAACGGCATTTTTGTACAAAACGCTCTCGGACTTGGGATCTTTCAGTACCAAACGGACAAAAAGGTCATCTCCGAGGTCTTCCAGCAACAAAAACCCATTGCAGCGATCTTCGCCTAAAACCTGAGGCGCGCTTAGACCAACATCGGATAGATAGCGGGCAATTGTCGTAAACCGTCGGATATCCGGGTTGGCGTCAGGCGGCGCGTCCATCAATATCACGGTCTCGCCTGCTTGATTGACAAGACGTTCGTATCGACGCATCGACGCATCAGGAACAAGGTCTGTTCTGGTGGCCGCGCCCCAGCCGGCCTGGCGCAGAAACGCGACGATCAATGCGTTACGGTCAAGAGTCATGTGCAAGGTCGCCAAGCAAAGCCGTCCACCGGTCAGCGGTAGACTCGAGTGTTATCAGGCGGGCGTTTTCATCATTTTGGTCAGGTCTGAACGTTAATTTCAACGCTTGGGGCGGCGTAAGAGGCCCAAGCAGTTCGGGCCATTCGATCAGGCAAATCGCGGTTTCCATGGCGTCGGCCAACCCCAATTCCTCAATTTCGTTCAATGCGTTAAGGCGGTACAGGTCGGCGTGCCAAACTTCGGTCAGGTCGGTTTCGTAGGTTTGCACCAAAGTGAATGTCGGCGATGGCACATCTTCGGGGGTTTTCAGCAAGGACCAGATCAAATGCCGTGCAAAGTGGGTTTTTCCAGCACCAACCGGGCCGCTTAGCAACAGGCAATCGCCAGGGCCAAGATCGCCACCAACCTGTTTGGCCAGATCAGCAGTTTGTTCGGGGGTTTTGATAGGAAGGGTGACGCGCATAGGCCCACAATGACCGCCCCTTTGCGGCGCTGCAAGCGGGATTGCAGCGTTTCAATGTTCCTTTAGAGCGCTTTAAACGCTGTCAAATTGCTCAACCCGCGTCTCCGGCATATTGGTACTGCCCATTTGCCGACCTTTGTGGTCGCGGGTGAAAACAACCATCGTAGCGCCATGGCTGATCGGAAAAACTGCGCATTTTATGGTCTGACCCGTCAATAATTGCATCTGACCCTGCCACTCGGCCCGGTTTTCGTGCAACCCGACAAATTCCCTGACCTCACCCAAAATTGGTGTTGGGTGACACAGGCCTTGCCAGGTGCGTGTCGCATCCAGCACCGTCATCGGCACAAAACTGCTCTCGGGGTCCACGCCCCACAAATCTCGATAGGCACGGTTGGCAAAACACAACCCGCCGCGATCGGAAAAGACCGCAATTGCGTTGTCCATCTGATCCAACATGGATTGATTAATCTCAAGATCCGTTCTGAATTGCCGGGTCAGGGTGATTTCGGCAGTAATATCTTCGATCAGAAACGCGACGGCCCCGTCGGGATGCGGCCGCCCGGTGACCGAATATACCGAGCCAGACGGTAAGGTCCAGGTTTCCTGATACCGCCCATCTGCCGCGGCCGCCACAAGATCAGCCATTTGCTGACGCCAACTGCTGTAATTCTTGGGTTCCGGCATCACTCGCTGATCGCGCAGGCGGTCGAAGAAGGAAAATAGATTGGGCCGCGCGCTTAGAAAGTCGGCCGGAAGTGTTGTTAGGTCAATCAAAGCCGGATTGAACAGGGCCAATTGTCGATTGCGATCAAAAATCGCCAACCCGATCGACAGATGCGCAAATGTCTTGGCCAAGGTCTGAACAAAATTGCGCTGGGCCTGCTCGGCGTCAACAACGGCATTGATATCAACAGCATAACACAAAATGCCGCTGTCTTGTCGAACCACAAATATATTGTACCACAATTTTTTTTCGCAGCCTGGAATGGCAACGCTGGTGCGGGTCATTTTACCCGCCTGCCGCTTGCAGGTCACAGAAGGGAACGGGACCGGCGGCGCGTCGGTTTTACTGCCAGCCATCCGCCTGCTCAACCGATCATAGGCCAGATTGCTCCAGAGGATACTGCCATCGAGGTCAATCTGCCACGATGGATTAGGCCCGTTTTTCGCCAGATTATAGGGTATATCATTTTCTCTTATCACAGCAGGCGCACGCACCTGGCCAGAGGCACCATCGCGCAGAACTACGCGCGTAATGCCATCAATCCATTCGCAAATGGCCCGCCCTTTGTCGTCACTTCCTCTGGCGGGAATTACCAGTACCTTTTTCGAACGAACGTCGTCGGGGTTTTCCGGGAAACTGGGAAACCTCTGTGACAAGGCATCATGCAGCCGGGTCCAATCAAACCCGATTTCGTCAGTTTTGAATGCAGCACAGGCGCTGGTTGACGCCTCGATCAAGTGGTTGCCATCAAACAACAATACCTGATTGAGCTTTTCTGTTTGATCTCCCAGCCAACTGCCGGTTCTGCCACGCTCTGGTGTTTGCCAGGTAACCGCTGCAATTGCCACGGCGCTGCAAAGCAAAGCGACCAACAGCCAATCCAGCCACGCAATTTCCTGCATCAAACGATTTTCCCCGTTATGCCTTTTACCAGTGTTACACCACAATGCGGGACTAATGGTTAACGATGGATTAACACCGTCCAGTACTTTGTTTTTGCGTTCATACCCTGATCGGTTGGTTGGCCCCTGTAGGGATGGCGTGGGGGGTCATTTGGGCATCAATTTTACTGCGCGGCCAAATCACGTCGACAACCGCGCCTTGTTGAGAGTGGCGCGTGTTGTGTTTAAGGCGCGGATTGTCGGCATTGGCAAAGCTCAACTCGGCACCCGAGCGCTCAAGAAGGGTTTTGGCAATGAACAGGCCCAACCCCATACCTTCATACCCGGGGCGCGACAATTGATCAGCCTCGGATCGGGGAAAGCGCATGAAAGGGTCGCCAATGCGGCCCATAAAATGCGGGGGAAACCCGCTGCCATCATCCTGAATTCGGATTGAAATACTGTCTCCGGACCACATTGCTTCGATCCAGACGTTGGCTTTGGAAAAGTCCACGGCATTCTGGATCAGGTTGCGCAACCCGTGAATAACCTCGGGTTTGCGCAGGATTGAGGGCTGTTGCAGGCTTGCGCCATGCTCTGGGCGTTCGCTGAAATGGATGATCTTGCCGCGATGCATATGCGGTTCAGCGGCCTCTTGGATGACGGTACTGATCGGTGCCTGCCGCAGGTGCAGATCATCTTTGCCGGCCCGGCCCATATCGCGCAGAATATCGCGGCAACGGTCGGCCTGTTGGCGAATAAGGGCGGCGTCCTCTTGCAGGTCGGGGCGGTCGTCCAACTCTTCCATCAACTCGGCACTGGCCAGTTTGATGGTCGCCAGGGGCGTGCCCAATTCATGCGCAGCAGCGGCCACCACACCGCCCAGATCAGTCAGTTTCTGTTCGCGCGACAAGGCCATGTTGGTGGCGGCCAGGGCGTCGGACATTGATTGGGTTTCCGAACTGATCCGCAATGAATATGCGCCGATGAATACAATGGCGATGACCATCGCCACCCAATTGCCAAAGACAAACAGGTCCGGAATGCGCAATGTCCCACCCTGTCTGTCGATTAATGGCAGATGGTTCTGGCCCAGCAACGTCACCAACAATATCGTGGTTCCGCCAATGATCAGTGTCGATCTTAACCCCATGACATTGGCCGATATGATCACCGGACCCAGCAGCAAAAGAGCAAATGGATTGTGCAGCCCGCCGGTCAGATAGAGCAAGAACCCAAGTTGCAGCACATCAAACATGATCATCAGAAAGTTTTCGTATTCCGAAAGGCGTTTGTTCTCGGGAAAGGCGAACATGGCAATCAGGTTGACCACCACCGACGCACCAACGGCAAAAAAACAAAACAGCATATCCAATTGCAGATGATACAACTGCTGGGCCACCGAAATGGCCGTGACCTGACCGATGATGGCCACCCAGCGCAGCAATATCAGGGTTCTTAGCCTGATCCAGCTGCTTCGTTCGCGTCCCTGGGTTAAGGGTGAACCCCTGTCAGGCATGTGATCTCCTGTCCTGTTGCAACGCGCGCATGTGGTGATAAAGGTGGGCGTCGATACGGATCAGTATTCCTCAGATAAAGGGTTTTGTCACATGCAACGTACAATTGCGATCGCAGGTGCTGCGGTTATCATCACAATGATTGGCGGCATTTGGCTGGCGACGTTGTTTATTGGTCCCAAAGATCAATTTGCCACCTGCCGCACCGGGGCCATTGCGGGCGGAATAAATCAGATTGGCGGGCCGTTTGAATTGCTGAATTCCACAGGCAAGATTGTGACCGACAAGGATGTGATTACAGAACCTTCCCTGCTTTACTTTGGTTATACGTTTTGCCCGGATATTTGCCCGATGGATGTGGCCAGAAACGCCGAAGCAGTTGATTTACTTGAGGAAAAAGGTGCAATGGTCACCCCAGTGTTCATTTCAATCGACCCGGCGCGCGACACACCTGAAATTGTCGGTGACTATGCCCATAACATGCACGAACGAATGATCGGGCTGACGGGATCGGCGGCGCAGGTCAAAGCCGCCAGTCAAGCCTATAAGACGTATTACAAGGCGCACCCGGCTGAGGATGAATATTATCTGGTAGATCATTCAACGTTCAGCTATCTGGTTTTGCCCGATCATGGGTTTGTTCAGTACTTCCGGCGCGACACCAGCCCGGAAGTGATGGCCGAACAAATCGCCTGTTTTGTGGATAACCAATAAGCAAAACCGAATGTTTGACCTTTGACCTAAGGGCGCTAATACTGTTAACCCAGCGAACAGTTAAATTTAGCCAAGAATGAGGGACCAGCATGGCCGACATTGCCCTGCAAGAAATTGGACCGGACAAGTCACTTTTACTGGTCGACGATGACGAACCGTTTCTGCGCCGTCTGGCCAAGGCTATGGAAAAGCGCGGGTTCTCGGTTGAAACTGCCGGGTCGGTCGCGGCCGGTCGGGCGATCGCCACAGCGCGCCCTCCGGCCTATGCGGTGGTTGACCTGCGGCTTGAGGATGGCAATGGCCTTGATGTGGTCGAAGTCCTGCGCGACAAGCGACCCGATAGCCGGGTTGTGGTGCTGACCGGATATGGCGCGATTGCCACGGCTGTGGCTGCGGTCAAGATCGGTGCTACGGATTACCTGTCAAAACCCGCTGACGCCCGCGATATCACCAACGCATTGCTGGCCTTGCCAGACGAGTTGCCGCCGCCACCGGAAAACCCGATGAGCGCGGACCGGGTGAGGTGGGAACATATTCAGAGAGTTTATGAGCTGTGTGACCGGAATGTCAGCGAAACAGCACGGCGGTTGAATATGCACCGTAGGACGTTGCAGAGGATATTGGCCAAGCGCAGCCCGCGGTAGGTTTCAATTTGATCGCTCATCAAGCCATAAATGGCTTTCTTCGCGGCCTTAAAGGGCAGAAATCAAAACGGTGTGGCGTGTGGTAAAGGCATTTCTGGCCTCAATTGGCGGCCTAAGTACCAGTGAAAGCCCTTTGATAGTCTCTGAATTTACGCGACCAAACAGCTTATCTGCCTCAGCTGTGGAAAACCCTGCCAGTTGAACGGCCTCTAGCCAGGCGGATATCTTGTCGGCCCGTTTGATCGCCTTTTTTACGGCGGTTGGCAATGTGGCTGGCAGGCCAAACCGGATGTGAATGGCCGCCGTCAGCCGGTCATCCAATGCAGAGTATCCCGGCCCCACGGCTGATTTGACCGGTGAAATCATGTCACCGATCACATATTCCGGCGCGTCGTGCAGCAACGCAGCCAGTCGCCATTTGATTGGGGCGGTGGGGTTCTGGTAACTATAGATTTCTTCCACCAACAGCGAATGCTCGGCAACCGAATAGGCAAAATCCCCTTTGGTCTGCCCATTCCACCGCGCAACAAACGCCAACCCATGGGCGATATCCTCGATTTCGATATCCAAAGGCGTTGGGTCCAGCAGGTCCAGCCTGCGACCCGAAAGCATCCGTTGCCAGGCACGTGGTTGTTTCATATTTCAATGCTTTGTTTTGGGTTGGTCCGACCCTCAACCTGACCTAAACGTCCCAATAATGCCAGCGGATTACTGACCTGAAACGTGCACGCGGAAAACACGGTTTCGGCACTTTTGGGCATTTGCTGTGATTTTTCCATATTTTCCACGCACCATCAGGGCATCCTGAACCAATGCTGCCACCTGGATGAAATGCCCGTTTCTTGCTGGTGCGGATTTTCTGCATGACCAAGCAGTTGAATCATTTGCCAAATATTATGACATCCACTGGCCCGCGAGGAGATGGAGAGCGCCCGCGCAGTACCCCGCAGCCCGCGAAAGACCAAGGCGCGGTGTTCGGCTCGAAATTGGGCTGGGAACGGGTAAACTGGTTTGCCGCGACGGGACCGCCCCCGTGGATCGCCTCGGGTTTAATCGCCCCGGTCAGCTTGAGACCGCCAGGCAAGAGCATAAAGCGGTGCGGACCGGTGTGGCCCTGATCGATATGTCGCCGTTTACCAAGTTCGAGATTTCCGGCCCGGATGCAACCGCCTTTTTGCAATATTTGGCGGGGGCCAATGTCGATAAACCCGTGGGTGGTGCGGCCTATACCCAACTATGCAACGCACTGGGCGGGATCGAGGCCGATAGTCACCACCCTCTTCCGCTGATTTTGGAATCTCTGCCTTGGGCACGTAAAGTTACGAAATAAGCCGCGCCCGATTTGGGCGCGGCTTATTTGGATCAAGCTAAAAATCTGTACAAACAGAGGTTTGCCCATTCAGAAGCTGCACAAAACGGGAAAAACCCCGTGATCAGCGACGCAGACCCAGGCGTTTGATCAGACTCTGATAACGCGCATCGTCTTTACCTTTGGTATAATCCAGCAGCTTGCGACGCAGGGCGACCATTTTCAACAGGCCACGGCGACCGTGGTTGTCTTTCTTGTGGGTCTTGAAATGCTCGGTCAGGGTGGCAATCCGCGAGCTTAGGATGGCAACCTGCACTTCGGGCGAACCGGTGTCACCTTCGCTGATTGCATATTCCTTCATGACGCGGGCTTTTTCTTCGGCTGTAATCGACATCGGGGGCTCCTTATTGACAAGGTTAAAATGAATGGCGCAGGCCGGGATGTCGTCCAGCGCAGGCCCGTGGAGAACTGTCACAAACAAACGAATCCGTGCGCGACCGGGTGCGTATAGGTGCATTTGTCAAGGATGGCAAAGGATAATAACACCAATTCGCGCAATACCACCAACCGGCCTGAGGCCCCTTTGGCAAACAAGGTCACTTGCGAACACTTTGTCGCCGCCCGGGAACATGCACAGGCGTTCCGGCAAATGATCAGGCATTAAGTTGTAACGCAGGCGCATCAGCGAAGTCGACCAATACGATATCATCTGTATTCAACGGCCCGTTCGTGTGAACCAAGGCAATCTCGACCCCATTGATCAAGATATGGCTAAGCCCGGGAACCTCAGAATTCGTCGTGATTTCGATTGTCGGATCGGTGTCACCAGTCAGGTCACAGACCATCAACAGCCTGTCCTCATCGATGTTGAAATCCATCAGGGTCACGGCCTTACCGTTGCCAATTTGTTCGTTCAAAACAATGGTATCATTGCCCGCTCCCGCGGTTACAATATCGGATTGGCCAGCCAGGATCATATCATCGCCGCCGCCGCCATTAAGAAAGTCGCTTTGTGCATTTGCGGCGGCATTGGGGTCAAGCGGCCCCTCCTCTATGCCGGAAATCCAATCATTGCCCCAGCCACCAAACAAGGTGTCCCGACCATCGCCGCCATCCAGCCGGTCGTTGCCGATATCGCCATGCAGCGCATCATCGCCATCGCCGCCCCGCAACGTATCATCACCCTGGCCGCCAACCAGCGTGTCCTGACCGCCCCCACCATTCAATGTATCGTCGTCGTTATGGCCGAAAAGCTGGTCATCATCCGCGTCTCCGTTCAGGATATCTTTGCCGTCTTCACCGTGCAGGAAATCGTGATCATCACCGCCGTTGATTTCGTCGTTGCCGTCACCGCCGTGCAGGGTATCATCGCCGCCATCACCCCAGACAATGTCATCGCCGCCATAGCCATTGATCTGATCGTCACCCAAGCCACCTTCGATGGTATTGTCCGATCCATCGCCAGACAATATCTGATTTTCCGTGTCGCCCGGAATTTCACAGTGGCTGGTGTTCCCGGGCGGGAAATCGGCATCATCCGCAGTCGGGTCAAAACGCGGGTCTTCAAGTGGACCCGTTTCCGCACCCATACCAACATCGTCTTCATCATCATCGCCCATAAAGGCAATTCCACCAATGGCCAAAAGACCAACCATACCGGCCAACATCAACATTTTACCACTCCACACCCAACTTGGCACCCACCGCCCTGAAGTCAGCCACAAATTTCCGCTTTGGTCAAAGACAAACCAAGAACAAAGTTAACGCGATGAACGGCTAAGAGGTGTCAGAACCAGATCTGAGGTTGGCAGGCATAGGCAATGTACAGCGGGTGTTTTGGATGACCGTGTTTGGTCAGGCCAAGGTGGTATGCAGATCGGCCAGAGTTGCGCAAAATCACTTCGACCTTGGCCCCCCGGTCCTGATGCGTGCCATGCGCGCCCCAGGCGGCAATGACGTGGTCGGCCCAGATGATACCGTCTGAGATGGCCGCATCATTGCCCGGACCCACCGGATCAGGGGCGGCGCGCATCTTGCGCGGGTCGGTATCGCGCCAGGCAAAAATGTTGGTGACCTGAAAACTGCCAAACCCCAACGCGCGCGCGCGGCGCTCACAGCGTTCCACTGTCGGGTCGTTCTGAACTTCGGTGGCGGTCGATGGGTTCAGCATCACAAACAGCACCTTTCGCCCTTCTGGTTGCCAAACCCGGGTCAAACTATAGCGATATCGTTCACAGTCCGAATATACCGCAATCGAAGGGGCGTCATCTTTGGTGTGGGTCCGGGTGATCATGATTGGGTTTTGGCAGGCAGGACAAAAACCCGGCTGGGATGTACCTCGCCGGCCTTATAGACGCCAACTGCCACCGCCTGCCCGCCCAGCGAGGCCCAGCATTCGTCGCCATATTCCACGTCCGACGCCAGCACCATTCCCGGATTGCCATTGCGCAAACGTGCGGCCCCCTCCGGGGTGCAACGCAGTTCGGGCAAATCGACCAACCCCTGTTCCAGCGGGCGCAGATAGGCGTCAAGATCGGCGGTGCGGGCCATCTCCTCGACCTGCTCCATGGTCAGGCCGTCGTCGGCCTCAAACGGGCCAGACCAGATGCGGCGCAGCTTGATTACATGGCCATAACAGCCCAGCAAAGCCCCCAGATCACGGGCAATCGCGCGCACGTAACCGCCTTTGCCACAAGTCATTTCCAAAACCGCATGGTCCGCGTCCGGACGGTCGATCAGGGTCAGTTCCTCCACCCAAAGTGGGCGGGCGGCAAGTTCGACATCTTCACCGCTGCGGGCCAGTTTATAGGCCCTTTGACCGTCGATCTTGACAGCCGAGAATTTCGGCGGCACCTGTTGGATGTCTCCGACAAACCCGGCCAGGCCCTGTTTGATCTGGTCGTCCGTAGGCCGGGTGTCTGAGGTCTTGATCACCTCTCCTTCGGCGTCATCGGTGTTGGTCGCCTGCCCGAACCGGATGGTAAAGCGATACGCCTTTAACGCGTCGGTGATATACGGCACGGTCTTGGTCGCCTCGCCGATGGCCACGGCCAGAACGCCGGTTGCTTCGGGGTCCAAAGTGCCTGCGTGCCCGGCCTTTTTGGCATTCAGCGCCCAGCGCACCTTGTTGACCACCGCGGTCGACGTCGGCCCGGCCGGTTTGTCGATCACCAACCAGCCAGAAATATCGCGTCCGTTTTTGCGTGCCATGGTTTTGCCCAGAATCTATTGAAGAAGTTGTGCCTTTAAAGTGCCCGTCTTTGCCGGTCAACCATCCGCAAACCCGCGAAGACGCCTTTTTGGGCGGATGAGCAGCCCCTCAATTGGTTCGTTCGACCACAACTCCAACCACCGGTCCCATGGGAAATCCGGCATCGTGGCGCCCAAGCTCCGGCGCATAAAGCCGCGAGATGTTGCCGTCGAAATACAGCGCATTGGGCAGCTTCAGTTCGTCCCGAAACAAGCGGCCAAATTCGTGGAAAGTGACGCGATTGCGGGATATTGCAAACACCGCGCGGGTGCCATCAATACTGGTGCCAACGCCGTTGCGAATATAACGCGACGTGCTATCGGGCAGGAACCGGGGGTGCAATGCCCCGTCAATTACCAGCATCGGCCCGGATTGGCTGGCAAAATCACAGTCGGGCGCGCGGGCAATGAAGGCAAGTGTTTCAAACACATCGGCGCGGTCTTCGCGAATGCAGAATACACCGTTGGGCAGCAGCCCGAAATTGCCGGGACCGGCGTTGGGCACAACCCGCATCACTTCGTTGCTGTTTTCAACGTAATGCCCGACAGGCGCACGGTTTGAATGGTACATCCCCCCATTCATGGCAAACGCCAACTTGCCATTTTCGGCCTCTAACATTGCGTCAATTGCCCGGAACTGGCCCAGCAACCTGCCATTATCACCGTTCAGGAACAGCCGAAGGTCGGCCTTGCCCGCATCGACGGTGCAAATAGAGTATCGGTTGGCGTCATGGTCTATATCGCGGCACACCAGATTCTGGTCTGACTTCGCCATTGCCGCGCCCGTCAGGGTGATTGTCAGAAAGGTAAATACCAGCCACTGAAACATCGCTGCTATTCCTCCAGATCGCGCCGGACGTCATCCTGTGACAGCATCCGGCGCACGTCGTCCATCCGGTCAAATGTCTCGTCCAGCCGGAACCTCAGGTCTGGCGCATACTTTAGCGTCAGCTTTTTGGAAATCGCATGCCGCAACTCGCCTTTGTTGCGGGCCAGCAGTTTCAGAACTTCGTCCTGCCCCTTGCCACCCAAGGGCAGAACATAGGCGGTGGCGACACGCAGATCGGGCGAGGTTCGCACCTCGCCGACCGTGATCGACATACGGTTCAGTTCCGGGTCATGCACATCACCCCGCGCCAAAACTTCCGATAAGGCGCGGCGAATGGTTTCGCCGACACGCAGCTGACGTTGTGAAGGTCCGGGACCGTCATGAAATTTGTTCTTTGCCATACCCCTGATCTACGCATTCATACGGGCTTTGCCAAGTCGGGCAGGAACAGGTAATCAGCAATAATTACATGAATCGAACAGGGGCTTGGTATAATGGACAATCCGGGAATAGTGGTGACCGGTGCTTCTGGGCGCATGGGGCAGATGTTGATCCGCCATGTGATGGCCAGCGATCGTGTGCATCTTGGCGGTGTGCTTGAACGGCCGGGGCACGAATGGGTCGGTCGAGATATCGGTGTGGTGATGGGCGGAACCAAGACTGGCATCATAGTCAGTGACCAAGCGGCGCAGGTTTTTGCCCAGGCCAGTGCGGTGATTGATTTCACCGCCCCCGAGGCCACGCTGAAGTTTGCTGAAACGGCTGCACAGGCGAAGATTGTACATGTGATCGGCACCACGGGCATGAGCGACGCCCAGATTGCCCGCCTTGCCCCAGCCGCGTGCAAGACGGTGATCGTGCGGGCCGGGAACATGTCGTTGGGGGTGAACCTGCTGACGCAACTGACCCGCAAGGTGGCGGCGGCATTGGACGAAGATTTTGACATCGAGGTAATCGAATCGCATCACAACAAAAAAGTTGACGCACCATCGGGGACCGCCCTGATGCTGGGCGAAGCGGCGGCAGAGGGGCGTGGGACGACATTGGCCAAAGTTGCAGATCGGGGTCGCGATGGGATGACCGGCGCGCGCAGGCGGGGCGACATCGGGTTCACCGCGATTCGCGGCGGCGATATTGTCGGCGAACATGACGTAATGTTTGCCGCCCCGGGCGAGCGGATCATTCTGCGGCATGTGGCGACCGATCGGGCAATCTATGCACGCGGGGCGTTAAAGGCGGTGCTGTGGGGGCTGGATCAGCGCCCGGGAGAATATGACATGCTGGACGTTCTGGGCCTTTCGTAGTGCCGAATTGGCGATTTAGCCTGCCTGCCATCGCACCCATCGCCCGTGGAAATCCACCCGGCCCAAGGTAATGTGCAAATCTCCGGGCCACAGGCGCAGGGTCAAGGCGGCGCCGTCTTGGGCGCCGTCATTCTCCATCCGCAGCCACGCAACCGGTGCTTGCGCAGTTGCTTGCGCACCAGCAGCTTCGATCAATGCGGTACCACGAATTTGCGCAGCTTGCGGGAAATACTGCCAGGCGACGGTGTGATAGATAAGGTGCAGGTGGTTGTCCTCTGGCGTGGCCAGCCGGGTATCCAGCCAATCGACTGCATCGCCTTTTTCGACCTTTGTGGTGCTGGCGGCAATGGCGGCACGGGTCAGGGCCACGCGATGGGGCTGATCCGGCCAGAGATAGGCCAAAAGCCGTGCATTTTGGACCGGGTCCGTGGGGTCAAGCGGGTTGAGATCAACGCCGCGTCGTTCGATGACCTTGATGCTCTGAGGCTCGGGAACCGGGCCGGACCACTTTGGTGTCAGGGTCAGAGCCGGATTGGCAGGACCGAAAGTCTGGCCTTTGGTTTTCAGCGCATATTGATCCCAATTCAGGTTCAACCCGGCGCTGGCCCCAAGTTCGGAGGTGACAAACGCCAATGGGTGGCGCGCCGCCAGCCAGTGAGCGGCGGCGATAAGAGCCGCCGAGCGGCGGACCTCGTTGGTTTGTGGCGCACTTTGCACCCAAGTGGTCAGGAAATCCTGATGAGTGGTCAGTGCGTTGAGGACAGCGTTGATCAGGGCCTTGTCACTGGGGTGATTGGGGGGGTATGTGGCGATCAGCCCTTGGTCATGACCACCCAGCACCAATGCATGCAGCCCACCGGTGATGCGCAAAGGAAGTGAGACGCCACGCGCGCTGATGTCGCCGGGCCAGTTGGTGCAGAGTTGGGCAAATTTGGTGTCACTTGGCCAGTGGTTTGCCAGCAAGGTCAGCAGCCGCCCCATAAAGGGCGACCCCAAAGCGGCACAAGCGCTGGCTTGATCAAGAAATGAGTCAGACAGACTCAATTGAATTTATCCATCAGTTTTTGCAATGTACTACGGGTGTCCTGCGAGGTGGCGGCAGGCTCCTCAACCCTGGCGGGTTTCATCGCGACTTTGGGCGCAGAAGGACGTTGGGGCGTTGTACGCAACGCCACGGCGTTCATGAATTTGCCACCATCACCGGTGGCCAGATGCGGCGCGCCATCGGATATACCATCCATCAGGTCGGCCAGCCAATCGGCATCACCACGGGCAAAATCATGCAGCACATAGCCTGCCACCAGCTCTTTACGCCCCGGATGGCCGATACCCAGCCGTATCCGCGCATACCCGTCACCAATATGCCCATGCAGCGAACGCAGGCCATTGTGACCGGCATGGCCACCACCCTGTTTGAAACGCGCCTTACCCGGGGCAAGGTCAAGTTCGTCATGCAGAACCGTGACATCATCCGCATCGAGTTTGAAAAACCGCATCGCCTCGCCCACCGACTGACCCGAAAGGTTCATGAAGGTTTCCGGCTTCAATAACAGGGTCTTTTCACCGCCCAGCCGCCCTTCGCTAAGGCGACCCTGAAATTTGGCCTTCCACGGGTCAAACCCGTGGTCTTGGGCGATGCGGTCAACCGCCATGTAACCAATATTGTGCCGGTTCCGGGCGTATTTCGCCCCGGGATTGCCCAGCCCGACAAGTAATCTCATAGCGCTCCGCCGTTTGGTTGTTTCGGCCTTTAATGCCCGGAATTACGACTGATTTCCAGTGGGCGGCAATCAGAATACAAATAAAGTCAGAATAAAACATCACATCTATTTGGGTTGTAAATGAGCGGTGGAAGCCAGGTTTTCTAGTTGCCGATTCCAGCAATGACCATGTTGTCAAAGCCTTTGAGGCCCGGATTGAAAAACTGGAGCGCCAGATGATCAGGTTGACCGAACAGGCAGAGCAAACTTACCGAGTTGGTCCTGAAATACTAGGGGCTGTTGACGTTTAGGATTCACAAACCTAGTAATTTCTGATTCAAGGTTGCTAACAACAGGAGAGCAACCTTGATGCGAAGAGTATTGAACGACGCCCAGTGGGCCATTATCGAACCTTT
>JAKITO010000006.1 GCA_021648025.1 Paracoccaceae bacterium
GATATCGATCTTCAGGCGTTTCATCTGCCGGGCGAAGCCGGTCAGCGCGGCGTCTGCTGTGCAGCCGTCCATTTTGCAAAGAATGACAAAGCGGGTTTTGCCCTCGACCACCGTGCCAACCTCTCGGTGATTGCTTTGGCAATCACCTGTCGGCAGTGCATCGCAAGGCAATGCACGAGAGACGGAGCGGTTAAAGGCCCCCTTAATCAGGTCGCCCTCCCAATGCCCTGGCACCAGGCGACCCTCGATCTCCTCGGGGCGGTGAATAATCCGTAATGATTCCGGTGCGATGGAACCACCCGACGCAGTGGTGCGCCGTAACCCCCGGCGCGGTTTCTGCTGCACAGTCAGGACCAGAAACCGCCGGGCGCTACCGAACGGGTGTTGGAATTTATTCGCGCACAGAAAGACGGATTTCTGCCCAGATTGTAAGACTTTGCAACGAAACACAGGCCAATGGTCCCAAACCCACCAGAATCGAAAACGTGTGGCCCAGGGGTCTTTGAAAAGCCTTGCCCTCAGGAGTATGATTTGATAGCGCTAACACAGCAAGCCGTACATGTATTCCAGCAAAGGAAACCATCAAAATGCCGCATAAAATCGCTATCAACGGGTTTGGTCGCATCGGCCGCGGGATTCTACGCGCTTTGATCGAAAGCGGTAACCGCGATCTGGATGTGGTCGCGATCAACGATCTGGGCACGCCCGAACAGCTGGCGCATATGTTGCAATATGACAGTGTGCACGGCGTGTTCAAAGCCGATATCAGCGCCACGGATGATGCGATTGTGGTAAACGGGCAGACCATCAAGGTGTCAGCGGTTCGCGACCCTGACGCACTTGACTGGCAAGGCGTGGATGTGGCGTTTGAATGTACGGGGCGGTTCAACACCCAAGATCAAGCCGCGCGTCACCTTAAGAACGGATCACGCAAGGTGCTGGTGTCCGCCCCGACCAAAGGGGTAAAGCACACGGTGGTTTACGGCGTCAATCATACCGACCTGACACCCGGCGACGTGGTCGTTTCAAACGCATCCTGCACCACAAATTGTCTGGCTCCGGTGGCGATGGTGCTGGACCGCGAATTTGGCATCAAGACCGGTTATATGACCACCGTTCACGCCTATACCGGCAGTCAGCCGACGTTGGATTCCCAGAACAAAGATCCCTACCGGGGCCGTGCTGCGGCCCTGTCGATGATCCCGACCACCACCGGTGCGACCCGCGCCTTGTCGCTGGTACTGCCGCAACTTGAGGGCAAAATTGAAGGGTCGGCCATCAGGGTGCCGACGCCCAATGTCTCGGTTATCGACCTTAGTTTTATGCCGGATCGCCCTGCCACAGTCGAGGCCGTCAACGCCGCAATGCAGGCGGCATCAAAGGGGCCGTTGAAGGGTGTTCTGTCGTATAGTGAGCGGCCTTTGGTGTCGATTGATTTCAATCATGACCCGCATTCGTCCTGTTTTGCCCCGGCCCAGACGGCGGTGACAAATCAGGGTATGGTTCGGGTGCTTAGCTGGTATGACAATGAATGGGGTTTTGCCAACAGAATGATAGACACCGGGACATATTTGGCCAATCTGTAACCCAGGGCCATCCTGGTGCCCGGTCGTCTGGAGTTTCAAATCAGACACTGACAAGGGGCACATAAATATGATCCTGTGTTGCGGTGAAGCATTGATCGACATGATCCCGGTGCGGACCACCGGCGGGTCGCCGGGATTTGTGCCTTGCAATGGCGGGGCAGCATTGAACACCGCCATTTCCCTTGCCCGGATGGGTGCATCTTCGGGCCTGTTGACGGGTCTTTCACACGATCCGTTTGGCCGCCAGATTGTTGCAGCACTGGACGCGGCCGGGGTCGACCGTTCACTGAGCGTGACAACGGGCCGCCCGACAACCTTGGCGTTTGTGCATCTGGAGGCGGGCGAAGCCAGCTATACGTTTTACGATGAAAACTCGGCCATGCGGATGATGACGCCGGATGATCTGCCACCGCTTCCTGATCACGTCAGATGCCTGTTGCTGGGCGGTATCAGCCTGTGCCACACGCCCGGCGCGGATATGTTTGAGGCGCTGAGCAAACGCGGTGGGGGGCGTTTGATCATGTTTGACCCCAATGTACGGTCCAGCTTTATCGGCGATGAACCGGCTTACCGCGCCCGCTTGGGCCGGCTGATGGCACGCGCTGATATCGTCAAGCTCTCAGGGCCTGATCTGGATTGGATCGACGCGGGTGACGTCCCTTGGCAGGACAGGCTGGACAAGGTTCTGCATTCCGGCCCCTCATTGATCCTGTTCACCCGCGGCGCCAAAGGCGCGATTGCCTGCCACCGCGATGGCCGCCGCATCAAAGTTGCGGCGCCAAAGGTCGAGGTTCTTGATACGGTTGGTGCGGGGGATGCCTTTAATGCCGGATTTCTGGCGCGTTTGCAGGCGTTGGACCTGCTGAATCCAAAGAAGATCGAGACCATGAAAACAGACGTCCTGCGCGATTGCCTGACAGGCGCGAACAACGCCGCGGCCGCATCGCTTTCACGTTCCGGCGGGGCCTGGGGCAGTCCCATTGAGGGCATTTCGCCCTTGTCTTAAGGATACGCATCTGTATCGCTTACCTGGACAGATAATTCTGGGGGCGGCATGTCGGATACCACCATATTCAGCGCAAAAAAGATCATTACAATGGATCCGAATTTGCCAGAGGCAACCCATGTGGCCGTGCGGGATGGCAAGATTCTTGCCGTTGGTGGTGCGGATTGCGCGGATCAGTGGGGCGGAGGTGTTTTGGATAAATCCATGGAGGGCATGTTCCTTAGCCCCGGGTTTGTCGAAGGGCATGCGCATATGATGGCCGGGGCGATGTGGAATTACGCCTATGCCGGGTATCATGACCGGATTGACCCCAAAGGTAAGCTGTGGCGTGGGATGACCACCATTGACGAGGTGATCGCCGGGCTGAAAGAATTTTGCGATACCCTGCCGGATGGCGCGCCATTGATTGGCTGGGGTTTTGATCCGATTTTCCTGACCACGCAGCGACTTAGCCGCGCCCATCTGGACCAGGTCAGCGCCGACCGCCCGATTGCCATCGTGTTTTCCAATTTCCACCTGCTGTGCGTCAATTCCAAAGCGTTGGAGATGGCCGAATATTCCAGCGCCACCAATGTCGAAGGGGTGGTCAAGGGCGCGGATGGAAACCCCACCGGAGAGTTGCAGGAAATGGCCGCGATGTTCCCGGTGATGCGCCGCCTTGGCATCGAATTCGGGGCATTGTCCCAGACCGAGGACGCCATTCGCACCTATGGAGAGGTTGCCTGCCGGGCTGGCGTTACTACGGTGACGGACCTGTTTTCGATGATGCAGGACAGTGATCTGGACCTGATGTTGAAAGTGACCGGTGGCGCGGATTATCCGGTGCGCATTGTTTCGGTTCAGGGGGCGATGGGCACCAGTCCCGAAGACCTTGCCAAACGGGCGCTGGAGTTGCGTGGGAAATCAACTGACAAGCTGCGGCTGGGTGCGGTCAAGCTGATGACTGACGGGTCCATTCAGGGCTGGACGGCGCGGGTCAAATGGCCCGGCTATATCGACGGTCAGCCCAATGGCATCTGGAATACCCCGCCCGAGTTGATCCGGGAACTTTGCCAGGTGATGCAGGCAAATGGCGTCCAGATGCATATCCATGTCAACGGTGATGAGGCGGCCGAGGTTTCCATTGATGCCATTGAAAAAGCAATCCAAAAGGCCCCCTGGGACGGCCACCGCCATGTGCTGCAACATTGCCAGATGATGAGTGCCGATCAATATCGCCGCTGCGCCGAGATGGGTATTTGCACCAACATATTTTCGAACCACATCTGGTATTTTGGTGACCAGCACAGCGCCCGGACCCTGGGCCACGAGCGCGCGCGCCGGATGAACGCCGCGCGCACCGCTTTGGATGCAGGCGTGCATATCGCCTTGCATTCGGACGCGCCTGTCACGCCAATGGGGCCGCTGTTCACCGCCTGGTGCGCCGTTAACCGCCGGACCATGACCGGCAAGACCCTTGGTGCCAATCAGCGCATTACCGTGCTTGAAGCGCTTTATGCGATCACTTTGGGCGCGGCCTTTACTCTGCGGATGGACGGCGAAATTGGCAGCATCGAACCCGGCAAAAAGGCTGATTTTGCCATTCTGGGTGATGACCCGACGGCGGTGGATCCAATGGCGCTCAAGGACGTGCCGGTGCTGGGCACGGTATCTGGCGGGATGGTGCATCTGCTATGAGGGACGACCGCCTGCCCATGACGGTGATCAGCGGCTATCTGGGCGCTGGTAAAACCACGCTGATCAACCGGATATTGTCCGAGGATCACGGGCTGCGCCTATTGGTGATGGTCAATGATTTTGGGGCGGTGAATATCGACGCCGCCCTGCTGGTGTCCGCCGAAGAAGACACGTTGACCCTGACCAATGGCTGTGTCTGCTGCACCATGGGCGCCGACCTTTTCATGGCGATGGGCCGCGCATTGGACCGCACCCCGCGCCCCGACCACCTGATCGTCGAAGCCAGCGGGATCGCGGACCCGGTGCGCATTGCCAATGCCGCGATTGCCGAACCGGACATGCGCTATGGCGGCATTGTCACGCTGGTTGACGCAGGCAATTTCGACGGGTTGATCAATGACCCCCAGATTGGCCCGCAGATCGTCGGGCAGGTGCAGCCGGCCGATACGGTTGTGGTCACCAAAACCGGCGAAATTCCCGGCCCCTTGCGCCAGCAACTGACCAAAATGGGCGTGCCGGTGGTGATCTGTGCCAATGATGACACCCCCATCACCGACCTGATCCTGTCGGGTGCCACCGAGCCGTTGATGGCCAAAACCCCTGGTAAGGCCCACGCGGCTTATGTCTCATGGTCCTATCAAGGTGACGCAACCCTTACCCGCGCCCAGCTTGATACCGCCCTGCGCCGCCGCCCCGACGCCCTGTTTCGCCTTAAGGGCATGATCGCCACCAGGGAACGCGGCACCTTGTTGGTGCAGGTGGTCGGGCGTAACGTGGACATGCGCCCAAGCCCCGAAGATGTCCCCACCCAACTTGTCGGCATCGGCCTTGCTGCGCGCATCACCCGGGCCGAGATTGACGCCTGGTGGCAGGAAAACACAACCTGATGGCTGAACCTGCACCCCACTTTCCAGTCATCCGCAACATTGGTCTGGACGGCATGCTGGTCACCTTCGCCAGCCATCTAAGCGAGGCTTCGAACCGTGCTGCCCTGGCCTTTCACGCCCAATTGCAGCACCTCTTGCAAGACGGCATAGCCGAGACATCAACTTCACTGGCCTCAGCCTTTGTGCGCTTTGATCCGCTGTGCCTTAGCCACGCCGCCTTGAATGCCCGGCTTTCCGAGTTACTGCACTCGCGCGACTGGTTTGAGGCCGAAATGCCTGCCGGGCGCAAGTTCTGGCGCATCCCGTGCCTTTATGGCACCGATCTGGCCCCGCAACTGGCCGAAGCGGCGGACGCGGCGGGACTAAGTGAAACCCAAGCCATTGAACGGTTGGGTGGCTCAAGGGTGCGGGTTCTTGCAATCGGCTTTGCCCCGGGCCAGCCATACCTCGGGCCTTTGGCCGCCGAATGGAACCTGCCCCGCCTGAAAGCGTTGCAACAAGTCCCCGCAGGGGCGCTGGTTCAGGCAATCAGCCAGTTTGTCCTGTTCACTGGCCCGGCCCCGACTGGCTGGCGCCACGTCGGCCAAACCGCATTCAGCTGTTTTCGCCAGGGTGGTACACCGCCAATCCCCCTGACGCCGGGTGATGAAGTGGTTTTCGAACCGGTCTCGCGCGTTGATTTCCTGAAAATCCGCGGGTCGACCACCGATGGCTCCGGAGGAGCCATTGCCACAGAGATAGACACAGAGATAGACACAGAGACAGACACAGAGATAATCCCATGAGCGGGCTTGTCGTTCATAACATCAGCCCCATCGCCTCACTACAGGACATGGGGCGGGCGGGCTATTTGAAACAGGGCCTGTCGCGCGGCGGGGCCGCTGACCGTCAGGCATTGGCAGAAGGGGCAGCTTTGCTGGGTCAAAGCCCAGGAATTGCGGCTTTGGAAATGGCCGGAACCGGCGGTGAATTCGAAGCAACGGGCGACCTGCGCATTGCCCTGACCGGCGCGCCGATGGTGGCAATGCTTGATGGCGTCGTGCTGGCATGGAATGCCAGTCACGCGCTGGTCAAAGGCCAGCGCTTGATCCTGGGTGCTGCCAAATCAGGCGTCTACGGCTATCTGCACTTTGGGGGTGGTATCGACGCGCCCGAATTCCTTGGCTCACGCTCGGCGCATCTGTTGGCTGGAATTGGCCGTAGGGTTCAGACAGGGGATCATCTGACATGTGGGCCCGATCAGGGTGAGGCAACCGGGCTGGGACTGAAGGTCTCGGACCGCTTTCACGGCGGCCCGGTGCGGGTTGTGCCCAGCGTTCAGACCAACCTTTTCGCGCCGGATGTGCTGGAACGGTTTCAGGTCACAAAATTCACCCGTGGCCCGCGTGCCAACCGGATGGGGGTCGAGATGCTTTCAGGCGGGGGTGGTTTCACTGCTGACGGGCAGCTCGACATCCTGTCCGAAGTCATTGTTCCCGGCGACATCCAGATGACCGGGGACGGCCTGCCGTTTGTTTTATTGCCCGAATGCCAGACCACAGGCGGTTATCCCCGCATCGCCACGGTGATCCCCTGCGATTTGGGACTGGTGGCGCAAGCCCCTGCCGGGGCGGCAATCACTTTTGAATTTGTCACGCTTGATCAGGCGCTTGCGGCGCAAGCGCGGTATGGCGCGACATTGAAAGGGTTGAAAAATGCCTGCCAACCGCTGATCCGCGATGTTGCGAATATGGGCGATCTGTTGTCCTATCAACTGATCAGCGGGGCCATTTCGGCGCATGACGACAAGGAGGACGGCAATGGCTGACACAGTCGATTTCAACTCGGACATGGGCGAAAGCTTTGGCCCCTGGAAAATGGGCGATGACGCTGCCCTTCTAGAGATTGTTACCTCTGCCAATATCGCTTGTGGTTTTCACGCCGGTGACCCGGACGTGATGGCCACAACCATGCGCAATGCCATGGCCAACAACGTCGGCATCGGCGCGCACCCCGGCTTTGCCGACTTGCAGGACTTTGGGCGTCGGCGAATGACCTTGCCCAAAGAGCGGCTGGAAAATCTGGTCCGCTATCAGTTGGGCGCGGCGATTGGCATGGCCAAAGGTTTGGGCTGCAAGATACGTCATTTCAAGTTGCACGGGGCAATGTCAAACATGTCAGCCGAAGACGGCGACATGGCGCGAACCTTGTATGAGGCCGCCCTGTCGGTGGATCCGGATATCATCATCATGGTACAGGCAACCACGGCGCAGCAACAGGTGGTTATTGATCTTGGTTGCGCCTGGGCGGGTGAGATATTTGCAGATCGCGCTTACAATGATAACGGAACACTGGTGGATCGCAGCCAACCGGGTGCTGTCATCCATGACGCCGAACTGGCCGGACAGCGCATCCTTGAAATGGTACAGGAAAGCGCGATCATCACGGTGTCCGGCAAACGCATACCTGCGCCCATCGACACAATCTGCCTGCACGGAGACACGGCCGAAGCCGTCGCCATTGCCGCGTCTGTCAAACAAACCCTACTGTCAGGCGGTGTTGAACTGGCGCAGTTTCAGGGCCGCAGATAATGCTTGGCGGGGTCCGTATTGTCGAAGTCGAAGGTCTGGGGCCGGGCCCGTTTGCGGCAATGCTGTTGGCGGACCTTGGTGCAGATGTGATCGTGGTTCACCGTAAAGGCGGCAAGGGACTTGGCGCGCAACCGATCATCGACCGGGGCAAACGCTCAATCGCGCTTGATCTGAAAGACGCCGAAGACATCGCCATTTTCAAACAATTGATCCGGCGGGCCGACGGGCTGATCGAAGGTTTTCGCCCCGGTGTGATGGAACGCCTTGGCATCGGCCCTGATGACTGCCATGCCCTGAATCCTGCGCTGATCTATGGGCGCATGACCGGTTGGGGCCAGACCGGCCCTCTCAGCCGCGCGGCGGGCCATGACCTCAACTATATCGCAATGTCGGGCGCGCTTTGGTATGCGTCCGAACCGGGTCAGCCGCCATTGACCCCGCCCACTTTGGTGGGCGATATCGGTGGCGGGGCGATGTATTTGGCGGTGGGGATGCTGGCGGGCGTGATCAACGCGCGCGCCACCGGACAGGGGAGTGTGGTTGACGCGGCGATTTACGACGGATCGGCGCATATGATGAACCTGATCCTGACCATGCGCCAAATGGGTCAGTTTGAAAATACCCGGGGTGCCAGCCTTTTGGACGGGCCACACTGGTGCCGGTCTTATCGCACTTCGGATGGTGGGTTCATGGCCGTCCAGTGCCTTGAGCCCAAGTTCTACTCAGAATTCCTGAACCTTCTGGGCCTCGCAGAGGACGCCGATTTTGCGCAGCAAAATCAACAGGCACTCTGGCCCGTCCTGACCGACCGCCTGACCGGTATCTTCATCAGCAAAACCCGTGCGGAATGGAGCGATATTTTCCTTGGAACCGACGCCTGCGTCGCCCCTGTCCTGAGTCCGGACGAAGCACTTGCCCATCCTCAAAACCTTGCCCGCAACACCTGGTCTTCGCCCGGTGGCGTCCTTCAGGCCGCCCCGGCCCCTCGGTTCGATGGGCAAACACCGTCGCAGCCCAACCCAATCCCAACCCGCGATCAACATCGTCAGGAAATCCTGGACGGCCTCAATAAACCCCGCGAGGAAAGCCCCTCAAGGGCTTGAGGAGCGGCCCTCAGATATCAAAAAACACCGTCTCATCCGGCCCTTGCAGGTAGATATCAAACCGGTACACCACCTTGCCATCCTCCTCGGACCGCTTTGCAATCAATGTCTCTCGGCGGCGTTCCCACTCAATCCCCGTGATCACCGGATCGCTTGCATTGGCCGCATCCTCATCGTCAAAATAAACCCTGGTACTCAGCCCCACATTGATGCCGCGTGCCACCAGCCACAGGTTGATATGCGGTGCCATCATCTGGCCATTGCGCCCCATTACCATTCCCGGTTTGACCGTATCAAACCCCCATTCACCCGTGTCAAAATCAGTAATCACCCGGCCCCAACCACGAAACCCTTCTTCGACGTCACCCTCACTCTCTGGATGGGCGTAAACCCCGGCGCAATTGGCCTGCCATGCCTCAAGCAGTACGTCCTTGACCGGGCTGCCAACGCCGTCAATCACCAACCCTTCAACCCGAATGCGTTCACCGGACGCATGCGGACCGGCGATATCCCAACCCAGTTCGCGGTTATAGATTTCGAACCCCGCCGCCCCCGGAGCCAACCCGATATGCACAAATGGCCCTGCGGTTTGTGACGGCGTTTCGCGCAGGTATTTCAAAGATTGTACCATCAGTTGCCCTCCAGCCGATTCTCAAACAAGGTCGATCGCCTGCCGCGCAAAATGATGTCGAATTTATAGGCGATACTGTCGAGCGGAATAGTCGCGTTCATATCCAGCGGTGCGATCAACTGATCAATTGCCGACTTGTCAGGGATTGCATTGACGATCGGGCACAGGGGGATCAGCGGGTCACCCTCAAAGTACATCTGGGTGATCAGGCGCTGGGCAAAACCGCAGCCGAACACCGAAAAATGGATGTGTGCGGGCCGCCAAGAGTTGATCCAGTTGCGCCAGGGGTATGCGCCAGGTTTCACGGTTCGGAAAAAGTAATAGCCGTCCTGGTCCGTCAAAGTCCGCCCACAACCGCCGAAATTCGGATCTATCGGTGCCAGATAGGTGTCTTTCTTGTGCCGATACCGCCCGCCCGCATTGGCCTGCCATATCTCCACCAACGTGTTCGCAACGGGGCGTGCATTTTCGTCCAGAACTCGACCGTGAACAATGATCCGCTCGCCGATGGGCGATTGATCTTTGGCGGCAAAGTTCATCAAAAGATCATGGTCAAGTGCCGCAATATCACCGTGCCCAAACACCGGGCCGGTGATTTCACTGGACGTATTTTCCAATGATATCAGCGCCTTTTGCGGTGATCGTGCCACCGAAGTCTTGTAGTTCCGCGAAAGGGCAGGCGGGTGCCAGTTGCGGTCACGTTGATAAAATTCACCTTGTTCCGGCATTGGGGCCTCGTGCTGTTGAAACGTCGCCCCGGATCAGGTCCGGGGTTGTGATGGCTAGGGGTTCAGACATCTTTTTCCATCTCGGCATAGGTTGTACGCGCCAGTTTCAGCGCGTGATTGGCGCGGGGCACCCCGGCATAGATCGCCACATGCTGGAACACTTCCATAACGTCCTGTTTGCTGGCGCCGGTGCGGGCAGTGGCGCGGATGTGCATGGGGATTTCGTCGAAATTGCCCAAGGCCGCCAACAAGGCAAGGGTCAACATCGAACGCTCGCGTGCCGGGATCGCGTCGCTGGCCCAGACATTGCCCCAGGCGGTTTCGGTGATCAGGGTCTGGAATGGTTCGTCAAATGCGGTCTTGCCCACCTCGGCCCGGTCCACATGGGCGTCGCCCAGCACCTGGCGGCGAACCTTCATGCCTGTCTTGTAACGATCTGTCATCCAAGATCCCAATCCATCAATACGGCAACCCCACATAGTTCTGCGCCATTACCGTCTGAGCATGGCGGTTTTCGCGCAAAAAGGCCAGTTCTGCCCGCTGCATACGCTGATCAAACCCATCCTGTTCCGGGAACCGGTGCAGCAAATTGGTCAGCCACCAGGAAAACCTCTCGGCCTTCCAGACCCGGGCGAGGGCGCGTTCAGAGTAACGGTCGATCCCCTCGCTGTCGCGCTCCTCAAACACCTGCACCAGGGCGTTAAAAAGGTAATGAATGTCCGAGGCTGCGGTATTCAGCCCCTTGGCCCCGGTTGGGGGCACGATATGCGCCGCGTCGCCGCATAAAAACAGACGTCCCCAGCGCATTGGCTCGCTGACAAATGACCGCAACGGCGCGATGGATTTTTCGATCGAGGGACCGGTAATCAGGGTCTCGGCCACCGCGCCCGGGATGCGGCGTTTCAACTCTTGCCAAAAGGCTGCGTCGCTCCAGTCTTCTGGCCGGTCACTCAATGGCACCTGAAGGTAATACCGGCTGCGATTTTTGCTGCGCATCGAACATAGGGAAAACCCACGCTTTGAACTGCTATAGATCAGTTCATCGTGAACCGGGGGCGTGTCTGACAAAACACCCAGCCAGCCAAACGGATAAAGCCTTTCAAAGTCGCGCCGCACATCCCCGGGAATGGTCTGGCGTGACACGCCATGAAAGCCATCGCATCCGGCGACATAGTCGCATTTCAGCCGCTGTTCAGCGCCATCCACGCGGTAGGTAACATAAGGTGCATCACTTTCGGCCCCGTGGATTTCCACATTTTCGGCGTTGAAGATAATCTTGCCGTCCATCGCCTCGCGGGCATCATAAAGATCGCGGGTCAGTTCGGTTTGGCCGTAAACCACCACTGAGGTGCCGGTCAGGTCCTGGAAATCAATGTTGAATGTCTCATCCCCATCGGCGATGATCACACCCTGATGCACCAGGCATTCGCGCATCATCCGGTCAGCCACGCCCGCCTCTTGCATCAGGTCAACAAAACCCACCTCAAGAATGCCGGCGCGGATCCGGCCCAGCACATGGGCGCGGGTCTTGCGTTCCAGAACCACCGTGTCGATGCCCGAACGATGCAAAAGCTGCGACAGCAAAAGCCCGGAAGGACCGCCGCCAATGATTGCCACCTGAGTACGCATGTTTTCCCTCTTGTTGCCACTCATATTGGCGGCGCAGAGGGGTGGTGTAAATCCAAGAAAGCGCTTGCGTTCGAATTAAAGCGCTTTGACCGGCGAACGTGTTTGTTGAGCATGTCGCGCTTTATTGAATTCAGATGGCAGGACCCGGGTTTTCAGGCCGACCTTAAAGAAGATCGGTGAACGACACGGTTTGGTCGGCGAACACCAGCTGGTCGATATCAATCAACTTGTCCCGGCCCTCATAATTGCCATCGCTCCCGCCATCGGCACTGTCGGTGACAATCAGCTCGATCACGTTTTCACCACGCGTGCTGTTGTAATAGGTGTGGGTTTCAAAGGTAAAGTCATCCAGATTGCCGTCAAAGAACGCCTTGTCATTTTTTGCTTTGCCTTTGTCGTTCCATTCGTTGCCCGAGATATAGTCATCACCAAGCCCGCCGTAAAACTTGTCACCGCCGGCACCGCCGTAAAGAACGTCGTTACCGTTGCCGCCTTTTAATACGTCAAAGCCATTGCCGCCATATAGCCGGTCGTCCTGGCCCCCGCCCAGCAGTTTGTCATTGCCATCGCCGCCTTGCAGATTATCCGCGCCAAGGCCGCCGATCAACAGGTCGTTGTTGTCATGGCCGTTCAGATCATCATCGCCCAGGCGGCCAATGATGATGTCGGATCCGTCCAGCCCGTCAATCCGGTTGCCGCCCCGTCCACCAAACAGAAAGTCATCGGTTCTGACCGTGAAATCCCGAAACTGGATAAATTCAACATCCTCGTCAAGGATGATGTTCTGCTGGCCTTTTGAGATTTCAAGCACGCCCTGACTGTTCCAGGAAAAGGAGTATCCAGACGCAGAGCCGTTCAAATAGGTATAATCATCCCGGGTATCCGAGCCAAAGATGTCTTTGCTGTCCAGCTGCGTGTCAAACACCATAAAGTTCGAAATCGTGCCGTCGAAATGGCTATTGATTTTGTTCACTTCGCCCGGTTCGTTGTTCCAGCCAGCAGCGCCAACGATCAAGGCCTCTTTGTTGACGCCCCAATTGACCTTGATATCCTTGTCATATGCGACCCGCGCGCCATTCAGAAAAAGCTCGGCACCTTGTGGGCCGAACGACAGGGCAAAATCATAAGACCCGCCCGCGGATATGGCATGCTTGACCTCAAGGTAATGCGATTGTTCACCATCCTGAATGCGCACCACCAGGTGGCCCAAGGGGTGGACATAGGCCGTCATATGCCCGCCTTCGCCATACCCGGATGCGTCTTTGGAAAACAGCGCCTGATAGCCGTCCAAACTGGTCGGGCTAAAGGAAAAGGCAATGGTTCCCTTGGTCAGGTCAACCTGCTTTGAGTGATCGAACACCAAAGCGATGCGGTCATCAGATGAAAATTCAGTGCTTCCGACAGTGGCCAGCACAGGATCGCCGGTGCCCTTGGCCAGGCCAAGATCCTCGGCCGTGGGCCGGCTGAGTGGGGGTTTGATAGTGCCGGTATCAGCAGAGATGTCAGTCGGCGCCAGCGCCTCTTTCAGGTTGTCGATTGAGTTGATGATTCCATAGGTTGGCGCGGCTGTATGTTCGATATCCGCCAAGGTGATCAGATCCCCATAGACGGTGACCGTCCCCAGCCGGTCATCATCATGCGCGCCCCCGCCATTGCCCTGATCGGAATACAACGAGATGATCGAGTGATCAATCACCCCGTCGCCATCGGCGTCACCGTACCTGATCGAACTGATTTGCGTGGTGTGACCCTCAAGTACAATCCGGTCGCCTTCGCCGCGCGAATAATCGGTGATCACGTCATGGCCCAGATAGTCGACCCAATGGTCGTGCAGATATTGGTTCTCGCCCGCCACGCCGGCCCAGTTGATGGTGCCGTCGTCGCGGGTGTGCTTGGTGATAATGCGTTCCTTGGCATTGATAAGCGTTTGGAAGTAAAAGATATCCGCGCCGCTGCCACCCGTCAGGACATCATCCCCCGGAATCGGCTGGTTGGGATAAACCTGCCCATCGGTCAGCTCGTTCACCGCATCGGTTTCGTCGCGGCCCGGCTGGTAGAAAATCTCAGGTTCGCGGGCATCGGCCTGACTGATCAGCAGGTCATTGCCGGCCCCGCCCCACAGGCGGTCTTCGCCGTGGCCGCCATCCAGGATGTCGTCGCCCAAACCGCCCCAAAGCCTGTCGTTGCCATAGCCGCCCTGCAACACATCATTGCCGTTAAGACCTTTGACCATGTCGTTGCCGCGCCCGGCATTGATACCATCATCCTCGGCGGTGCCGGTGACAGTTGTGCCTGCCTGGCCTTTGATGATCATGTTCAGATCGCGTGACATTGTGCCATCTTGGTTGACGCCGAAATCGGCCAGAAGATCCAGCAGGGTATCCGAAGCCACGTCCAGTTGTTCAAACAATGGCACCAGATTGGCCATGTTGGCGTCGAACCGCGCGTCGCCGCCCAAGCCGGGTTCAATCGCGTTGGCCAGGGTGATCATGTTGTTGCCGCCCAGTTGCTGGTCATACATCTGAACATCGCTTACATGTCCCAGTAACAACGAATGCGCATCGTCTTCGTCCTTGTTCCAGGCATGGGTGCCACCAATCACCAGATCATTCTTGTTGGCTTCCAGGCCTTGGGTTATGCCCGGCTCAGAGGCGACCAACACGCCGTTCAGCCAGATATTCAACCCGGCCTCGCCAAAGGAAAAGGCAAACTGATAGGTGGTGTGCGAAGACAGGATGACGTCCGGCACGGTGATGGATTCGGCGCCCTGATCGGTCTCGATCGACATGACAATCTGCCCGTCCTTGATCCAGACGGTAAAATCCCCGGCGGTGGTGCCCTCCTGATCTTTTGAGATCAGCGCATAGTTCCCTGCCAACCGGTCAATCGAAAAGCCAAGCGATATGGTGCCTGCCTCCAACGCCATCGCGCTTTTGTGATTGAGATCTTTGTAGTCGCCATAACTACCGGTATAGGTGTGTGAACGGACGGATGAGTATACAGAATCTATGTTCAGCGGTTGCGAATTTCCGGCATCAGGCATCGATTTTCCTCTTTGATTGGCAGTCGTCAGGGATTGGCAGTCGTCAGGATTTGAAGACTAAGGAACGATTAAGGGAGAATTGTGGCACTGCAAACGAATGGGACCAGATTAAGCCCGGGTCGGCGGTTAGTTGCGTAAAGTCGATTATAGCATTGAAAAAAAACGAAAAAACTTGCATTCGGCAATCAAGACTTGGACCGTCCGGTGGCGAAAATTCGCCGGAATTGTGGTTTTAAGGTGGCCTATTTCCGCTGACCAGGCCAACTTGGGTGGTTCCGTTTGCCCCTGGCAGGCCCCGGGTTTTGATGGCCCGGGAAAATACCCGGTAAGGTTTAGGCCAGACCGGACCTGTTTGAAAATCTTCGCTTGATACCGTGTGATGGGCCGGCAATCTCCGACCAGCAACTTGCGACCCGGCCAAAGAAATGTCGCGTCAATGTCATTGGTCGCGGGTGATAAATAAAACAGCCCGTTTACCCGACGGGCCATTTACTGGTTTCATCTACTTGCCGCAGTTCGTATCATTTCCGTTAATGATCCAGCAAACCGAACCATTGCGTGGCCGACAGATTGGCCGACAGATTGCCTTTGTGGCACTGATGTTGACCCTGATTCCAGGCGCCGCCCTTGCCCATGCATCCGAACAGGGGTTTGTGCTGCTGTTGCCCACTGGCGTTTATATTCTGGCCGGAACAACAGCTGTGGCATTGACGATATTTCTGGTGGCGGTTGTGCCCGGGGGTGCCTTGAAGGCTGCCTTCAGGCCCCGAAACCTGATGCGCGCGCGCGCCCACGTCTGGGCGCGTCATGCCGCCAGTTGCTTGTCCTTGGCGTTGTTGTCTTGGTTGATCTGGGTTGGCTGGACCGGTCCGGGCGATCCTTTGTCCAACCCGCTGCCGTTGTTTGTCTGGACATTGTGGTGGGTCGGCTTCGTCACGTTGCAGGGCCTGTTCGCCAACTTTTGGGCGTGGGTCAACCCGTGGACCGGGCCGGTCGCCGTGACTCGGGCTTTGTTGAACTTGCGCCCATTTTTGCGCTTGCCCGCGTCACTGGGGTCCACCCCGGCGCTGGTCACGTTTCTGGCGCTGGTTTCCATCCTTCTGGCCGACCCGGCCCCGGCTGACCCGCATCGGTTGGCGGGGTATGTGTTTGCCTATTGGCTGTTTACATATTTGGCGATGTTGGCGTTTGGGCCGCGCTGGCGGTATCGCGGCGACGGGATTGCCGTCTTGATGCGTGTCTATTCGCAGATGAACCTGTTCGGGCGCGCAGGGCCTGCTGGGCGCCACGTGGTCTTGGGCCTGCCCGGTTGGCAGGTTTCGCGGCGCGCAGCACCACCATTCGGTGTGGCGGTTTTTATCCTGGTGTTGCTGGGAAGCGGCAGCTTTGACGGGCTGAATGAGACCTTCTGGTGGCTGGATATTCTGGGGCTTAACCCGCTGGAGTTTCCGGGGCGGTCGGCGGTGATCGGGCAAACACTAATAGGGCTTTTCGTTGCCAACCTGGCGTTGATCGCGGTGTTTGTCCTGTCCATTCGGCTGGGGCTGATGTTGGTACAGGAACGGGGGCAAGAGCGGATCGCACTGATGCCGGTCTTTTGCCTGTTTGCTCCGTCGATCCTGCCGATTGCGCTTGGTTATCACATTGCCCATTATCTGCCCGGGTTTCTGGTCAATGCGCAATACGCCCTGGCCGCTGCAAGTGACCCGATGGGAACCGGCGCGGACCTGTTGGGGTTGGGACAGTTTTATGTCACCACCGGGTTTTTCAATTCGCAAAACTCGGTCCGGGTGATCTGGCTTTCTCAGGCCGGCGCCGTTGTCGGCGGGCATATTCTGGCGGTAATGCTCGCGCATACCCTGGCGGTGCGCCAATTCAGAGAGGGGCGCAAGGCGGTGCTGGTGGGGGTGCCATTGGCGCTGTTCATGGTGCTGTATACCCTGTTCGGCCTGTGGCTCCTGGCATCTCCGCGCGGAGTCTGAGCGGAGTCTGAGCGGAGTTTGGGCAGAGTTTGGGCAGAGTTTGAGCAGAGTTTGAGTCTGAGTTGAGTCTGAGTTGAGTTTGATCGCGCTCAAAACACTGGACAAATGCGTTTATCGCTTGCACACTAACAAGTAATGAGGCCGCGAACTGGCCCGGATGGCAACCAGCATGGGAGAAAAGCAATGACCAACCAATCAACACCCCCTAAGGGGATTACCCGGCGAAATCTGATCAAGACCGTGGCTGCGGGTGCTGCTGTCACGTCGCTGCCGCTTTGGGCACGCTATGCGCAGGCACAAAGTTCAGAGCCGATTCGCATCGGTTTTCAGGCGCATAAGACCGGCATTGGAGCCGCCTATGGCCGTTGGTATGACCGTACCACCATGGCAGCAGCCAAGGCGATCAACGATGCAGGCGGCATCAATGGCCGACCGGTGGAAATTGTACTGGAAGACGATGGCACCGATCCCAAGCGCGGCGCAGAGGTGGTCGAGAAATTCGCCACTCAATTGAATTGCGACGTCGGCTTTGGCACCTTGTTCAGCCATGTCGTCATCGGTTCGGCCCCCCGCGCGGGCGAATTGAAACTGCCTTATTTTGTGGTTTCCGAAGGGCATCACGTGGCCAGCGGCATGCTTAATCGCTGGACCATCCAGCCCGGCATTACGGATGTGAAAAGCCAGGTTCAGGCGATGGCACCCTTTGTCAGTTCGACCCTTGGCAAGAAGGTCACGATGGTTTTCCCCGACTTTGCCTTTGGCCACGACCACCGCGACTTTTTCACCGCGGCGCTAGAGGCGCAGGGCGGCGAGGTTCTGGCCCATATCGCCATTCCGCCGTCCGAGACCAGTTTCACCAAGTATTTCCCGAAAATCCCCCGTGATACCGAAGTGATCTATCACGTCATGGTCGGCCCGGCGGTTCTGACATTCGTCAAGGAACTGGGCGAGTTCTTTGGCCCTTCGCGCCCTGAGATGTTCGGCTTTATCGACAGCCTTGAAGCTGTTGATCTGGCCAACCCCGGTCTTGAATACCTGGATGGCTCGTATTTCTGGGAAGGCATGCCCCGGTACGCGCAGGCTGATCAGACCTCGTTTGACAAGAATTTTCGCGCGGCTGTGGGGATTGATGCCAACGGAGCCTCTGTCAGCGATCCGGCGGATGTGTCGACCTATGCGCATATGTTCGGCTGCTGGGAGACGTTGTATGTGATCAAGGCGGGCATGGAATCGGCCGGTTATCAGGGCCATGGCGATCGCGGCAAACTGATCGAGGCAGTCGAGGCGATCACCGACATGCCCCATTCCAACGAACACCCGCAAGGGGCCAAATTGTTCAACGGCAAGACCCATCAGGTGTTCGGGCCGCAGTACATATCCAAGATGGAGGGTGGCAAGCTGAACGTGGTCCACACCGCGTCGATCGAAGACACGCTGTATCCGGACGAGGTAGATTACACCAAACAACCCCTGTAAACGGCAATGCTGCTCCGGGCCAGGTCAGGTCCGGGGCGGCGTAGTCTGTTGTATTGACGCCGCACATGGAAATTGCGACGCCGATGAATTTTCGCCTGGGTTTGGAATTAGACAGGACGTGACGACTTTGAATACCATTCTTTCAATCTGCCAAACCGGCGGGGCAACCGCGCCAACCGCGCCAGAGGGCATGGCGAAGATCGAGTCTGCTGGTGAGGCCACCCTTAAGGGGTTTCATGCGCCGGTTGATGATTTCCGCGTAAAAGATGTGATTGAGATTTCGTGATGCCATTACTGAATTGCCCCTGGAATAACGTTGTGACAACCTGACCAAATGGATTTTGTTCCCTACCTCATACTGGCCTCTCTTGAAGGCGCTGTGACGGCCGCCGTGCTGGCATTGACGGCCGTGGGCCTGTCGTTGGTATTTGGGGTCATGCGGGTGGTTAATGTCGCCCACGGAGAGTTCTTCATGCTGGGCGCGGTGCTGGCCTGGTGGGTGACGCAAAGCATTGGCGGGCATCCGGCCATTGGCTTTGGCGTCGCGTTGCTGGTGGTGCCCGTGATGGTCGGGCTGATCGCTGTGGTGGCGGATTTGACGGTGTTGAAACGTATCAATTATGACCCCGAGCGGACGATCATTGCCACCATCGGCATCCTTTATATCCTGCAACAGGTCACCTTGATGACCTATGGGCCGGATGCAAGACCGGTTGAGCCGCCGTTCAATACCCGTCTGGCAATACCGTGGTTCGAATTTGCCGATGGCGGCTTGCAGATGTACTGGCCCTGGGGGCTGAGCACCACCAGTTACAAGTTGGCCGTCATCGGTTCGGCTGCACTTGTGTTGCTGGGGGTCTGGGGGCTGATGGCGCGAACCAAAATCGGCCTGTTGATGCGCGCCACCCAGTTGGACCGTGAAATGGCGATGGCATTTGGCATCCCGGTCGAGCGGATTTATGCGGTTGTTTTCGGCCTTGGCGCCGGGCTGGCGGCGTTGGGCGCGGTGCTGATCGTGCCGATCCAGCAGGCGCATTATCTGATGGGGCATGATCCCTTGTTGCTGGCCTTTATCGTGGTGATCATCGGCGGGCTGGGCAGCTTGCCGGGCACCGTGGTGGCCGCGATCCTGATCGGGTTAAGCGATGGCATCATCTCGGTGTTCTTTTCGCCGACCCTGGCCAAGATACTGGCCACCCTGTTGGTGGCGATGGTGCTGGTGTTTCGTCCGCAAGGCCTGTTTGGGGTGAAATCTTCGTGACTGTTACGGCGCGGATATGGGCCTTGCATCTGGGTGTTCTGGGGCTGTTGTTTGCCTTGCAATTCATCCTGCCCGCCTATCACCATGGCAATCTTGCGCGGATCATGGTGCTGGCCTCATACGCCATCGGCTTCAACATTGCGTTTGGGTACACTGGTCTGCTTAGTCTTGGTCATGCCCTGTTCTTTGCCGCTGGCATGTATGGGATGGGGCTGGCCATTCACCTGTTCGACGCGACCCCGGCACCGGCATTGATTGCCGGTCTTGTGGTTGGGATCATTGTTACCGGAGTGGTTGGTTTTCTGGCGCTGCGCACCGCCGGGGTGGCGTTCATGATCGTGACGTTGATGTTCGCGCAGGCCGGCTATCTGACGGTTCTGTACTTTGGCAAATACACCCGGGGCGACGAAGGTTTTGTCATCCAACAGGCCGAACGTGTCCTGTGGGGCATTGACCTGTCCAACCCGACCAACCGCTATTTCGCGGCGTTCATCCTGTTTTCGTTCTGCCTGATATTCACCCTGAAACTGGTCCAGTCGCCGTTTGGCAAAACCCTGATCGCCATCCGCGAGAACGAGGAACGCGCGCGCATGCTGGGCTATGATGTTTTCGCTCGAAAACTGGTGGCGTTGATTATGTCGGGGGCGTTATCGGCGCTGGCCGGGGCCAGCTATGGCTTGTTGTTCGGCTATGTCGGGGCCAGTTTTGCCACGGTGCAATATTCGATCTTTCCGCTTTTGTGGGTGCTGCTGGGTGGGGCAGGGACCCTTCTGGGACCACTGGTCGGCACCCTGTTCATGTTCTATCTGATCGACCTCTCCAGCGGTATCACTTCGGCCTATATGCTGATCGCGGGCGTGGTTCTGGTGTTGTTGACCTTGTTTGCCCCCCAGGGACTGGTCGGGGAAATACGCGCCCGGATTTGGCGGTGGTTGCCATGACGATCCTGTCAACACGCGGCCTTTGCAAGAACTTTGATGGTCTGACGGCAGTGCAGGATGTTGATTTTGACCTGCCCCAAGGGCAGATCAGGGCGCTGATTGGCCCCAATGGCGCCGGTAAAACCACCCTTGTTGGCCTGCTCTGTGGGCGGATAACGCCAACCGCAGGCAGCGTCACCTTTGACGGGCGCGACATTTCAAACCTGCCGGCCCACAAGCGCATCAACCTTGGCATCGCCTATACCTTTCAGGTCACGTCGGTGTTTGCCAACCTCAGCGTGACCGAGAATGTCGCCCTTGCCGCGCGTCGCCGGTTCAGCGGTGCGGATGTGGCCGGCGCGGTGCAGGAGGCCCTGGCCAAGGTCGGCCTGAATGCGCGCTCGGAGCAGAATGCGGGCGATCTCAGCTATGGCCACCAACGCCTGCTGGAAATTGCCATGGGGCTGGTGCAACAACCACGCCTGTTGATCCTGGACGAACCGACGCAGGGGCTGGCCGACACCGAAGTGGCGGATTTCAAGGCATTGGTGCGCGAACTGGCGCGCACCGCAACGGTGTTGTTGATCGAACACAACATGAGCGTGGTGATGGAACTGGCCGATTATGTTACCGTCCTGAACTTTGGCCAGATACTGGCCGAAGGCACCCCCCAGGAGATACACGCCAACCCGGACGTGCAGGCCGCCTATCTGGGGACCAAGTGATGCTGGCGTTGCAATCCCTGAATGTCGCATACGGCAAGGCGCAGGTGCTGCGAGATCTGTCTTTGCATGTCGATGCCGGTGAAATCCTTTGTCTGCTGGGGCGCAACGGGGCGGGCAAGACCACGACCATGAAGGCAATCATGGGCCTGCTGCCGCTGATGTCGGGTGCTGTGGTTCTGGAAGGGCAGGTGATCAGCAAATTACCGGCCCACAATGTGCCACGCGCCGGGATCGGTTACATCCCGCAAGGTCGGCGCCTGTTTGGCGAGCTAAGCATCGCCCAGAACCTTGAAATTGGCCTTATGGCGCGCGGCTCTGGCCAGGAGGTTCTGGAAAGTGTGCTGGAATTGTTCCCCCGCCTGCGCGAACGCTATCATCAGCGCGCCCAGACCCTTTCGGGGGGCGAACAACAGATGCTGGCCACCGCGCGCGCGCTGTGTCTGGAGCCGAAAGTTCTGTTGCTGGACGAACCGACCGAAGGATTGCAGCCGTCGATGATCGAGGCGATCCGGCAGGTGATCATGATCATGCGGGATCGCGGCGTGGCAATCATTCTGGTGGAACAGCGGGTTGATGCGGTGTTGTCAGTGGCTGACCGGGTGTCGTTCATCGAAAATGGTCGCAATCTTGAGACGCTGGAGGCCGCAGAGTTACGCGCTGACCCGTCTATTCTGACCCGGCATCTTGGGGTGTGAGACTGGACGTTTCAGTCGAAAACCATCCATCTGGACATTAACCTGTTCGGCTGACGAAGGCGGTGCATTGGCGGTGATTTGACCAGGCCGGTGGAAACGTCGACTCTGGCCCAACGGTTGTACCTGTTTCACCACCCTCTGCGGCGCTGGATAAAGGTCAGTCTTCGATCGCTACGGATTTACCCGATCAGAACAATCGCGAACTATCCCCTTGCGAAGCCGGTCAGTTTCCGCTGTTCTTGCTCTCGACCTCTCCAAACCAACAAGGCAGCCCGTGCCCCTTCGCTTTTTCTCGGACAAAAACCGGCCGGTTCACCTCGGGCCCTTCCCTCTGGAGCGGCTGACCCGGTATGCTCCGGGCGTTCTGCCTGATTTGTCAGGGGTTCCGCCCTTCACCCCTTTGGATTTTTCCCGCCCGGACCGTGCGCAATCCATCGTTAACGCGATGGGTGAATATCAGGCGATGATGGACGCGATCCGCGACGGGTTGGTCAACAAAGCCCGGTCCAAAGGCCCGCACGACAAGGTGGTGCGCGCCAACCACATCAAAAGTTTCGGCTATTTCTCGGACGCGTCCATGGTTGGTATTGCTGAGCTACCGCAATCGGCTTTGCTGACCAACCCGGTCCGTAACCCCGATATTGACCGTCTGGCCGAAGACCTGCGCACCCGTCAAACCAAAACGCTGGCCTCGGGTATCGACATGATCATGGCCGACCTCAAAGAATCGATGGAGGCCCCGCCAGCTACGATTCATGCCCACACCCACGCCATCACCTTTCTTTACGACATGCCCCGCGACCCCAACGCCGATGAACCGGGCACCGATTGGCTAAAGGATGCACAAGCCCACCGCGCCTGTCTGCGCGCCACCGAAACGGCGGTGGTTCTGGCCAATTACATCCGCCTTCTGGGCTGGGACGCCAAGGCGCATACGGCCACCAGCACGGATGTCGACCTGAACCAATTGACCATTGCCACCGGGTTGGCCAGTCTGGAACAAGGCCGCCTGGTCAACCCCTATCTGGGCACGCGGTTCGGTGTGGCGGTGGTGACCACCACCTATCAAATGGCCTGCGACGCCGCCCTTGCGCCGCAATCGCAACAGCCACGGTGGCGCACTCACGGTCCTGCCTGGTGGCTGGGCACGGGGTTTGCCAAATCTGCCCTTAATCTTGATCCTTACAAAAACCGCAATTTTGCCGACGGCCCGCATCCGTTTGAAACCCTGACCCGGGTGGACAAACCCACCACCCACATAGACGAGGCCCGCGTCGCCCGCGTCCCCAAACGCGCCGACCTGTTTGCGCGCGCACAATTCGGCGACATGGGGGCCAAACTTCAGGATGGTGCGAAAGGCGGGCATTATGTGCGTAAATCCGCGCCTTCATGCGCGCAACGCCGCATGCTTGGCGCGTTTGTGCTGTTGCAGGATGGGGCGCGGGGGCGGGGTGCGAAACCCGACGATCCCGCCCGCAACGCCGCCAATATCAAGGCCGCCAGTTATTTTCTTGGCATTGACGCAGTTGGCCTGTCGCGCTGCCCCGACTGGAGCTGGTATAGCCACGACGCCACCGGAGAGGTGATCAACCCGCCCCACGACCAAGCCATTTCGATGATCATTGATCAGGGTTTTGAGACCATGGAAGGGTCTTCCGGCGATGATTGGATTGCCGTGGCGCAAAGCATGCGCGCCTATCTGCGGTTTTCCCTGTTGGGCGGGGTGATCGCCCAGCAAATCCGCAATCTTGGCTATTCTGCCAAGGCACATTCGGTGATGGACGGCGAGGTGCTGCAACCACCGCTGTTGCTACTGTCCGGCCTCGGAGAGGTCAGCCGCATCGGCGAAGTCATTCTTAATCCGTTCCTTGGCCCGCGCCTGAAATCCGGCGTGGTGACCACGGATATGCCAATGACCCATGACAGGCCGATCGACTTTGGCCTGCAAACCTTCTGCGAATCCTGCAACAAATGCGCGCGCGAATGCCCGTCGGGGGCGATCACCGCCGGGCCAAAGCTGATGTTCAATGGCTACGAAATCTGGAAATCCGACAGCCAGAAATGCGCCACCTACCGCATCACCACCACTGGTGGTGCGATGTGCGGGCGGTGCATGAAAACCTGCCCCTGGAACCTTGAAGGTCTGTTCGCCGAGAAACCATTTAGGTGGGCCGCCATGAACATCCCCCGCGCCGCCCCCCTGTTGGCCAGGCTGGACGATGCGTTAGGCCACGGAGAACTGAACCCGATCAAGAAATGGTGGTGGGACCTGGAGTTGGCGGACGATGGCGGCTATCATCCGACCTTGCAACCGGTCAATAAACGCGGCCTGCAAAAGGACCTTGATCTGCGCTACTCAGACCAAACCCTCGCCGTCTATCCGGCCCCTTTGGCGCCGCATCCCTGGCCTTATCCGTTCCCAATGGACCGCGAGGCGGGGATCGAAGCCTATCAGTCGATGATCACCGCCAAAGTGTACAAATCCCGCCGGGCTGTGGGTGAAACCGGGGATTGGGATCACACTTACACCAACGATGGCACCAGCCCGGTGATACAGGTCGAAATCACCCAGGCGCAGGAAATGGCGAACGGCGTGACCAAATACGAATTCCGCCTGCCCGGTGGTGGCGACCTGCCCCCATGGCAGGCGGGTGCGCATCTGGATATTGTCGTCGCACCGGAATTCCTGCGCCAGTATTCCATGTCAGGTGACCCTTTGGATCGCTCAAAATACCAGATCGGCGTGTTGCGCGAAGATCTCGGTCGCGGTGGGTCCGCCCTTTTGCACCGCATATTCAACCAAGGGCGCAAAGTGTTCATCTCGCGCCCCATCAACCACTTTGCGCTGGACCCAAATGCGCAACACACCCTGCTGATGGGCGGGGGCATTGGCATTACACCGATGATTGCCATGGCGCATGAATTGCACGCGCAAGGTGCGTCGTTCGAAATGCACTATTGCATGTCGTCACGATCCTCGGCTGGATATATTGACGATCTGGCTGCCGCCGCCTGGGCCAACAAAGTATCGCTGCACATATCGGACGAAAACACCCGCGCCGACCTCGACATGCTCCTGTCCGGCTATGGGCCAGGCCACCACGTCTATACCTGCGGTCCCGACCGGTTCATGTCCGGCGTGGCCAAAGCGGCAGAACGTCAAGGTTTCCCGGAAGAGGCCTGCCACTTGGAGTACTTCTCGGTCCCCGAAATCCCCGAATACCAAAACCACACCTTTACCCTGCGCCTGACAGACGGTCGCGAATTTCAGGTCCCCGATGATCAGTCGGCCACCGACATCCTGGCCCAAAACGGTATCCACATCGATGTCAAATGCGCTGACGGCCTCTGCGGTACTTGCAAATGCACCCTGACCGCAGGCCAGGTCGAACACCGCGATTTCGTTCTGTCCAACGCCCAGCGTCAAACCAACATCATCCTGTGCCAATCGCGCGCCGCCCAGGCCGGTGCCACCATCGAAATCGACTTGCCTTCCCATACCAAAGCTAACTGACACGCGCCCCTTTCCCGATTGCCTGGCCAAACCAGAAAGTTCAATCCAAACCCGGCCCTCTCTAAAATTCCGAAAATCCGTCCCTGATAATTGACCTCGCGCAAAGACATCATCTTACGCAGCTCTAAAACCAAACCCAGCCGTTGCTTCAAGAATTGCCTCATGCCTGACCCAACATCACCTCCGCCGACGAAGAACGCCAAGGCCACCGGGTTCCTGTCCCTGGGCCTGAAACCATTTTTTCTCGGCGTTGCCCTGTTCGCCATTCTTGCGATTGCCCTTTGGGCTTTGTCGTTGCAGGGGCTGAACCTGATCACCCCGACCTATGGCATGCACCTTTGGCACATGCATGAAATGCTGTTCGGCTATGGTTCGGCCGTTCTGGCCGGGTTTCTCCTGACGGCTGTTCCCAACTGGACCGGGCGCAAACCACTGTCTGGTGTTGGCCTCGGAGCATTGTGGCTGGTCTGGCTGGCAGGACGCGTCGCGATGATGCTGGGCGCGCCGCCGCTGGAACTGGTAACACTGGATGTCAGCTTTTTGCTGCTGGTCATCGCGGTCGTCACACGCGACATTGTCATTGCACGTAACTGGCGCAACTGGGTGGTGTTGGGGCCAATCGCGTTGATCGCCCTTGGCAACGCAACTTTCCACGTCGAAGCCATAACCAATGGCGCACCGGACTACGGCCCAAGGATCGGGTTGGGCGGGTTGGTGTTTCTGGTCATGCTGATCGGTGGGCGCATCATACCGGCCTTCAGCCGCAACTGGCTGGTCGCACAAGGGGCCACGCGCCTGCCCGCCGCATTCTCGCGGTTCGATGCCGTTGTCCTGCTGCTTTCACTGGCAGCCCTGGCGCTCTGGGTGCTGATACCATCCGGCCTTTTGACCGGCGCGGGCCTGGGCATGGTCGCCCTGTTACACCTGCTGCGACTTATGCGCTGGTGCGGGCTGGCCACCTTGTCCAACCCTTTGTTGTTTGTACTGCATGCGGCTTACGCAATGATCCCGGCCGGTCTGGCCCTGCTGGGAGTGGCGGCTGGATTGGATGACCCGGCCCTGTACGTCGCCGCCCTGCACCTGCTGGGAATTGGTGTGATCGGTGCCATGACCCTGGCGGTGATGTCCCGGGCCAGCCTTGGCCACACCGGTCAGGCCTTGCTGGCAGACAGATGGTTGCAGGCCGGTCTGACGTCGATCTTTCTGTCGGCCTTCGTCCGGGTATTGTCGGTTTTCAGCGAATACCAACCCTCACTGATCGTGGTTTCAGCGCTGCTCTGGATCGCCGGTTTCAGCCTGTTTATCGCCCGTATCGGCCCCGGCCTGATTTCCCGGCAACCCAGGTGAAACACGCCAGGTCTAACCGCCCGTCGTGACAATCTGCCAACGACCGTCCTGATGGCGAATGGCACAGGTATCTTGCGTCAACTTTGGCAAAACACTGGTCTGCCCCGGCACAACTTGTGCCTTGGTTTTGCTGTCGCACAGCTCTAGCTCAACCGGGCGATAGCCTTTTTGCGCCATACATTGCCCTTCGACACGGGCGCGAAGCCCGGCATTGACGTCCACTGTGTAAATCTGCCCCTGCGCCCAATACCCGGGAAAGACCGTGCATTTCGGCCCGTTGCAAACCCGCCGCGAGGGCATGAAAATCGGTGGATTCTGGCGAATCTGGTTGGCTACGGGTGCGTCTTTGACTGCGCGGACCTCGCAGGCCAGTTGATCGCTTTGCATCCGCGTTACCGAAACCCCGGCCCGGTGATAGATCGAAAGCGGGGCGCATGCGGTCAGGATCAGGCCAAGCTGCACGAAATGGGCAATAAGCTTCATATCGCCCATCTTGCCTGACTTCGGTGATCAAGACAATTGAATTGACCGTGCGGGGCGCATCTGTCAGTCTAGAGGCTGGTCAATGGCTGGCTAAAGGCGACCAAGGGTCAGAACCTCATGAAGGTCATCATTTGCGGAGCAGGGCAGGTTGGCTGGCAAATCGCCAGGCATCTTTCAGGCGAACTGAACGACGTAACTGTGGTGGATTCCAATGCCGATCTGGTGCGCCGGGCCGCCGATTCACTGGACGTGCAAGGCATCGCCGGCTTTGCCAGCTATCCGGATGTTCTGGACCGGGCCGGTGCGCGCGACGCCGATATGATCATCGCCGCCACCCACTCGGACGAAGTCAACATGGTCACCTGCCAGGTGGCCCATTCGGTGTTTGGCATCCAGCGTAAAATCGCCCGGCTGCGCTCGCAATCCTACCTTGATGTGATGTATTCCGACCTGTACCGGCGTGAACACATGCCGATTGACGTGGTGATATCACCTGAACGCGAAGTGGCCGCCGCTGCCATGCAGCGCCTGTCGGCCCCTGCCGCCTTTGACACCGAAACCTTCATGGGCGGCAAGGCGCAACTGTTGGGGATAACCCTGGAAGAGGATTGCCCGGTGGTCAACACGCCGCTGCGTCAGTTGACCGACCTGTTTTCAACCCTGCGGTCCGTGGTGGTCGGGGTGCGCCGCGAAGGGCGGCTGTTTGTGGCCAAATCCGGCGATCAGCTGTTTGTCGGCGACAGTATCTATATCCTGTGCCACGGCGATGATGTTTCGCGCACCCTGGAGGTATTCGGCAAAACCCAGAAGAAACAGGAACGTGTGGTGATTGTTGGCGGTGGCAATGTCGGCCTTGCGGTGGCCAAGGCGCTGGAAGCCGGCGAAGGCCGTATCCGCGCCAAGGTGATCGAGCGCGACCGCAAAATTGCCGAAGCTGCTGCCGAAGCATTGGAACGCACCATTGTGCTGATGGGTGATGGGTTGGACGCGGGCTTACTGAGCGAGGCGGGCATATCCCGGGCCGATGCGATGCTGGCGGTGACGGATGATGACAAAACCAACATGCTGGTGGCGGTGCGGGCCAAGGCCGAAGGCTGCTCGTTGGCAATTGCCCTGATCAACGACCCCACATTGGTGCCCCTGATGGAACCCTTGGGCATCGACGCCTATATCAATCCGCGCGCCACCACCGTCAGTTCAATTCTGCGCCACATCCGTCACGGCAGAGTGCGCCAGGTCTATTCCATCGGCGATGCCGAAGCCGAGGTGATCGAGGCTGAAATCCTGTCAACCTCGCCCATGGCCGGGCAACGTCTGCGTGACATAAATTTCCCCGAAGGGGTGATTGTCGGCGCGGTGCTGAAAGGCGACGAGATGCTGCGCCCGTCCGGTAGTACAAGAATTGAAGCCAAAGACATCGTAGCGATCTTTGCGATGACCGAAGACGTGCCCGAGGTCGAGCGACTGTTGCAGGTCTCGATCGACTTCTTCTGACTATGGGCGCGCGTTCCATCCCCAATATTCTGGCCTCATTGCCGCTGTTCCTGCTGGTCTGGACAATCGGAGCATTGGCAATGTTTGTGCCGGCCATTTTTGCATTGGTGCAGGGAAATATGGCGGTGGCCCGCTCGTTCAGCTTTGCCGCCGGACTGGGGCTGACCCTGGTGATACTGGTGGCGCTGGCACGCGCCTCGCGCAAGTCGCGCCATGGCACCTTGGGGCAGTTGCTTGCCCTGCTGGGCATTTTCACGATTTTGCCGGCCTTTCTGGCGGTGCCTTTGCATGACGCCCTTGGCACCACCAGTTTCCTCAACGCCTATTTCGACATGGTCAGCGCCATCACCACCACCGGTGCCACCCTGTTTGATGACCCCACCAGGTTGCCGCCGTCGCTGCACCTGTGGCGTGCCTTGGTGGCGTGGCTGGGCGGGTTGCTGATGTGGGTGGCGGCCTCGGCTATCCTTGCGCCTTTGTCGCTGGGCGGATTCGAAGTGACAACCCGCGGCCAGCCCGGTCGTTCGATGGTTACCCCGATGCACATGACATCCGCCGACCCGCGCAAGCGACTGGCACGCATAACCGCAACCCTGGCACCGGTTTACACCGGCTTGACCCTGGCGCTTTGGGTTTTGCTGATGATCGCTGGGGAAACTTCGCTTACCGGGCTGATCCACGCCATGTCGGTCATGTCCACATCAGGCATCTCTCCGGTTGGGGGGCTAACGCAGGCGCAGGCCGGGTTTCAGGGCGAAATGATCCTGTTCCTGTTCATGTTCTTTGCCCTGTCGCGCCTGACGTTTTCGAACGACACCGCCACCGCCACCTCCGGGTTTTCCCGCCTCGACAAAGACCCGGAATTCCGGATCGCCCTGTTGCTGATCATCGGCCTGCCGGTGATCTTGTTCCTGCGTCATTGGTGGGCGGCGTTCGATGTGGAAACCTCGCAGAATCTGATGCTGGCTTTGCGTGCCTTTTGGGGGGCGATGTTCACGGTCATGTCATTTCTCACCACCACCGGCTTTGAAAGTGCAGATTGGGAGGAAGCGCGCCAATGGTCCGGCCTTGGCACGCCGGGCCTTATCCTGATGGGGCTGGCGCTGATTGGCGGCGGGGTGGCAACCACCGCCGGGGGGGTGAAATTGCTGCGGGTCTATGCGCTTTACCTGAACGGCGTACGCGAGATGGAGCAATTGGTGCATCCTTCGTCGGTCAGCGGGGCCAGGGCGGGCAACCGGCGCATCCAGAAAAACGGTGCCTTCATCGCCTGGGTGTTTTTTATGCTGTTTGCCTTGTCTCTGGCACTGATTACCGTGACCCTGGCCGCTTTGGGTTCCAGCTTTGATCAGGCATTGGTTCTAAGCATTGCCATGCTGTCCACCACCGGGCCGTTGATAAACATTGCCGCGGAAACGCCGATCCATCTGGCGGAACTGGGTGATACGGCCAAGCTGGTTTTGAGCGCTGCAATGGTGCTGGGACGGTTGGAGACTCTGGCGATTATTGCATTGTTCACGCCGGATTTATGGCGCAACTAAAGGCCGCATTTGACCCCAGACCGTTTTATGGCTGGAAACTTGCGATACTTCACTTCATAATCACCTTAGGGGAGCGCGCCGATACGCGGCGTGTTGCAAGAATAAAGGCGATATTACAATGGCTTCGGACAGACAGAATCTTCAGGACGCGTTCCTGAATCATGTACGCAAAACCAAGGTCCCGGTGACGATTTTTCTGATCAACGGGGTAAAATTGCAGGGTGTGATCACCTGGTTTGACAACTTTTGCGTGTTACTGCGCCGCGACGGTCAGTCACAACTGGTGTACAAGCACGCGATTTCCACCATCATGCCGTCCCAACCAATAAGCCTGTACGAGGGCGAAGACGCCTCTTGATGGAAAACGATCCAGTACGCACCCGGGCCTGGGTGTTGCACCCGGATATCAAATCTATCCGTAATCGCCGTGCGGCCACGCCTGCGCTTGCCGAAGGCGTGGCTTTGGCGGATGCCTTGCCCAATCTTGACGTGATCGGTTCGGACATCGTGCCCCTGCCAAAACCCCACGCCGGGGCGCTGTTTGGCAAAGGCAAGATCGCCGAGATTGCCGGAAAACTGGCGGGCGAAGACATTGATCTGGTGCTGATCGACGGGACCGTAACGCCGGTGCAACAGCGCAATCTGGAAGAGGCGTGGAATGTCAAACTGCTGGATCGGACCGGGCTGATCCTTGAGATTTTCAGCGACCGGGCCCGCACCAAAGAAGGCGTGTTGCAGGTCGAAATGGCCGCCCTGTCGTACCAGCGCACCCGACTGGTGCGCGCCTGGACCCACCTTGAACGCCAACGCGGCGGGCTTGGCTTTGTCGGTGGTCCCGGCGAAACCCAGATCGAGGCCGACCGGCGGGCGATTGACGACCAGTTGGTGCGCCTGCGTGGCAAGCTTGAAAAGGTGGTCAAGACCCGCACCCTGCACCGCGCGGCGCGGGCCAAGGTGCCGTATCCGATTGTCGCCCTGGTGGGCTATACCAATGCCGGTAAATCGACGCTTTTTAATCGGCTGACCGGGGCAAAGGTGATGGCCAAGGACATGTTGTTCGCCACGCTGGACCCGACCATGCGCCGGGTCGAATTGCCGGACGGGCCCCAGATAATAATGTCCGACACGGTTGGCTTTATCTCGGATCTGCCGACTGAATTGGTTGCCGCCTTCCGGGCAACCCTAGAGGAAGTTCTGGCGGCTGACCTGATCGTGCATGTACGTGATATCAGCCACGCCGATACTGCGGCCCAGGCGCGCGACGTTGAGGCGATTATGACCACGCTGGGTGTCGATCCGGACCGGCCCCGGATCGAACTGTGGAACAAGCTTGACCTGTTGGAGCCGGACGAAGCAGACGCGGCGCGCACCCGCGCCGCACGCGAGCCGGAAATTTTCGCCGTATCGGCGTTGAGTGGCGAAGGTTTGGATGATCTGCTGTTCGAAATTGGCAACATGGTGCAAGGTGTGCGCCATGAAGCCGAATTGCGTCTGAGCTTTGCCGAAGGTAGACAACGCGCCTGGTTGTTTCAGCAGGATATTGTGGAGCAAGAAACCCAGACCGAAAACGGATTCGAAATCACGGTGATCTGGAGTGCAAAGCAAGAGGCGCAGTTTCATGCCTTGTAGCGATCATGAAACTATCAATATCGTTGCTGCGCATTAACCTCCGTCAATCTGGCGCTGATAATCTTCAGCGTCAAACCAGCCGAGTGAATTGCGCACCTTATTGGCGCTGTCCAACTCCCATTCTTCCCAACCGGTGACAACCACGTGATTTTTGGTCTCAGCGTGGTGCCCCTCCAGGGTCCAGGCAAATAGGGCATGCACCCCGGCCCAGCGCATCAGATCGCAGCGTATTTCCAGATCAGGAAATTCGGCATGGAAACCGGCGGCCATTTCAGAGATGGCTTGGGTGCCCACCAACGCCTCGCCCCGGTTGATCGAGATCTTTCCGTCAGGGGTGAAAAAGGCGGCGACTTCGCTTGGGTTGCCAGAACTCCAGGCATTGGCATATTCGCTAGCCAATGTTTGCAGGATATCATTCTTGGTCGCCATTATTGCCCCCAATGGTCGTTGGTCAGATCACGTTAACGTAATTTGCCATGTTCGTCGATATTTCTGGAAAGCCGGGGGGATTATCGCCGAAAGTTTGCTCAGGGTTGCGGCACCAGCCATGTCACCCCCACCGATGCGGCCCGCGCCAGATCAATGTCCAGCGACATCGGGATGTATTCGCCGCGCCGCCACAATTGCGCCAGATCGTCGTAATGACGCGACAGGAAATGCCCGGACTGGCCGGTTGAGGTCACAAACACCGAACTGTCGGGATCGGCAAAATCATAAACCCCGCGGTACCCCGCCCCATGTACGTTTTCATATGGATCAGGCCCCGTGCCTTTGGTTCGCCCCCGCAGCAGGGTATTGTCGCCGCCACTGGTGGATTGGCGGATGTTGACGAAATACCGCAACACCGGCACCCGGCCCAGCGTCGGATGATCATGGGTCGCCTGATGTGCATCACCCCATCGCAGGGTTTCCAATGCGTGGCCATATTTTTCGCCGATCTGCACCAGGGCGTCATCCAGCGCCAGCCGGGCCATATCGGTGCAGGTTTCCAACGGCGCGCTTTGACGAATATCACACCAGACTGACGCCCCGTCGATATCGCGATAAACCCGCTCGATGAACAACGGCTCCACATGGGTAAACTGATCGGCCAGTGCGCCCATTTCGTCGCCTATCAGGCGCTGCTGAAGCGCGCGCAACCAGGCCGCATAAATCAAGGGTTCGGGCAGGTGTTCGTTCATCTCGCCGTTCCAGTCGGCCAAAAGGGCCAGGGCAACCTCACGCTGGCGCGCGGGCGTGCCTTCGGGGGCTGATTGGCCGGTGAACCACAGATTGGCACCGATCAAAGGCAGCAAGGACCGCGCGGTAACGGATACCGGATCAAGCTGTGCCTCGATGAAACTGTCACGTGTGTGAACCTGGCGCGACTGCATCAGTCGCAGCCACCGGGTGACCCGCTGGGTATCGCCCCATTCGTATGACACATGGTTGGGAAACGGGCGATGCAGCACCTTGTTGTTGGTATTGCCCAATATGCCACCCTGGGGTGTCACAAACTCAGGATTGGCCGCATAAGGTGCACGCCCCAGCCAACGGTTTTGCGCCCGCCAGCCCTGGGTCGGCATCCGCCCCATGCTTTGATGGCGCGGATCGCGGCGCGGCACCGACCCGATCAGCTTCATGGCGATGGTGCTTTGATCCACCAGCGACAGGTTCTGTGACGGTGCAAGATAGCTTTCGCTGATGGCGATCGCTTCGCGCACATCCGACGCCCCCATCAGCGCGATAACCGAGGTCATCGAGGTATCCACCGCACTCAAAGCGCTCCAGCTAAGCGCCACCACATGGCCCGCCGGGGTGATTGCATTAAGGCTGTAATGATGGCCGGGCAGAACCGGACCATTCTCGCTCCAACGCAGGGTAAGGGTGACGGGGGCGGCGTCTTTGACGGTGATGATTGAAGGCCGGGTTTTAAATGGCTTATAGCCGCGCGGTGTCAGGTATTCCTCGGGGTTGTCGGGGTTCAGCTTTTCGATAAACAGATCCTGGTCGTCCAGATACGACGCCGTGATGCCCCATCCCAGCCGGTCCGACCGCCCGGCCAGAACCGCGGGGATGCCGGGCACAGTCGCGCCAATTACCCCGCCGCGCGACAATCCCAGCCGCGCCAGATACCATATGGTCGGCGCACTCAGCGTCATATGCGGATCATTGGCCAGCAACGTTCCACCCGAAGCCGAACGGGAAGCGGCCGCACTCCAGGCATTTGATGCCCCCGCCAGCCCCCGGCGGGGGAACGGTGACAGGGGGTGATCAGGCAGGGGGGTCGTGGCGGTGTAGCGCGGCAGGCCGCCAATCAGGCTGGCATATTCGGGCAGGGCGGCAATGCCGGTACCGGGTGCATCCGGCAGGATATCGGCCAGTCGTGACGCATCGTTCAGCAACAATGACGTACGCGCGCGCAGCACCTCGTTTTCCAGATGACCCGAGGCTTGCAACGCCATCAACTTGAGAATGGCAATCGAATCGGCCGGTTGCCAGGGCGCGACGGGGGCGTTGAACAGGAACATCTCTGGCGCACCCCGTCCCAGGGCCTTGGCGTTGATCTCGGCCAGGCGGGCATTGACCCCGGCGGAATAGGCTTCCAACGCGGCCAAGGCGGCACCTCCCTGGGCCTTTACCGAACTGGTGGCCAGACGGTACAGGTCCAACCGGCGCAACAGCCGGTCTACGGCCAGGGTGCGTGCGCCAAACACTTCTGACAGGCGACCCTGGACGGTGCGGCGCATGATGGTCATCTGCCACAGGCGATCCTGCGCATGGGCATAGCCCAGGCCGAAATATACGTCCCGGTCGGTGCGGGCCAGAATATGCGGCACATTGGCGTTATCGCGGACAATCTCGACCGGCGCACTCAGGCCCGCGACCTCCAGCTTTTGATCATATTCGGGCAGGGATTGCGAGGCCAGGAACCAGACAAACAATGTCACCACCACCACGATTCCAACCAGCCCGGCGGCAATCCGCAACAGCCAGCGAAACAGTAAGCTCATGGTGACGATCCTTGTCGTTTCCTATTTCGATAAATCGCAGCGCCGGATGCGGTCTGGCGATTTGCAATGCCTCAATTGCCTGCTAAGCAGCTACCCAAGTTAATGCAAGGCGGATCAAGGGGCAAGCACATGGCAAAACTGGCGTTTCTGGGACTGGGCGTAATGGGATACCCGATGGCGGGGCACCTGTCGGCGGCTGGCCACGATGTAACGGTGTATAACCGCACAACTTCCAAGGCCGAGGCCTGGGTGGCGCAACATGGCGGGGCGCACGCGACCACGCCGCATGCGGCGGCGAAGGATGCGGATTTTGTCATGGCTTGCGTTGGCAATGACGATGATCTGCGCAGTGTTTGCCTGGGCGATACCGGGGCGTTTGCCGGCATGTCACCCGGCGCGGTGTTTGTCGATCACACCACGGTTTCGACCCGGGTCACCCGGGAGTTATCTGCCGCTTCTGACGCGCTGGGCATCAGTTTTGTCGACGCGCCAGTATCCGGGGGGCAGGCTGGTGCAGAAAACGGCGTGCTGTCGGTGATGTGCGGCGGCGAGGCCGCGACATACGAGCGGGCCGAACCGGTGATGGCCGCCTATGCGCGCATTTGCCGCCTTATCGGTGACAGTGGGGCCGGGCAAATGACCAAGATGTGCAACCAGATCGCCATTGCCGGATTGTTGCAGGGGTTGGGCGAGGCGCTGCATTTTGCCGAGACGGCGGGACTTGACGGGCGCGCGGTGGTTGAAGTGATCAGCCAGGGTGCGGCCGGCAGTTGGCAGATGTCGAACCGGTTTGAGACAATGATCGACGATGAATTCAATCATGGCTTTGCGGTTGACCTGATGCGCAAGGATCTGGGCATTTGTCTGAGCACTGGCGATGAGATTGGCGCCAGCCTGCCGGTGACCGCGTTGGTTGATCAGTTCTACAAAGACGTTCAGAAAATGGGCGGCGGACGGTGGGACACTTCAAGCCTGATCAAGCGACTGAACCCAAAACGCTGAAATTGGCCGATAGGGTGAATTTCAGTCACCCTATCGGCCCATTTGACAGGTCATTGTCTGGCCAAGTAGATCGTTACGGAATGATGCGATTATACTTTGACCCTTCCAGCGTCGCCCCAACCTGGAGCCCGGCCTGGGCAAAGATCGCCGCCAGCACCGGCGACAACAAGGTGTTGGTGTCCGCGCTGATGCTGTCACCTTTTTTGGATACCACATATTCAAGCCCGGCCCCGGCGGTCCAGCCACTGCTGCGACGGAAATCACGCAGGGCGTCTTCGGTCATGAAGAACAACACATGGGCATACTGCTGCGCGCCGATCTGAAGACCACCGCTGAGTTTGGTGGTCGAATAATAATCCACCGTGGTCCCGTCGACCTGCAACGCCCCACGCCCAAACCCGCCGCCAATGCCAAAACCGATCTTGGTCACCAACGGCATGATCAGCATGCCGGTGGCTTTTTCGGACAAAGTCACCGTGTTGGGAAACTCGCGGTACATTTCGTCCAATGTGGCCTCGACCCGTGCGTCGATCACCGACGCCCCGTTGCTGCCGACGCCATTGCCACAGGCTGCCGTCAGGCCAAGCCCAGCCAACCCCGAAAGGGCGAATCCACGCCGGGTAAATCTTGTACTTTTCATGTTGATACCGCCTCGAATAGGTCACCTGATATGGCCGGTTAATCCGGCCTTGGCGCTACATATACGCCCATCCGCGCGTTCTGTCACGCGTCATACGTGAGGAATTCGGCAGGTTACCGCCGTATTCAATAAATTTGTCGGGCCTGACCCCGATATCAACCCTGTGTTCAACCCTGTGACCTCAGAGAATGAAATCGCCTTCGCCAATTTCATTTACCCCGTTCAGGATAATTCGCATGTCGGCATTGCCGTCACCATCCACATCCACCAGCACGTTCAGTTTATTGGCGTTCCTGGATGTGGTCACACTTGGGCCGGTACCGGAAAAGCCGCTGGCGTCAAAGGTAAACGGGGTTGCTGTCAGTTTGGACAGGTCGATATGATCAACACCCCGGTTGAAATCCCTGATGATGTCACTTGAGTTGCCGGTTTTGCTGTCGCTGGTTTTGATAAACCGGAATGTATCGGCGCCACCACTGCCGGTCATGGTATCCTTGCCCTTGCCACCGGTCAGTTTGTCATTGCCCGCGCCGCCAATCATCCTGTCTTTGCCGTTATCCCCGAACATCGCGTCGTTGCCGTTTTCGCCGTGCAATGTGTCGTTGCCATTGCCACCCCGAAGAATATCCTTTTTCGCGCCGCCCTTCAGCAAATCCTGGCCCCCCGCCCCTTTGAGGAAATCCTGACCAGCATTGCCGCGCAGTTCGTTGGCACCACGGTTGCCAAAAATTGTGTCATGGCCAGATCCACCGATGCCATTTTCGATCAGTGAACGGGCATCATCCTGATATAGCAGTGCGTTATAGATATTGCCCTGGGCGTTTTCAATATTGCTAAGCCCGGCCAGTTGGGCATTGCTGAACAGCGAAATGGCCCCGGGGCGCAGATCAATAACCATATTGGTGGCATAGGCCGACAGGTCATAGGTGTCTGTACCGCCGCCATCCCAGATGGTGGCGAATATCGTATTGGCCCCGGGCGAGATCGCTGCCACGCCATTGACCAAAGTTTGGCCGGAATCGGGGTTCCAGGAATAGGTGGTGTTGCCGCTGTTGGTGGTGAAATCGGCCCCGTACATATGTTGCAGGGCGGCGATATCCAGCATCATATAGGATTGGGCAAAGCCATAGGTTTGATTGGTGTATCCGCCGGTTGCCGACGCGTCAACAAACGGACGATAAGACATGATGGTGTATTCCATCGCGTCAAATTGACTGGGAACAATGCCAAAGGTTCCGCTTTCCTGTGAATGTTCCAGGCCCATCGCATGGCCAATCTCGTGCATTATGGTGAAATGTGCGTAATCGCCCATTACCGGGGATGAAAAATAGTTAACCGTGCTGAACATCCAGATATCGCCGGCGGTGGTGGTATTGGCCGGGTAATAGCCGACAGCAGTGCCGAAATTGAAGGGGTCAACGCCCGACTGGGCCACGCGGATATGGGCGTTGGTGCCTGAGGTATACTGAACATCCAGATTGGTGAAACCTTCGATTGAAAACCCGTCGTTTGCAGTGCCATTTCCGGCGTTGGCGTTCAGGGAAAAGTCAATCACCACATCCATCGCATTGCTGGTGGCAAAAAACCCGTTGTTTTCGCCACTGCCATAATTGTTGCCGTATTCGTTGACGGAACGCGGCACGCTATAGAAAAGGGTGGCATCGGCCCAACTGTGTGCGGCCAGAATGCCGTCGATAAAATCGGCGCCGGTTGCGGTGACGTTTTTGATGATATGATTAATTCCGGTCATATCAATATCCTTGTGATCAATTGGTCGCCCAGAAGATGCTGGTTTGGAACCCGGCCCAAAGCCGGTTCAGCCTTACGCCGCACATGTTTGTTTTTGTGCCGCAAACCGCCCGCATATCCAAAAACACTCAGTTTGGTGGAATTATTTGCGCGGACCCTACCGGATTGTGGCGGTTCGGTCCACTGACGTTTTTGAGGGCAGCTTATTGGTCAAAACAGGTCGGTTAACCGTTCAACAGCCGCGCGGCTTGGGGCGCGAAATATGTCAGCACCCCGTCACAGCCGGCACGTTTGAACGCCATCAGGCTTTCCAGCATCACCCTTTGTCCGTCGATCCAGCCGTTTTGGGCGCCCGCCTGGATCATCGCATATTCGCCGCTGACCTGATAGGCAAATGTCGGCGCGCCAAAGGTGTCCTTGACCCGGCGGCAGATATCCAGATACGGCATGCCCGGTTTGATCATCACCATATCCGCGCCCTCAGACAGATCGCGCTGAACCAGCCGCAATGCCTCGTCCGAATTGCCCGGGTCCATCTGATAGGTGCTCTTGTCGCCGGTCAACGCGCCTGATGCCCCCACCGCATCCCGAAACGGCCCGTAAAACGCCGAGGCGTATTTGGCCGCATATGACAAGATCATTACATTTTGATGCCCTGCCGTCTCCAACGCGCGGCGCATCGCACCAATGCGCCCGTCCATCATGTCCGACGGGCCAATAATGTCGGCCCCCGCATCGGCCTGCGCCAGCGTCATCTTGACCAGCGCCTCAACCGTGGCGTCATTGATGATTTCGCCGTCAACTACAAACCCGTCGTGACCGTTGATATTGTAGGGGTCCAGTGCCACATCAGTCATCACCACCATATCAGGGGCGGCATCTTTGATCGCGCGCGTCGCCCGATTGCTAAGGTTGTCCGGATCCCAGGCCCCGGCGCAATCAGCGGTTTTCAGGGATTGGTCGATATAGGGAAATATGCAGATCGCCGGGATGCCCAGAGAGGCGGCCTCTAATGCGGCGTCGCCAATCAGATCAACGCTGCGCCGAACCACGCCGGGCATCGACGCCACCGGTTCTTCGACGCCAACGCCATCGCGCACAAACACCGGCCAGATGAAATCCTGTGGGCTTAAAGAATTCTCGCGCACCAGTGCACGGATTGCCCCCGATTGGCGGGTCCGGCGCAGCCGTGCTGCCGGGAAAGGCGCAACTGTGGGATTCATAACGCAGGCTCCTTGCACATCTCACCATTGGGTGGCATGGAATGGCACCGCTCACAAGGGGGCGAATGGCCCCGGACAAGGGGCGTGGACCGGATAGATTACCGGACAAGATAAGGGTGCGGCTGTTGGACTTGTATTCTTCGATTCTCGAACTGATTGACCTCAGGTCGTTTTCCAACCTGTGGTTCTGGATCGCATTGGCCGTGGCCTGGTCATCGGTATCGCATTGGGTGCTGGGGGTGCCTTATGACATGATCACCCGCGCGCGCCGCAGCGGCGGTCAGGCGCAACAGGATTTCGAAGATATCACCCGGGTCAACGTCAACCGCCTGTTGTATATCACCCGGGTGTCCGGCACCTGGATGCTTGGGTTTGCCTGTTTTGCCCTGTCGGGACTGGTGATCCTGGGGTTCTGGTATGACGTGGAATTTGCCCAGGCCTTGTTTCTTTTGGGCTTTCCCATGTCGATGGTGTTCCTGCTGAACCTGTCCACGGCCCGCCGGATCGACGCCGAAGGCTGTCTGGGCGAAGCATTGGCCAAACGCCTTAGCCGCTGTCGCCTGTACACCCAGATGATCGGCATGGTGTCGATTTTTGCCACTGCCCTGTGGGGTATGTTGCAAAACCTGTCGATTGGCGCATTGGGTTGATATGTCCAAGCCCGCCCCCAACCCCGGCCAAATTTCTGTTGGCGGTGCCCCCGAAGGTTTTGACGCCCGCCTGATCCTGAACGAAGCGGTCAGGTCCGGCGGTTCATCTGGCGGGCCGGTAATGCACATTGCCCGCGATGACAAACGCCTGGCCGCCACCCGCGCCGCCTTGGCATTTTTTGCCCCTGACATGCCGGTCTTTACCTTTCCGGGCTGGGATTGCCTGCCCTATGACCGGGTGTCGCCCAACGCCGATATCTCAGCCGCGCGGATGGCAACCCTGGCCGCACTGATCCACAAGATGCCGACGCAATTTGTACTGCTGACCACCCTGAATGCCGTCACCCAACGGGTTCCGGCGCGTGCCCTGCTGCGCCAAGCCGCGTTTACCGCCCGGGTCGGTGACCGTATCGACGAAGCGGGGCTGCGCAGTTTTCTGGTGCGGATGGGGTACGTACAAAGCCCAAACGTGGTAGAGCCGGGTGACTATGCCATTCGCGGTGGCATCATCGACATCTTTGCGCCTGGTGAGGGCGGTCCGGTCCGGCTTGACCTGTTTGGCGACGTGCTGGACGGTGCGCGCCGGTTTGATCCGGCCACGCAACGCACCACACAAAAATTGGATATGATTGAACTGGCCCCGGTGTCCGAAGTGATCCTGGACGAAGCGGCGATAACCCGGTTCCGCCAGAATTACCGAATTGAGTTTGGCGCGGCCGGCACCGATGACCCGCTGTACGAGGCCGTCAGTGCCGGACGCAAACATGCCGGTGTCGAACATTGGTTGCCGTTCTTTCACGCCAAACTTGAAACCTTGTTCGACTATCTGCCTGACGCGACCATCACTTTGGACGACCAGACCACACCAACAAGGTTGACCCGTTGGGAAATGATCGAGGACCAGTACGAAACCCGGGCGCTGGCGATGCAGTCCAAATCGCGCATCGACAGCGTCTATAAACCTTTGCCCCCCGGTCAGTTGTATCTGGATGATGCGGCGTGGGAAGGGTGTGTAGCCGGTCGCCGCCTGTTGCAATTCAACCCTCTGGCTCAGGCCAGTGGTCCCGGTGTGACGGATGCGGGCGGGCGAATCGGGCGCAATTTTGCACCCGAGCGCCAGCAGGAAAGCATCAGCCTTTTTGGTGCCCTGGCAGACCATATCAAAGCAAAAACTGAACAAGGGCCGGTGGTTGTCGCCTCGTATTCCAAAGGTGCCCGTGAACGCCTGGCAGGGCTGATCGAAGACGAAGGCATCGGTGAAACCATTGCTGTGAGCGACGCCAAAAGGCTGGGAAAACGCGGGCTGTACCTGGCCGTTTGGGCGCTGGAACACGGGTTCGAGGCACCGGGCCTGACGGTGATTTCCGAACAGGACGTTCTGGGCGACCGCCTGATCCGCGCCCCGAAAAAACGCCGCAAGGCCGAGAATTTCCTGACCGAGGCGCAAAGCCTGTCGCCCGGCGATCTGGTGGTGCATCTGGATCACGGCATCGGGCGGTATCACGGGCTTGAGGTGATCACCGCCGCGGGGGCCGCCTATGAATGCCTGTCGCTGGAATATGCTGACAATTCAAAGCTGTATCTGCCAGTTGTCAACATCGAACTGCTGTCGCGTTATGGCCATGACGCGGGGCTTTTGGACAAGCTGGGCGGTGGCGCCTGGCAGTCGAAAAAGGCCAAGCTGAAACAGCGCATCCGCGATATGGCCGAACGTCTGATCCGTGTCGCCGCCGAACGTGCCTTGCGCCGCGCGCCCATTCTGGAACCGCCCCCCGGTGCCTGGGACGCGTTTTCGGCCCGGTTCCCGTACCAGGAAACCGACGACCAGCTAAGTGCGATAAACGATGTGATCGACGATCTGACCTCTGGCCTGCCGATGGACCGGCTGATCTGCGGCGACGTCGGCTTTGGCAAAACCGAAGTGGCGATGCGCGCCGCCTTTGTCGCCGCCATGTCCGGCGTGCAGGTGGCAATCGTGGCCCCCACCACACTGTTGGCGCGTCAGCACTTTGCCACATTTGCCGAACGCTTCCGGGGGTTTCCCATCGAGGTCCGGCAACTGTCGCGCTTTGTCAGTTTGGGCGACGCCAACAAAACCCGCGAAGGCATGTCGCGTGGTTTGGTCGATATTGTCATCGGCACCCATGCGTTGCTGGCCAAATCCATCCGGTTTCAAAACCTTGGCCTGCTGATCATCGACGAAGAACAGCATTTTGGCGTGACCCACAAGGAACGCCTGAAAGCTATGCGCACTGACATCCATGTCTTGACCCTGACCGCCACACCGATCCCGCGAACACTTCAACTTTCGCTCTCGGGTGTTCGGGATCTAAGTATAATCGGCACCCCTCCGGTGGACCGATTGGCGATCCGCACCTATGTTTCTGAATTCGACGGCATCACCATCCGCGAGGCGTTGTTGCGCGAACATTACCGGGGCGGGCAAAGCTTTTATGTGGTGCCCCGGGTCAGCGACCTGCCGGAAATCCAGGCATTTCTGGCCGATCATGTGCCCGAGGTAACGGTGGTCACGGCGCATGGTCAGATGGCGGCGGGGCAGTTGGACGAGCGGATGAATGCGTTTTACGATGGCAAGTATGACGTGCTTCTGGCCACGACGATTGTCGAATCCGGGCTGGATATTCCCACCGCCAACACCATGATCGTGCACCGCGCCGATATGTTCGGCCTGGCGCAATTGTATCAGATCAGGGGCCGGGTGGGCCGTTCAAAAACCCGCGCCTATGCCTATCTTACAACCCGCCCGCGCAAGCCTTTGACGGTCACGGCGCAAAAACGTCTGCGCGTACTTGGGTCACTGGATCAACTGGGGGCGGGGTTCACTTTGGCGTCTCAGGATCTGGACATTCGCGGGGCTGGCAACCTGCTGGGCGAAGAGCAATCGGGGCAGATGCGTGACGTCGGCTATGAACTTTACCAATCCATGCTGGAAGAGGCGATTGCCAAGATCCGGGCCGGCGAAATGGAAGGGCTGGCCGAGGCGGACGGGCAATGGGCGCCGCAGATCAATCTGGGTGTGCCGGTGCTGATTCCTGAAAAATACGTGCCGGATCTGGACGTGAGACTGGGCCTGTATCGCCGTCTTTCATCGCTGACCACCAAGGTGGAATTGGAAGGGTTTGCGGCAGAACTGATCGACCGGTTCGGGAGTTTACCGAAAGAAGTCAACACCTTACTGCTGGTCGTGCGCATCAAGGCGATGTGCAAGCGCGCAGGCATCGCCAAGCTGGACGGTGGACCCAAGGGGGCGACAATCCGCTTTCACAACGACAAATTCGCGTCACCCAAAGGGCTGGTGGAATTCATCGAAGATCAACGGGGGCTGGCGAAAGTGCGCGACAACAAGATCATCGTGCGGCGTGACTGGAAGTTGGACAGCGACAAGATCAAAGGTGCTTTTGCGATTTCGCGCGATCTGGCCGCTAAGGTCAAAGCCTCGGCTGGCAAGAGCTGACAAAGATGTTCCAGACGGCCGTTTTTTGCATTTTGGCCCCCTAGCATCGGCTGAAATTGCCGTTTGGTACAATTTGTCCAGAAGTAGCCCAGCAATTGCCTTGTTTCGGGCCTATGGCGTCAGGTGGGGGCGCTGCCGAAAGATAAAATCATGAATTCTGCTCTGATCTCACTTTTGTTCGCAGGCTATGTTCTGGCCCCGGCGTTTGGCTAAAAGCTATTCTTCACTCACGGTTACTTCGGCCTCGGCCTCGGTCTCTTCCTCATCACCCTGATCGGCGATCCAGGCCACACTTACGACTTCTTCGCCCTTGCCAGTGTTGAACACATTCACCCCGCCTGCGCTGCGCGAGCGGAAGGAAATACCGTTTACCGGCACCCGGATTGATTGGCCCTTTGAGGTGGCCAGCATGATCTGGTCTTCCAATTCGACCGGGAAGGACGCAACCAGTTCGCCGCCGCGCATCGCCTTGTCCATCGCCGCCACCCCCATGCCGCCGCGCCCGCGTACCGGATAGTCGTGGGATGAACTGAGTTTCCCACTGCCACCTGTCGTGATGGTCAGGATCAGGTTTTCCTCGGCTGACATTTCGTCGTAACGCTCTTGCGACAGGGTGGTCTCAGCGGTGGGCACCTCTTCATCCGCTGAAGCGGATTCATCGGACTCTTCCAGCCCGGCGGCGGCACGGCGCATTTTAAGGTAGGCAACCCGTTCATCCGACGTGGCCTTAAAGTGGTTGATCACCGACATCGACACCACCCGGTCTGACCCGCTTAGACGGATGCCGCGAACACCCACAGACGACCGGCTGTTGAATACCCGTACCTCGGTGGTGGGAAAGCGGATGGCGCGGCCTGCGTTGGTGATCAGCATCACGTCTTCGTCCGGCGAACAAATACGCACATTGATCAGTTCGGTACCGGCGTGGTCGTCTTCGAACTTCATCGCGATCTTGCCGTTGCGTTTGACATTGGTAAAATCCGACAGCCGGTTGCGGCGCACCGTTCCGGCAGAGGTGGCAAACACCACCTGCAAATCGTCCCAGTCTTTTTCGTCCCGGTCCACCGGCATGATTGCGGCAATCGACACGCCCGGCGGGATTGGCAGGATGTTGACCACCGCCTTGCCTTTGGCGGTCCGCCCGCCCTGCGGCAAACGCCAGGTTTTCAGTTTATAGGCCATGCCATCGGTGGTGAAGAACAGCAATTGCGTGTGGGTATTGGCGACAAACAGGGTGGTGACCACGTCTTCTTCTTTGGTGGCCATGCCCGACACACCTTTGCCGCCGCGCCGTTGGGCGCGAAAATCAACCAGCGGTGTGCGTTTGATATAGCCGCCCGAGGTCACGGTGACGACCATGTCTTCGCGTTCGATCAGGTCTTCGTCTTCCATGTCGCCGGACCAATCGACAATCAAAGTGCGGCGCGGCACGGCAAATTGTTCGCGTACTTCAGTCAGTTCATTACGGATTATCCCCATGATCCGCTCGCGCGAGCCAAGAATTTCAAGGTATTCCTTGATCTTGCCGGCCAGTTCCTGAAGTTCGTCCGTCACCTCTTTGACGCCAATCTGGGTCAGACGTTGCAGGCGTAGCTCCAATATGGCGCGGGCCTGAGTTTCCGACAGGTTATAGGTGCCATCGTCGTTCGCCGTATGGGTCGGGTCATCAATCAGGGCGATGTATTCCAGAATAGGTTGCGCCGGCCAGCGCCTTGTCATCAGCTTTTCCCGGGCCTCGGCTGCATCCGCGGACTGGCGGATGGTGGTGACAATTTCGTCAATATTGGTGACGGCGACGGCCAGACCGCACAGGATATGGCTGCGTTCGCGGGCTTTGCGCAACTCAAACGCGGTGCGGCGCGCGACCACATCTTCGCGAAAATCCAGGAACGAGGTCAGGAACCGACGCAGGGTCAGGGTTTCGGGGCGTCCACCGTTCAGCGCCAGCATGTTACAGCCGAAATAGGTCTGCATCGGCGAGAACCGGAACAATTGGTTCATGACAACTTCGGCGGTGGCATCGCGCTTCAACTCGATCACCACGCGCACGCCGTTACGATCACTTTCGTCCTGAACGTGGGACACGCCTTCGATGCGCTTTTCGCGCACCGCTTCGGCGATCTTTTCGATCATGGTCATTTTGTTGACCTGGTAGGGGATCTCATCGACGATGATGGCAAAACGGTCCTTGCGAATTTCCTCGACCCGGGTTTTTGAGCGGATGATGACACTGCCGCGCCCTTCAAGGTAGGCTTTGCGCGCGCCGGATTGGCCCAGCATGATGCCGCCGGTGGGAAAATCAGGGCCGGGAACGTAGTCGATCAACTGTTCACTGGTCAGGTCCGGGTCTTCGATCAGGGCCAGCGTGGCGTCGATTACTTCGCCAAGGTTATGCGGCGGAATATTGGTGGCCATGCCGACGGCAATGCCGCCCGCACCGTTGACCAGCATGTTGGGGAAACGCGCAGGCAGGACCGATGGTTCACGGTCCTTGCCGTCATAATTGTCTTGAAAATCGACGGTATCCTTGTCGATATCGGCCAATAGGAAGGCGGCGGGTTTATCCAGCCGCACCTCGGTATAGCGCATGGCAGCAGGGTTATCGCCATCCATCGAGCCAAAGTTGCCTTGCCCGTCAAGCAAGGGCAGCGACATCGAGAAATCCTGGGCCATGCGAACAAGGGCGTCATAGATCGCAGAGTCACCGTGGGGGTGGTATTTGCCCATCACGTCGCCGACCGCGCGGGCCGATTTGCGATAGGCCTTGTCGTGGGTATTGCCGGTTTCATGCATCGCATAAAGGATGCGCCGGTGTACCGGTTTCAGCCCATCGCGCAGATCGGGAATGGCACGCGAAACGATGACCGACATGGCATAATCCAGATAGGATGTGCGCATCTCGGATTCGATTGACACTGTGGGGCCGTCGTAAACGGGCCGCTCTGGCGGTGTTCCGTCAGGCGTTTCATCAGTGTTTTCAGGAGGTTCTGGCGTATCGTTCACGTTGATTGCCTGTCTTGAGGGCTAAGTCTATATGTTGTGTGCCCACCTTAGCAGAGCGGGCATATAAGGTGCAATGGCAGGGATGGCCCCGCGTTGGCAGCCACGGCGCTATTCTGCTAATGCATTGTTTTGTTTGTGTTTTAATATTGTCCTGTCCGGCGCTGGAAAAGCAGGCAGAAAATGCCACCAGGCAGGGTGTGCTTTCAGCGCACCGCCCCCTGTCAATCATGCCCTACGCCGAGCAACTCGCGCCGCCAAGAACGCAGAACTTGGCGCAATGGGGGTGGTTCAATTTTACGTCCGCCTCGGCCTCGGCCAATGTTCGGCCCATCTCAAACTCGGGCGAATAGGGCAGCAGGGTGCAGGCCAGAACCACCGGGGTGTCAGCGCCGCGCCGTTTGACCACCATGCGCGAACTGGAACACATCACGTCCCTGGGGGACTTGTTCAGGATGCCCCAGCAGTCGGTGGTAATCTCGGGGACCTCAACGGTTTCATCCATCTCGGGGAACAGCACGGTTTGGCCCGGATCGGCGGCGACAATGTCAAACCCGTGTCTGGCAAACAGTGCGCCAAATCCGGTGCGCGCCTGGGCCTCGCTTTCGGACCACTCGATGCGCCCGGCGACGGTCATGGTCAGGCCATTGTCGCGCAGCCACTTCATGCCGGTCAGAGTTTTGGCAAAGCTGCCCAACCCACGTTCGGCGTCGTGCCGCCGGGCGGTGAAATGATCCATCGACACCCGCAACGTCAGCTTGTCGCCAAACTCGGCCTGCAATTCGATCAATCCGGCGCGCCGGTCGGGCCGCATCATCGGGCGCATGGCGTTGGTCAGGATCAGCACGTCATAGCCGCGCTTTAGCGCCGCATGTGCCATCGTGATCATGTCGGGGTTCATGAATGGCTCACCCCCGGTAAAGCCAATTTCCTGCACCGGCCAGCCGCGTGCGGCGATCTGATCAAGATAGTCGTCCACTTCGGCCACGTTCAGATAGACCAGCGCGTCATTGGTCGGGCTGCTTTTGATGTAACAATTGGTGCAGGTGATGTTGCACAGGGTTCCGGTGTTGAACCAAAGGGTTTCCGGCTGGCTGAGCGCCACTGAGGCCCGCGCCGTTCCGTCAGCGGTCATATTGGGGTGTTGAAACTTGCCGGAATTGGCGACAGTTTGGGCAACATCTTTCATTTTAGCGTCCACGTCGTTTGATATTGTGTTGTTCTAGCGTGATAAATGGGAAATGTTAAAGGTGGTATGACGCGGCTGACTAAGATGTGAAGCGCTTGTGTCATGCGGGTCAGATGGGGCCGCAAGCAGACAGTTGTAACAAGAGGAAAGCAGATGGTTTCACGTGTCATCCCGGTAGAGCCGTTTGATCTGGTGATTTTTGGCGGCACCGGTGACCTGACCCGTCGCAAGATCCTGCCGGCCCTGTTCCGGCGGTATTGCGCTGGACAACTGCCGCCCACGGCGCGGATCATCGGCGCGGCACGGAGCGAATATGACCAGGCAGGGTATCGCGATTTTGCGGCAATCGCGATTGCCGAGTTTTCCGATCTGACCCCCGCAAGCGAGGCCAAACTGGGACGGTTCCTGGAGTGTCTGGACTATGTGGCGATTGACGCCAAAGGCGACCGGGGTTGGCAAGAGCTGGCGCTCAAGGTGACGGGCAACCGGGTCAGGGCGTTTTATTTCTCGGTCGGGCCGGGGTTGTTTGGGGCGTTGGCGCAGCGGATACAATCCAGCGGTATGGCCAATGAAACCTGCCGGATTGTGGTGGAAAAACCGTTTGGTCATGATCTGGCCAGTGCGAAGGCGCTGAATAAAACGCTGGCGGCATACTTTGACGAAGGTCAGATTTACCGGATTGACCATTATCTGGGCAAGGAAACCGTGCAGAACCTGATGGCGGTGCGGTTTGGCAATGTGCTGTTTGAACCGCTTTGGAACAGCAATTATGTCGATCACATCCAGATCACCGTGGCCGAAACCGTGGGTGTTGGTGGGCGCGGTGGCTATTACGACAAGGCCGGGGCGATGCGTGACATGATGCAGAACCACCTGATGCAGTTGTTGTGCCTGATTGCCATGGAACCCCCCGCCAAATTCGAACCCGATTCCGTGCGCGACGAAAAGCTGAAAGTGATCCGCGCGCTGGAACCGGTTGAGCCGCACCATATCGTGCGCGGTCAGTACCTGGCAAATGCCGATGACAAAGACGAACATCCCTCTTATCGCGAGGCGGTAGGAGATCCGCGTTCCAGCACCGAAAGTTACATTGCCCTCAAGACCCATATCAGCACCTGGAGATGGGCCGGAACGCCGTTTTATCTGCGCACGGGCAAGCGGCTGGTGGCGCGTTCGTCGGTGATAAATGTGGTGTTCAAAGAGGTGCCGCATGCGATTTTTGGTCAGGTGGCTGGCGATTATGCCAATATCCTGACGATCCGTTTGCAACCGGACGAAGGCATCACCATGACCGTGACCATCAAGGAACCGGGGCCGGGGGGGATGCGCCTGATGCATGTGCCGCTGGACATGAGCTTTGCCGAGGCGCTGGGACCGGATGGGGAAAACCCGCCCGATGCCTATGAACGTCTGATCATGGACGTGATCCGTGGCAACCAGACCCTGTTCATGCGCGGCGATGAGGTCGAAGCCGCCTGGGCCTGGACCGATCCGGTCATTGCCGGGTGGCAGGCGCGGGGCGATGTGCCCAAGCCGTACGATTCGGGCGCGATTGGCCCGGGGGATGCGGATCAATTGATGGCGCGTGACAATCGCGAATGGCGGGGGATCAAGCCATGAAACTGATCGAATATGCAGACCGCGAGATATTGGCGATGGATGTGGCCAATGTACTGGCGACGGACCTTATGGAGCATCTGATCGCTTGCGAATTTGCGTCGTTTGCGGTGCCGGGCGGGACCTCGCCGGGGCCGATATTTGATATGCTGTGTGCTGTCGATCTTGACTGGAACAGGGTGCGGGTGTTCCCGACCGACGAACGCTGGGTGCCACAGGAACATGTGCGTTCAAACGGACGTCTGATCTGTGATCGATTGTTGCGCGCGCGCGCAGCTTCGGCCACTTTCCTGCCGCTGTACGCGCCGGTTGGTGCGCCCGAGGATGTGCTGGCGGATATCGAGGCCATGTTGATGCCGGAATTGCCGATTTCGGTGCTGATGCTGGGGATGGGCGCGGATATGCACACCGCTTCGCTGTTTCCGGGGGCCGAAGGTTTACAGGCGGCGCTGGCACCGGATGCGCCGGTGCTGACGGCATTGCGGCCTGACGATATGCCCGAACGCCGGGTCAGCCTGACGGCGCGGGTGCTGGACGGGGCACTGGCCAAGCATCTGGTGATTTATGGCGCGCAAAAACGCGCGGCATTGGAGCGGGCTTTGTCGCTGCCACCTGAATTGGCACCGATCAATGCGGTATTGACGCAAACCACTGTGCATTGGGCAGAATAGACATGTTTGAAACGTTGAAAGTGATGCAGGCGTCGTACGGTGATCGCCGGATTGAAGACCTGTTCAAAATGGACGCGACGCGGGCTGATGGATTTCAGGCCGAAACTGGCGAAATGCGGCTGGATTATTCCAAAACCAACATTGATACCGCCACGCGCAGCGCCTTGATTGAACTCTGCCACCGCGCCCATCTGCCCGAGCGAAGCGAGGCCATGTTCGCCGGCAGGCGAATAAACGCAACCGAAGGGCGCGCCGTTTTGCACACGGCGCTGCGCAATCTTGATGGCGGCCCGGTGATGATGGATGGTGCGGATGTCATGCCGGGGGTGTTGGACACCCTGGCGCGGATGCGCCAATTTGCCGAACGGTTGCGCGGCGATGGCGCGATCAGCGATGTGGTGAATATCGGCATCGGCGGGTCCGACCTTGGTCCGGCTATGGCGGTGCGGGCCTTAAGCCCCTATCACGATGGGCCGCGCTGCCACTTTGTGTCGAACGTGGATGGCGCAGATATTGCCGATTGTCTGGCCGCGCTGGACCCCGGGCGGACCCTGGTGATTGTCGCCTCCAAGACTTTTACCACCGTTGAGACCATGACCAACGCCCGCACCGCAAGGGCCTGGCTGATCGACGGCGGAGGCGACCCAAGCCGCCAATTTGTCGCCCTGTCGAGTGCTGCGGAAAAGACGGCGGCGTTTGGCATTCCCGGGAACCAGGTGTTCGGATTCGAGGATTGGGTCGGCGGGCGGTATTCGGTCTGGGGGCCGATTGGCCTGTCCCTGATGATTGCCATCGGCCCTCAGGCGTTTGATGCGTTTTTGCGCGGTGGTCAGGCCATGGACCGGCATTTTCGCGCCGCGCCGATGGGGGAAAACATGCCCGTCATGCTGGCGTTGACCGGGATCTGGCATCATCAGGTTTGCGGCTATGGCACACGCGCGGTGCTGCCGTACGATCAGCGGTTGGCGTTTCTGCCGCCTTACCTGCAACAGCTTGAGATGGAGTCCAACGGCAAATCTGTGGCGCTGGATGGCACGTTGCTTGACGTGCCCTCGGGTCCGGTGGTCTGGGGTGCGCCCGGCACCAATGGTCAGCACGCGTTTTACCAGCTGATCCATCAGGGAACAGACGTTGTCCCGTGTGAATTCATGATTGCAGCACAGGGCCACGAACCGGACCTGGCGCATCATCACCACCTTTTGGTGGCCAATTGTCTGGCCCAGTCCAAGGCGCTGATGCAGGGTCGTTCGCTGGACCTGGCGCGCGAAAAGGCGGCGGATTTGGGGTATCAGGGTGCCGAATTGGAGTGTCAGGCACGCCACCGGGTGTTTGCCGGCAACCGGCCTTCGGTGACGTTGGTCTATCCGCAATTGACGCCATTTGTCCTGGGTCAGATCGTGGCGCTTTATGAACACCGGGTGTTTGTCGAAGGGGTGATCCTGGGGGTCAATTCATTTGATCAATGGGGGGTTGAGCTGGGTAAGGAACTGGCATCCTCACTGGGTCCGGTGGTGGATGGGGATCAGACGGTTGAAGGTCTGGACGGGTCAACGGCCGCCTTGGTAGGCTTTGTTCACCGCCATAGCCGGGGTGGGTGATGTTCGCAAAAAGTGGGGGTGGATTTGCGTCAAATGACGGTGCTTTTGCGTCAAATGACGGTGCTTTTGCGTCAAATGACGGTGCTTTTGCGTCAAATGACGGTGCTTTTGCCCAACCTTACATCGCCGTTTTCCGGTCAACCTTTGAGCGGGCTGATAATATTGCGTTTTGACTGGACTTCGAAACGCTGTAGATTGCCGGCCACCCTGAAATTACCGCGAGACGATACCCCTTTCTGATGACATGTCAAATATAACATGTCATGAGAAAAGGGGTATTATGAGAAGTACCGTTTGGATCAGAGCGATACCAATCTGATCGGAATCGCGTATTTATCCCGCGGTCCGAGGCAGCGGTTGCACTTCCAAACGGCTTCGGGCCGCAGGGTGAATATAATTGGTTTCGCTAGTGAGCGCGCCCAGGCCCGTATCACCACCCGCTTTGGTGAAGCCGCCTATGAAATGGGTGTTCCGGCTGACAAAGGTCGTTGCCAGTCGCCGAACTTTAGGCGGGTATCGCGCCTTCAACATCCATAAAATACTGCTTTAGAGGTTCAGGCAGCGGATACCGCCCGGACCCATCACCCCGCATCATCACCATGACGCCCGTCATCCGCGCCCGCAGACCATCCGACCAGATCATCTGTTCAATTGTGTAAGATGTGTGGCGAAAGGCAGTAACCCGCGCCGTGGCAACATAGCTTTGCCCGGCAACCATTTCTTTGACATAGTGAATATCGGCATTGCGCAGCACCGTGCGTGGTGCGTCCAACCCCGTGTAATATGGCGCGCACAGGCGAAAGAAATGTTCGGTCCGCAGGGTTTCGAACCATTCCATATAGGCTTTGTTATTGACGTGGTTCAGCACGTCCAACTCAGAATACCGGACCCGGTCGGCCATCGCCAATGGCTGTGCTTCGCTCAGGCCCCGGGCCTTTTGCTGTTTAGCGTTCAGCGGGGTGAGATAGGGTAAATCCATATGCCAAGGGCTAGCCTTTGGCGGTTGCGGCTGCAACCCTGTGAAACCCTGAAACAAAAGTATATGTGTCCTGGTATCACTGCACCAGGCAAAGGCTGGGGCCAGGAAATCAGCAATTCCTTGAAAGAAAGAGACCCGGAAATGCCCCGGATCAAAGGCCATTACGCCCGGCGATTTGCAGCAGGCGCTTGAATGGCTGATGCTGAACCGGGACGGTCTGGTTGTCTTTGCCGATCCCGATACCGGCGAACATTTGCCGGATCACCGTGACCGGGGGATCTGGATGGGGGTATTTGCCGCTGGAGCTGTCGATATTTACCTGACCTTCCGCATTCTGGCGCGCTGGCTACAAATCAGATGCAGGTCGGTGGGAATTCCAATCTGGAAACGAAGGAATCCCGGAACGGGTTGACCTGTCAGAGTTTGTATCGCAGGTACCCTGCCAACAAGCAGGAGCCGAAATGGCCAGAACCCCCGCTAAGACTTCCACAAAGACTCCGCGTGCCTTTGCCCCGTTTGAATGGATGATCGCCTGGCGTTATTTGCGCGCGCGCCGTGCCGAAGGCGGGGTCAGTGTAATGACCTGGATCAGCCTGATCGGCATTGCCTTGGCGGTGTTTGCGCTGATTGCCACATTGGCGGTCCGTTCGGGTTTCCGGTCGGAATTTGTCGGCACGATCCTGGGCGCCAACGCCCATGTGACGGTTTACAGCGCCGGGGTGGTGAACGAACAGGGTAAGATCGACCGGTCGATCCCGAATTATACCGAAATGGCCGCGCGGGTGGCCGCACTGGAGGGGGTGACGCGCGCCGCCCCTCTGATCCGTTCGCAGGTGATGATTTCCAAGGCGCGGCGCAATTCCGGGGTCGAGGTACTGGGCATATCGGCGCAAAATCTTGCCACCTTGCCGGGCATTGCCGGGTCGGACCGGGCGATTGGCGATATCATGCGCTTTGATCAGGGGATCGCCATCGGCTCGGGTGTGGCGCGCCAGATCGGGGCGAATGTGGGCGACCGGATCAGGCTGATTTCACCCAACGGGGTCAAGACGCCGTTTGGCACCAAACCACGGATCAACGCCTATGAGGTGGTCTATATTTTCAGCGCCGGGCGCTATGATATCGACCGAACGCGGGTTTATATGCCGTTTGCCGAAGCACAGGCATTCTTTAACCGCGAAGGCGTGGCGGATGAACTTGAGGTGATGGTGGCCGACCCGGAAGCGGTGGATGGCATCGCCCTTGGTGTATTGCGCGCGGCGGGCGATAACACGCGCGTCTGGACCTGGCGGGATTCGTCGGGCGGGTTTCTGCGCGCGTTGGAGGTTGAGGACAATGTGATGTTTGTGCTGATGTCGGTGCTGGTGCTGATTGCGGCGATGAACATCGTGTCCGGGTTGATCATGCTGGTCAAAAACAAAGGCCGTGACATTGGCATTTTGCGCACCATTGGCCTGAGCCAGGGGTCAATCCTGAGGATTTTCTTTATTTGCGGGGCGTTTACCGGGTTGGTTGGGACCACTTTGGGCGTCATTCTCGGGTGCCTTTTCGCGATCTATATCGACCCGCTTTTCTCGCTGGTGAATTATGTGGCGGGGGGCGGTGTCTGGGATCCGGCCATTCGCGGGATCTATGCCTTGCCTGCCGAGTTGCATCTGAATGATGTGTTAAGCGCGGTTGGGCTAAGCCTTGGGTTGTCGTTCATCGTCACCATCTTTCCGGCAAGGCGCGCGGCGCGGATGAACCCGGTTGAGGCATTGCGGTATGAATGATCCGGTATTGTCCCTGAAAGGTATCACCAAGACCTACAAAGTCGGCAAACCGGGTGAGGTTCAGGTGCTGCGCGGTATCGACCTTGAGATTGCCCCCGGAGAGGTGGTGGCGTTGGTGGCCCCGTCCGGGGCTGGCAAATCCACCCTGTTGCATATTGCCGGGCTGTTGGACGCACCGGACAAGGGCCGGGTGGTCATTGGTGGGCAGGACATGACCGGGCAGGGGGACCGCGTGCGCACGCAAACGCGGCGCCGCGATGTGGGGTTTATCTATCAGTTCCACCATCTGTTGCCCGAATTCAGTGCCGCCGAAAATATAATCCTGCCGCAACTGGCCAACGGCACAAGTTCCGCTGATGCGGCGGCGCGGGCGTCAGAATTGCTGGGGCGGGTTGGCGTGGCGGCGCGTGCCGGTCATCGCCCGGCGGCCTTGTCGGGGGGGGAACAACAAAGGGTGGCGTTTTGCCGGGCAATGGCCAATGGGCCAAGCCTGTTGCTGGCGGATGAGCCGACCGGAAATCTTGATCCCAGCACCGCGGAACAGGTGTTCGAGACCTTGATGGAACTGGTTGCCGGCACGGGTTTGTCGGCGCTGATTGCCACGCACAACCCCGATCTGGCGGCGCGCATGGACCGGGTGGTACGCCTTGACGGTGGTGTGCTGACGCAACAATAGCGGGACTTGTGGTCACGGTTTGCGCAAGATCCAATTCAAACGGTCACCCACAGTGCATTGGTCAGACATGGCGCGGCTGATTGATCCGGGTGCTGCTTCGGATTTTGGCAACAGCTGCGCCGGGGTTGGGCCGGGGTTGGGCCGGGGTTGGGCCGGGGATTGATGAAGACCGACGCATGTACTTTCGGGTTGGCATCAATTTTGGCGATGTGGTGACCGACGGCGGTGATATCCTTGGAGACGGCGTCACTATCGCCGCCCGACTTGACGGTCTGGCCCCACCCGGTGGCTCTGCATTTCCCGAACGGTCTGGACCACGCCTATGCCGTGTGGCCAAGACGATTAGGCCTGCCTGCTTTTTGGCTCGTCTGTCCGGCGCACTTGTGACAATAGCTAACAGGCACAATTCAGTGCAACGATCCCGGAACAAGGCTGTACAGACTTGAGCGATTGGCTGATATCCCTCGAAGGCACCGAGGCCGGAGAGCAACTGGCCCTGTACCTTGCAATTATGGCGGCGATTTTGCATGCGGTGTTTGGCGCGCTGCAAAAGGGGCGCCATGATCCGTGGCTGTCGCGCGGGGCGATTGATGCGTCTTATGCGTTGATGGCCGCACCCTTTGCGCTGTTTGTGGTGCCCTGGCCCGAGCCGCATATGTGGGCGATATTTGGTGCCGTCTTTGTGATCCATGTGGTCTATAAAATCTTGCAGGCGACGGCCTATTCCAAGGGGGCGTATACGGTGGTTTATCCGGTGGTGCGCGGCACCGGGCCGTTGTTTGCAGTAATCGGCGCGTGGTTGATCTTTGACGAGACATTTACCGGCGTGCAATGGCTGGGGCTGGGGGTGCTTTTGACCGGGATATTCGGCCTGGCGGCCTATAATCTGGCTTACCTCGAAACCGAGCGGGACACCTTGAAACTGGCGCTGGGGCTGGCGGTGATAACCGGGTTGTTTGTGGCGCTTTATACCACTTATGATGCATACGGCATTCGCGCCACCGCCGATCCGTTCACGTTTCTGGCGTGGTTTTTCATGATTGACGGGCTGGTCATGCCAGTGATCGCGGCACGGCGATGGCGCGCGATGGCGCAACGCCCGGCGCTTGGCCCATTGATGCTGCGCGGGGTGATCGGCGGGCTGGTGGCATTCGCCAGCTTTGGCGCGATCATGCTGGCCACACGGCTGGGCAAGGTGGGCGAGGCGGCGGTGTTGCGCGAAACCTCGACCGTATTTGCCGCATTGATCGGCTGGTTGGTGCTGAAAGAAACCGTCGGGCCAAGGCGCATCATCCTTATGGGGTTGATTGCGCTGGGCGCGGTGATAGTGGAGATAGGCGGATAGGAGCAGATATGACCGAAACAAAAACCATCAACCCGTTTATCAGGCAGGGATTGGAACTGGGCCCGCCAATTGCATTCTTTGTGATCTATCTGCAAATCCGCGATAACGCCTATGAATTCATGGGCACCGAGTATTCCGGCTTTATTGTCGCGACACTGATATTTGTGCCGATACTGCTGGCGGCAATGGGCATGTTGTGGAAGCTGACCGGCAAACTCAGCCGGTTGCAGTTGTTTACCGCCTTTATGGTGATCTTTTTCGGCGGGCTGACGGCGTATTTCAACGATGAGAGGTTTTTCAAGATGAAAACCACCATTGTTTACGCCGTGTTTTCCGGGATTTTGGGTTTCGGGCTTTGGCGGGGCAAATCGTATCTTGCGTATGTGATGGGGGATATGTTGCCGATGATGGACGAAGGCTGGATGATCCTGACCAAACGGCTGTGTCTGGGGTTTGTGGTCCTGGGCATCGTCAATGAATTGGTGTGGCGCAATATGTCGACCGATATGTGGGTCAAGATCGAAACGTTTGGCTTTCCGGTGGCGTTGTTCGGGTTCCTGTGGTGGCAGGTTCTGGCCTTGCAGAAATACATGATTGACCCCGAGGGCCAGGTATAACAACGCATCCCGGACCTTTGTCTGGGTTTGAACAATACTGTTTACGCCTTTTTGTCGCGACGGCCCTGAAACTGTGTTTCAGGGCCGTCGCGATATTGTCATGGGTCAAAACAAGACAAGACTTGACGCGCACAGCACCCCGCCCTAAGCCAGCCATAGAACGACGTGGCGATTTGTTACCGGATTGCGGGCCACGCTAAAAACTACGCTAAAAGGTCAGGATGAAAGCCCCCTTTCGCTTGACCCGCGTCTGGGGTTTTTTTGTGCCCGCCACATGATGGTATGGGCCCGGAGGTTATGATGAACAAGAAGCGGAACAAGGCCACCAATGCGGTACACGGCGGCATCCGCCGGTCGCAATATGGCGAGGTAAGCGAGGCGATTTTCCTGACGCAGGGGTTTGTCTATGACAGTGCCGAAGCCGCACAGGCGCGGTTTATTCAGGCGGGTGAGGATGAATTCATCTATGCCCGCTATGGCAACCCGACGGTGGCCATGTTCGAAGAACGCATCGCCCTGATCGAAGGGGCCGAGGACGGGTTCGCCACCGCGTCGGGCATGGCGGCGGTATCTGGTGCGTTGATGGCGATGTTGAAAACCGGCGACCACGTGGTGTCATCGCGGGCGTTGTTCGGGTCATGCCACTATGTGCTGGACGAGGTTCTGACCCGCTTCGGGGTCGAGGTTACGTTTGTCGATGGCACTGACTTAGAGGCGTGGCGCGGGGCAATCCGTTCCGACACCAAGGCGGTGTTTTTCGAATCCGTATCAAACCCGACGTTGGAAGTGATTGATATTGTGGCCGTCAGTGAATTGGCCCACGCCGTGGGGGCGGTTGTGCTGGTTGACAACGTGTTTGCCACGCCGGTCTATTCACGCGCCATCGAACAGGGCGCGGATGTGGTGATTTATTCGGCCACCAAACATATCGACGGGCAGGGTCGCACGCTGGGCGGGGTCATTCTTGGCACGCGCGACTTCATTCGCAAGACCGTCGAACCCTACATGAAACATACCGGCGGCTCGATGAGCCCGTTCACCGCCTGGGTGATGCTTAAGGGGTTGGAAACGCTGGAATTGCGGGTGCGCGCGCAGGCGGCGAATGCCTTGGCCGTGGCCAGGGCGGTTCAGGGGCACCAGGCTTTGGCGCAGGTGATATACCCCGGTCTTGAAAGCCATCCTCAGCATGACCTGTGCAGGCACCAGATGACCAAGGGTGGCACGGTCCTGTCGCTTGACCTCAAAGGTGGGCAGGCGGCGGCATTTGTCTTTGTCAACGCGCTGGAGATTGCGGTGATTTCCAACAATCTGGGCGATACCAAATCCATTGTCACCCACCCGGCGACAACCACCCATCAACGCCTGGCCGAGGAACAACGCGCCGAATTGGGCATCACGCCGGGGCTGGTGCGCGTGTCTTTGGGGATCGAGGACAGGGATGACCTGATCGGCGATATCCTTCAGGCGCTGGACAAGGCGGCATAGGCCCGTTCGGCACCCGGCATTGTTTCTTCACAAGTCCGTGAAAACCTGTGAAAACCCCTGCAAGCCCCTGAAAACCCTTGCAAAACTGCGCCAACGGGAAGAGTTGAAACTTTGATGTATTGATCTTACCTGTATTTGTGGGCGTGGCAAAATGCGCCTGACAATACCTGGTGGCTGATCCCTGCAACACCGCCTCTGAAATGGAAAGAATGACTGATGTTTTCAAGACGACACTTTTTGGCAACGGCTGCGGCTGGTGCGATGGCCGGGGTTTCACATAAATCGTTTGCTGCCAACGGGGCTTATTCGCCCCTTGAAGCACGGGTTCAGAATGTTCAGCTGGCACCGGCCAGCTATGGGCAAACAGAGATCTGGGGGTACGGCGGGCAAATGCCGGGCCCGGAAATTCGGCTGGCGCAAGGGCAAAGAGTGCAACGCACATTGCACAACAACCTGCCTCAGGCAACATCGGTTCACTGGCACGGCGTTCGCAGTGACAATGCGATGGACGGTGTGGCCGGCCTGACGCAGGAAGCTGTCGCCACCGGGGCCAGTTTTGATTATGACTTTCAGGTTCGCGACGCCGGAACCAATTGGTATCACGCGCACAATCGTTCGGCAGAACAGGTTGCGCGCGGACTTTACGGAGCGCTGATCGTTGAGGAAAGCGATGCGCCCGATGTGGACCAGGAAGAGGTTCTGGTGCTGGATGACTGGCTGCTTAACCCGGAAACGGCGCAGATTGATCCGGAATTCACCGCCCGCCATGCGCGCAGCCATGCGGGGCGCCGTGGTAATTTTGTGGCCACCAACGGGCGCTATCAGCTCTCGGTTCCGGTGGTTCGAAATGAACGGCTGCGTTTGCGGCTGATCAATGCCGCCAATGCGCGGATTTTCGTTTTGGAACTGTCCGGGCTTGAGGGCTGGATCGTTGCTTTGGACGGGATGCCGTTGCCAACACCGCAGCCGGTCCCAAAGGATATGCTGCTGGCACCGGGGCAACGCATTGATCTGTTTGTTGATGTGACAGCCCAAGTGGGGGAAAGCGCGCATTTGCTGCGTGTCGAGGGCGGTAAAGGGTCTTCACAGGTCGCATTTCCGGTGACCAGCCCGGGCACACGGGCACGGCGCGGAACACCGACGCCATTGCCCCCGAACCCCGATCAGGCCGTAACAGGCCTGAAGAGTGCCTTGCGCGCCCGTCTGAACATGGCAGGTGGGGCGATGGGGTCATTGGACGCCGCCATCCTGGAAGGCGAGCGCAAAACGTTTCAACGCCTTGTTCAGGCCAACCAGTTCTGGGCCTTCAACGGGATCGTCGGTATGACCGAAACGCCTTTGCTGAAAGCAGACCTTGGTCAGACGGTTCGTCTGGCGATATTCAACGACACGGCTTTTCCTCATGCAATGCACCTGCATGGCATGCACTTTCGTGAAGTTCTGAAAGGCGGCGCGCTTGGGCCACTGCGCGATACACTGCTGACATTTGCAGGCGAGGATCGGGAAATTGCCTTTATGGCAAACAATCCGGGGGATTGGCTTTTCCATTGCCACATGCTTTCGCACGCAGATTCCGGCATGATGACCTGGTTGAAGGTGAACGCATAAACAAATCTTGTGCCGCAATTGCAGGGCCGGGTAGAAATATTGTTGTGGGCTTGACACTACCCGAACCCCACGCCAACGCTTTCCCTCATGTTGGACATGCGCCCTGTTGGATATGTGATCGGCCTGCTGGTGGCCATTTTGGGCGCCACCATGGTGCTGCCCTTGCTGGTCGATCTGTCCGAAGGCAGCGGCGAGTGGCCGGTGTTCCTGCAAAGCGGGGTGATCACCATTCTGGCCGGCGGGTTGATCGCGCTTAGCTGCTCCAACGGCATCAAGGCCGGGCTGACCATTCAGCAGACGTTCCTGTTGACCACGGGCGTGTGGCTGGCCCTGCCGGTGTTTGGTGCCATGCCGTTCATGATGGGCGACACTGACCTGCGCTTTGTCGATGCGTTCTTTGAGGCCATGTCAGGATTGACCACGACCGGTTCCACCGTCCTGTCGGGGCTGGAAGAACTGCCGCGGGGGTTGCTGCTTTGGCGGGGTTTGCTGCAATGGCTGGGCGGGATCGGTATTATCGTGGTCGCCATGGTGTTCCTGCCGGAACTGCGGGTCGGCGGCATGCAGATTTTCCGTTCCGAAGGGTTTGATACTTTTGGCAAGATACTGCCCCGCGCGACCGAGATTTCCAGCCGTATCTCGGTGATCTATATCTCTCTCACCATGGCCTGTGCCATTGGTTATGCGACCATGGGCATGGGCGCGTTCGATGCGAGCGTTCATGCGATGACCACCGTCGCCACCGGTGGGTTTGCCAATTACGACGCTTCGTTCGGGGGGTTCGGGCCGGGGGTGGAATATGTCGCCGTGGTGTTCATGATGCTGGCTGCCCTGCCGTTTGTGCGCTTTGTGCAAATGACGGCCGGAACCGCCAAGCCGCTGTTCAAAGACCCGCAGATACGCGGGTTTATGGTAACGGCATTTGTATTGGTCGGGTTGCTTTCCCTGTGGCAATTCACCCAAGGCGACGCGACCGGCGAGACCGGTTTTCGCAAGACGTTGTTCAACACCGTGTCGCTGCTGACCGGGACCGGCTATGCCAGCACGGACTACATGACCTGGGGCGCATTTCCGGTCTCGGTGTTGTTCTTTACCGGGCTGATCGGCGGTTGCGCCGGGTCCACCGCCTGTTCGATCAAGATATTTCGCTATCAACTGCTGTTTGCCTCGATCCGGGTGCAATTGCAGCGTATTCGCTCGCCCCACGGCGTGTTCATGCCGCGCTATGACGGGCGAAACGTGGGGCCGGATGTGCTCTCATCGGTGATTTCGTTCTTTGTGTTCTTCATTGTCACCATGGGGCTGGTGGCCTGGGGGCTGGGGATGACGGGGTTGAACCTGACCACGTCTGTATCGGGGGCGGCGGCGGCTTTGGCCAATATCGGGCCGGGTCTGGGGGATGAAATCGGCCCGGCGGGCAATTTTTCCGGGCTGACGGACACCGCCAAATGGATACTGATCGCCGCGATGCTGATCGGGCGGCTGGAACTTTTGGCGGTTTACGCCATTCTGACGATAAATTTCTGGAGAGCTTGAGATGAAACAACCGCAGCAACGTCCACTGGGCGCGCAAATATCCCACATGCTGAAAGATCGCGGGGTGGACGTGATATTTGGCATCCCCGGCGTGCATAACCAGGAAATGTACCGCGGCATCGAAGAGGCCGGGATCACCCACGTTCTGGCGCGCCACGAACAGGGGGCGGGGTTCATGGCCGATGGCTATGCGCGTGCGACCGGGCGGCCGGGTGTGGCGTATGTCATCACCGGGCCGGGTGTGTGCAACATCATGACGCCGATGGGGCAGGCCTATTCGGATTCGGTGCCGATGCTGGTGATTTCGTCCTGTCTGGATGAGGTGGCGGCCAAAAAAGGCCAGTTGCACCAGATGCTGGATCAGGAGGGTGCTGCGGCGTGTGTCTGTGATTGGTCCGAGACGGCGAGGACGGCGGAGGCAGCGTATCAGTTGATTGATCGCGCATTTCTGGAGATTTCAACCCAACGCCCGCGTCCCAAGCACATTCAGGTGCCAATTGCTGCATTGGTTTCACAGGCCGGGCAATGGAAGAAAATGCGCGCGCAACCCCAAGCGCTGGATGAACCGACCATGGCAATTGACGCGGCCGAACGGTTTCTTGCAAATGCCAAGCGGCCGTTGTTCATTTTTGGCGGTGGCGTGTGGCAGAAAGATGCGCCGCGAAAGGTTGTTCGCCAGTCGGGGGCCGCCAGCTTTATCACATATGCCGGTCGCGGCGTAATCGCGGCGGAGGATCCTTTGCACTACGGCGCCTTTCTTGCCCGACCGGACAGTGTCGCGGAAATATCCAAGGCGGATGCGGTGATTGCTGTTGGCACTACGCTGGCCGAGGTTGATCTTTGGCGAACCAGCCTTGGCCAGAATGCGCCACTGCTGCGGATCGACATTGACCCTTCTGTTCTGGCTGATCTGCAAGGCGCGTCGATGGGGTATGACTGCAATTCGGCGTCATTTCTGACTGGTCTGGCCAGGCGCCTGGAGGCAAAGCCGCCCGCCGCTACCGACTGGACCCCCGAAGAAGTCGCCTTGGCGCGGGCCAAATGGCGCGCCGAGACCGACGCCGAACGCCCCGGGATTGTGCCGATCTGTGATGCCCTGCGCGCGGCTGTCCCGCCGGGCACGATGATCTATTCCGACATGACCCAGATCGCTTACGTCGCCAAAGAGGTCTGGGATATGGATCGCCCCGGCCATTGGCACCACCCGTATGGTTTTGGCACGCTTGGCTATGCCTTGCCGGCCGGTATCGGTGGCGCGGTGGGGCGTCCGGGCCTGCCGACCATGGTAATCGCTGGCGATTATGGCTTTCAGTACACCATGCAGGAATTGGGCGTGGCAGTAGAACTTGGCCTGCCGATCCCGATCATCCTGTGGGACAATGGCAAGCTGAAAGAGATCGAAGACAGCATGGTGCGGGCGCAAATTGCGCCCAACGCGGTGATCGCGCGCAACCCGGATTTTTGCAAACTGGCCGAGGCGTTTGGGGCGGGGTCAGCAGCACCTCAGACGCTTGCCGAAATGCAGGCCGCTGTACAGGCCGCGTTCAAGGCAGACGGGCCGACCCTGATACACATTACGCCTGAGATTGTGGCGTAGGGCGGGATAGATCCCGCCGCGCCGAGGGGTTTGAAAAGGGGGGAAGGCGGGGTGAACCCCGCCCTACGCCGTTATTCCCAGCAGCTGACCAGAACCGTCATGCCGCCAGCCATACTCACCAGATCGTTGGGTGACAACGCGCCGGTGGGCTGACTGGTGGCGGCATTGACGCCTGCACTGTCCAGCAAAGCGCGGATCGCGCCTGCGTCGGCGGCAAAGGCGACGTTGCCGGGCAATTGCCGGTCCCCGCCCGAGGCGGGCAGCAACATGCCAACCACACCGCCGCCGGCGTCAAATACCGGGCCGCCTGCGTCGCCCGGAAGGGTGGCCATGGCCAGGCGGGTCAATTCGGCCTCGCCACGCAGACCTTTGGTGTCTTCGAGTTTGCCAAAGGTCAGGGTTGGCGCCCCCAACACGCCTTCGTAGGAATAGCCTGAAACCGCCACATCTGTTTGCAAACGTGGCTCGCCCGCGCGCAGTTGCGCCACGGAAATTGGCGCCAGTGCATCACTTGGGCGCAGGACCGCCACGCCAAGGTTGGTATCCGTGGCCAGGACTTTGGCCTGGTAAGAATGATCCAGCGTGATACGTGTGCAGCCCTGAACTGCTTCGGCGGTGGTCACCACAACGCCCGACCCGTCAATGTAAAAGCCCGAGCGCGACAGGCGCGGTTTGCGCACCGTCAGCCCCGACACCAGATCGACGCTTTGAACCGCGTCGCCGCCGGCACCCGGGTCCAGAACCCCGTCAAGCCGGGCAAAACTGTTGCGCATCTCGCTCAACACCCGGGTGCGGCGGTCTTCGTCGCCGGCAGGCCAGATCAGGGTAAAGCCTTTGATTTCACCGTTGACCAGGCGTGCCTGGGTATAAGACACGATGCCTTTGCCGCGGCCTTCCAGGGTAAAGCTGTCTTCGGCCCGTTCGCGCGGGCCGTCCAGCGGCACGATTTCAAGCGTTTGCATGATGTCATACAGGCCAAACAACGTCGCCTGATCGCCCGGCTGGCTAATCAGAAATACCTGTGCGCCAAGGTCGGAACTGGCATCATAATGGGCAAATGGCGGTTCATAGCGGGAAAATTGCACCGCATCGGCGGGCATTTGCATTTTGATCCCGGCCTTGGTGTCAGCCTTGAGGGCCATCCCGACCGAGATCAGCGGCGCGTTATACTGGTCCATCAGCATCTGGCGCTGGCGGGTGGTCAGAATGCCGGTTGCATCAATGCCATTGCTAACCTGCCAATCGCGCATTGACCCACGCGTACCCGGGCCAAACGCACCGTCAATGGCGGCAGAATAAAACCCGGCAGCACGCAGGGCGATTTGCAGGTCTTTGCGTTGATCCGCACTCAGGGCGCGTTCGCTGCGCCGGGCCTCGGCTGGGGTTTCGTCAGGGATCGCGGCGATCACCGGTTCAGAAACCACAGCCGGTTCGCTGGTGACTTGCGCCACTTCGGCGGTTTCAACGGGTGCGGCAACCGCACCGCGCCCCAGAACATCGGCACCAACCGGCCAGAACTGTTGCCCCAGCGAGGCGGTGAAAGACAGAAAGGCGTCGGCTGGAATTTTCCTGTCAGCACGGTAGGCCCGCAGCACCTGTTCGGCGTCAGGCCTTGTATATGGTCCCAAAACCACCCCGTACCAGTTACCACCCAAGGCAAACCCGCTGACATCCGGCAGGTTGCCTGCATAAATCTGGGCCCGGGTCTGGGCCGTGCGAAGCGAAGGATGCGCTTCGACCTGTATCCAGACCACATCCTGCGCCGTGGCGCTGGTGGCTGAGAATACCGACCCCATGAGGGCAATAATTAACAAAAACGATGCAAAATAACTTTTCATGATAGGTTCAGTGCCTTTTAAGCCAAAGTTGTGGGCGCACATAAATCAGGAAAACCCGGCAAATGCCATCCTTATTAGGGCGTTGTTGGTTTCAGATTGTGATTTGTGTTCGATTAACATTCAGGCGCAGGCGGCTTCTAAATATAACAATAAGTTGTTCTTGGGTGAAGTCGGGCCTTCTGTCACTTTGCCTCAGAAATGACATGTCAAATTTAACAGGTCATCATGAACGGGGTGGGTGCCAACGGTCCCAGGTAACATCTGGCGGCCTTGAGATGCTCTTGTGTTGATCCCCTCTTTAGACATGTCATATATAACACGTCAAAAGAGAGGGTTGAACATGTATAGAGCCGACAAATTCAAATCAACATATGAAACTGAAAACGGAATATCCATTTGGAAGTTCCTGTTGGAAGACGTCAATATCACCCGTATGGAAACCGCAACCTACCTGTTTCGCCCGGCGATTGAGCCGTTATCGCCGTTTCTTCAGGCCAGGTTCGGACCTTCTATCCGCCGCAACAGGCTGAAACAGATGATGGGCCACATGGTGCGCCAGATCATGGAGCAACGCGGCTTTCATCTGCAACAAGGCAATGTAAAGATCACCAGACCCGGAAATATCTTTGCCAGCGCGTCGCGTTACGCACGGCTGGATGATCGCTTTGACGGATGAATGCGGACGCCGGTGACGTTTACCTGGGGGATGGACCTCGCCAAGAGGCAATTGACCTTGCCGGTCAAACCCCTATGCAAGGCGCAAGAAACTTGCCACAGGCGAATCCATGACCCAACCTCGTTCCTTTCAGGAGATCATCCTGGCGTTGCAATCCTACTGGGCGTCCCAGGGGTGCGCAATTTTGCAACCGTACGACATGGAAGTCGGGGCCGGCACCTTTCACCCGGCCACCACCCTGCGGGCTTTGGGGCCCAACCCCTGGGCTGCGGCCTATGTCCAGCCGTGCCGCCGCCCGACGGACGGGCGTTATGGCGACAGCCCCAACCGCTGGCAGCATTATTATCAGTTCCAGGTGATCATCAAACCCAGCCCACCGGATTTGCAGGACCTGTATCTGGGCAGCCTCAAGGCCATCGGCATCGACATGGGTGCGCATGATATCCGCTTTGTCGAGGACGATTGGGAAAGCCCGACCCTGGGCGCCGCCGGTCTGGGATGGGAGGTATGGTGCGACGGCATGGAAGTGTCGCAATTCACCTACTTTCAACAGGTTGGCGGCCATGATTGCAACCCCGTCTCGGGTGAGCTGACCTATGGGCTTGAGCGGCTGGCGATGTATGTGCTGGGCTATAGCGACGGCAACAAGATGCCGTTCAACAACCCGGATGCGGCCGTTCCGCTGACTTACGGCGATGTGTTCCACGAGGCCGAAGCGCAATATGCCCGTTGGAATTTTGACGTGGCCGGCACCGACACCCTGGAGCAACATTTCATCGACGCCGAACAGGAATGCGCGCGCATTCTGGAGCAACCGGCCGATGACCCCAAAACCGGGCGGCGCATTGTCATGGCACAGCCTGCCTATGACCAATGTATCAAGGCCAGCCATATCTTCAACCTGCTGGACGCACGCGGCGTGATCTCGGTGACGGAACGTCAGGCCTATATTGGCCGGGTACGGGCATTGGCCAAACGATGCGCCGATGCCTGGTTGCAAACCAAAGCCGGAGGGTTCGCGCCATGAAAAGGAATGTAACCGGTAAACTTGTGGTCGGTGTGATCGTGTTGCTGGGTCTGGTGGCCGGGGCTTCGATCTATTACCTTCAGGTCTATCACTTTTATCGCGATATCCCTGCGACCGGGCCGCAGGATGTGACGTTGATCACCCTGGCGGACGCCACGTCGCAACCGATCGAACACTCGGGCTTTACAGCGATTGACGCCGACAGTTCACCGATCCGTTTCCGCGCATGTTTCACCACGTCCCTGACCCCCGGTCAGGCAGGCGCGCTGTATGTTCCGGCCCCGGGCATTGAACCGCGCAACGCACCGGGCTGGTTCGATTGTTTTGACGCCAAAGGGATTGCTGCGGCAATTAGTGATGGCTCCATGACCACCTTCCTCAGTGCCAAGAATTATGCTTTTGGTGTCGACCGTATCGTGGCCATAGGCGCGGATGGTCGCGGGTTTATCTGGCCGACGCTGAACGAATGCGGCGCCAAAGCCTATGACGGCTCGCTGGTAGGCGAAGAATGTCCGCCCCGCCCACCCCGTCCGGGCGCCTCGCAATAACCCCTTTTGAAAGTCCCGCCATGCCAGACCTTCTGATTGAACTGTTCAGCGAAGAAATCCCCGCACGCATGCAGGCGCGCGCTGCGGATGACCTGAAAAAGCGGGTGACTGACGGGCTGGTCGAGGCCGGGCTGACCTATGGGGCGGCGCATGGCGCATCCACGCCCCGCCGCCTGACACTGGCGGTCGAGGGCCTGCTGGCCGCGTCACCTGATGTGCGCGAAGAACGCAAAGGTCCCAAGGTGGGCGCGCCGGACAAGGCCGTTGAGGGGTTCTTGCGCGGGGCCGGGGTTGCGCGGGATCAGCTTGAGCAACGCGACACGCCCAAAGGTGCGGTGTACTTTGCCACCATCGAAAAACCGGGACGCGCGGCGGCGGATATTGTTGCCGAGGTGCTGGAGGGCGTTGTGCGCAATTTCCCCTGGCCCAAGTCGATGCGCTGGGGCAGTGGCAGTTTGCGCTGGGTGCGGCCATTGCAGTCGATCCTCTGCATTCTCAGTGATGAGGCCGGGGCCAGTGTGGTGCCATTGGAGATTGATGGGATTGTTGCGGGTGACAAGACCCAAGGTCATCGGTTCATGGCCCCTACGGCCTTTTCTGTTGTGTCCTTTGAGGATTATGAGGCGAAGTTGAAGCAGGCATTCGTGATCCTGTCACCCAGCGAACGGGCAGATCACATCCACGCCGAAGCGGTTAATCTGGCCTTTGCCGCCGGTCTGGAACTGGTCGAGGACAAGGGGTTGCTGGCCGAGGTGGCCGGGTTGGTGGAATGGCCGGTGGTGTTGATGGGACGGATTGGCGAGGATTTTCTGAGCCTGCCGCCAGAGGTCTTGCAAACCTCGATGCGCGAACATCAAAAGTTCTTTTCGTTGCGCGACAAAGCGGGCAAGATCACCCGGTTCATCACGGTGGCAAATATTGAAACGCCCGATCAGGGCGCGTTGGTTCTTGCGGGTTATGAAAGCGTGTTGTCGGCGCGTCTGGCGGATGCGCGGTTCTTTTGGGACAATGATATGCGGGTGGCCACGTCTGACATGAAGGTCTGGACCCAAGCGCTTGAAAACGTGACGTTTCATGGCAAGTTGGGGTCGCAGGGCGACCGTATCCGGCGCATTGCGGCGCTGGCCCGGGAACTGGCCCCGGTGTGTGGTGCTGATGCGGATCACGCCGAGACGGCGGCGTTGCTGGCCAAGGCTGATCTCAGCTCACAAATGGTCTATGAATTTCCGGAACTTCAAGGGGTTATGGGGCGGTATTATATCGAAGCCTCGGGGCAGGATACGGAAATTTCGGCGGTGTCAGAGGCGCATTATTCGCCGCTTGGGCCATCGGATGATGTGCCGGTCGCGCCTTTGTCGGTGGCCGTGGCGTTGGCCGACAAGCTCGACACGCTGACCGGGTTCTGGGCGATTGATGAAAAGCCGACGGGGTCCAAGGACCCGTTTGCCTTGCGACGCGCGGCGCTGGGGGTGATCCGATTGGTACTGGAGAATAATCTGCGCCTGCCGCTTGACCATTTTGTTGACCGCCAATTGCTACGTCACAAAATCCACCTGAACGGTGATGCAGACGAGCAAGACCTGGCCGCCTTGCGCGATATTCTGGACGAAATCGCCGAACACGGGGTGTTTGGCGCGGCGTTCCGCACGGTAATGGACAAGATGCATGAAAGTAAGCAACCTGAACCGGGCGAGGGGTCGCTGTTGCGAACTATCGGCGATCTGGTGCCGGACCTTTCGACCAACCTGCTGGCGTTTTTCCATGACCGGCTCAAGGGGTTTTTGCGTGATCAGGGTATTCGTCACGACATAATTGATGCCTGCATCGCCATGCCCGGCAATGATGACCTGAACCTGTTGGTGAAACGCGCCCGTGCTTTGGCGGGCGCGCTGGAAACTGATGACGGGGCCAATCTGGTGCAAGGCTTCAAGCGGGCCAATAATATTCTGACACAGGCCGAGGAGAAAGACGGGGTTGAATACTCTTACGGGGCGGACCTGAAATTTGCCGAGACCGACAGTGAAAAGGCGTTGTTTGCGGCGTTAGAGGCCGGAGAGCCGAAGATTGAAGCGGCGTTGAAGGCTGAGGATTTCACCACGGCGGTCAGTGAAATGGCGGCGTTGCGCCCCAGTATTGATGCGTTTTTTGAGGATGTTAAGGTCAATGCCGACAGCGAAGTGCTGCGGCGGAACCGGCTGAACCTGCTGTCTCAGGTGCGCAAGGTTTGTGGGCAGGTTGCGGATCTGACGTTGATTGAAGGGTAGAGGGCTCCTTTAGGGAGCGGTGCGTGCAAGCACGGCACCCTACGGGGGGCTTGCGCGATTGTGTAACCGGCCTATGCTGCGGTTGCAGAAACGCGAAGGATGCCGCAGTGCAGAATAATCCGCTTGTCACCCTGATTGCCGCCGATGCACCGGTGGCGGCTGAAACCCATGGCGGGCGGGCCAAGTGTTTGCAACGTCTGGTGCGGCTTGATCTGCCGGTGCCCCGCACTGTGGCTCTGTCGTTTGAGGCGGTGCAGGCGCTGGCCAAGGGCGACATGCCGGACCTTGAGGCGATTGTCAGTCAGTTCGCTCGGGGGACGTTGTTATGCGTGCGCCCAAGTTCCGAGGACCCCGATTGGGGCGGACCGGGCGCGGTTCTGAACATCGGTATGAACGATGCGCGTCACAAGGAACTAAGCACCAACATGGGGGACGAGGCCGCCAGCGCATTGTACCTGCGGTTTGTGCAATCTTACGCGACCCATGTGGCGCGACTTGACCCGGATGAGTTTGATCTGGAAGGCGAGGATAACGATCTGCCCCGCACCCTACAGGCCTATGAGGAAGAGGCGGATGAACCGTTTCCGCAGGACCCGGCCCAGCAATTGGCCGGGGTTCTGCTGTCAATGGCGCGGGCCTGGCAGGGGACAACCGCCCGGCTGCTACGCCAAGCCAAAGGCGCGCCTGCTGATGCCGGGCTTGGCCTTGTGGTGCAGGAAATGATCCTGGGGCTGGGGCAGGGCGAATGTGGTTCCGGTGTTTTGCAACTGGTCAACCGATCATCTGGCAAGCCGCAGGTCACCGGGCGCTATCTGAGCCAGTCTCAGGGGCGCGATGCTTTGGGGGCCGGGGCAAAAGCGCTGTATCTTGAGAGTGACGTGCGCGGTAAGGCGCTGGAGGATGTGGCCCCCGAAGCGTTTGCCGCCCTAAAGGTTCACGCCGCATTGATGCGCGAGAAGCTGCGCGAAGAGATGCAGGTCGAATTTGTGATCGAGGCCGGTCAGGTGCATCTGCTTGACGGGGTGCGGGTGGCGCGGTCATCCCGTGCGGCTGTGCGCATTGCCGTGCGTCTGGCCCAAGATGGCATCATCACCCCGCAAGAGGCGGTGATGCGGATTGATCCCCATTCGCTGAACGAATTGCTGCACCGTCAGATTGACCCCAAGGCGGCGCGCGATGTGTTGGCCACTGGCATTGGCGCCAGCCCCGGGGCCGCCACGGGGCAGATCGTTTTTACCGCCGCCGAGGCCCAGGCCAGTGCAGCGCGGCGCGAGCCGTGCATATTGGTGCGCCGTGAAACCTCGCCCGAGGATATTCGCGGCATGCACGCGGCGGTGGCGGTACTGACCGAACGCGGCGGGATGACCAGCCATGCGGCGGTGATTGGGCGCGGCATGGGGCTGCCGTGTATTGTCGGCGCGTCTTCGATGCGGTTTCAGACCCGGGACCGCCTGTTGACGGCCCCGGATGGCAGGGTCTTGAAAACCGGTGATATCATTACCGTTGACGGCACATCCGGTCAGGTTCTGGCTGGTCAGCCCAAGATGATCGAGGCCGCGTTGGATGACGCGTTCCAGACCCTGATGGGCTGGGCCGATGCGGCGCGTGACATTGATATCCGCGCCAATGCCGACACCCCGGCCGACGCGCAATTGGCGCGCAATTTCAATGCCCAGGGCATTGGCCTGTGCCGTACGGAACACATGTTCTTTGAACCCGCCCGGCTGGTGGTGATGCGCGAGATGATCTTTGCCGAAACATCACAAGGCCGCGCCGCCGTGCTGGAGCGTCTGTTGCCGATGCAACGCGATGATTTCGTCCAGCTTTTCAGCATCATGCAGGGCAAGCCGGTGTGCATCCGCCTGTTTGACCCGCCCTTGCACGAATTCCTGCCCGCCACCCGCACCGGCCAGCGTCAACTGGCCGAGGCGCTGAACCTGCCCGTAAGCGATGTGACCCGCCGGGTCGAGGCAATGAGCGAATATAACCCGATGCTGGGCCTGCGCGGTGTCCGCCTTGGCGTCACCGTGCCCGAAATTTACGACATGCAGGCCCGTGCCATTTTTGAGGCGGCGTTGTTGGCAAGCACGCCGGAACATCCGGTGGTGCCGGAAATCATGATCCCGCTGGTCAGCGCCAAGCGCGAGGTCGAACTGGTCAAAACCCGAATTGATGCGGTCGCGGCCTCGGTCAAATCCGAGCAAGGCAAGGACTTTGAATTTCGCCTTGGTGTCATGGTCGAAACCCCGCGCGCCGCGCTACGGGCGCATGAAATTGCGCCCTATTGCGAATTCCTTAGTTTTGGCACCAATGACCTGACGCAGATGACCTATGGTCTGTCGCGCGACGATGCCGGGCGGTTCATGTCCGATTACGTACGACAAGGCGTTTTCCCGGAAGACCCGTTTCATGTGCTGGATGTTGAAGGCGTAGGTGAGTTGCTGAAATTGGGGGCCGAAAGGGGCCGCGCCGGACACGAGGGAATCACCCTGTCAATTTGCGGTGAACATGGCGGCAATCCAGAGTCGATTGCCTTTTGCCGCGATGCCGGATTTGACTATGTTTCCTGCTCACCCTTCCGGGTGCCAGTGGCGCGTCTGGCGGCGGCACAATTGGCTATATCACACAACATCAGCGGCTAATTTTGTTGCACTATCAATATATTGTGGTCCGAACCTCGTGTTGTTAACCAGGAATGCCTGCCAAGAGGTTGATTTTGTTTCACTATATTACCACCATTTTGCCTAAAACTGGACCTTTTCGAATTATTACGTTATTTGCGGTTTTCAGGCTTGTCTTTTCAGGCACCGGCGTGCTGTGCGCGGGATGGGGGAAATATGATTCGTTACCTGATCGTTACCGCGATCCTGCTGGGCGGCGCTGCGCCGATTGCAGGCAATGCGCAATCGGCGCAGGCCGACACACCGACGTTGGTTCAACCGGACAAAGCCAAAACCAAAGGCAGGTTTGTCAAGGCAGTGCTGGCCAAGGTTGGCATCATACCCAAACCGCCCGTCAAGGTCAGTTTCAACCGCGCCTGGATTGATGCCCAGCCCGAGGCGAAAGGTGACGAACAATGGAGTTGCCTGTCCGAAGCCTTGTATTTCGAGGCGCGCGGCGAAACCGTCAAAGGTCAGTTTGCCGTCGCCGAAGTGATCATGAACCGGGTAAAAAGCAGCCGCTTTCCCGAAACCCTGTGCGGGGTTGTCAACCAGGGGACGGCGTCGGGGCGCAAATACCAGTGTCAGTTCACTTACAATTGCGACGGCTATAAAAACGTTGTCGCCGAGCGTCAGGCGTTTGAGCGGGTGTCAAAAGTGGCGCGCGCCATCATTGACCAGGCCGAGGGAACGGGTTCACTGACCGGTGGGGCGACGCACTATCATACCACAGCCGTCAGGCCGGCGTGGTCACGGACCTATAAACAAACGGCGCGCATTGGCGTGCATCTGTTTTATCGCCACAACTACCGAACCGCCAAAAACGATTGATCCTGAAGCATTTGCCAGGTTTGGCTGGCTTTCCGGTAAGTGCCCTGCCGCCTTTATGCCGTTTTGATGCGCTGATATGGCGCTGTCACCCCTATTCTATTGCCTAACATTACTGCTATTTCCTCTGACAAACCCTGCACAAGGATTGCCCGATGACATCTGATATTCACCTTGCGTTTGCCCACCCGTCTGAACGGGCCGAGGCCATGTCGGTGGGCACCCCGCTGGACCGGATATCGGTACGTGATCATGTGGTCGAGGTGGATATCGGCGCGTTTCAGATCGAACGCGGAACCACCCAAAGGGTGCGTTTCAACGTGGTGGTCGAGGTGCAGCCTCTGAGCGGTGCTGTTGATGACGATGTGGACCGTATCCTGAGTTATGATCTGGTCACCGAGGCGATTGGCGATGCTTTGGGCGAAGACCGCCTGAACCTGCTGGAAACCGTGGCCGAACGGGTGGCAACGCGCATATTGATCCAACCACAAGCGGCGCGGGTGTTTGTTCGCATCGAAAAGCTGGACCGGGGGCCGGGCGATCTGGGCGTTGAAATTGTGCGTGGGCGGGATGATCAGACCGAGGCCGCGCACGAGGCACAATTGCACCCCCGGGTGATGTACCTGTCCAATGCGGCCATTGCGTCGGATAACCTGACCGGGTGGATTGACCAGATGCAGGCGCGGATGCGCCCTTTGGTTTGTTGCGTCGGCCCGCCCGACGGTGTTGCGCCGCAATCCGGGCAGATGATGACCCAACGCCGGATCGACCTGTTGGCGATTGAACAGAACGCCTGGGTACTGGCCGCGCGCGATGGGCGCTGTGTGGTGGTGGCCACGCGAACCGAACTGGACTGGGCGATGAAGAACGGCCAGATATCTGTCTGGGCTCCGTCCAAGATCGTGTTGGATGTGCTGGATGGCCCGTCTGTCCCGCCCAACAATGCGGTGGCGTTGGCGGCCTGGTTCGCCGCCGGATCTGGCGCCGATGAAATGTTGGTGATCGGTGCGGATATGGCCCCGGATATGGCAACAGACGGGCCGGTGCCGATGCGTGCCGTTTCGGTGACGCAGGCGCAATTGTGATCTATTACCGGGTGTTGGTGCAGCAGGGTGCCCGCCGCCCCCAAGGCGCGCAGGTGCTGGCCGGTGGCGACCTTTGGTTCACCCACGCCGAAGCAATGGCGCGCGCCACCCCGGCGCAGATTGTTGCCGCCACCGACATTCCAGACCCCGTGCTGACCCGTCTGAGCGCCCCCCGCGCGGCGGTGGCCGGGCTGGACCTGAGCGCACCCCGCATCATGGGCATCCTCAACGTCACCCCCGACAGTTTTTCCGACGGCGCCCAATACACCGCGCCACGGGCGGCACAAAAGGCCGCGTTGGATATGGTGCAAAACGGCGCGGACATCATTGATATCGGAGGGGAATCCACCCGACCCGGGGCTGATTTCATTCCCGAACTGCGGGAAATTTCCCGCACCGAACCGGTGATTGCGGCCCTGCGGGCGCAATCAGATGTGGCAATCTCGATCGACACCCGCAAAGCAGGCGTGGCCAAGGCGGCGTTGGGTGCTGGTGCCAATCTGGTCAATGATGTTTCGGGGCTTACCTTTGACGACGCCATGGTCGGGCTGTGTGCCCGCCAAAACGCACCGGTCTGTGTGATGCACGCACAGGGCGATCCGACGACGATGCAGGTGGCACCCCACTATGACAATGTGCTGCTGGATGTGTATGATTTCCTGTCCACCCGGATTGACGCACTGGAGCAGGCGGGAATTGATCGCTCTGAAATTCTGGTTGATCCCGGCATCGGCTTTGGCAAGTCGGTCGCGCATAACCTGATGCTTTTGCGTAATATCTCGCTTTTTCATGGGCTTGGGTGTGGCCTTTTGCTGGGGGCTTCGCGCAAGCGGTTTATCGGCACCATTGGCCACGCCCCGCGCAGCGATGCCCGTTTCCCCGGATCAATCGCCATAGGGCTTGCGGCCCTGGCCCAAGGTGTGCAAATCCTTCGGGTACATGATGTGGCTGAGACCGCACAGGCAATCAGGCTGTGGCAGGCGGTAAAGGGGTGAAGATGCGCAAATTATTTGGAACCGACGGGGTGCGTGGCCGCGCCAACATAGCCCCGATGACGGCGGAAACGGCGTTGCGCATCGGCGCCGCCGTTGGCCAGTATTTCCGCCGCGAAGCGGGGGGCGTGCACCGGGTGGTGATCGGCAAGGATACCCGCCTTTCGGGGTATATGTTTGAACATGCGCTGACTGCGGGGCTGACCTCGACTGGCATGAATGTGCTGTTGATGGGTCCGGTGCCAACCCCGGCGGTGGGGCTGATGACCAGCTCGATGCGGGCGGATTTGGGCGTGATGATTTCGGCCAGTCACAACCCGGCGCAGGACAATGGCATCAAGTTCTTTGGCCCTGACGGGTTCAAGCTTTCGGACCAGGTCGAGGCCGAGATCGAAGCACTGATCGAAAATGGCGCCGATCTGGCCCCGGCTGACAAAATCGGCAGCGCCACGCGGATTGATGACGCAAGGTTCCGTTACGGCGAGCGGGTCAAGGCGTCCCTGCCGCGGGATTGTTCGTTGAATGGGCTGAAGGTGGTGATTGACTGCGCCAATGGCGCGGCCTGGAGCACGGCACCGCAGGTGCTGTGGGAATTGGGCGCCGAGGTGGTGCCGGTTGGCACCAACCCGGACGGTCACAACATCAACCGCGATTGCGGGTCCACCCATCCGGCGACGGCGGCCGAGGCGGTGGTGGCGCATGGGGCGGATGTGGGCATCTGTCTGGATGGCGACGCGGACCGGGTGATTATCATCGACGAAAATGGCCAGATCGGCGATGGCGATCAGTTGATGGCGCTTTTGGCGGCGCGCTGGGCGGCAGAGGGCACCCTGAAGGGCGCGGCACTGGTGGCCACGGTGATGTCCAACCTGGGCCTGGAACGGTTTCTGGAGGGCAAGGGTTTGCGGCTGGAACGTACCCAGGTGGGCGACCGTTATGTGGTTGAACGGATGCGCGCGGGCGGGTTCAACCTGGGCGGTGAACAATCTGGCCATATCGTGATGTCTGACCATGCAACCACCGGTGACGGGTTGATGGCGGGCCTGCATTTCCTGGCGGAAATGCTGCGCTCTGGCCAACCGGCCAGCGCGTTGGTAAGGCAATTTGAACCGGTGCCGCAACTGCTGGAAAACGTCCGTTACACAGCCGGTCAGACGCCGCTTGAAATTGGATCGGTCAAAGCGGCCATCGCCGAGGCCGAAGCGGCCCTTGCCGCCAATGGCCGCCTTTTGATCCGTAAATCCGGAACCGAGCCGCTGATTCGGGTGATGGGCGAAAGCGAAGATGCGGACCTGCTGGAAGGGGCCGTGAACTCGGTCGTTGCGGCGGTGAAAACTGCGGTTTCTGCCTGACCGATTGCCCACATATGGATCATTGACAGGTTGGCCGACGGGCGTTCACATCGCCCCGAAGCTGGCTGTTATTTCAACACCCGCTCCGGGAACATCGCCGCCAGCCCTTCGGGCGAGGCCGCGCATACCCCGCGTTCGGTGATCAGCCCGGTCACCAACCGGCGCGGGGTCACGTCAAACGCCGGGTTGCCGCCGGGTGTTCCATCGGGCGAGATTTGCACCTGACCAATTGTGCCATCCGCCAGTTTGCCCTGAACATGGGTGATTTCGCTGTCATCACGTTCCTCGATCGGGATCTCGGCGACACCGTCCCTGACGGTCCAGTCAATGGTCGGTGAAGGCAGGGCGACATAAAACGGCACGTCATTGTCCTGTGCCGCCAGCGCCTTGAGGTAGGTGCCGATCTTGTTGCACACATCCCCATGCGCGGTGGTGCGATCGGTGCCGACAATCACCATATCGACCTGCCCGTGCTGCATCAGATGCCCGCCGGCATTGTCGACAATCAGATGATGCGGAATATTGTGGCTGTTCATTTCCCACGCCGTCAGCAATGCGCCCTGATTGCGCGGCCGCGTCTCATCGACCCAGATATGTACGGGGACGCCGGCCATATGCGCGTGATACATCGCCGATGTGGCGGTGCCCCAGTCGACCGTTGCCAGCCAGCCGGCATTGCAATGGGTCAGGATATTCACCACCTCGCCCGGCTGCTTTTTCGCAGCAATTCCTTTGATGATCTCAAGACCATGCACGCCGATCATCCGGTTGCATTCAACATCCTCATCGGCAATGTCATGGGCGCGCTGCAGTGCCGCCGCTGCCCGTTCGCCCACCGGCAATGGCGTCAACAAAGCCTTCATATCGTTCAATGCCCACCGCAGGTTGATCGCCGTGGGGCGGGTTTCGTGCAGCACCTCCCAGGTTTCAGCAAGCGATGCATCCGACGCATCCCGCGCCATTTCAACCGCAACGCCGTATGCCGCCGTCGCCCCGATCAAAGGCGCACCGCGTACCCACATATCGCGGATCGCTGTGGCAAAAGCGGCGCGCGTGGTCAGGTCGACGATGCGAAACTCATGCGGTAACCAGCGCTGATCAATAATCTGAACCCGTCCGGTATCATCATTGAACCAGATCGACCGAAAATCCTTGCCATCCACCTTCATGTCCAGTTCCCCCGGTTGATCACCCGTGTCAGATCAATCACCTGCGCCATTCCGGCAAACTGCGCGGCGTTAACCACCAGTTGCCGCCCCAGTTCCAGGCTTCGCGCCTCGCAGGTGGCGCGGCTGTCTTCATCTGCGATATCTTCAAAATCGGCATTATGCGCCAGCCCAAGGATGCGGCGGTGCATCTCGACTCCGGCAAAGCCAAGGGCGTCAACCCAGATCATATGTAATCGCTGCCCCAGTGCCTGTTCGGCGGCCAGATCATGCCCCTGATCCTCGTACAGCGTCTTTTGGTACAGGATGCCGGTGCGTTCGGTCCGCCAAAGCTGTGAAAACTCGGCGCAGAAACTGGCCCAAACCGTGTCAACCACCCCCAGAATCCATTCCTGAAAATCGGCCCGATCGCCGGATTTAACCTCGTGACCCGGCTGAGAAAAATACGCCATGAGGAAGTTTGAAAGCATCATGCCCACATCAAATCCAATCGGGCCATAGGTAACAAATTCCGGGTCGATCACCTTGGTTTCATCGCCTGTCACCATGATCGACCCGGTGTGCAGGTCACCGTGCAACATGGTTTCAGCGTTGTTGCAAAACTTGGCCTTTAGATGCTGAACTCCAACCTTAAGATCAATATCTCCGCGCAGACGCGCGACGATACTGTCCAGTTGCGGGCTGTTGTGCTGGTTCATTCCGGCGTCAAAGTAGGGGTCGGAAAACACAAGGTTTTCGGTGATGTCGCACAGCTCGGCATTGTCCGCAAAAAGCGCCAGGTCTGCTTTTCGGGTAGAGGTGTCCATTGACAGGTCCGAGCCGCGAAATAACGTGCGCGCCGCAAACAACCCCATTTCATGCGCCATGGTTTCATTGCGCTTGCCAGCAATCAGAAAATTGCGCAAAATCACGTGTGGTGCGAAAAACTGCATCACGATCAGCGCCTGAACTTCGTCGAAATGGTAAATCTCGGGCACCATCCCCGGTGCGCGCGCCATCTGCCGGGTCAGTGCGTGATATTCAAAAAACGCGCGTTTCAGCGGCAAGGGCCAGCTATCGCCCACCAGCCGCACATAAGGCAGCGCCTGTTTGACAATCACCGCGCCCTTTGGGCTTTTGACGATAAACACCAGGTTAAGGTTGCCGTCGCCCACCTCATCCGCGCTCCAGGCATTGGGATTATTGCCCAAATGATCCGTGATTGCATTGATTTCACCCAGCCGTGGCGCAATTGTGTCAACCGTCAACGGCTGATAGCTGTTACTTTGTGTCATCCCGAAACCTTTCCCCGTTTGCCTTGGCCCCGTTTGCCTTGGCCTGCAGCCAGTCAAGGCCCGCGCTTATGCCCAGCATTGTGATATTATCATCATTTGTCAATGGTGACTGACAATTGATATAATAAAGGATATAAACCGTTAACCCTATCACCGGGTTTTGTAGGGACGTTTGATTATGACAGATAGAACGCGTGTCGCATTGGTGGGGCAGGGCATTTCGGCCTCGTTGACCCCGGCCATGCACATGACCGAGGCCCGTGCGCTTGGGTTTGACTATGCCTATGGGGTGATTGACACCGGCACTTTGGCCCACGCGGGCCGCACCCTTGGCGAAATTGTCGCAACTGCACAGCTCGAAGGCATGGCCGGGCTGAACATCACTTATCCCCACAAGATCGCCGTGCTTGGGCACATGGACCAGCTTTCCGACGATGCGCGCCGGTTGGGCGCGGTGAATACAGTGGTTTTTCGTGGCGCCCGCAAGGTCGGTCATAACACTGATTTTTCCGGCTTTCATGCGGCATTCAAACAGGACCTGCCGGGCGCGCCATTGGACCGGGTGCTGTTGCTGGGGGCGGGGGGGGCAGGTGTGGCGGTTGGATTCGCGCTTTTGTCGGTCGGTGTCAAACGGCTGATGTTGTTTGACCAACGGCGGGCACAGTCCGAGGCCCTGGCCAGAAAGTTGCAATCAGAATTTCCTGACCGGGAAATCCGGCAGGTCGAAACCTTCAGCCCGCGGATCATGTCGGGTGTAAGCGGCGTGGTCAATGCGACGCCGATGGGTATGGACAAATATCCCGGCTCTGCCTTGCCGTTGGCGTTGCTGCATGGCGACCTGTGGGTCAGCGATATCGTCTATTTCCCATTGGAAACGGCCCTGCTGGCCCAGGCCCGCGCGCTTGGTTGCCGGATCATGCCGGGATCGGCGATGGCCGTTTGGCAGGCAGTGCATGCGTTTGAATTATTTACCGGAACGCCCGCGGACCCGGCCAGAATGGGCCGGATATTTGCGCCACCGCCAGGACAGGTTTAGGCGGTTTCCGCCTTGGGTATTTCTGGCGTCATTATCTTAGCAACAACCGGGTCACCTTTGGCTTCGGTCAGCGCCAGCTTGCCGGAAGGATCGGCATAGCTGTCATTCAGGTTCTGAATGTGGGTCGCCACCGTATCGCGCACCAGGCGCAGCCTTTTGGCGGCGCGATTGCCCCAACCCGCAGGTTCAGCGCGGAAAATCGACTGGAAAATTCCGGCACTTTTCAGGAACGCCTGTTTCAGGTTCAGGTCAACCTGACCATAGGCCTCGCTCAAAGGGGCAGCAATGCGTTTGGCGACAAACCCGCGCATCCACAGATGGAACGTCACCAGCAAAATCATAGCGGCAATTGCACCGGCCGCTGCATCCAGCGGGTTGGCGCCGATCCATGCCGCCGAGAACACCTCGGCCGGGGGCGTCCAGCCCAGCCAGACCGACAATCCGCCAAGCACCACCACCAATAGGGCAAGCGCCGCCCCGTCACCAATCAGCACCCCACGCCGCCAGCGTGCCTTGGCGTCGCGCAATTGCGGCAGCACATCATGCTCCAGCTCATTGGCGACGGTTTCCAAAACGCTGACGATGCGGTAATTGCGCTGCAATTCCACCTCGTCCATGCGCGCGTGGATCTTGCCCAGATCGATGTCGCGTTTGGCGCGGAACCGTTCGCGCAATGCGGCGTCTTCGATCGGGGCGGCGGCCTCTTCGTTGTAGATGGTATAGAACTGACCCGCCGTAAGGCCGGCCTGGGCGATGGCGCGTTGCCAGGCGCCGACCACCTCTTCCGGGTTATCTTCGCGGGCGGCGGTGTCTATCTGGTTGAGGATATACATGAATTTTGACGCATCCGTACGGTTCACCGTATGGGCCACCAGATGTTCAAGCGTATCCTGCATCGCCCCCGGTTCCGGGTGGCGGGCATCAAAGAACACCAGCACAAGGTCAGACAGATCAATGATGTGGTCGGTGATGCGCAGGGTTGACCGGCGTTGATCGTCGGCATCAAAGCCGGGCGAATCGATGATGATCTTGTTGCGGATCGCGTCCCGGTTGGTGGTGCGCAATTGCAGATAACTCTCGATATGTTTGCCTTCGCCGCGCGCCACTTTTTCGATTTCACGGCTGATGCGAAAGAACGGAAACCGCGGGTCAGCATCAAGTGCGGACCCCGGCAGCGTCTGATTGCCGGCAGCACCGGATGACCGATGGCAGATTACCGTGAACTTGTCGTCCACCGCCTGGTTGCCGGTGCTTTGCAGCCGGTCACCCACATAAGAGTTGATGAAGGTGGATTTGCCCGAAGAAAACGTGCCCAGTATGGAAATCAGCGGCCACCAGGAAATTCGCGACGCCAGTGAGGTATCGCGGTCCAGCAGGCCGATTTTGTAAAGCAGTTGATCAAACCGGTAATACGTGGGCAGAACCTCCAGAAGGGCCGGGTTTTCGGCCTTGAGATGGCTTTCCAGACGTTCAAGCCGGTTGGTCAGAAAATGGCTCATGATCTTTGATATCCAATACCTGTTGCGGTGGTGATCTTAGTTGTTGGCCAGGGCGCGCAGGGTTGCGGCCTTTTGCGGGGCGATGTTTTGCAGAACGGCGATGATCGCCTGAACCTGCTGCCTCTGACCTTGTTGAACCAACAATCTGCCGGTCGTAAGGTAGGCATCCGCCGCCGCGTCAAACTGGCGCTGGGCGAACAGGATATTGCCAAATTCCCCGTTCACATCCGGGTCATTGGGGGCGGCTTTGGCCAGGGCGCCATACAGTGCGCGCGCGCCGTCCAGATCACCCTGCCAATAGGCCTGACGCGCCGCATTCAGGCGGGTTTTAATGTCGTCAGATGCGGGGCTTTCGGCGGTTTCTTCTGCCGTTGACCGGGCAGGAGCAACCGGGGCAGGAGCGGCCTCAGGTGTACTGGCCTTAGGTATGCTGGCCTTAGGTATGCTGGCCTCAGCCTCGGAAACGGCGACGGGCATCTGAATCACCGGCAAACTGGCAGCGACAGTTTGTGGCGCCGGGTCAGCGACAGGCAAGGTTTGAGCGGTCTGACCGGGTTGCTGCTGGGGTTCCGGTTCGGTTGTCTCGACGTGCACTTCGGGCGCTGTTTCGGATGCGGGCCAGCCAAAGGTGGCGTTGGAAAGCTGGGTCAGTGCATCGCGTTGGAAAAATGCCACCACGGCGATGATGACAAGGGCATAGATGGTAAGCAGGCGGATGAATGGCATGATCATCTTTGTATTCCTTTAAGGCGCAAATGCAATTTCTTCGTCCCGGCGCATGCGGGGCATCAAATGTAGATGGCGCGGGCCAAAGCATCAAGCTCGGCGGCGGCCTTGCTGTTTGGTTCCAGTTCGAACACGGCAAGCCCTTCGGAAAACGACCGCCGGAACGCCAGCCGCTGCACCAGTTTCTGGGGCAGGGCAGTCAGGATTTCCAGGGATTCCAGCGCCTCAAGGGTTTCGGCGTTTTCGCGTGAACGCGGATGCGGGTCGGCGCGGTTGATAAAGGCATGCACCGGCGGGATACTGGTCTTGGTATGTTCCGACTGGATGATTTCCAGAAAATGCTGAGTGGCCCAGATATCGGCCTGTGACGGGGTTACGGGGATGACAATATGGTCAGCCATGCGGATCGCCGCACGCAGGGATTTCATGTCCGAGGTGCCGACATCAATCAACCAGTCGCCTTTCGCCTTACCCTTTGGGGGCAGCTTGTGAACCACTTTCAGGTGTGGGCCGACGTCGTCTTCGTCGCGGATGGTGGCGACGTCGGTAAGGGTGCGCTGTGGGTCAAGATCGCAAACGGTGACATCAAGGCCTTGCGCCATGCGCCAGGCGGCCATGTTGAAAACGACGGTGCTTTTACCGGTGCCGCCTTTGAAGTTGGCAAAAAGTGTCAGCATGGGGCGGGTCCTTGTGATGGATTATTCGGATGCGGGGGGGGGCGACGGTTGCGGCGGCAAGATGGCGGCGGATTCGCGTTTTTGCCAGCCTTGGGGGACGGTGAAGGCCACCGGATCAACCGCGCCGACAATGATGTTTTCCAACCGGCGCACTTCGCCGCCGGGCAGTTCTTCGCGCACCACCACGCGCAATTCAGGGTCAAACCACCAGCCGCCGGTTTTTGTCTTGTGGCCGGGTGTTGTGGTCTTGATTGACCAATACTCGGCGGCGCGCCCGTTCAGCGTTTGCATGGATTTGAACCGCATCACCATGCTTGCGCCATCAGGATAATCCTGACGCAGCGCCTGACGACGGGTCGGGTCCCACAGGATCGACAGCGGTTTGGTTTGCGGCAGCGACGCCATCAGCCAGCGTTCGACCGAAATGCCGCTGACCGTATCGCTGCCAACCCGTTTGCACAGGGCAAGGCCGGATTGATCGTCACAGGGCGTGGCGCTGCCGGTGCCGATGGTGTTGGGGACGGCCTGACCGCGCAATTCGAAATAGCTTTGGCTGGTTGGTTCAAGGATGTACATCACACCTTGTTCCGGCAGGAGGATCTGAACGATCCTTTGACCGTTCTGCTCATACTCCAGGCGCATGTTTTCGCCGGATTTAATGACAATGCCGGTGGTTTCCGGCTGGCCGGGTGCCGCGTGGATGGCGGTGGCGGAATAGCTGGTGATGGTGCCTGATTGTTGCGCATCCGAAGGGCCAGATGCAACACCCGTCAGGATCAGCGCAAAAAGGATGGCTTTGACATTTGGCAACATTTTACGTCTCCCCCGTCTGGCGTCTTTGATGGCGTCTTTGATGGTCTCTGCCGGATTGTTGCCCACCCCGGCGAACCGGGGCGGGCAGGTGTTTATGACCTAGGCCAGATCAGTTGCTTTCGGTTCCGGCTTCGGCTTCAGCAGTAGGTGCCTGAACGGCGGCCTCGCCTTCGGCGACTGGTGCTTGTGGTGCGCCAACCGGACCCTGAGGACCCCACTGAGGCTGACCCCATGCCGGGTTCCAGCCGTTATGGCCTTGGTAGCCCTGGCCCTGGTAACGACCCTGACCTTGACCCTGACCCTGACCCTGACCTTCGCCCTGACCTTCGGCACTCCCCGAGAAGCCAAAGTTGAACGAACCGGTGCCGTTGCCACGCTGGTTGTTGGACCCGTTGAACGGACCCCAGTTGTTGTTCCAGCCCTGGTTGTTGCCCCAGCCGTTGTTGCCGCCAAACGGGTTCCAGCCGTTGTTGCCGCCCCAGCCGTTGTTGTTGCCGCCGAACGGACCCCAGTTGTTGCCGCCCCAACCGTTGTTGCCGCCGCCCCAACCGTTGTTGTTGCCCCAGCCGTTGTTGTTGCCGCCGAATGGGCCCCAGTTGTTGCCGCCCCAGCCGTTGTTGTTGCCGCCGCCGAATGGCCCCCCGTTATTGCCGCCCCAACCGTTGTTATAGGCGGGACCGTTATAGGCGGGACCGTTGTTATAGGCAGGACCGGGACCATATGGCCCAGGTGCCGGGCCCCAGCCTTCGGCGCTTGCCGCGATTGCCATTACACTGCTCAGGCCGGCGGCCAGGGCTACGGAAAAAATTGTCTTACGCATTTTGTAGTCTCCAAAGTTATGTCCCGATTAAGTTTGGAACCTGGCATTGGGACGATTGCCGGTATCCATCAGATACGCACCTTTGGTGGCACGCTTTTTGTATCGTTGGTTAGGCTCAGAAGAGCCCGAATGGGGACGTATTGAACCCCGGTACTCCTCTGTTGGTGATATTGCCGGGGATTGGGAAACTGTTCCCAAATCCACCGGGAATGCTTGGAATTGATGGCGCGGCGAACTGGCCGAACGGACCGTTGCGGCCATATCCCTGGCCGTAGCCCTGTGGGCCAAAGCCTTGGTTGAAACCTTGCGGGCTGTAAGGCGCATACCCTTGCCAATTGCGGCCACCGCCCGGCCCTTGCGACCATGCAGGCGCATAGCCCTGTGAATGCCCTTGCAATTGTTGCGCAGAAAGGGATTTCGGCGCAAATCTGGGTGGTCCCTGGCTGGCGTCTCTTTGGGGTGCGGCCTCGGACGAGGGGGCGTATTGCGCCGGGGCGGTGGCCAATTGCTGTTCAAGCCCGGCAGGGGCAAAGCGGCTGGGAGGCGCCACCGGTTGGGCAAGGGGGGCTGCCTGTGCGGTCTGTGGCGTGACTGGATAAGGGTTCCATGGGTTGGCGTCGGCCTGGCCTGTGGACGCAACCGAACCAAGCGCAATCAGCGTGGCAATTGCCGTATTTGTTGCTGTTTTGAGCATAGCTTTACCTTTGCGTTTCATCAATTCGGGCCGTTTCAGGCTAAGTTATTTGGTGTTTGGTGTTGGGTCGGTATTGTTGTCGTACGCCGTATTGCGGCGGCGTACCGTATGGAGTGTTGGGCCAGAAATCCTGATTCCGAAACTGTTTGCGATTGCCGGGGGTTATTTGGCGCGGTCGGCGCTTTGGGACGGCCTGAAATCTTGGAACAAACGGGCCGCGCAAAAGCGGCAGGAACCCGTCGTTTTGCCGGAATTTTTCTGGCCGTGGGGGGTTATATTGAAATCCCCTTGGCGGCGGGCGGTTATTTCGGTACGCTCGAGGCCCCGGGCGTTTTTGTGGCTGCCGTATGATGGGCGTTCTTGGCGACCAGACCCAGCCGATGATATATCGCTGCTGAGCCGGTGCCACCTCTTGTGCGGTTTGCGCATCCGGGCGGGCGGACCAGCTGATAAGCGCACCAAAGCCAATCAAGACAGAGACAGTCAGTGATTTAAGCATCTGATCTCCCTCCATCTTTGGTGCCTTTAAGGCGAATGCCCCGACGTCCACCAGGTTTGGCTTTGCGGGTTGTCTTTGGCGCTGTCGCTGCTGTCGCTGCTTTGGGGGCCTTGGGTTTGACGGTCTTCGGCTTGGACGTTTTGACCGCTTTCGGCTCAGCTTTCTTGATGATCTTTGGCTTGGGCGTGACCATCGGTGCGGGTTTAGTCCCGGTCTTGGGGGTGGTGTTTGATTTACGTCTGGCAATCAGGCCTGTGATCAGCGTTACCAACCCGGTCACAAGCCGCCAAAGGCTGGTGACGACCAAGGTAAGAACACCGAAAGCCCCCGAGAACAGGCCGCCAATGAACGTGGCTGCTGCGCCTTCGGTGCGTTCTGCACTGGCCTTTGGCATGTCATTTGCAACTGAACCAGCCTTGGCGTCATATTCACCCTCAGGCAGGTCCATGCCACTGGTCAAAGCCTCGCCATACTTCACACAACCGAGCGGGATAACCACCAGTGTCAGCAGGGTCGACACCAATCCGCCCATCATCAGCGAGATTGCCATGCCCTGAAAGATCGGATCGGCCAGGATCACCGACGACCCGGCAATCAATGCCAGCGCGGTGATGATGATCGGGCGGGTCCGGGTGCAGACTGCGTGCAGCACCGCATCGGGTACATTCATGCCGGCCCGCACTGATTGCTGCGAAAAGTCCACCAGCAGGATCGAGTTGCGAACAATTATTCCGGCCAAAGCGATGAAACCGATCATCGACGTGGCACTAAAGGGGGCGTTGAACAACCAGTGACCCGGCACGATGCCAATCAAAGTCAACGGGATCGGGGCCATGATGATGGCCGGCAGGCGAAAGTTCCCGAACTCCCATACCACCAGGATATAGATCAGGATCAGCGCCACACCAAACGCCGCCCCCATGTCACGGAAGGTGACATAGGTCACGGTCCATTCACCAGTCCATTCCAACGCCGATTGCAGATCGGTGGCGGGCGGCCCGAGCAGGTTGGTGTCGACCCGCACGCCGTCCGGCGCGATGTAGTCGTCCAGCAGGTCTTCGATTTCAAGGATGCCATAAATCGGCGCGCCCAGACGGCCGGTGACTTCGCCGGTCACGTATTCAACCGCGCGCAGGTTTTTGTGATAAACCGGTTCGTCCTTGAGGACCGGCGCGAAGTGACCAAGCGAAGACAGCGGCACCAGCGTGCCATTGGCGGACAGCACCGGCAACTGGCTCAGGCGGCCAAACTGGCCCCGCAAGGCAAGCGGCATTTGCAGATAGATGAATTTCGGCTCCAGCATCCGGGCGTCTTTGACATCGCCCAGCGTGTAGCCACCCAGCGCCATTTCCAGCTGCCGGTTGATATCTTCTACCGAAACCCCAAGGCGCGAGGCCTTTTCGCGGTCGACCACAAAGCTCCAGCCGTGATGCGGCGTTTGCAGATAGTTGTCGGCATCGACAATGATTTCAGATTGGTCAAACAGTGCCGTCAGGTCGCGGGCAACCTGGCGCCGGGTTTTGGCGTCGGGGCCGTATATTTCCGCGACCATGGTCTGCAAAACCGGTGGCCCGGGCGGCATTTCCACCACCTCGATCTTGGCGCCCAGAGCATCGGCCAAAGGCTTTAGCGCGGTGCGCGCCGCTACGGCCAGTTGGTAAGACGAGGCTTCGCGGCTGCTTTTGTGGGTCAACTGGACCTGAATATCACCGGTCCAGGGCTGATCACGCAGGTAGGTATGGCGCACCAAGCCGTTGAAATTGAAGGGGCTTGCGGTGCCGACATAGGTTTGCAGCGCCGTTACCTGGGGGATTTTGTTCAACTCGTCGGCCAGTTGCGACACCACATTGGCCGTCACCGGAAGCGAGGTGCCTTCAGGCATGTTCACCACCACGTTGAACTCGGGTTTGTTGTCCTTGGGCAGCATCTTGACGGTGACGCTTTGGGTATAGAACAACGACAGGCTGAGGAAAAACACCAGCCACATGCCCAGGCGAAAGATACGCGCCTTGGCCGGGCTGTCCAGCAGCGGCTTGAGCAGGCGGTTGTAGAAGCCTCTCAGCCATTCGTCCTGGCGGTGTTCGCTGTCCTGCATCCTGGCCAGGTTTTTCATCGATGGGCGGATACGCTGGGCCAGCCAGGGCGTGAAGATGAACGCGGCAAACAGTGACAGCACCATGGCAACCGAGCCAAGCGCCGGGATCGGCTGCATGTATGGTCCCATCATGCCGGTGACAAAGCCCATCGGCAGCAGGGCGGCGATCACCGTCAGAGTGGCAAGGATGGTCGGATTGCCGACCTCGCGCACTGCATCGACATTGACCTCGGGTGACACATTGTCGGCCATCAGCCAGCGGCGATAGATGTTTTCCACCACGACGATGGCGTCGTCCACCAGAATGCCGATGGAAAAAATCAGCGCGAACAGGCTGACCCGGTCAATGGTATAGCCCAGCAGCCAGGCGGTGAACACCGTCAGCAGGATGACGATCGGGATCACCACCAGCACCACAACCGCAGCACGCAGCCCCAGGGCCAGCCAGATCAGCAATGTCACCGCCGCCGTCACGATGAACAGCTTGGTCATCAGTTCGTTGACTTTTTCGTTGGCGGTTTCGCCGTAATCGCGGGTCACTTCGATATGCACGTTGTCGGGGATCAGCGTGCCTTTCAGTCGCTCGACCTGGGCCAGCACATCACGTGTTACCTGAACGCCGTTAGAGCCGTTTTTCTTGGCGATGGCGATGGTGACGGCCGGTGCGCCGACGGGTGCGCCGACGGGTGCGCGAGTGGCGTTGGCCTGGGTCTCTATCTGGTCATAAGCCGGGCCGGTATAATAGTTAACGATATCAGAGGCATCATCGGTGCCTTCGCTGACCAAAGCCACATCGCGGATATATATCGGCTGGCCTTCGCGGGTGCCGATCATCAGGTTTTCGATGTCTTGCGCGGTGCGCAGGAAGGCGCCGGTCTGCAAGGTAAAGGTGGTCTGCCCGGTTTCGATATTGCCAACCGAACGCTGGGAATTGGCGGCGCGGATGGTCTGTGCCAACTGGTCCAGGCCAATGTCAAACCCGGCCAGACGTTCGGGGAACAGTTCGACCCGGATCGCATCGGTCCGCCCGCCAACGATAAAGCTTTGGGCGGTGCCGTCGATCTGTTTCAGGCTTTGCAACATGTCCAGCCCAAGGCTGCGCAGGATCGATTCATCAACCGCGTGCGACCAGAGCGTCAGCGTCACCACCGGCACATCATCAATGCCCTTGGGGCGGATCAGCGGCTGCGAGACACCAGGCGGGATACGATCAAGGTTTGACTGGATCTTGTCGTTCAGTTTCACCAGCGAAGGGCCAAGTTCTTCGCCCACATCGAACTGAACCGTCACCATGGCGCCATCGCGAAAAGACGCGGAATAGACGTGATCGACGCCGGGGATTTCCGACATCAGCTTTTCCAGCGGATTGGTTGCCACGGCGGCCACCTGTTCAGCGGATGAGCCGTGATAGGAAAAGAATATATCGACCATCGGCACCGAGATTTGCGGGTCTTCCTGACGCGGTGTCAGGATTAACCCCATGATGCCAAGGGCCAGGCACGCAACCAGCAACAGCGGGGTCAGGGGGGAGCCGATAAAGCCTTTGGCCAGCTTTCCTGCCAGGCCGAGATCATTGCCGGAAGTGTCGGAACCATCTGTATTCGCAGGGATGTTTTGCTCACTGGCCATGATGTCCTCCTTTCCGGTTGGTGCCCGTTTGGGCAAAGGTTATCTGTGCGGTGCCGATTGCACCCTTCGTACTATCGTCGTCCTATTTGCCTGATATTAATGTCGCGGGTGGGTTCAGAATAACCTCTTCTCCGCCTGAAAGGCCCGACACGACTGACACAAGGCCATCTGCTGTCGGATACCCCACGCGCACGATGCGCAAGGATGGTTTGCCGTTTTCGATTACAAACACCGATGGCAGGCTGCCGCGCCAGATCAGGGCCTCGGCGGGAACTGAATGTTCGGTGCGTGCGGGCATGGAATTGTCGGGTACGGTGACTTCGGCGTACATGCCGGGGCCGCCGGGGGTGTCGAACGGCAGGTCGAATTTAACCCGCACGGTGTGGCGTTTGGGGTCGGCCACGGGAAATATCTGCGCCACTTTGGCGTCAACAATCACCCCGCCCACATCCAGACGCGCAGTGACGATCATGTCGATGCTAAGGCCGGCCGCCAGACGCACAGGCACTTCGGCGTCGATCCGCAGATAGTCGGTAAAGGCGAATTTTATCAAAGGCATGCCCGGTTGAACCGTGTCACCAACTTCGACCATCTTGCTGACCACAACGCCATCGAACGGGGCAATCGACTGCGAATCCCGCAGGCGTGCATCCAACCCGTCCAGATTGGCCTGCGCCTGCATCATCGCACTTTGCGCCTGATTGATGCCAACGCCGCGCGCGTAAAGATCGGCCTGACGTTCCAATGCGGTGTTGGACTGACCCATGCCGCTGGAAAAACTGCGGGTGAAAAACTGATCAAAGGTGGCAGGGATGCCCATGCCCGGAAAGCCGGAAATCGAATTGACCCGTGGCGCGTATAATTCCCGTGAATACTGCATTTGCGAATTTCTAAGGGCCGCGTCTGCCTGGGAAATCTGTGCCGCCGCGGCGCGGCGTCTGGCCTGAATATCGTCGTCGTTGATGCGCACCAATACCTGGCCAGCTTTGGCGCGAAAGCCTTCGATGCCGCCAAGAAACGTCACCCGCCCCGGAACCTGCGCTGTCAGGGTCACCTCTTTGAAGGGAATGACCGTGCCGCCGATTGTTGCTTGTGATCCGGTTGTGGCGCTGCTGACCCGCGCGGTTTGCCAGTTGGTGTCGGTCTGCTGGGCGGTGGCCATATTCGCCGGGGCAAGGGTCGAAAACCCGGCCAGTACCAAAGCCAATACAGAAGATGACATCTGAACCTTGATAAACATATTTCCCTCCCCTGACGTCGTATTCCGATCGTGGTTCCGGTCGGTGTTAGCCCCGCCTGAAATCTGTAGTTGCAGCAGCTATACACGAAAACAAATTAATATTCAAATTCTAGAATGCGTGTGCCTCGATTTTACCCATTTTTGTCGCACCGGTGGTTGTTCGATCAGGTCCGGGTTTCAACCTTTCCGGTTGTATTGCAATGGATTAGATACCATTTTTTTGGTTCTTAAAATCCGCAACTCCAACGAAAGTATTTCAATAAGGCAATAGGGTAACCCCAAAAAAGCAGCAAATCCGCAAAGGCCCCACATCAACCATCGTGGTACAATCTAAGGTGATTCGTATTCGACCAGCCTGTGACTTTGCTCTATCTGGAAGAAAAGGCGTGAAAGGCGATCTGAAACCAACGGCCTCTCGTTCTGTGATCATATCCAAAGCCGCAGGCCATCCTATGTTCAGGTCACAATCGGCCTGGGTTGCAACGCCTAGAAATCACCTTGCGAGGCGCGCGCCAGAATATCCTGGATGATCGACTTGACCTCTAACGCTTCTTTCAAAAGTTCGGGCGGCAGGGTTTCCCCGCCGTGGATCATCATGTCCATATCCAGCGTGTAAATCCAAAGGTTGCCCTCGGCGTCTTCGACCAATGACACCCGGCACGGCAGATATGCGGCATAGGCCAGATCATGTTCGATCATCTTGGCCGCCGTCAGCGGGTTACAATAAAGATAGATGTTCAGCTTGCGCCAGGGCGCGCCGTTCATTGCCGCCACCTGATCGCCCAGGGGCAATTCACCGACGCCGCGAATGTTCAGATCAACGGCTACTGCCTTGATGCTTTCGTCCACCTCTTCAAAACTGAGGCCCTCGGCAACCTTGACCTTCCAGACGGTGGCCGCAGCCGCGTTGCCTGACTCGATCAATCGGTCAAACATGCCTTTGTAGGTGTCAAACGCCTGTTCATCGAACCCGTCGAACGCCACCTTGTACTTGTAAAGCGTCGGGCCTTTCCAGACCATCATGCCAACTGCCAGCACGCCAATAAGCGCAAAAATACCTGTAATAAACTTCATGTTTCCTCCCGGTAATTCCAGTTCATCCAAGTATTACGATACATGAATGTGGGGGATTAGTAAAACCATTGCCCAGGGTGCGTTAACAAATAATTTCCATACTGGAAACAATCGTCGTTGGGTTTAGGCGCGCACTGGGCGCAGTCCTTTGGGAAAGGTGACTTTTTCGTTCCCTTTTTATGCCGAAGCCCATAGTCTCGCGAAATGACATCAACAATATCCGGGGAGGATACCATGAAGACATTGACAATGACCTGCGCTGCGGCCGCGCTTATCGTCGGTTCGCTGGCGACAGGCGCGTTTGCGGGCGGGCATGCGAACGAAATCAAGATCGGCATTGTACTGGGCTTTACCGGCCCGGTGGAATCGATGATTCCAGCCATGGCCAGTGGTGCAGAACTGGCAATGAAAGAGGTAAGCGATTCTGGCGCCCTTCTGGGGGGCAGCACGGTTATCCCCATTCGCGCCGATTCCACCTGCGTTGATTCCAACGCCGCCGTTGCGGCTACCGAACGGCTGATCACTTCCGACAAGGTCAAGGCGATCATCGGCGGCGATTGTTCCGGTGTAACAGGTGCAATGCTGGCCAATGTGGCTTTGCCCAACGGCATCGTAATGATTTCGCCTTCGGCCACCAGCCCGGGCCTTTCTGATGCCGAAGACAACGGGTTGTTCTTCCGCACCGCCCCGTCTGGTGCGCGCGAAGGCGTGGTGATGTCGGAAATCCTGTTGGAAGAGGGGACCAAAACGGTGGCCTTGACCTATACCAACAACGACTATGGCAAAGGTCTGGCCGAAACGTTCCAGAAATCTTACGAGGCGATGGGCGGCACGGTAACAATTTCGGCGGCCCATGAAGACGGCAAGGCGGATTATGCGGCCGAGATGGGCGCATTGAGTGCTGCTGGCGGTGATAAGCTGGTGATCGTCGGATACATTGATCAGGGTGGCTCGGGCATCATTCGCTCTGCACTGGACCTTGGGGCGTTTGACAATTTCCACTTTCCGGCCGGCATGATGGCGGCGGCACTTGAGGACAATTTTGGCACTGAAGTCGAAGGATCGTCAGGCCAGCATCCGGGCACAGACAGCGCCGGAGCTGCCAAGTATCAGGCTTTGGTGGGGGATGCGTTTGTTGCGTCGTCTTCCTTCTCGGCAGAATCCTACGACGCGGCGGCAATCATGTTGCTGGCGATGCAGGCGGCGGGATCAGCTGAATCAGCCGATTTCAAAAGCGAGGTGATGAATGTCGCCAACGCACCGGGGATCGAGATTTTCCCGGGTGAACTGGCCAAAGGTCTGAAGATACTTGCTGAGGGCGGCGAGGTTGACTATGTCGGCGCGTCCGCGGTCGAATTGATTGGCCCCGGTGAATCGGCAGGCAACTATCGTCAGGTTGTCATCAAGGATGGCAAGATGACCACCGTGAAATACCGCTAAGTCGCGGTTCAGATAAATGCCGGCCCGGGCACCGCCCCGGACCGGCTACTTGCCTGGCACTCGCGAGGAAAGCCCGGTACGGGCTTGAAGAGCGGCCCGGCCACAAGGCTCAGGAATAAAGTCGGCCGGTATCCGTCGCCAAAAATGCCTCCAGCGGGATTTCTTCCTGTTTGAGAAAACCGTGATCGGGCAGCACCCCACCGCGTACCATTTCAATCACCGCCACCACCGACCCGGCGGTGGTCCAGGAAATTGCCGTCTGGCGCGCACCCGCCACCTCGATTGGCCGGTAGCCCCGCACAAACTCTCGCCGCTGCAAGCGCCCGTCAATCTCGCCTTCGGTCGAGACGTGGATGTAAACAATATCATCCTCAACCGGCGGTTTGGCATTGACCAGAATGCGCCCCGCCTCTTTGCGGTTCTCGCGCATCAGGAGTTCGTGGAAAAAGAAGTTCATCAGCTTCATATGCCCCGGGTATCGCATGGTCTTATAGTCGATATTGTCGACCTTGCCCAAATAGGTCTCGCACATGGTTCCCAACCCGCCAGAGGTGGTAAATGCCTCCAACGCCATTCCGTCAACCAACAAGGTTTCGTGCCATTCCATGGGTGACACCCACTTGCGCTTGCCGCCCTCCAACACTTCGCAATCGTTCAGGTATTCATTGACCACCCCCTCGGGCGACCAGTTGAATGCGTACCCCAAAAGGCCGGTCGGGTGCTGTGGCAACGCACCCACCCGCATACGCACCGACCGGCAAGTATCGAACATGGCGATATGGCTGGCACCGACGATACCAATAAACCCCGGCGCCAGGCCGCATTGCGGTGCCATCAGCCCTTTGGATGTCTTGGCCAACTCAATGATCGCATTGGTGGTCGCCACATCCTCGGTCAGATCGAAATAATGAATGCCGGCCTCATGTGCCGCTGTCGCCACGTCGATATTCAGATGATATGGCAGGCAGGACAAAACCGCGTCCACTTTTGCAAACGCCCCCGCCAACACCTTGGGGTTGCAGATATCCACGTCCTTAACGGCAAATGGCAGTGCCGCGTGCGGGGCCTGCTGATCATAGCCGGTAACTTCAAACCCGGCCTGGTGCAGCAGCTTTGCCGCCAATGTCCCAACCTTGCCCAACCCGAGAACTGCGATCCTGTCAAAGCTCATGACACCGCCCCTTCAATGTCGAAGGTAATGCCCTGCGCCAACGGCAAGTCGCGTGAATAATTCACAGTATTGGTCTGGCGACGCATATAGCCCTTCCACGCATCCGAGCCGGACTCGCGTCCCCCCCCGGTTTCCTTCTCGCCACCAAAGGCCCCGCCGATTTCTGCACCCGAAGGCCCGATATTGACGTTGGCAATGCCGCAATCAGAACCGCAGGCGGACAGGAAATATTCTGCCTCGCGCACATCAGTGGAAAAGATGCAGGACGACAGCCCTTGTGGCACATCGTTTTGCAGCGCAATCGCGCGGTCAAGATCGCGATATTTCATCACATACAGGATCGGCGCAAAGGTTTCGTGGCAGACAATATCGGTCTGCCCCGGCATTTCGACAATCGCCGGGGCGGCATAATATCCGTCCGGATATTGCCCCGCCAACGCCCGCCCGCCGCCAAACACCTTGCCGCCATCCGTCTGAGCAGCCTTTAACGCGGCCTCCATCCCATCAAATGCCGATCTGTCAATCAAGGGCCCGACCAACATGCCGTCTGCCAAAGGATCGCCAACCGGCAACCCGTCATATGCTGCCTTCAGGCGTGGCAACAACTGATCATAGATATCTGCGTGTACGATCAGGCGGCGCAGGCTTGTGCATCGTTGACCTGCCGTGCCGACGGCAGAAAACACAATCGCCCGCAGCGCCATCTCCAGATCGGCACTTGGCGTGACAATCATCGCGTTGTTGCCCCCCAGTTCCAGAATGCAACGTCCAAACCGTGCCGCCATCGCAGCACTTACCTTGCGCCCCATACCGGTTGAACCGGTAGCCGAGACAATTGCCACATCGCGCGCGCTGGTCAGAGCTTGGCCGATATCGCCTTTGCCAATCACCGTCTGGATCAACCCGTCAGGTGCCGTGCCAAACCGTGCCAGTGCCCGGTCACAGATCTTTTGCGTTGCCAGGGCTGTCAATGGCGCCTTCTCCGACGGCTTCCAGATCACCGGATCACCCGCCACCAGTGCCAGCGCCGCATTCCAGCACCAGGGTGCCACCGGGAAATTGAACGCGGTGATGATGCCGCAAACCCCCATCGGATGCCAGCTTTCCCGCATGGTGTGGCCGGGACGTTCCGAGGCGATGGTCAATCCGAACAACTGCCGTGACAGGCCGACCGCCAGATCGCAGATGTCGATCATCTCCTGAACTTCGCCCAGCCCCTCTTGCAGGATCTTGCCGCATTCCAGCGACACAAGGCGGCCCAGGTTTTCCTTCTCGGACCGCAGTTCTTCGCCGATCAGGCGCACCAGTTCACCCCGGCGCGGGGCGGGTGTGTTGCGCCAGACAGTGAACGCCGCGCTTGCATTGGCGATCATCTTGTCCGCGTCACCCGTCGTGTGCATTTTCACAGCACCAAGGTGCGCGCCGTCAATCGGTGTAAATACCTGTAGATCACCACCCGTCAGGTCCGATCGGGTAAGCCCCGCAGCCTCAAGAATTTCTTTGTGTTCCATCTGCCTGCTCCATTTTTTCGATTGCCAGGGAAGTATGAGGAAAATAGGAAAATCGGCAGGTAAGCTGCAATATGGCAGTATGGTCTTTATAGGTGACTTGACTAGTGAATATGACTATTAACATAGATGAAGTGCCCGAAAGCCAAAAACCATGAACCTGAACCACAAAGACGAACAAATGATTGCGCTGCTGCGACAGGACGGGCGGATGGCGGTGTCTGAACTGGCCCGCAGGTTGGCGGTTTCACGCACGGCGGCCCAGGTCCGGTTGGCCAAGCTGGAGCGTAACGGGGTGATTACGGGGTACGGCGCGGTGATGTCGCCTGCGTATCTGCAAGACCGGGTGCGGGCACTGGTGATGATGAAATTTCCGCCCGACCGGCGGGCCGGGATTGAGCAGGCGCTGAACGAAATGGCGCAGGTGACGTCGCTTTATTCGATCAGCGGCGTGTTTGATCTGGCCGGGGTTGTTTCTGCCCGCTCGATGGCGGAATTGGACCGGACCATTGATACAATCGGTTGTCTTGAGGGGATAGACGAAACCATGTCATCGGTCATCCTGTCGACCAAGATTGACCGTTAGCACAGGCCTTTGGGCAGGTTATAGCTGGCGACCTTCGGGGTGAAATCACGCCTTGGCAATCCAATTGACAAAATATCGCAATATTGATGGTACTGCGGCTGACACCAATGGTAAACTTGTTTGCCTGCCAACAACTGTCAGGGGTTGGGCGGGTGCCAATATCTACGCCAATTTGTGATCTTCTGGGTATCGAACACCCTATTCTTCTGGCACCGATGGCTGGGGTCAGTGGTGGTGCCCTGGCTCAGGCGGTAAGTGGGGCAGGCGGGTTGGGCCTGATCGGCGGCGGCATTGGCAATGAGGACTGGTTGAAACAGGCGGTGCCGGACGCAGGCAATTCACGGGTCGGGATCGGGTTTATCACCTGGTCGTTGAGGCCCCGGCCACATCTTTTGGATATGGCGCCTGGACTGGCCCGGCGCGTGGAACCTGCGTGCATTGAACAACCGCTTTTCGACCCGGTGGCAGGACGATCAGGCCGCTTTGGCCAATGACACAGGCGTGCGGCAGGATTTTGACCAGGCCTCTGAAAAAGGTAACACCGACATGGCCCCGGCGATTGTGGGCAAAGGCGTAGGGCTGGCACGCTTTACCTTGATGGGAATTAAAGCGGCCTTTTGCAACATGCATCGACATTTGCAACACGCATCGACATAAGAGCAAAAACCATACCTTATTGACTCGCTGTCCGGGCATGCCGTACCGTTCGCACACGAATAAACTTTCAGAGGCAGGATACGGCAGGAATGGGATATTACACGCCAGATACCGTGCCTGACGCGTTAGAGGTCTTGCGCCAGGGTGACGCCACAATCATCGCCGGCTGCACCGATTATTTTCCGAACCAGGGTGATATCTGCGCGCCGACAAAGCTGTTGGATATCTCCCGTGTGGCTGGCCTTCGGGCGGTTTCACAAACGACTGATGGTTGGACAATAGGCGCTGCAACCACCTGGAGCGATGTGATAAACGCCGACCTTCCCCGCGCCTTTGACGGTCTGAAGATGGCCGCGCGCGAAGTGGGCTCGGTGCAAATCCAGAACGCAGGCACGCTGGTCGGTAACCTGTGCAATGCCTCTCCGGCAGCGGACGGCGTGCCGCCCTTGCTGACGCTTGGGGCCGAGTTAGAGGTGATATCCTTACGTGGTTCGCGGCGCGTACCGCTGGTGGATTTTATCACCGGGGTGCGCCAGATTGACATGGCGCGCGACGAAATGGTGGTGGCGATCCATATTCCTGCGCCTGAAAACGCCCCGCGCGGGTATTTCCTGAAACTGGGCGCGCGCAAATACCTGGTGATTTCCATTGCCATGGTTTCGACCCTGGTGGCGCTGGACGCGGGGGGGCGCATTACCTGCGCGCGGGTGGCGGTTGGGGCCTGCTCGGCTGTGGCCCGGCGACCGGGCGCGCTTGAGGTCGCATTGATAGGGCAGACGGTTGACCAGCTTATGGGGGATCCGGGCATCTGGACGCGCCATCTTGCCCCGCTTGCGCCAATCAGTGACGTACGCGGGTCGGCTGACTATCGACAAGAGATTGCGGGTGAGCTGTGCAAGCGCGCGGTCATGGGGGCGATCCAATGACGAACGCCATCCCCTCGGATCAGATAGGTTTCACCCTGAACCACACCTCGGTCAGCGCCAATTCGCCCCCGGGCGAACGCCTGTCTGAAACGTTGCGTGAACAAATGGGCCAGCGGGACGTGAAAATCGGCTGTAACGCCGGTGATTGCGGCGCCTGCACCGTGCTGGTTGATGGCGATCCGGTCTGCGCCTGCCTGACCCCGACCCACCGGGTCGCGGGGCGGCAGGTTGAAACCCTGACCGGGCTGGTCGGGTATGACGACAGCGCCAAAGCGCTGAGCGAAAGTTTTCTGGACCAGGGTGCGGCGCAATGCGGGATTTGCACGCCGGGGATGATCGTCTCGGCGGTGGCTTTGCTGCGTGCCACCCCGGACCCGGACGAAGAACAGGTGAAAGACGCGATTGGCGGGGTCCTGTGCCGCTGTACCGGCTATCGCAAAATAATTGACGCCGTGTTGCAGGCGGGAACCAGCAAGGTCACGGCGGGGGCTGACGGCTCTGGCAAAGTTGGCTCTGGCAAAACCGGCTCTGGCAAAGTTGGCTCTGGCATCCGCCATCTGGACGGTCCGGCCAAGGTGCGGGGAACGCTGGCGTTTGGCGATGATGTGGCCCCGCCCGGTACATTGGTCCTCAAAGTGATCCGTTCGCCGTTTGCGCGCGCCGCCTTTGCCTTGGGTGATCTGGATTTGTTTGTTGCCACCACGGACGGGATAAAGGCGACCCTTACCGCCGCCGACGTGCCCGGCGATAATTGTTTCGGCGCGATCCCGGCCTTCGTGGACCAACCGGTTTTTGCCGAACACGAAACCCGTTTTCGCGGCGAGGCGGTGGCGGCAGTGATCGGCACACCCGAAGCCATGCGGGCGTTTGACCCTGAAAGCTTCCCGGTTGATTGGCACCAACTGGCATCCGTTGCCGAGGTTGACGCAGCTATGGCCAATGACGCGCCACAATTGCATACCGGTCGTGACGGCAATGAAATGTGCAAAGGTTTTGTTTTATGCGGTAACGTCGACCAAGCATTGGAACAGGCCGATATATTCGTCGAAGGCCATTTCACCACCGGGTTTGTCGAACACGGCTATATCGAACCCGAAGCGGGCTATGCCACTTTTGAGAACGGCAAAGTCACCGTCCACGCCTGTACCCAGGCCCCGGTGATGGACCGCGACGCACTTGAGGCCATCCTTGGTCTGCACGCCGATCAGATCCGCATTGTGCCAACGGCGGTTGGCGGCGGTTTCGGCTCCAAGCTTGATATCTCGGTCCAGCCGTTTCTGGCGCTGGGGGCGATGAAGACCGGACATCCGGTGCGCATCACCTATACCCGCCGCGAAACCATGCAATCGACCACCAAACGCCACCCGGCGGAAATGACCGTGAAAATCGGTGCCATGAAGGATGGTCGCCTAAGTGGCCTGCGCTTTGACGGGGTGTTCAATACCGGGGCCTATGCCTCTTGGGGACCAACCGTGGCGACCCGTGTGCCGATACATGCCTCTGGGCCTTACCGCATTGCCGATTACCGCGCCCAGGCCCGCGCCATCCACACCCATAACCCGCCCTCCGGCGCGTTCCGGGGCTTTGGCGTGCCACAGGCGGCAATCGCGCAAGAGGCGTTGTTTGATCAACTCGCGGCCAAACTGGCCATGGACCCGCTGGAGTTCCGCATTCTCAACGCTCTGGACAACCACCAACCCACCGTCTGCGGTCAGGTGTTCGAACAAGGCGTCGGCATCAGGGCCTGCCTGAAGGCGCTGCGCCCGGCCTGGGCCGAACACAACGCCAAGATCGCGGAATTCAACGCTCAAACCACCGGCCCCTTGCGCCGGGGCGTCGGCATTGCCGCCGGGTGGTACGGGTGTGGCAATACCTCGCTGGCCAATCCGTCGACCATCCTTGCCGGGTTGCGCGTCGATGGCACGATTGTGCTGCATCAGGGGGCGATGGATGTCGGGCAGGGTGCCAACACGGTGATCGCCCAGATATTCGCCCAGGCATTTGGCGTGCCGGTGGCACAGCTGACGCTGCTTGGCCCGGACACCGACATCACGCCCGATGCCGGCAAAACATCTGCCTCGCGCCAGACGTTTGTCACCGGCAACGCCGCCCGCCTGACCGGCGAGGCCCTGCGCGCGCGTATCCTGTCGATGTGCAACGCCTCGCCCGAGGCGACATTAGAGGTCGGGCCGGGTGTGGTTAAGGTTCTTGACGACGGGCACAGTCACCAGATCGACCTGAACAAACTGGAACCAAACGCAATGGGGTATGTCCTTCACGCCGAAGAAACGTATGATCCGCCCACCAAGCCGCTGGACCATAACGGCCAGGGCGTGCCCTATGCCCAGTTCGGTTATGCCGCCCATCTGTGCGTGGTCGAAGTCGATACCGCCCTTGGCACCGTCAAGCCGCTGCACTTTAGCGCCGCCCATGATGTCGGTCAGGCGATCAACCCCCTGTTGGTCGAAGGCCAGGTGCAGGGTGGCATCGCCCAGGGGCTGGGCATGGCCCTGATGGAAGAATACCTGCCTGGCCGCACCGAAAACCTGCATGATTACCTGATGCCAACAGCCGGTGACATGCCCCGCGTCGAGACCATAATTGTCGAAGTCCCCGACGCGCATGGGCCATATGGGGCCAAGGGCCTTGGCGAACATGTGCTGATCCCCACCGCCCCGGCGATCCTGAACGCCATCCACAATGCCTGCGGTGCGCGCATCACCCGGCTTCCGGCCACGCCTGCCCGGGTCCATGCGGCAATCAAGGGGCTGACCATATGACCACCCGTATCAAACCCGATAAAATCCGCTGCGACGCCTGCCCGGTGTTGTGCTTCATTGCTGATGGCCGATCAGGGGCCTGTGACCGCTATGCCAATCACGCGGGCGAATTGGTGCGTTTGGATCCGCTGACCATCATCGAAGGGGCGGCTGACAAGGGTGTCAGTTCAGTGCCCTTCCTTGCAGGCGACGGGGGGGATCAAAACTGGGACGGTGACCTGCTGCAAAACAGCCGCTTTGTCACCGCCATCGGGGCCGGCACCACCTATCCCGACTATAAACCAGCCCCCTTTATTGTCTCGCAGGACGTGGACGGCGTGGATATGGTCACCGTGGTGACCGAAGGCATCTTCAGCTATTGCGGCGTCAAGGTCAAAATCGACACTGACCGGTTTCTGGGCCATGAATGCGCGGTTGTGCGGGTTGACGGCGAAGCCATCGGTCATGTGATGACTGGCGAATATGGCTCCAAGATGCTGTCGCTGGGCGGGGTGGAACATCTGACGGGCGGGTCCAAGAAAGAGGGCCGGGTGACCTGCGACGCATTGCTTCGTTTATGCAATTGTCAGGCGGTCGAGGTAGATATTGACGACGGCCCAAAGGTTATCATCCAGGCCGGGCAGGCCCCCATCGTTGACGGCACCCCCGAAAACCTGATGCGGGTCGGCTGTGGTTCGGCGGCGATTGGCATGTTTGCGGCGCAATGGGCCGGCAAGGTCGACGAGGTGGTGGTGGTCGATGACCACATCACCGGTGTTTTGAGCGAACATCAGGCCGGCAAGATGCTGGATATTCCGCCCACCGGCATTCGCATCCTCGGGCGCCGCTCGACCCCCGGACGTTATTTTCAGGTGGCAAGCCCCGGCACCGGCTGGGGCGGCACCGACATCGATGATCCATTGACCATCCTCAAGGAATTCACTGCCGGTACGGCGTGGGAGGGCATGAGCCTGTTGATGGTGTCGACCACGGGCGAACAATACGCCTATTTCGAACTGGACGCAGACCTGAAACCACAGCCCATGCCGATGCCCGCGCGCCTGCAAACTTCGGTCGACCGCATTGCCGAGAATTGCGAACCTTCGCTGTGTTCGGTGCTGTTCATGGGCGGGGCAGGCGGGTCACTCCGGGCCGGAGTGACCGAAAACCCCGTGCGCCTGACCAATTCGGTCAAAGACGCGCTGACGTATGTATCGGTCGGCGGGGCCGAAGCCTATGTCTGGCCCGGCGGCGGTATCACGGTGATGGCGGACGTGCTGGATATGCCCTCGAACGCATTCGGATATGTGCCGACCCCGGCCTTGGTTGCGCCAATTGAATTCACCATGCGCCTAAGCGACTACCGGGCGCTGGGTGGGCATATGGCGGCGGTTCAAAGTATTCAGGACGTGCTGAAAGACGATGAAATACGGCGCGTAGGGAAGATCGGGAAATCCACAGACCCCAGCGCCAGCCGGAATTTCCGCTGGCACCCAAAGGGCTGAAAAATGGACAAACCATCCGCGCGTCTTTTGGGCGATGGCAATCGCCTGCACCTGCAACACGGGCCGATTGATCTGGTGATCGGTGTGGATGCTCCCACACCCTCGATCCGCAGGCTGGCGTTTCAAAGCGCCTCGCGCCGGTTCAATGGCATCCTGACAGAACTGGTTGCAGAACTGCCCTTGCTTAAAACCGCGGGCGCGTCGGCGGAACCTTATGGCCCAGAACCCAAGGGCAGTGTGGCGCGCCGTATGACCCGGGCGACCCGCCCGCATGCCGCGACAAACTTTGTCACCCCCATGGCCGCTGTCGCCGGGGCCGTCGCCGATGAAATCCTGCATGTCCTTGCCACCAACCCGGCGATAACCCGTGCCTATGTAAACAACGGCGGCGATATCGCCCTGCATCTGGGCGCGGCCACGCAATACGCGGCCCTTATCTCGGGTCTTGACGGCTCGGCCCATGGCCGCATCGTGATTAACGCGACAACGCGCGTGCGCGGCATCGCCACCAGCGGCCAGGGCGGGCGCAGCCTGTCGTTTGGTATCGCCGACAGCGTCACGGTTCTGGGTCAGAATGCCGCCCGGGCCGACGTCGCCGCCACGCTGATTGCCAATGCGGTGGACCTGCCGGGGGCAAGTGCAATCATCCGCACCCCGGCCCGTGACCACGACCCCGACAGCGATCTGGGCCGCCGCCTTGTGGTTGCCCATGTCGGTCCGTTAGCTGTGCAAGAAATTGCGCAAGCACTGGATGCCGGCGCGCGCGCGGCGCAGACGATGGTTCGGGACGGCCTGATCGAAGGTGCCGCCTTGTTCCTGCGCCACTCCCAGCGCATTATCGGGCAATTGGCCCACAATCCGACCCAATACAAGGTGATGAAACATGCCTGAGCTACAATTGCGCAAGTTGCTGACAATCGTCGAAGAGATTTTTCACGAAGGTGGCCCTGTCGCACAAACCCCGATGCTGCGCGCTGCTGCCATCGCTGTGATACACAACCCGTTTGCCGGGCGTTATGAACCCGAAATTCAGGGTTTCATGGACGATCTGCGCCCGCTGGGCCTGCAAATGGCCGAAACCCTTGTGGGTTTGATCGGTGGGGCTGACAAGGTCGAAGGTTACGGCAAAGGTGCCTTGATCGGAGCCGCAGGAGAGCTTGAGCATGGCGCGCTCTGGCACGCGCCCGGCGGCTATGCCATGCGCGAAGCCATAGGCGGCACCAAAGCCATTGTGCCCTCGGCCAAAAAGGTCGGCGGCGTTGGTGCGCGGCTGGATGTGCCGATCACCCATATCAACGCGGCCTATGTTCGCAGCCATTTCGATTCGATGGAGGTCGGGGTGAATGATGGCCCGCGCGCCGATGAAATGTTGCTGGCCCTGGTGATGACCAACGGCCCGCGCGTGCATTCGCGCTCTGGCGGGCTTGAGGCCTGGGACATTTCGGGCCAGGACGGCCTGCGCTAAAATCAACGACAAAGGAGTTCTGACAATGGACATTCGCAAAACCGCCGTCTGGGTGGAAGAAACCCACACCGAAATTGGCCGTGCCATATCGCCCCCCACCCGCAAGGCGGTGGCGGTGGCGGTGATCGCCAACCCGTTTGCCGGGGCTTATGTCGAGGATCTGACCCCGCTGATGGACATCGGCGCCGAACTTGGCGCGCTTTTGGGCAAGAAATGCGTCGATGCCCTTGGCATCACCCCGGACCAGGCCCAAAGTTATGGCAAGGCGGCGATGGTTGGCGAAAATGGCGAATTGGAACATGCCGCCGCCCTGCTGCACCCCAGCCTTGGTGCGCCGTTGCGTGAACAGGTCGATAAAGGGGCCGCATTGGTGCCGTCAGCCAAGAAAATGGGCGGCCCCGGTCAGGTGTTGGATGTGCCTCTTGGGCATAAGGATGCGGCTTACGTGCGCTCGCATTTTGACGCCGTCGAAGTGCGCCTGAATGATGCACCGCGTGCCAATGAAATACTGGTGGCAGTGGCCGTTACCGATTCCGGTCGTCCCTTGCCCCGGGTTGGCGGGCTGACCCACGATGATGCGGTGGGTTCGGACGGGTTGCGATAAAATGGCGATTGCTCTTGCCGAAATTCTGCCCTCGCCGCAGTCACCGCAATCCCTGACCAAAGTTCTGATCGCCGGCTGGGCCGGGCGCGATCCTGCGGGTGTGCAGCATCACATTGACGAACTGGCCGCCATCGGCATTGCGCCCCCCTCGCAAACACCGCTGTTTTACGAAGTATCGCGCGACCGGCTGAATACTTCGGGGCGCATTCAGGAGGTCGGAACCGACAGTGGCGGCGAAGTCGAACTGGTTCTGTGGCGTCTGAACGGCGCGCTATATCTTGGCCTCGGCTCGGACCACACCGACCGGGCACTGGAAAGCCACTCGGTCGCGTTGTCAAAACAGATCAGCGACAAGCCGGTTTCGACCCGGGTGATTGCCTGGGACGACCTGAAATCCCCACTTGATGATCTGACAATGGCCTGTGATATCTATCAGGATGGCGGCTGGGTCAGCTACCAAAAGGGCCTGCTGAACACGCTGATCCCGCCGCTGGACCTGCTGGCATTGGCCGAACAACGCGGCGCAATCACCGCATCAGACAATCTGGCCATGCTCTGCGGCACCTTGCCGGCCATCGGCGGTGTGCGTGCGGCTGACCGCTATAAGATGGCCCTGAGCGACTCGGATGGGCAGCCTCTCATTTCGTTGGACTATACTGTAGAAAGACTGCCGTCGCGGGCTTGAAGATCAAACCCACCCTACGAAACACACAACCGTTGCGCGACGGGGTCCCTATTCTTCTATTGCGTCTCGCCCTCAAACGGCCAGCGATACCGTCGCCACCATCTTATAGGTTACCAGACAACAACAGATCGTCAGGCGTTCTGCAAAGCCGGTTGAAAGGCACCCCTTCAACAGCGTAAAACCATGGGAAAACCCGACTGGAAGCACTAACCCATGAGCGATATGTCTGCGCAATCCTGGATCAACGACGCCCCCTTGGGCGAACCACGCGACGTCTGGCAGGCCCGGATTGCCGCAATTCAGGCCGAAGACGGGTTTTTCGAAGCCCTTGGCGCCAACCACAGCGCGCTTTATGTCAAACGTGGCCAAACCCTGATTGTCAGCTTTGAGAACCTGCATGACGTCTATCGCCACGGCGAAAACCGCCTGCCTTGGGGGTTGGGCAAAGATCAGCCCGCCGATTGGTCGGTGTTGGGGGTGATGGCACACGCCCCTACCTGGTACCGCGACACGGCGGTATTGGATTTCTTTGACCGGCTGAAAGACGACGGGTTTTTCGACCAATTTGACCAGATCATCTTTTATGGCGTCTCTATGGGTGCCTATGCCGCTTGTGCATTTTCCAGTGCGGCCCCGGGGTCTACCGTCATCGCCATCAGCCCACAGGCTACGCTGAACCCTGATCTGACCTCGTGGGAGACCCGGTTCAGCGCGGGCCGACGCCGAAATTTTTCAACCCGTTATGGCTATGCCCCCGATATGTTGGCCGAGGCCGAACATGCCTATTTGTTTTACGACCCGTCCAATTCGCAGGACGCCATGCATATGGTGCTGTTTCAGGGCGCCAACCTGACCAAGCTGAAATGCCGATACATGGGCCAGATGATTGCCACCTATTGGCACGAAATGCAGATCCACGACACGGTTGTCGAACGCTGCATCGACCAGAACCTGCCCGACGCCACGTTTTACCAGCTACAGCGCGCGCGCCACGCGTCCAGCCGCTATCAAAAGGAAATACTGGAACGCCTGCTGGCTTTGGAAAACCATCCGTTGGTGGTGCGTTATTGCAATGGCGTTCTGGCCCGTCGCCGTGGTCCTGCGTTTCGCCGCGAACTGAACAATTCCCTGCGCATCCTTGGGCGCCCCGAATGACCTGTATGACCTGCATGATTCGTGCTGAAAATTCGCAATTCCCCGGAGTTTCAATGACATGACCGTCTATCGGCGTACCCTTGCAGGGTCACAAAAAGGCCAAGGGCAGGGTGCCCCCATCCTTGACAGCCTGACACTTGACGATGCTGGGCAGGCAAAAGTTCAGGTCTATTTCGGCCCCGGTGTTACGGCGGATCAGATCGACAAGGCCAAATTTCCCGGTCTGGCCGATTTCCGCACCATCGGCGGCAGCCTGATCGTCAGCCTTCAAGGGTTTGGCAAACCCGGTGTGGACATCCTGCTGAGTGGTGAAAACCCGGTAAAGATCAAGCCCACCCTGCCCGAAACCGACCTGTTTGCCGGCCAAAACACCGCCCTTGTCGAACGCAACGGCGAAACCGTGCAAACCGTGTGTGACTGGCTGACCTGGCACGCCCGTGAACATGGGCTGCAAGGCGCGTTGATCGTCGACCGGGGCAAGCCGGGGCAAGCCGACAAATTCGCCAGATCTTTAGAAAACAAGCTGGGCAAAAACGACGATTTGCACCTGACCATCGTTGTACTGTCTTCAGCCATCCCGCTGGGAAAACCCGGGACTGGCCCGGAGTCCCACCCGATAAACGCCCCGGACGCCCCCGGCAAAGACCGCATGTCCACGCCCAAACCCGACCCCTGGAGCGCACCTTTGGGCGCACCCAGCCTGTATGAATTGCTGCGCTGGCGGTTCCTGAATACGGCCCGCGCCGTCATGAATATTGACATGCACGATCTGATCCCGGCGCCTCAGGGGACGGGTAAATCGGTGTTCGACCGGGCGGTTGAAGCACCTCAGGGCGTGGTCACATTGCAAGGCGTGCGGGCCTATCCTTGGGCGTTGCGCAAAGGCAAACCGGCTGGGTTTGGCGATCATATCTGCGTTCAGTTCGACAGCTCTCAGACCCATACCCGCTGGTGCATCGCACCGGGTGTTGCCCCGGAGGATGTGATCTGGCGCATGGTGCGCCTGACCAAGGCAGCCGCGGACAAAACCCCGGTCGGGTTCTTTCGCTGCATGGCTCTGCGCCATCGCGGGGGGGGCAAGGACGCCGGGAAAATATCCAAGATTGTCCCCAAGTCCAGCCTGGTTGAAACCCCCGAATTGTTGGCATTGGCTGCCGCACTTGGCCACAAACCCGTACGCATGCCGCGCGAAAGCGATGGCATTGCGGACACCTCACGGGTCGCGATTGTCACCTGCATGAAAAACGAAGGCCCGTTCATCCTAGAATGGCTGGCCTATCACCGGGCCATCGGCGTTGATGATTTTCTGGTCTATTCCAATGATTGTGATGATGGCACCGACACCATGCTGGAGTTGCTGCAATCCAAAGGCTACCTGCAACATCGCGACAATCCGTTCCGTAAATCTGGCCTGAAACCACAGCACGCCGCCCTTGCGGCCTCGGAAGACGAACCTCTGGTCAAAAATGCCGGCTGGCTGATCTGCATGGATGTGGATGAATTCATCAATATCCACGTCGGCGACGGCACCCTGGCGGCGCTGTTCGCGGCCTTGCCCGATGCCAACATGATTTCGATGACCTGGCGATTGTTCGGCAACGCCGATGTCACCGGTTTCAAGGACGAATTGATCACCTCGCGCTATACTTCATGTGCCCCGCACATGACCCGCAAACCGCATCAGGCCTGGGGGTTCAAAACCCTGTACCGCAACATTGGCCTGTTCAAGAAAATGGGGGTGCACCGGCCCAAGGGGTTAAAGTCGCAACTGGTCGATCAAATTGCCTGGGTCAACGGGTCAGGGGCTTTGATGCCCAAGAAAGAATACCGCAATGCCTGGCGGTCCACCACCAAAACCATCGGCTATGACCTGGTGACGCTGAATCATTACTCGCTGCGTTCCGCCGAGAGTTTTCTGGTCAAACGCGATCGCGGGCGGGTCAACCATGTGGACCGAGACCAAGGGCTAACTTATTGGTTTCGCATGAATAACAATGCGGAATCGGACGAATCCATCCAACGGATGTTGCCCCTGCTGCGTGCAGAAATGGACCACCTTTTGTCTGACCCCGACATCGCCGCCGCTCACGCCCATTCGGTCAACCGCCACCGCGCCCGCATTGATGAACTGAAACAATCTGAACACTACAGCGCCTTTTTCGCTGACCTGATAAGCCCGCGTTTGCGCGGCCTGTCGCGCCAGCATCTGCACTTTGGCTCAGCCGTGTTTCACCATGGGCCGGACTGTATTCCCAAAGATTTCCCCGAAGGCGAACTGCCTGCGGACTTCCTTTTTACCGTACCCAAGTAACCCGCGAAGACGCCCGCCTGGGCGGATGAGCTGCCCAAGAAATCACCCGGAAATCACGCCACCCGGTCACCCTTTTTCACCTGCACCGCCCGGTTATCCACTGCCGGCAACATCCTTGCCGGATCGCGCGTTACCATTACGTCAATCACACTTGGCCGGTCTGTCACGGCAAAGGCCTCTCGCAACGCCGGGGCCAGTTGATCCGGGGTTTCAACCCGCAAACCATGACACCCCATCGCCTCGGCCACAGCCGCATAATTGGTCTCACTCAGGTCTGACGACTGGTAATTGCCCTCTCCGTACATCAAATGCTGCAACGCCTTGACGTATCCCGACGCGGCATTGTTCACCACAATCACCGTCACCCCCAGCCCCATGCGGCGCGCGGTCTCCAACTCTCCCAACACCATGTTGAACCCGCCATCGCCGGTCAGCCCGACCACAACTGCGTCGGGCCTCGCCAATTGCACCCCCATCGCCCCCGGCAAGCCATAGCCGATCGAGGCAAAGCCGCGATCCGGCACAAACGCGCGGCCTGCTTTCTTGGTGTCAAACAGCAACCCGCCCCAATGCGCGGCAAAACCACCATCGGCAATCAGAAATCCGTCCTCGGGCAACTCCCGGTTAAGTTCGGTGATCAGACGCGCCATATGTACCGGCGATTCCTCGGAATAAAGCCGCTCACTCACGTCTTTGCGCCAGATTTCCATCTTTTCAGGGATTTCCGCCAGATACGCGGCCCGGGCCGCTTTTTGCCCCGCCCCCTCACCCATAGCCGCTGCAATGTCCACCAGCCCGGCCTTGGCATCACCCCAAAGTTTCAGCGTTGGCGTAAACGTCCGCCCCATTTCCTCGGCGACATTATCCAGATGGATCACGGTCGCGTCTCTGCCGGGAATGGAATACCGCTTGGTGGCAATCTCACCCAGCTTGCAACCAACCACCAACAGACAATCGCTTTGCTCAATCAGCGCATTGGCAATCCGGTCATAACGACCAAACAGACCGGCACTTAGCGGATTATTGCAGGCAATCGCGCCTTTGCCGGTCAGGGTATGCGCCACCGGGATGCCAAAGGTCTCGGCCAACAAGGTAACCTCGGCTTGCGCCTCGGATAGATGAACGCCACCGCCGACCAACATCATCGGCCGCTTCGCGGCACTCAGCATTTCGGCGGCGCGCGCAACGCTCGGGGCATCGGGGCGACAGCGCAGGGCAGGGATTGACATATGGGCGGGATTTGCGATGAAATCCCCGTCGTCAAAGCCATGCATCCCGTGCGCCACGTCTTCGGGCACATTGACAACCACCGGACCGGGGCGGCCCGAGGTGGCGATGGCAAAGGCGCGGGCGATGATTTCGGGTATCCGCGCCACGCTTTCGATTTTCAAAAGGTCCTTGCAGGCGGGTCGCAGGATCGACACCTGATCGGTCTCTTGCGTCATGTTCTTGCCGGCGTGATCGCGGTGCGCATCACCAATGATCGCCACCATCGGCGACCCGGCATTCAACGCCTCGACCAACCCGGTCACCAGATTGGTCGCCCCCGGCCCAAGTGTGGCATCCACCAGCCCGACCCGGCCCGACACCTTGGCATAAGCATCGGCGGCGAACACCGCACAGCGTTCGTCGTTGATAAGATTGTGGTTCAGCCCCAACCGCCGCGCCGCGTCATAAAACGGCAGCAATTGAAACCCGCCCATGCCAAACATCGGCCCCGCGCCATGCGCCAGCAACATCCGTACAATCGCTTCGCCACCGGTCATTTCATTACTGCTCATTTTCCCGCCGCTCCCATTAATGTCTCTTTGGCTGCGGTTACGATCATATCCGCCGTCACCCGCATCTTGTCTTCCAGATTTGGCGCATATGCCACCAGCGAACGCGGCGCGCCCAGCCGCCTTACCGGTCCCTTCAATGCGTCCCCCGCATGTTCCGCCACCGTCGCCACCACCTCGGCGCCAAAGCCACCGACCCGGACCGCCTCATGGGCCACCACAAGGCGCCCGGTTTTGCGCACCGAGGCCAGCACCATTTGTTTGTCCCAGGGCCAAAGCGCGCGCAGGTCGATCACCTCGGCGCCGATGCCTTGCCCGGCCAGCGTTTCGGCCGCCTCAACCGCCAGATTGGCGGTATTGGACCAGCTGACAATTGTGACGTCCTCGCCCTTCCGCCGACGCGACGCGGCCCCGATCTCAACTTCAAGTGACGTATCAACCTCACCCTCCAAGCCCCAGATATTCTTATGTTCCAGGTAAACCACCGGATCATCACAAGCGATTGCCGCCTTCATCATCGAATAATTGTCCTGCGGTGTTGACGGGCACAAAACCACCAACCCCGGGATATGGGCATACCAGCTTTCTAACGACTGCGAATGCTGCGCCGCTGACGACCGCCAAAGACCAACCGGCTTGCGAATCACCATCGGCGCGCGCGATTGCCCGCCGAACATGAACCGCGCCTTGGCAATCTGGTTGACCAACTCATCCGTGGCGCACAAAGCGAAATCCGAAAACCGCATTTCGACAATCGGCCGCGTGCCCACCATCGCCGCACCAAACGCCGCCCCCATTATGGCCGCTTCGGAAATCGGCGTATCGACAATGCGGTCCTTGCCAAATTCCACCTGCAACCCAAGGTACTGGCCAAACACGCCGCCCCGGCCAAGGTCTTCGCCGACGCACCAGACGGTTTCATCCGCCGCCATAGCCTGCTGCACCGCCAGACGCGCGGCTTCTATATATGTCATCATGACCATCAATAGGCCTCCTGCATTGGGCTGCCGATGTCCTGAACATCCGCAAACGCGGCCTCATCCGGTGGAAACGGCGTTGCCGCCGCATCCTTCAGAACCCGTTCCATTTCGGCCTGAGCCGCGGTATGGATGCCATCCAGAACATCCTGTCCCAACCCCATTGCCAGCAACGCCGCCCTCTGACGGGCGATCGGATCGCTCGCGGCAATCTCTTTGACGGCCTCGCCTTCGGGCCGGTAGGTGGCGGGATCAAACGACGTATGCCCGGTATGTCTGTAGGTTACCGCATGCAGGAACTCTGGCCCACCACCACCCCTAAGACGGGCGATGATCTCGCCGCTGACCCGCGCCACCGCTTCGGCGTCATTGCCATCAACTTGCGTGGCACGCAGCCCCAGCGCCTCGGCGCGCGCCGCCACACCGGGTCCGCCAGTGACCGAACCGGTGCGGGTGGTGGCGGAGTACTGGTTATCCTCGCAGACAAACAGGATCGGCAATTCGAACACCGAGGCCCAGTTGATGCCCTCTAGAAATGGCCCCCGGTTGGCCGCCCCGTCGCCAAATATGTCAACAACTATATGGTCTTGCCCAAGAATCTTGATCCCATGCGCCGCCCCCGCCGCAATGGTGATATTGGCGCCAACAACGCCGTTGGCCCCCAACATCCCCACGCCAAAGTCGGCAATATGCATCGAGCCACCCTTGCCCCCGCAACAGCCCCCGGTCCGCCCCAGCAATTCCCGCATCATCGCCAAAGGGTCGGCGCCCTTGGCCAAGGTATGGCCGTGACCCCGGTGGGTCGACAGCAGGATATCGGTGCGGTTCAGATGGGCCATCACCCCGGCGGCGCAGGCCTCTTGGCCGATCGACGGGTGAATCGCGCCCAGCACCAGCCTGTCGCGCTCAGCGGCAAGAATGGCGTGTTCCTCAAACGCGCGGATGCGTTCCATCATCACCAGCAATTGCCGGGCATTCTGGGTGTTGTGACCGGATTCGAGCATGTTGCCCCCCTTTGCAAACCGTCCTGACGCCGGATTCGTGCGCCGTTGTTGACATGTCATATTCGTATGTGTGCAAATAGTAAAAGTTATTTGGCCCAACCCCATCAAGAAACCCGCCAAGAAACCCGGATATCACCTATGGATGCTGCCCCCTTATTGCTGGACTCAATCACCGATGCTGACGCACAGGCGCAGGGCCGGGTGGTGATCTGCGGCTCTCATGGCGGGTTGTATCCGGGTGCGATTGCCTCGCGCGCCGGGGTGCGCGCCGTTGTGTTCAACGACGCCGGGATCGGTTTGGACCGCGCCGGAGTGGCGGGGGTTCTGGCCTTGGCAGATATCGGCATGGCCGCCGCCGCAGTGGATTGCCAAACCGCGCGGATCGGATCGGCCAGCGATACAATTGCGCGCGGCGTGATCAGTATGGTCAATGTCGTGGCGCATTCCCTTGGCGTCAAACCTGGCATGTCAGCCCAGGCGGCCGCACAGATTTTGGCAACCGCACCCGACCCTCAGGGCGTGTTGCCACCAGCCAACGAGGCCAGGCAACAGGTGACCCTGTCGGGGCACGTGGTGCACTGTCTTGATTCGGCCTCTCTGGTGGGACCACAGGACGCCGGGAAAATCGTCATCACCGGCTCGCACGGCGCCTTGATCGGCGGAGACCCTGCGCGCGCCATCAAGGCACCTGTGCGGGTCGTGGTGTTCAATGACGCGGGCATCGGCGTCGATCAGATCGGGGTCACGCGCTTGCCGGCCCTTGACGCGCGCCAAATCGCCGCCGTGACGGTTTCCTGTCAAACCGCCCGGATTGGCGATGCGTGTTCGGCGCTGGAAAGTGGTATTATTTCTTGTACAAATCGGACATCCCAGGCTTTGGGTGCGGTACAAAACGGACGATTGTCCGATTGGCTGACCAGCCTGTCCTGCTAAGGCCTTTCCCTTGCCCACGCCTTTCGCTAGACGGGTCGCGACTTAAAAAGGACGCGTGAACCATGGCGATGGAAAAGACATTTCAGGCGGATGCCGCCGAAGACCGGCTGTATAAAGCCTGGGAAGAGGCGGGGTGTTTCACCGCCGGCAAACATGTGCAAAACAGCGAGACCGCCAGCTATTGCATCATGATCCCACCGCCCAATGTGACGGGTTCCCTGCACATGGGGCACGCGTTCAACAACACGCTTCAGGACATTCTGGTGCGCTGGCACCGGATGCGCGGGTTCGACACGCTGTGGCAGCCGGGGCAGGACCATGCAGGCATTGCCACCCAGATGGTGGTGGAACGCGAACTGGCCAAGGATGGCATAAAACGCACTGATTTTTCACGCGAGGAATTTGTCTCAAAGGTCTGGGAACAAAAGGAAAAATCCGGCGGCACGATCATCAACCAACTGCGCCGTCTGGGGGCGACCTGCGACTGGTCGCGCAATGCCTTCACCATGGCGGGCGCGCCGGGTGACACCCGCGTCGGCCACGAAAACAGCCCCGATTTCCACGACGCGGTGATCAAGACCTTTGTTGATATGTACAACGACGGGGTGATCTATCGCGGCAAACGGCTGGTCAATTGGGACCCGCATTTCGAAACCGCCATTTCCGATCTTGAGGTCGAGAATATCGAAGTTCCGGGCCATATGTGGCACTTTAAATACCCGCTGGCGGGTGGCGCGACTTATGAATACGTGGAAAAGGACGAAGACGGAAACGTGGTTCTGTCCGAGACCCGCGATTATATCTCAATCGCCACAACCCGCCCCGAAACCATGCTGGGGGATGGCGCTGTTGCAGTTCATCCATCAGATGAACGTTACGCTGTAATCGTCGGAAAACTATGCGAAATTCCAGTAGGCCCCAAGGAACACCGCCGCCTGATCCCGATCATCACCGACGATTACCCCGATCCCGATTTCGGCTCGGGTGCGGTGAAAATAACCGGCGCGCATGACTTCAACGACTACGAAGTCGCCAAGCGCGGCGGCATCCCGATGTACAACCTGATGGACACCAAAGGGGCCATGCGCGCCGATGGCGCACCTTACGCAGACGTGGCGGCTGTGGCGCAACGCATCGCCCAAGGCGAGGAAGATTTCGACGAGGCCAAAATCGCCGCCATGAACCTTGTGCCCGACCAATACCGCGGCCTCGACCGGTTTGACGCCCGCAAAGCCGTGGTGGCAGATATCACCGCCGAGGGCCTTGCGGTGATGGTCGCCAATCCCTCCTATGACCCTGACGCGGATGAGGAAAGTAGGGTGGGTATTTTACCCACCATTCCTTACGTTGAAAACAAACCCATCATGCAGCCCTTTGGCGACCGTTCAAAAGTGGTGATCGAACCGATGCTGACCGACCAGTGGTTTGTCGAGACCAGCAAGATCGTCCAGCCAGCCATTGACGCGGTGCGCAACGGCGAGGTGAAGATCCTGCCAGAACAGCATGAAAAGGTTTACTTTCATTGGCTCGAGAGCATCGAACCCTGGTGCATCTCGCGGCAATTGTGGTGGGGGCATCAGATACCGGTTTGGTATGGGCAGGAAGTTAACAGCTCTGGCCGTCACCAGATTGGTAAAATGAACCCATTTTGTGCAGCAAACGAACAAGAAGCGTTAAAGGCTGCAAAGTTGTACTATTCAAACGATTATAAAATTGAAATCGACAATTCAGAGCTAGATACAGACCCTTTTTCGGATGAGTTTTCTAGAGGTTTGTTAGCTTTCGCCGATAGTGTCGATTTACCGAATCTTCAGGAAGTAAACTTCCATAAATTGGCACAGTCAGAAAAAGTCCGAAAACGCATTACCAATGGTGAAAGCAAAGTCATCGTGCTTCGGCGCGACCCCGACGTCCTCGACACCTGGTTCTCCTCCGGCCTCTGGCCCATAGGCACGCTTGGCTGGCCCGAACAAACCGAAGAACTCAAAAAATACTTCCCCACCAACGACCTGATCACCGGCTTTGACATCATATTCTTCTGGGTCGCCCGGATGATGATGATGCAATACGCCACCGTGCAACAAAAACCCTTCGACACCGTCTATGTCCACGCCCTTGTGCGCGACGAAAAGGGCAAGAAGATGAGCAAAAGCCTCGGCAATGTCATGGACCCGCTGGACCTGATCGACGAATACGGTGCCGATGCCGTGCGCTTTACCCTCACGGCCATGGCCGCCATGGGCCGCGACCTTAAGTTATCGACGCAACGCATTGCAGGGTATCGGAATTTTGGCACCAAGCTGTGGAACGCCATGCGCTTTGCCGAGATGAATGAGGTGTTTGATGCACCCACGAATGGCATTCCCACGCCGGACAGAACCCTCAACAAATGGATCATCGGCGAGACCGCGAAAGTGCGGATCGAAGTGGACGCAGCCCTTGAAAACTATCGCTTCAACGATGCCGCTTCGGCCCTTTATGCCTTTGTCTGGGGCAAGGTCTGTGACTGGTATGTCGAGTTTTCCAAGCCGATGTTGCAGGGCGATGACGCGGACGCGCGCGCCGAAACCCAAGAGACGATGAAATGGGTGCTGGACCAATGCCTGATCCTGTTGCACCCGATCATGCCGTTCATCACCGAGGAGCTTTGGGGCACCTCTGCCAAACGCGCGCAAATGCTGATCCACGCGGAATGGCCCACTTATGCGGATGACCTGGTGGACGCCGAGGCGGATCGCGAAATGAACTGGGTCATTGGTTTGATCGACGCCATCCGTTCAGCGCGTCAGCAAATGCACGTACCCGCCGGGCTGAAAATCCCGATGCTGGTAAGCGAGATCAGCGATCAGGCCCGCGCAGCCTGGGACAGCAATGAAACGCTGATCAAACGTCTGGCGCGGATCGAAAGTTTGGATGCGACCGATAGTTTTCCCAAAGGCACCATCACAGTGGCGGCGGCGGGGGCCAGTTTTGGCCTGCCATTGGCCGGTATCATTGATATTGCCGAAGAAAAGGCGCGTCTGGAAAAGACCCTTGGCAAGCTGGCGAAAGAACTGGGGGGCCTAAAGGGACGGTTGAACAACCCAAAATTCGCGGCCTCAGCGCCGCCCGAGGTTGTTGAGGAAACCCGCGCCAATCTGGCTGCGCGGCAAGAGGAAGAGGCCAAGATCAAAGCCGCGTTGGCACGGTTGGCAGACATGGCGTAGGGCGGGGTTCACCCCGCCGTGGCCGCAAGGATGGTGCGTGCAAGCACACACCCTACGGAAACTTTGGCGGTTTTCCCGACATCTGCCCGGCGATCACGGCCATCTGGTCGGGTCTGCCGATCAGGGCCGATTGCTCGAATGACTCGGCCAGAAGAACCTCACCGCGCGCCTCGGATTCAGCCACTGAAATCAGCCGTTTGGCCGCGCGGATCGCTGTTGGGCTTTGGTTGACGATGTGTTCGGCCATGGCTGTCGCCGCGGTTAACGGGTCATCCGCCAGTGACGTCACCAACCCCCAACGCTCGCCTTGGGCCGCATCCACCGGCTGGGCGGTATAGGTCATCTGGCGCATAACGTCCGAGCGCATCAGCTGTGGCAGCAACACCATGCCGCCCATGTCCGGCACCAACCCCCATTTCATTTCCATCACCGCCAGCCTGGTATCCGGTGCGGCAATACGAATATCCGCCCCCAGCGCCAGTTGCAGGCCGCCACCGTAAACCGCGCCGTGCAGGGCCGCGATCACCGGCACAGGCACCCGGCGCCAGACCAGGGCCAGTTCCTGCATGTCGTTGGTGTCACCGTGGGTGCGCGGCATCAGCCGTTCGGCGGGGTCCATTTGTGCCAGCGCCGCAAAGCTGGCCACATCCAGCCCGGCGCAGAAACTTTTGCCCATCCCGGACAACACGACGACACGGGCGTCGGTGGTGGCGACCTCGCCGCCCGCCGCCAGGATCGCCTCGACCATTTCCGGGTCCAGTGCGTTCATCTTTTCGGGGCGGGTCAGGGTGACAAAGGCGATGTGATCGCGGTATTCGACGGAAACGCGGGGCATGATTGGGGACTCCTTGATGGTTTGAACAGATTAGGCCTGATTGGCGCAATCTTTGCCAGCGCGACGTTGGGGAAATTTATGTTCCTGTTTTGTTTCAAATTGTATAGGCTGGGGTCAGTAATTTTGGACACAGAGGGCGGGTTATGCAACAGACTGAGAAGTATGAGATTTTCAAGGCGTTACACCACGGCGATGCTCCGTTTGTGATTCCCAACCCCTGGGATGCGGGCACGGCGCGTATCCTGACCAGCATGGGATTCAAGGCTTTGGCGACGACCAGCGCAGGATACGCCTTTGCCGCTGGCAAGCGGGATTCGGAAGGTGGGCTGACGCGTGCGGAGGTTCTGGGCAACGCGCGCGCGATTGTCGAGGCGAGTGATTTGCCCGTAAGTGCCGACCTTGAAGATGGGTTCGGACGCGATCCTGAGGCCTGCGCGATGACCATCGCCGAAGCGGTTGATTGTGGTTTGGTCGGCGGCTCGATTGAGGATACCACCGGACATGAGAGCCATCCCATCCACGACTTTGATCTGGCGGTTGAGCGGGTTAAAGCGGCGGCTGAGGCGGCGCGAGGTAAACCATTTATGCTGACGGCGCGGGCCGAGGGGTTTCTTTTTGGCGATGCCGATCTGAGTGAGATTATTGCGCGGTTACAGGCCTTTAGCGCCGTGGGCGCAGATGTTCTTTATGCGCCGGGCCTGCCGGGAATTGACGCGATCCGCACGGTTTGCGCCGAGGTCGACAAGCCAGTGAATGTGCTGATGGGGCTAAGCGGGTCGCGGTATTCGGTGACTGAACTGGGCAACGCCGGGGTGAGCCGGGTCAGCGTTGGCGGCTCATTTGCCCGTGCGGCGTTGGGCGCGATGATCAGGGCAGCACGCGAGGTGATGGGGCAGGGGACGTTCGAATATGCCGATGCCGCGGTGCCGGATAGTGAGGTTCGCAAGTTAATGGCAGGTGGTGCCGATTGAAACCGGGGCTTGCTGTAACTGCGCGGCTGCGGTTATCTGCCGGGTATGACATATCCACGCTATACCCCGCTTGCGCAATCTTTGCCCGCCTCGGTGCCGTTTGTCGGCCCGGAAACCCAGGAGCGCGCGCGCGGCGCGCCGTTTGTGGCCCGCGTTGGCGCGAATGAGAACGTGTTTGGCCCGTCGCCGCGGGCGATAAAGGCGATGCAGGACGGGGCCGCGGA
>JAKITO010000027.1 GCA_021648025.1 Paracoccaceae bacterium
GGCACGACCAAGGCGGCAAGCCGTAGGGCGGGGTTCACCCCGCCGCCGAATCCGCATTGTCCAAAACCGCCAGACCCACGCAACAGGCGTGTACAAAACGGCATTTTCTATGGTTTGACCTGAGGTTTTACAAATTTCGCGCCACCGGTCATGCGGGTACGGGCGAAGGTATCCTGAATCGCCACTGGTTCGGTGATGACGGAATTTTCAACCACCGCAACCGGCAGGACCTCTGCGCTATCACAGGCCACCCCGTTCCCATCCGCATCGTTGCGGGCATGGTAACCAAGGCCACCGCGATAAGACACAGCAAGACCGACAGAGCGGGCCGCGTCACAACCACCACGAGCCACCAGGTGGGCAAGTGCTTCGGGCGGATCATAGTCGCTGGTGCGGACATACATCGACAAGGCGACGCTTAGCGCCACCAGAGGCAAGGTCAGAAGACGTACCATGATCCGCACCGGAGACAATGCTTCGGCACGGGTGCGCGCGGCGCGTATCTCGCGTTTCGAGGGCGTTTTGTCCTGGTAATAGAGTGCGGCGCGGATGGCTTTGGTTTCTGACATGGGGGCTGGAATGGCACGGCAATGTGGCAGGCTGAAGGCGTTGACGCCTGACGTTGCCGATGTGGTTAACGACCTTGCCAGACCAAATCCATTCTGCGAACCTGTTAAGGTGTATTCAGATAGGGGTGTTAGTCCATGATTTTACGGATAATTTCTATTGCGCTTTGTATGAATTTCGCGGCATCCCCGGTTCTTATGGCCGGGAATGACTATGGCGTTTCATCGACGAAAACTGGCCTGAACAATGCTACGACCAACAAACTGGTCCGGTTTCTTGAGCGCGGCATCAAACGGTGCCGATCATTGGATAGCGTCTATCGCTATGATTGTTATCGCCATAATTACAACGCTGCCGCCGGGCAACTGGACGGGAATGCCGCCTATGCGGTGCCTCTGGCGGCCATTCGTGATCTAGAGCGTGTCTTGCAGCAGGTGGTGGCGCGGAACGGCGATCCCAATGCCCCAACCGCACGCAAGGGGCGCGGCGTTTTTCGTGCGGTCAAACCGGCCTCGACGGCCAAAGCCAAAGAGGTGTTTCGTCAGGCTCTGGACCAGGCTGCGACCAAACTGTTGCGATCTTCCGAAGGTGCCGGAACCCACTATGCGCGGATCGCGCAGGCGTTGGATTCCAATAAAATCCTGCTAAGGGCGATGTTGCATCCCTTCACTCGTATGCTGCCAACCTACATATTCGGATAGTTCGGCCCGTCCCCGCCCTGCGGTGTTACCCAGGTGATATTCTGGCTGGGGTCTTTTATATCACACGTCTTGCAATGCACACAGTTCTGAAAGTTGATGACAAAGCGCGCGTCTTTGCCTTCCTCTCTGACCACCTCATAAACGCCTGCCGGACAATAGCGCTGGGCCGGTTCGTCAAACTGCTCCAGATTGGTGCCAATCGGGATGCCCGCATCCGTCAGATGCAAATGGCACGGCTGATTTTCTTCGTGGTTGGTGGCGGCAAAGCTGACATTGGTCAGACGGTCAAACGACAGGGTGCCGTCGGGTTTCGGGTAATCAATCACCGGATAATCCGCCGCCTTTCCGGTGGCTTCGGCATCCGATTTTCCATGTTTCATCGTGCCAAACAACGAAAACCTGAAGATCGTCTGGAACCACATGTCAAAACCGCCCATGGCCAGCCCCGCCAGCATCCCCCAGCGCCCGTTCATCGGTGCCACGTTGCGCACAGGCTTCAGGTCCTTGCCAATCGGTCCTTCACGCAGCTCTTTGTCGTACCCGTCCAAAGTATCACCCGAACGCCCCGCCTGAATGGCCTCAAACGCGGCCTCTGCCGCCGCCTTGCCGGACAGCATCGCGTTGTGGTTGCCCTTGATCCGCGGCAGGTTCACCAGCCCGGCGGAACAACCCAGCAACGCCCCCCCCGGAAACGCCGACTGCGGGATCGACTGAAACCCGCCTTTGGTCACGGCGCGCGCACCGTAAGCGACGCGCTTGCCGCCCTTCAGAAGGTCGGCAAGCATCGGGTGATGTTTAAGCCGCTGAAATTCCATATAGGGGTACAGATGTGGGTTTTTATAGCTCAGATCGACGATCAACCCGACATAGACCTGATTGTTATCAAGATGATAGATGAACGACCCGCCGCCGTTGTTCCAGCCCAACGGCCAGCCCATGGTGTGGGTCACCGTTCCTTCACGGTGCTTGTCCGGGTCAACCTCCCATATCTCTTTCATGCCAATGCCGAATTTCGGCACATCCGCGTCACGATCCAGATCGTATTTGGCAATGACTTCTTTGGAAAGTGAGCCGCGCACGCCCTCGGACAGAAACACGTATTTGCCAAGCAATTCCATGCCCGGTTCGTAATTTGCTCCATGGCTGCCGTCGGGTTCTTTGCCAAACTCTCCGGCCACCACGCCTTTGACCTCGCCGCCTTCGCCAAACACCAGTTCCGAGCATGCCATGCCGGGAAAAATCTCGACCCCCAGGCCCTCGGCCTGCTCGGCCATCCAGCGACAGACATTGCCCATGGACACGATGTATTTGCCGTGGTTCGACATCAGCGGTGGCATCAGAAAGTTGGGAATCCGCAAAGCTCCGGCCGCGCCCAGCATATAGAAATCATCCTTGCGCACTGGCACGGTCACCGGTGCGCCCATGTCGCGCCAATCGGGCAATAACGCGTCCAGACCGCAGGTATCCAGAACCGCACCCGACAGGATATGCGCGCCCACCTCTGAGCCTTTTTCCAACACCACCACAGAAACGTCGCCGTCCAGTTGTTTCAGCCGTATCGCAGCCGAAAGGCCGGCGGGGCCAGCTCCGACGATCACAACGTCATATTCCATCGCTTCGCGTTCAATGTCGGCCATTTTGGCGCTCCTTGGCTATCTTTTGGCTAAAATACCCTTTGGCAGGCTTGCTCGTCAATCGCAACACCGCGTCAAACACCCGGGCGATCCCCCATCAGGTAACGGGGCCCGGCACCTTTGGCCCGGACTTTGTCGTCAGGATTGTAAAGTTTGCATTTGGGCAGGGACAAACAGCCACAGCCGATGCAGCCGTCAAGATTGTCCCGCAAGGCTTGCAAGGTTTCGATTCTTGCGTCCAGACGATCGCGAAAGATCTTGCTGATCGCGGCCCAATCTTTTGGTGTCGGCGTGCGCCTGTCTGGCAATTGCCCCAGAAGTCCGGCAATTTCCGGCAGGGAAAACCCGAACTGCTGGGCAATCATCACAAAGCTTAGCCGCCGGATATCTGCCCTTTGAAATCGCCGTTGCCCGCCCGCATTGCGCCATGGCGCGACCAAACCCTGCGCCTCGTAATAACGAATGGCCGAAACGGCCAACCCGGTTCGCCCTGCCAGTGCGCCGATTGATAGCCCCTGAAACATCATGGCGCCCTTTCGAAAATAATCCTTGACCTAAAGTAAGGTTCAGGAATTACGATAGTCAAATACAACTGCCATTCAAACAGGAGTTCCCATCATGGCCACGCGACTTGAACATGCCAATATTACCGTTTGCGACCCCAAAGCCACCGCCGCCATGCTGTGTCGTCTGTTTGGCTGGCATATCCGCTGGCAAGGCAAAGCCAAAGACAACGGCTTTACAGTGCATGTGGGCGATACAGGCAGCGATACAGGCAGCTATCTGGCGCTTTATGCCCCGCCCGGCGCGCTCAGCCCTGGGCCCAGCAGCTATTCCACCATTGGCGGGATGAACCATATCGGCGTACAGGTTGATGATCTGGATATGGTTGAGGCGCAGGTGAAAGCCGCCGGGTTCACGCCCACCAATCACGGCGATTATGAACCGGGCAGGCGGTTCTATTTCGACGATTCCGATGGCATCGAATATGAAGTCGTTGAATATGCCTGAAACAGGGGTGGCAACTTTTTGCCCATCCGCCCCTTGATTTCCCCGGTTGCTTTGGGTTTGGTAATCTGCAATTAAATCTTCCGCCCGGTTGTGCGATGCATCCGGGCGAAATATTCTTTGTGGACGACGTGTAATGGAAAAAATCCCGATGACCCCGACAGGGTACAACGCCCTGGAAGTCGAGCTGAAACAGCTCAAATCAGTTGAGCGGCCGACGATCATCAAGGCCGTCGCTGAAGCACGCGAGCATGGCGACCTATCGGAAAACGCCGAATATCATTCGGCGCGTGAAAAGCATTCGTTTATCGAAGGGCGCATCAAAGAGCTTGAGGGCGTGTTGTCCCTGGCCGATGTGATCAATCCGGCAAACCTTAGCGGCGCTATCAAATTTGGCGCGCAAGTGACGCTGGTGGATGAAGATACAGACGAAGAAAAGACCTGGCAAATTGTTGGCGAGTATGAGGCCAATGTTGAAAACGGCCTGCTCAACATCAAATCTCCCATCGCCCGCGCCCTGATTGGCAAAGAAGAAGGCGACAGCGTCGAGGTCCGCACCCCCGGTGGGGGAAAGTCCTATGAAATCCTGAAGATCGCCTTTTCCTGACGGAGCGCCTGCATGCCCGGTCCCACCACCGATTCAGAAGCTGCGCCAGACGCGGCCCAACCTACCCCGCTTGGGATTTATGACCGACCCAAACACGGGGCGATCACCGGCATCGAAGTGGCCGCCATTGCACTAAGCGTTCTTTGGTTGGGCGCTGCTATTGCGTATTTTTTCATGACACCCGGTAACGGCAGTGGAAATGTCGACAACCTGCGCTTTATCTTGACCATGCTGACGGTGTTCATGCCAGTGGCAATGATCTGGGTCGCCGCAACGGCGGCGCGTTCATCCCGGGTCATGCGCGAAGAAAGTCAGCGATTGCAAACCGCAATCGACGCCATCCGCCAATCGTTTGTCGCCCAGCAACAACGCGCAGCAATTTCCAGCCAACCCTCGGTCAATCGCAAACTCGACGAGATTGCGGCGGTAACCCGAAAGACCGAAACCGCGCTGGCAACCTTTTCCACATCGCGCCACGCCACATCCCGGGCAATGGCCAGCCAGGTTCCCCAAGGCGTGCCCGGCGGCGACCAGGGATCATTGGCGCTGGGAACCCCGGCCGAAGACCTGTCGCCCCCCTTGCCAACCGAAGATTTCATCCGCGCGCTGAACTTTCCCGAAACAGCCGAGGACGAAGCCGGGTTTTCCGCCTTGCGCCGCGCCCTACGCGATCGCCAGGCCGCGCAGCTGATCCAGGCGGCTCAGGACGTTCTGACCCTGCTCAGCCAGGACGGTATTTATATGGACGACCTGCGCCCCGATATGGCCCGCCCCGACGTCTGGCGCCAGTTCGCCCAAGGCACGCGGGGCCGCGCAGTGGCCAGCCTGGGTGGTATCCGTGACCGGACCTCGCTGGCGCTGACCTCTGGGCGGATGAAGCAGGACAACATATTCCGCGACGCGGCCCATCATTTCCTGCGCCTGTTCGACAAGATGATCGCCGAGTTTGAGCCGATGGCCAGCGATGCTGACTTGTCAGCCTTAAGCGAAACCCGAACCGCCCGTGCCTTCATGTTGCTTGGTCGGGTGGCCGGCGCATTCAACTAAGTGAACCGCCGATCCGTGACAATTTCACCACACCCGCTCAACCGCAAAGCCCAAAGGAACGCCGCTTCACTGGTCTGTTCGGAAATCGCTCCAATCCCGAATTCGGACCCTAATTCGGGCCCCAATTCGGGCGCTGCAAAATGATGCACACAAAATTCCAAGGCGCAAAACAGACTTCGAGAAAGAGACAAACACCAAACCATTGTCATGGCGAGTTGGCACCTCTAATATTGGCGGTAGGCCGCTCTAATCAGGTAATATCAGTTAAAGGCGGAACAATTGTGGCAAGAGTGCAAAGCGTCCGGAAAAGGGCCTCTTCCGGGCTGGTTTTTTTGGTGCTATGCGCAAATAGGCCTGCGGATTCGAGTTAAACAATTATCATACAGCTGAATCTTTTCAGCTGGCAGCGATAATCAGGGGGGCGCCGACAATGAAAGTTCCGACTGCTCGGTCCTGGCTGGCTATCGGATTGGTATTGTTGAGTTCTGTTTTATCAGCAGGTTCTGCGCCCGCATTCGAATTTGATCTGAAAATAACCCCGTCTACAAAAGAACTGGAACGCGTGCTTGCCAATGCATCGCTGGTTCATGCTGCAAAGCGTGACGGTACAACGGCGCCTCAGGATATTCTCGCCGCCGCGCAGGCAGATTATGGCCGGCTGGTGGGCGCGCTTTACGCGCGCGGATACTATGGGCCAGTGATCTCGATCCGCGTCAATGGGCGCGAAGCGGCGAATATTCCACCGTTGTCGAATTTGTCCGGTGTGTCGCGGGTTGATCTGGTTGTCTCAACCGGGCCGATCTTTCGCCTGGGCATCGCAGAAATCGCACCACTGGCCACCGCCACGAACATCCCGGACACGTTCCGTTCCGGGGCATCTGCCGAAACGTCGGTGATCCGCGATGCGGCGCGGGCTGGCGTTGATGGTTGGCGTGCCATTGGCCACGCAAAAGCGCAGATTTCTCAGCAGGAAATCACCGCTGACCACAATCAGGCGCGGCTTGACGCGCGACTGCGCATTGCCCCTGGCCCGCGCGTGCAGTTTGGTGATTTGAATATCGCAGGCACCAGTGCGGTGCGCGAACAACGCATCCGCGAAATCGCCGGCATACCCTCTGGTGCCGTTTTTGATCCGGCCGTCCTGGCGCGCTCCGGGTCCCGTCTTCGACGCTCCGGGGCTTTCAATTTGGTCACATTAGACGAGGCCGAGGCCCTGGGCGAAGGCGATACGATGGATATCGATCTTACTTTGGCCGATGCCAAGCCACGGCGGTTCGGCCTTGGTGCCGAGCTGCATTCGACCGAGGGTCTGGCGCTGTCGGGATTTTGGATGCACCGCAATTTGTGGGGCGGCGCTGAACGGCTGCGAATCGAGGGAGAGGTATCAGGTCTTGGCGGTGAAACAGGCGATATGGACTATAAATTGCGCTTCGCGCTGGTGCGCCCGTCGACCTTTAACGCCGATTCCGATTTTTATGCCCGAGGCGAGATCAAACAACTGGACGAGCCGCATTATCTGTCCCGGCAAACCAGCGTAGGGTTTGGGATTCAACGATACTTTTCGGAAACACTAAGCGCCGAGGCCGGAGTGGCGTATCGGTTCAGCGATGTGGATGACGATCTGGGGTCGCGACAGTTTTCGCACCTGATGCTGCCGCTTGCAGTCACCTGGGATCGGCGCGATGATATCCTGAACCCGACCAAAGGCACCTTTTTGACCAGTGAGGCGATGCCCTATATCGGCCTGGGTAAAAGCGCCTCTGGCGTGCGCGGCTATGTCGATGCCCGTGCCTACTACAGTGTTGGGGCCAAGGATGGCGTCACCTTTGCCGGGCGACTGCAACTTGGCACCGTTGTTGGTGCATCACTTGCCGAGACGCCGCCAGATTGGTTGTTTTTTTCGGGTGGGAGTGGAACCGTGCGCGGCCATTCCTACCATTCGTTGGCAATTTCAACGGGCGCGGTGGAAACCGGGGGGCGATCATTTCTTGGAATTTCAGGCGAGATACGCCTGCGAGTCAGCAAAAAGGTCGCGGCCGTGGGGTTTTACGACGCCGGGTACATTGGTGCGAACAGCTGGATCGACAGCACCGGCGGCTGGCATAGCGGTGCCGGGCTTGGCCTGCGGTATCATTCCGGGATCGGCCCGATCCGGCTGGATGTGGCGGTTCCAGTCACCGGACCATACACCCGCGAGTTTCAGGTTTATGTCGGCATCGGGCAGACATTCTGATGCGCTGGTTTCTGGCCATATTCCTGGTGATGGGGCAGGCGATTGGTGCCGCAGCACAGGACGACGACAAGGGCCGCCTTACAAAATACCTGGAACAGGCGCTGTCCGAACTGGGGCGCGAAGTTCAAATCACCGGGTTTAAAGGCGCGCTGAGTTCCCACGCCACAATGGACAGGCTGACGATTGCCGACGACACGGGCGTCTGGTTGGTCCTTACCGATGTAGTGCTGGACTGGAACCGTGCGGCTGTGTTGCGCGGGCGGATTGAGATCAATGAACTGTCAGCGGCCCGGATTGATCTGCCCCGGATGCCATCATCTGGCGACCCAGTCAGTCCAGAGGCCGGGACATTCGCTTTGCCCGAACTTCCGGTCAGCCTGAGAATTGACGCGATAAAGATGGAGAAAGTAGTTCTGGGAGAACCGGTTTTTGGTACTCCTGCCACTGTCGCGGTCACAGGTTCGGTGTCGCTGGCCGATGGGCAGGGCATGGCGAAACTGGCGATCACCCGGTTAGAGGGGCCCCAAGGTGCCTTCAGGCTGGATGCAGCGTATTCAAACGCGACCCGCGTACTGGCGATTGATCTGTCGTTGCAGGAGGCTGCGAATGGGATATCCGCAAACCTGCTGAATTTACCGGGCAAACCCGCGCTGGAGCTTTCGATTTCCGGCAATTCGGTGATTGATGACTTTGTTGCGGACATCGTGTTGAAAAGCAACGGACAACAGCGGTTGACGGGCAGTATCGGCACGCAGGCGACCCAAGGTCCGGCAAGTGGCGTCACCCCGACACGCGTGATCCAGGCCGATATTTCCGGCGACCTGACGCCGCTTTTCCTGCCGCAATATCAGGCATTTTTTGGATCAGACGTCGCGCTGAGCAGCCGAATCAGCCTGTTCGCCGACGGGCGGACCTCGCTTGACACTCTGGTCGTGAACTCTGCGACGTTGCGCGTGACTGGCACCGCCGTCTTGTCCGCCGACGGGCTGCCAGAGCATTTCGAACTAAATGCGGTTTTGCAGGACCCCACCGGAGACCTTGTGCTTTTGCCTATGCCGGGGCCAGAGACTCGCGTGAAAAGCGCCACAATAGCCGCGCGTTTTGACAACCGTATTGGGGATGCGTGGAATTTGACGGGTAATCTGCAAGGCCTCCAACGCAGTGAGGTAAACCTGGACACCTTGGACCTGACTGCCAACGGTGTGATCCAGAAAGGCGAGTCGGACCTGGTAACTGCACGCATTGAAGGTGCTGCGCGTGGTGTTGACCTTACCGATCCGGGCCTGGCTGCGGCTTTGGGGTCTGTTGTGACACTGGGGGCCGATATCAGGTGGCGTGACGGGCAGCCATTGGATTTCAAAAACCTGACACTTGGCGCGCAAGGGCTGGCATTGTCGGGCACAGGAACTGTTGGCGGGCTGAGCAGTGCAGTTTCCGTAAAAGGGGCTTTGCAGGCGCAAGTCGCTGACCTGTCGCGGTTTTCTGCGTTGGTGGGCCTGCCGATTGCGGGGGGTATTGATGCCGATCTGACCGGCAGTCTTACCTTGCTGACCGGTGAGGCTGACTTGGTTCTTACGGCTGTTGCCACCAATCTCAAAGTTGGCATTCCCAATGTCGATACCGCTCTTGCGGGCGAAAGCCATGTGAACCTCTCGGTGCTGCGCCACACAGAAGGTCTGACATTGCGTGCGGCAAGTATAACCACAACTGGTGGCGAAGCCGAGGCAAAAGGGCTGGTCTCGACCGGTCAAAGCGATCTGCAATTCAAAGCGTCGCTTAAGAACGTTGGGCAATTCATTGATGGTCTGAGTGGTCCTGTCCGGCTGACCGGGCAAGCCATCGAAGATGGGTCCGGCTGGACCGTTGGTCTCGACGCCGAGGTGCCAGACGCGATCAATTTCTCCGCTAAGGTAAACCTGCCAGCAAGCGGTTCAATCAATGCTAAGGTCGACGCCAATATCGGCTCTGTCGCGTGGATCGTCCCGGGGTTGACCGGGCCTGCCAGAATTGCGGCTACCGTGGTTCAGGCCGGCGATCAATGGACCGTCGATGCACAGGCCGATGGACCGGGCAACAGCCGCGTCAAAATAGCTGGCCAGATTGCGGGTGATGCCAGAACTGCCACTCTTACTTTGAACGGCACAATGCCTCTGGCGTTGCTTAACCGGCAATTAAAACCCAACTCGGCGCAGGGGAATGCTCAGTTCGACCTGCAACTCGATGGCCCGCTTGCGGTGTCTTCGCTCAGCGGAAAGGTGCGTACCAGTGGTGCGCGACTGTCGCTGCCGGGCCTTCGCAACGCGTTTACGGACATCGGCGCTGTCATTGATCTGGCAGGCAGTAGCGCTGAGATCAGAGCGACGTCAAGCGTTGCTACCGGTGGCCAATTGTTGGCGCAGGGCCGTGTCGGGCTGCAACCGCCTTATACCGCAGATCTTGCATTGCAGGTAACAAACGTCAAAATCACCGACACGCAACTTTTTCAAACCAGAATAAATGGTGCATTGTCGCTTGGCGGTGCCACCCCCGGTAACCTGAAACTCTCGGGGCGGCTGGTGCTGGACAAGATCGAGATTCTGGTACCCTCGACCGGCATCGACGGGTTTGCCGATATCCCCAAGATAGTACATTTGAACGAACCGGCTAAAGTGCGCCGCACCCGATCATTTGCCGGGCTGCTTGATACCGGCGCTGCCGAGGGGGCCGGTGGTGGCCCGGCTGTCGGGTTGGATGTGCAAATCATCGCCGAAAATCGCATTTTCATACGTGGCCGGGGGCTTGATGCAGAACTGGGCGGGCAATTACGGCTGACCGGCACGACGGCAGATATTATACCGCAAGGGCACTTCGAACTTATTCGTGGTCGGCTGAGTATTCTGGGCAAGCGTTTAAACCTGCAAGAGGGGTCTGCGCAACTACAGGGGGCCCTGATGCCAATTCTGCGTCTTGTGGCGCGTACCACCGTTGACGACGCGGAACTGTTCGTGATCGTCGAGGGGCCCGCCGACGCGCCCGAAGTCAGCTTTGTGTCAAAGCCTGAAGCTCCGAGCGATGAGGTCCTGGGGCGGTTGCTGTTTGGGCGTAAGATCAGCGAGATTTCGGCATTACAGGCGGTTCAACTGGCCTCTGCCGTTGCGACGCTGGCCGGGCGTGGCGGCATCGGCATCGTTGAGCGGCTGCGACAGAGTACCGGGCTTGACGATATTGACCTGGCCACAGATGACGAAGGCGGCTCATCGTTGCGCCTCGGCAAGTACATCGGTAAAAACGCCTATACTGAGGTCGAAATCGGCGCTGACGGCCAAAGTCGTATCAATCTCAACCTGGATCTGACGCCGTCAGCCAAGTTGCGGGGCCAGGTTGGAACAGACGGTGAAACTGGGATCGGGTTGTTTTTCGAAAGGGATTACTGATTGGGGGCGAATGGTTTTCCAAACATATGGCAAAGACGTCCGCAGGCTTTCCCGTCTGATGGTTCGGTTGAGATCGACAGCAATACCGTCGAGCGGAGCATTGAGTTATTTGTCAAATCTGGAGTTTGAGGTTTTCTGGTCATGCCGCGACCTGATGGTTTGTGGTGGTTTCCATTCCATCGGTGAACCTAGGCACCCGCGATGACTTTGGCGAGATAATTGAAGCCGCCTGGTTTGCAAAGGGCAAACCGCGCCAAAAGGCTGGCCGGACAATGAACAATGCCGCAATGGAAACTTTCTTCAAGACCATCAAGGCGAAACTATTACCGTCTATGTGATTGTCCAGGGTGGACCAGTTAGGCCATCGGTTTCCACGGGTCGAAACCAAACAACATATAGTCACGCTGATAGACCTTTTCGGCCAGCGCCTCTAGTTCATCATCGTAAATATCGTCCAGTGTGAATGGCGTATCCGAAAAGCCGGTTGCGGGCGCAATCGGTGTCTCGTGCCCCGCCATCCCGGCGATCAGTGGCAGCATTACAGTCATCTCATCTTCGCGCAACACGTGGTCCGGTAATACAAAATCCCCAAAACCCGACAGGTTCTGCGCTTGTGTCCCCCAGGCCGAATCCACCCGGATCGCCGTCTGACCCGCCAAATTCATCTGCACAAACTTCAAAAACCCAACAAAACCCAATCGGTGATCATCCTTTGTCCAGGTTTTCTGCGACTCTCGCCCGGGTATTGGCAGTTTGAATTTTTTGCGCAGCGTCTCGCGGATTTGCAGAAAGCTGCCTTCGTCAGTGTTCAGAATCCGGTGACAAAATACCGAATGCGCCCGTGCCAAGGGGTGCCTTAGCACCGTAAACGTCCGATGGCCCGGATGCTTGCGTTTCCATTGGCGCAATTGCTTTTGGTTCATCTTGCGCAACAGGTCCTGCCGCCCGACCTTGTCCAGCGCCGCCATCCAGTCCGTCACCTCATCCTCTGGCCCGCCACGCATCGGCAAAAACATCAGGGCCGTGTCCACGCAGGCAACATAGCTGGGCACCGCCGCACCGCGACGTGGCTCAAAATTTGGGGTTCGGGTCAGGTTGAAGGTGTCCATCGTGGCCAGCGCCGCCTCCATCACCTTGGGATTTGCGACTTTGGCGGAAACTGATTGCGGGTTCTGTGGCTTGAGGGCGTCGTCCAGCGCATCAAGTCGCCCGCTGACGCCCAACCAATCGGCCAACCCGTTCATCACCTCGACGCTTTGCAGGTCTTCATAGGCCAGGTAAAACGGTGCCTGCCCCGAACATTGCAGACGGTTCAGCATCGTCACCTGAAATTGCTGCAATTGCTCTACATGGGTCTGAAACTCGCTTGCGTCGAACTCGGCCTTGCCGTCCTTGCGCCGTTTCACATCCGTCAGCTTCCACTGTCCGGTCGCTTGGGCAATTTTTAGCGATACGTAGCTGTCCAATGGATTGCGGGTCAGGATGATCTTGGCACAGCGCGGATCATCAATCAAAATCTCAAACGCGCGCGGGTCGTGATTGTGGAAGTACCGAAACCCCCGCAGCGCCCCCGGCTCATCGCGGATTGCGCCAATCAAACGCTGTGGATCATTGTCGCGAATATCACATGTTATCCCCAGAATTTCGGACCTGTTCGGATAGCCGATAAATTGCGGATTAAATGCCTCTCCGTGGCAAACCAGCCCATCGATCGCGTTCAGATTGCTTTCCAGAAAGTTCGATCCGGTGCGCATCTCGGCCAAAACAACAAAATAGTCAAAGCGATCATTCATGCAGGATTACCGTACCAAATAGGGTTTGCGAGGGGGGCTGGGCTGATTGATCGGCCCTGGTTCGACCGGAAAGTCGCCCATAAGATAGGGGTGCATCCCCTGATTTTTGAGGTTTTGCAGGAATTGCCCAAAGCCGGTCAGATCAACCATGGTTGGCGCTTCGGTCAACCGTCGCCCGCTTATCGCGCCAATTTCATCAACAATGGTCTGGATCGGCTCCATCGGTGCCTCGATAAACTCGGCCATGGTCCAGATGCGCACCTTTGCCTTGGCGGTCGATTTACGCAGGATTTTCAAATGCTCATTTTCGATTTTCTGAAACTTTGCGGCGTCTTTGCGCAGATCGGAAAAGTTGCGGTTGGATTTGAACAGCGGCACCGCCCAGGCGCCTGATATGACCGAAACTTGCGCATTTGGGTCGCGTGAAAACACCCAGGCCACATCCTGATTGTCATTTGGCCCGAACTGGAAACACTGGCGTTCGCCGCGCGTGTTCCAGATCAGACTGGTCAGGAACGACCGGGGGGCATAATCGCGCTGCTTGGCACTATCGCTAAGGGCGCCGTTTATCAGGGTCTGGCCGTTGGCAAATTCCACCCTTTCGGGGGCAAACAGATGCCCGTGCACCCGCGTATCCGTGGCCTTGGCCAGCCAGGGTTCAAAATTTTCGAACAGTTCGGTAAACCCCTGAAACACAGAATAGGGGTTCGATGTCAGCCCGTTTTCCCAATCCCAGTTTGGCATCCGGCTTTGCATATAAAGCCCGGGCCGCCCGCGCGTCCGCCGTTCGACCGCTTTGGCGAAAATACGGTCAATCTTGCCGGGGTTCGGTTCGGTCTTTTTCATCGCCGCCATGCCATCACACAGAAACGCCTGATACAGCCGTTCGGCCCGAGACCAGATTTTGCGGGCCACAAAACAATCGGACCGGCGCAGCAATTGCAGATGGTCATCATAGAAAATATGTGGCTTGCCCTGAAAATTGAACTTTGAAAGAGTTAACGAGCGGCTTTCGATATTGGTGGAATATTGCCGGGACAGCGTCTGAAAATAACTTTCGTCCGGAATCCAGACCCGGCGAAAATAACGATCATATTCTTCCCTGTTCGGGTCTTGCAGGATGGCCGACAGGGTCTGGCGCGACAGACACCACCATTGGCTGCCCATATGCGGCACCAATCCGGTCGGAATCTTGCGTCGAAAGCCGATAGCACGTTGAATTCTGACATAGCCGTCAAACAACCGCCGCCGCCGTTTCCACGAGAACGGAAAGCGTAAGGTAAAGCGTTCCTGGTCCAATCCCCCGACGGTCCAGGGCACATCCGCAGTTGTCGCACTTTCGATGAAATCGGTGCGCGGGCGCTCGCTCAGATAGTCGATCAACTCTTGCACCGGGCGCAGTGGCAGGCACGACCCGGACGACAGATAGACGTGCGAAACCTCAGCAAATTGTTTTAATATCAGTTCCGAGGCCGATTGCGACGCAGCAACAATCCCCCATGTTCCCCATTCGCATCTATGCCTTTTGGAGAATCGAACCAGCGGATCACCGGCCAATGCTTGCTGAAATGCCTTGAACGTCGGGCGGTCGACGTTTTTGTCAACGTGGATCACCACCGGGCACCCCGATGATGTCCAGTGACGCGCCACCTGTTCAGCCCGGTTCAGGGCGGTGTGCACCAGCATGACAATCCCGACCGTCATGCCCAGTTACCTTTGGACATCAGTCCCAGAATCTCAAGCTGGCGCCAGTTGATATATTTCTCGCTGAATTTGCACCACAACTCGGGTTGGGATTTTATACCATCCGCATAAGCCATGTATTCTGCCGAAGCCGCATAGTGCTGCGAACGCGCCATTTCTTCACGGGCCTTGGCGGCAAAGGTATCCAGAAACTTGGCATGCAGCAATATGCCCGAAGCCATTTCCCCGCCCCATTCGTCATAAACATGGTTCAATCCGCGTGGCAAAAGCATATGTGTCGAACTGACATAGCTGTATTTCTTATTCCATTTGACCAGGGGTATCTTGTTCAGCGCTGGTGCCTTTTTGGGTTTATCGCGAAAAAACACCCGGGAACGTGGGCCGCCCTGAATCCATAGGTTGCCGAATTCGCGGTTCTTTTTCTGGGTGTAATTGCCGGAATCGAACCAATGGGCAAACTCAAATGGGTTCTGCCCTTCTTCGTATGGTTGTTCGTCCAGTTGCCCCTTGGGGTACATATCCAGCAACATCGCACCAAAGCTGCGGATGGCGGAATTGTCCAGCCAATCGGTCAGGGCACGGATCGACCTTGTATCGCAGAACGGATAGACAAAAAATTCATCCGGATCGACAGTCAGGGTCCAGTGGCCATCGCCGTAAGTACGGTGCAGCCAATTCATCCAGTCAACGCCGAAATTGGCCCTTTTGTAGCTGGCAGAGGTATACCAAAGCGACACATCGGACTGATTGGACAGATAGGCCTCGGTGCCATCGGTGCTGTCATTGTCAACGATCAGGAAATGATTGACCCCAAGATCGCGGTAGTAATTCAGGAAATATGGCAGGCGGATTTTCTCGTTATGGACGGTGGACATCAACAGGATATCATCCGAGCGGATTCGGTCGGTCAAATCCTGCACTGCCAACAGTTCGCGTGATTTCCTCCAGGCACGGATAACCTGTCGCTTGCGCAACAATCGCATCCGATAAGAATCCCAAAGACCCAAATGCTCTTTCCGTTTCCAAACAAGACAGCAGGGCCAAGCCCCGTCCTGCCAACCTCAACCGCCATTTTTTAGCAATATGGCATGGTTATCTAAATGAAATCAATGAATTTAGAAAGCGTTGCAATTGCCCGATGCATTGCCTCAAATTATCGGAAAATGTATCAAAGCCTGGGGCGGGTTACCAGTCTATTCCCTGAAGCAGCCCCAGTTTCAGAAGTTGCTCAGGCCCCTCCAAGGCAACTGATTGGGGGTGCCAAAGGTCCGGGTCAGCGGTGATACCGTCATAATAATGGTCAAATTCCGAAGGGGTGTGAAAATGCTGTGCGCGGGATTTTTCTGTTGCTGATCTGGAAACAATCAAAGGCAGGAACTTGCTGTGCAGCAACACCCCCGAAGGCTGTTTGCCGCCCGGCCCACCATAAGCCAGGTTCAACTGTGGCGGCAGGATCGAATGGGTGGAATTGGCATAGGCAAACCGGTGATACCATTTGACCAAAGGCAATTTGTTCAACGTCGGAGAGCGGCGCGGATCATCCCCAAAAAACACCCGTTCCCGCACCCCGCCCTGGACCCAGAGACTGCCCATCGGCATCTGCCATTCTCTGCGGTAAGGGCCTGGATCAAACCAGTTCAGAACCTCGGTCGGGTCTTGGCCGGGTTGATACGACGCGCCCGATAAAGGGCCTTTGGGGTAAAGATCCAGCAACAAGGCGCCAAATGCTTTTACCCTGCGATTGTCCAGCCAGGCGGTCAGAGCGTACAGGTCCTTCTGCCGGTAACCGGTATAAATCAGAACCTCGTCCACATCGACCGTCAGGCACCAATGTGCGCGGGCATATTTCCATTGCAGATAGGTTGACCAATCGACCCCAAACCGGGAGGCGTGATAACTTTTTGTTGTATGCCAAAGGGATACGTCCGCCTGGTCCGCCAGCATCTCGGCGCTGCCATCGTCACTGTCGTTATCGACAATCAGGAAATGTGCCACGCCCAGACGGCGATAATGGGCCAGGAAATACGGCAGCCTTTGCGCTTCGTTGCGCAGAACCACAACTGCCACAATATCGGTCGGGTTTATGCCTTTGGTGCGATCCACCCGTTTTGTCAACTGACGCCGGGATCGCCAGGATCGCCACAACAACCGACGCCGCCTAAGGCGCATCTTGTAAATCTCGAACAGTGTCAGAGACGGCAGGGTCGGATCAGCGTTCATAGCCTGCACTTTGATGCCATCTCCAGGCATCGGCAATCATGGATTTCAGGGTCGATCTTGTTGGCGTCCAACCCAGCTCCCGTTCGGCGCGCACCGATCCCGATACCAGCTTGGTGCAATCACCAGCCCGGCGCGGGCCGATGGTGAACGGCACCTTGCGGTTGGTGACGCTGCTGGAATGGTCAATCACCTCGCGCACTGAAAACCCGGACCCGGTGCCAAGGTTGAACACCCGCGAGCCTTTGTCAGCCTCTAGCCAGTTCAGCCCTAAAACATGCGCATCCACCAGATCGCAGACATGCACATAGTCACGGATGCAGGTGCCATCGGGCGTGTCGTAATCGGTGCCAAACACCGTCAGGGCCGCGCGTTTGCCATCAATCGCATCCAGCATCAGCGGCACCAGATGGGTTTCGGGGCGGTGAAATTCCCCCACCTCGCCCTCGGGGTCGGCCCCGGCCACGTTGAAATAGCGGAAAATCACTGACCGCAGGCCATGTGCGGCCTCAAAGTCATGCAAGATATCCTCGATCGCCCGCTTGGAGGCGCCATAAGCGTTCAGCGGATGTTGCGGGGTGTTTTCGTCCAGCACCACATTGTCATGTTCGCCGTAAGTGGCGCAGGTTGATGAGAATACAAAATCAAGGCATCCGGCCGCCACCGCCGCTTCGATCAGGGTCAGAGATCCGATCACGTTGTTGGCCCAATACCGCCCCGGTTCGGCCATCGCCTCGCCGACCTGCGACAAGGCGGCGAAATGCATCACGGCGGCTGGTTGGTATTTGGCGAAAACCTGGTCCAGACGGGCGCGGTCGGTCAATTCGCCGCGTTCAAACGGCCCGAATTTGACGGCATCCTGCCAGCCGGTCACCAGATTGTCGAAGGTCACAGGGGTATACCCCGCAGCTTTTAACGCCTTACAGGCGTGCGAACCGATATAACCCGCCCCACCCGTTACCAGAATGTTGGTCAATATATTGCCCTCAAGAAACGCAGTCTATTGCGCTGCTTTATCCAGTTGAACCATTTCCTGCAAATACCGTAGCAAATCGTCACGCAGATCGTCGCGCGCCAAAGCAAATGCCACCGTCGCCTGCAGGAACCCGGCCTTGGAGCCGCAATCGAACCGCTGACCCCGGAACCGATAGCCATAGACGGTGTTCTCGGTGCCAATATCCTGTGCAATCGCATCGGTAAGCTGGATTTCACCACCCGCACCCGATTTCATCTTGTTCAGATTGCTCAGAACAGACGGAGACAGGATATAACGGCCGATCACCGCAAGATTTGACGGCGCTTTGCCGGCCTCGGGTTTTTCAACCATGCCTTTGACCGACACAACCGATCCCATGTCTTCATCCACATCAAGAATACCATAAGACGATGCTTTGTCCGCAGGTACTTCCATTGCCGCAACCATATTGCCGCCCGTCTCTTGATAGGCGTCGATCATCTGCTCAAGGCAGGGCGTCTCGGCGGCGATCACATCGTCCGGCAGCATCACGGCAAACGGTTCGTTGCCAATCAGACGCCGCGCGCACCAGACCGCATGGCCCAGGCCAAGCGCCCGATGCTGGCGGATATAGGCGATTGCGCCACTTTCCATATTGGTGGCCTTCAACGCCTCCAGCAGGTCAAGTTTGCCGCTTTTACGCAATTGCTGCTCAAGGAACGGCGCGTGGTCAAAATAATCTTCAAGCGCGCCTTTGCCGCGCGACGTGACAAAGATAAACTCTTTGATCCCGGCAGCCCGGGCTTCGTCGATGGCATATTGCACCAGGGGCCGGTCAACCAATGTCATGATCTCTTTTGGAACCGATTTCGTTGCTGGTAAAAACCGCGTGCCCATGCCCGCCACCGGAAAAATGGCCTTCGTTACCTTTTTACGCATTGTTCTTCCTCAAATTTGAAAATACGTGCCTGTGTTGAGTGGTTTGCCGCCTCATACACCCTATTTGCAGCAAATATATGACCATTGCTGCCGTTACCGCATTCAATCATCGGTTTTCCCAGGGTTGTGTGCGAATTGTGGCACGTTAATCCGACCACTTTAGCGCAAGCTGCGGACCTTGCCTACCCTGTCTGATTCAACGTGAACCCGGCGCCGGAATGACCTGAAAGAGATGAGCGGCTGAGAGCGCTCAGTTTTGCCGAATATCCCGCCGGTATGTTGCCAATAGCCATCCGGATCAAACCACACATGATGGGAAAAGGCGGTTGGAGACAGCAGGATAAGGGTCACAACACTACCGGCGTTGGCTTCAAATTTGGCAGAGTTGCGGAGATGGTTTCTTTGCCAAAAATACCCCGACAGAACAATGGACCGAAAGTCGTGCCTGGGCGGGCTGGGTTGGAACGGCATCGTCGGATTCGACGCAATTTCACCTGTCACCTTTCCACGGGTTTGACCAGCTGCGTAACCTTGTCGCAGCCGAGACATGAGCCGCCCTACGTCGCGCGGTTCCAGCTGGCCGCGCACCATATGCGCGCAGGCCCGTTCGCGTTCTTCGCGCTGTACCCGTTCCCACGAGGGCTTGCAAAGGTCGGGGCTGCAATGCTTGGCCAGAAAGACGGCCCAGCTTGCGCCAACTTCACCCAGATCAATTGGTGCCCCGTCGTCGCGTCGGTATTTGTTTGATGCGTGCATATTGTGGACCTCGGCCATTGGAACAATTGCCGTGCATAAATTTTGTGCCGCCAGCCGCAAATTAAAGTCAACTTCGTCGAGGTGACATTTGAAACGCGGGTCAAACCCGCCTAACGCCTGAAGAACTGAACGCCGGGCCGCCATATTGGTGCCGGGCGTGCGGATGGCCCGTGCTTGGGTGGGGATCAGAATGGTGGCCAGCCCCGGGTCTACGCCAATAGGTGCAAACCTGCCTTCGCGATCCACGGTTGAGGCCTGAAATTGCCAGGAAATGCCGTTGCGTCCGCGCACAAACCCGCCCGCCGCCGCGGTATCAATATGCGAGAACGGTGCCATCAGAAATTTCAGCCAGGTGGGTTCGGGCACGGAATCATCGTCGATAAAGGCCACGATCTCGCCGGCACTGGCGTCGATACCCGCATTGCGCGCCGCGGCGATATTGTCCGGCTCAAACGGGATGATTTTGGCGAACACGGCTTGTGGCACGCTGCGCAATCCAGTGCAGGTTGCCGGGTCAGCAACGATGACAATCTCGAACGGTTCGTAATCCAGCTGGGAAATGCCGATCAGGCATCGGCGCAACAATTCCGGACGGTGGCGGCTGACGATCACAATCGAGACCGTCAGAGACATGTCACTCCAACCCCATCTCGGCCATCATTGCCTCGATCTTTGTCACATCTTCGGGGTTGTTCAGCTCCCAGAATTGACGGCCCTTTGCATCGACCTCGACGCACAGAACCTTGCGGCCGTTTTCCATGAACCGCAGTTGTTCCAACCCTTCCAACCGCTCCAACGGGCCAATCGGCCAGTCGGGATAGGCGGTCAGGGCATCGGGGCGGTAGGCGTAGACGCCGACATGGTGGAAAACCGGGGTTTCGGCGTCATCGGCGAAAACCTCGGTGGTAAACGGGATCACCTCTTTCGAGAAATACATCGCAGTTTTGTCCCCGGCGAAAACGGCGGTGGTACCGCCCACCCGGTCCGCGCGGCGATCTGCCAGAAACCCGTTCAGCGCCGCACCATCACAGCGTAAAACCGGGGTGGCGACACCGGCATCGGGTGCGGCCCGCAGGCTTGCCACCAGATCTTCGATGAACCAATGCGGCGTCAACGGTGCGTCACCTTGCAGGTTCACCACAACGTCAAATCCACCCCCCAATGCGGCATGTGCCTCGGCGCAGCGTTCGGTGCCATTGACGCAAGAAGACGAAGTCATCACCACCTCGGCCCCAAACGTTTCGCAGGCGGTACGGATACGGTCGTCATCGGTGGTCACAACCACCTTGTCCACACCCGCAACCGCGCGTGCCGCCAGCCATGATCGTTCGATCAATGACCGCGATACCCCAGTGGAGCCTTTCAATTGAACCAAAGGCTTACCTGGGTACCGGGTAGACGCAAAGCGCGCAGGAATGGCGATCAGGACGGGCATCAGGCAGGCTTCAGGTCGACACCCGGCGCATAGGCGATAAAGAACGGATTGGCGTAATCCTCTTTGCCATAGACCAGCGGTGAATGGTCATCAAAGCGCACCACCCGCCCACCTGCACCGTTCAGAACGGCGTGGCCAGCGGCGGTGTCCCATTCCATCGTCCGACCCACCCGGGGATAAATATCCGCCTCGCCGGTGGCCACAAGACAGAACTTGAGCGACGAACCCGCACTTTTGCTGTCCTTGACGTTGTACTTGTTGATATAGGCATCGGTCGCCGCATCGCGGTGTGATTTGGACGCCACAACCATCAGCGCGCCATTGTCAGCCTTTGATACGTTGATCGGGCTGACCGGGCCGGGCGTGTCCAACGCCATATCGCCGGTTTCCTCGACTGTTTGACCATCCGCCAAAGTATAAAACATCCGCCCCTTGGCCGGCGCATAAACCACGCCACGCGTTGGCACGCCGTTTTCCACCAGCGCGATATTCACTGTGAAATCACCACGCCGGTGAATGAATTCCTTGGTGCCGTCCAGCGGGTCAACGATCAGAAACGTATCACCCTTAATTTTGTGCGACTCTGATTGTTCCTCGGTCACCAGCAACATCTCGGGAAAGGCGCTGCGCAGACCATAGGAGATAATCTCATCCGCCGCTTCGTCGGCAATGGTCACCGGACTGTCATCGGATTTCAACTTCACATCAAAATCGTCCGAGTTGTAAATCTCCATGATCTTGTTGCCGGCCTCGATGGCCAGCGCCCGGATCACGGGTATCAAAGTATCATAGTTCACGCAAATATCCTCACCTTGCAGGATTTGTTGAAATAGGCGGCTTATCCCTTTATGCTGCGACTGCAACGGAACGGCAAGATTTCTGTGCCATACAAAAGCAGTCGACGCGCAACAAGTTGCGGTTTCAGGCCACAAACAGGATCACGACCCCATGTTTAAGCAGCACAGGAAGAAATCCACTCTGCGGACAGTGATCACGATCCTTGAGTTGATCTTTCACTCGATTGTCCGCTCGATCCGGTCCACCCACAACAACGCCTTCATGGCAATTGCCATGAATATGCTGCAAACGGTGATTTTTGTCGGGGCGTTTTATGTGATGTTCACGGTTCTGGGGCTGCGTGGCAATGCGGTGCGTGGTGACTTTCTTTTGTATGTGATGTCGGGCGTGTTCCTGTTTATGGTTCACATCAAATCGGTTGGTGCCGTGGCCAAGGCCGAAGGGCCAAGCAGTGCGATGATGCAGCATGCGCCGATGAACACGGTTGTCACCATTGTTGCTGCCGCCGTTGGCGCGCTTTATATGCAGACATTGACGATGTTGATGATCCTGTTCATCTACCACGTCGCCTTTACCCCGCTATATATTCTTGATCCTATCGGGGCTTATGGGATGGTCATCCTTGCCTGGTTTACCGGATGTGCCGTGGGGCTGATCTTTATGGTGCTCAAGCCGTGGAATCCTACGGCGGTCGTGATCATGACCACCCTCTATCAGCGCGCCAACATGATTGCCTCGGGCAAGATGTTTCTGGCCAATACCTTGCCGGGGTGGATGCTGTCGATGTTTGACTGGAACCCACTGTTTCATGCCATCGACCAGTCGCGCGGCTATGTGTTCGTCAATTACAATCCGCATTATTCCAGTTGGGAATATGCCTTTTGGGTTGGTGTTGTCCTGACAATGATCGGGCTGATGGGTGAATTTTACACCCGCCAGCACGTTTCTGTCAGTTGGAATGCAAGGCGCTAGGTCGCCGCTAAAGCGGATTACCGATCTGCATGCAATTGGCATAATACGTGACCGTAGCGGGCCAATCGGAAAAGATGCCTTTAACCCCAACGTCCTGCGCCAGAACGTCCAACAGCTCATACATTTGCCCGTCGCCTTTGACGACATCGGTGATCGACCGGTAATACCAGCCGCCCCCAGCACGCAGCGGCCCGGACCGCTCCAACGTCCAGGTGATCACATTCAAACCCGCCGCCTTGGCCGTGCGTGCATAGGCGGATGGGACGATTTTGCCATTTTCCAGCGTCACAAGAACCCACATCGGCGGCGCGATATAGTTGACACCCAGGTCCGCCAATTCCGCCATGGACGGTTTGAACGTTGACGGGTCCATCGGATCAAACCCGTCACGGCGATAAGATGCGTCAAGGTAAACCGCCTGCTTGCCAAACTCTGGCTCGTTCCTGATCCAATAAAGGATGTCGCCCAAATCAAAAGACTGCGGATAAACATCACCGGGTGCGACCCCGGCGGATTTGTATTCATCAATCATCGCCTGGGCAAAATCCTGCTGGGTGAACCCGTTAAACGGCATTTTCACCGCGGGTGATTTCAGTTCCGGGGTGAATTTCACGCCCAGGGGTTTCATCATCGCGATGTATTGCGCATGTGAAACAACCGCACCTCCTTCGCCCGCGTACAGGTCCGTGCGCCAGCCCTTGGTTCCGTCCAGATATTCGGCAACATTTGTGGCGGCCGGATTGGCACCGTCCATTTTGCCTTGAAGCGTTTCAAACTCTGTCAATGTAATGTCAGAGGTCCGGCACTCTGCCGTCGCCTTTCCCCCCCCTTCAGCCGGTGAAAAACCAGCGGTGCATTTATCCGCCAGCGCAGTTGCCAGGATATTGGTGGTTGTGTGCAGATCATTTTGCGAATGGCGACAGACCAGGCGTTTGTCCTTGGTAAAGGTAACATCACATTCAACAATACCGGCCCCCATCCGGGCAGCCGCCCGGTACGACGGATTGGTATGCTCGGCAAACTGGAGGGGCGCACCACGATGGCCAATCGAAAACGTACTTGGCTGAAAATCCATACCGCCGCAGGACAACAGTTTTTCCTTAAGCGGACCATTTGCCATGCGGTCAATCAGGTAATACGGGCGCGGCCCCAGTTCCACCGTGCCCGCAAGCATTGGTGTTGCCGTTGTCATGATCAGGGCGATGACAAGTTTCATAGGGCACCTTTTGTTCGGCATTTCCGGGCACACTGTTACCATAAAACTTCCTGATTCGGGCGATTGTTTGGCTGGTTCAGATTTTCACCCAACCCTCAGGCGGTTCTTTGCCGGGATGAACAACCTGGCAATTCGGGCAGGTTCTGTCTGCAATGGAGGCATAGAATTTCTGATATACCGGCGGCAAATCCCTGACGATGGATTTCAGTTGCATCTCGGCGCGATGAACCAGCGTGCCGCAATCAAAGCAATACCATTCAATTGCATCCAGTTCGCCGGTCTGGCGCTTGGGTTCGATCACCAGCCCGATTGAGCCTTCTTCCGGGCGTTGCGGCGAATGGCGCACATGCGGTGGTAACAGAAATATCTCACCTTCGCGGATCGGGACGTCATAGAACTCTTTGCCATCATACAGCTTCAGCACCATGTTGCCTTGCAGCTGGTAAAAGAATTCCTCGACTGGGTCATCATGATAATCGGTGCGCTTGTTCGGCCCGCCGACGATGGTGACCATCAGGTCGGCATCTTCCCAAATCTGCTGATTGCCGACCGGCGGTTTCAGAAGATGACGATGCTCGTCAATCCACCCTTGAAAATTAAAGGCTCGCAGTTTGGACATTGTCTTCTCCTGTCTCGTTTGGTTTTGCATTATACAAAGCGCTCACAGCTTAAGGCCGCATTGATCAAGCCCGTCGCGAATGATCGTCTTTTCGGCGTCGTTCAGCCCCAGCATTGGCGCGCGGACATGGCCGCCGACCTGACCCAACAGTTCCTGCCAGTATTTGCCAAAGGCGGTTGGTTTGCCGGGCGGGCGGGTGCGTTTCATCGCCTCGCGCACCGGGTTCAGACTATCGCGCACCTTGCGGGCCTGATCGAACTTACCGGCAAACGCCAGACGGGTGTATTCGTTCATTCGCTGGTCATTGATGGTCTGCAATTGGTAGGGCGGCGATGAACACAGATAAAGTTGCCAGCCAAGCTGTTCGATATTGTCCAGCCAATCATCTTCAAGGGATGTCGAAACCTGGATCTTGTCACCAATCATCTGATGAAGCTGCACGTACATTTCACGCGGAACCGAATATTTGATCGCCACGATGTTGGGCAATTCGGCGATGCGGGCGCATTCACCGGGGTGCATCAGATAACCACTGTCAGGGTGGCTCCACATGGCGATGCCAATGTCCAACTGGTCGCAGAACGTCTTGTAATATTGGTACAAAACCTCGCTTCGGTCATGCACAAAACTTAAAACCGGCGCGTGCAGAACGACATAATCCGCGCCGCAATTCTGGGCGTGATGCGCCAGTTCAAGGGCGGTGTTCATATTCTGATCCGACACCGAAACGATGACCCCGGCCTTGCCCGCACATTCTTCGACCGCGATCTCGAAATTGCGCTTGCGCTCGGCAAGGCTCATCGAGAAAAACTCGCCTTGCTTGCCGGCAATGAACAGGCCCTGAATATCCAGATCATCTATCCAGTGGCGAATGTTTGAACGCAAGCCTGCCTGATCAAGCGACATATCCGCGTTGAACGGGTTCAGCGCCGCCGCCCAGATGCCTTTCATGTTGTCGCGGGCATACTCTTTTGCTTGATGCTTGGTGTATTTCATTCCCGGGCGACCTTGAATTGGGGGTATAATATTGCCCCCAACAGGGCGTAATTTAACGCCACAGCCAATGGGAAATGGCGGAACTGGCTATCAAAAATAGATATACCAATGCCGGTTCAATTCGGGTTATGTCAGGTTAGACAAAGGAAAGCGTCATGAAAATAGGTCTGATTGGCAAGGGTGCGATTGCGGGTTACGTGCGCGCCGCACTTAAGGCGCGCGGGCACATCATTGGCGCGGTATTGCTGCGACCGCAGCGGGTGGCAGAGAACCCGGCCCAAAATGTCGGCGCGGTTCAGGATTTGCCGGGTGATCTTGATCTGATGATCGATTGCGCCGGACATGTCGCCCTGGCCGAACATGGCCCGGCAATCCTGTCACGCGGGATTGACCTGATCACTGTCTCATTGGGGGCTTTGGCCGACACGCAAACCTATAAAACGCTGGAAAACGCGGCCCGGCAGGGCAACGCCAGATTGCACCTTGCCAGCGGTGCCATCGGCGCGCTTGATTGCCTGCAAGCGGCCCGTATCGGGCGACTGGACAGTGTCACCTATGTTGGGCGCAAACCGCCCAAAGGTTGGGTCGGCTCGCCCGCGGAAAGCAAACTGGACCTTGCGGCCCTTACCTGCGGCGCACACACGCATTTTCAGGGCACGGCGCGCGAGGCCGCCTTGGCCTATCCTAAAAACGCCAATGTTGCCGCCGCCGTGGCCCTGGCCGGTGTGGGTTTTGATGCCACTCAGGTCCGGCTGATTGCCGACGCCGATGTCAGCCAAAACATCCACGAAGTCGAAGCATCAGGCGAATTCGGCAGTTTCCGGTTTCAGATCAGCGGCAATTCCCTGCCTGACAATCCCCGCAGCTCTGCCCTTGCAGCGATGAGCGTGCTTAGCAAGCTGGAACAGATCCGCCAGCCGATCACCCTTTGAGGGCCTGATATGATTGCCCGCCATTCCCGTATTGTTGATCGTGCCCTGACCCGGTTGAAACTGCGCCAGTTGCGCCTGCTTGTGGCCATTGGCAGCCACGGCAATATCCGACATGCCGCGCGCGAACTGGGCATATCGCAACCCGCCGCCACCAAGATGATTCAGGACCTTGAACTTGATTTTGAGGTCAAGCTGTTTACCCGCACCAACCGGGGTGTCATCCCCACCGTGTTTGGCGAGGTCATGATCCGCCACGGCAAACTGATCTTTGCGCAAGTTTCAAACGCCGCTCAGGAATTGGACGACCTTAAGGAAGGCAACAGTGGCCGGGTTGTTGTCGGCACCCTGCTTGCCGCATCGACAGGCCTGTTGCCGGTGGCGATTGACATATTGTTGGCGGAACGTCCGAAAGTTGCGATCAAAATCAGCGAAGGCACCAACCAGGTGCTGATGCCTGCCTTGTTGTCAGGTGAAATTGATCTGGTCGTCGGTCGCCTGCCTTCGCATCGTCACCGCGACAAGATCAAACAGGAAAACCTGTTCGAAGATCGTATTTTGGCCGTTGTCGGCAATCAGCACCCGCTTGCAAACACGCGCCTTGTGTCGTTTGAGCAGATCAAACCGTTTGGCTGGATTCTGCCCCCGCTTGAGACAACCCTGCGGCGTCAGGTTGATCATTTTTTTGTCAGCCAACAGCAATACCTGCCCCCACTGGCGATTGAATCGGTGTCATACCTTTCCAACAGGACGCTTTTGCAAACCCGTGATCTGATTGGCCTGATGCCTGCCGAAATGATCGCGCAAGACATTGAAAATGGCACTCTTTCACAACTTGACTGGGGTGTTCCCTTTGGTCAGGGGGCGGTCGGCATCTCATATCGCTCTGACAATAGCCTGTCACCCGCAGGGCGCGCCTTTAGGCAGGCTCTGCGGCAGGCAGCACAACAAAGATAACCCTCTGGTATTCGCCAAACTGATACCTGTATTCAGCTAAATCGCTTGAAGTGACAGGCCGGTTTGCGTGATCTGATCAGGCCGCATTCTGGCCGCATAATGGAGGCTCTTGTTCAATGTACCCTGAGTTGAAGCTGTTTATCGCAGGTGAATGGCGTAAAACCTACCGTGACATGCCTGTTGTAAACCCGGCCAACGAAAAGGTTCTGGGTTCCCTTCCGATGGCGTCGACAAGTGATCTGGATGATGCGCTGAATGCAGCGGAACAGGGGTTTCGCATCTGGAGCCGTACATCCCCGCGCGAGCGTTCCGATACCATCCTGCGTGCCGCCAAACTGATGCGCGAACGCCAGGAAGAAATTGCCCGGTCGATAACGCTGGAGCTTGGAAAGCCGCTACAACAAGCCCGGCTTGAAGTTATCCGGGGCGCCGAATTCTTTGAATGGGACGCAGGCGAGGCCATGCGCACCTATGGCAGGATAATTCCGGCGGCCCAGGGGCACAAATTCGCGGTGCATCATATTCCCATCGGGGTTGTGGCGGCATTTTCCCCGTGGAACTTTCCATTCAGCCAACCGGCGCGCAAAATTGCCGGCGCCTTGGCATCGGGCTGTTCGATCATCTTGAAGGCGGCCGAAGAAACCCCGGCGGGGGCTGTCCATATCGCGCGGGCCTTTCAGGACGCGGGCCTGCCGCCGGGTGTTTTAAATCTGGTGTTTGGCAATCCGGCTGAAATCTCCGGCTATCTGATCCCGCAAGACCCCGTGCGGCTTGTGGCGTTTACCGGTTCAACGACGGTTGGTCGCCACCTGACCACGTTGGCCTCGGAAAACATGACCCCGGTTTTGATGGAACTGGGCGGCCACGCGCCGGTGATCGTGTGCGAAGATACCGACGCGCATCTTGCCGCAACCTTTGGCGCGATCCGCAAGTTGCGCAACTCTGGTCAGGTCTGCACCTCGCCCACGCGGTTCTTTGTACATGAGAGCATCTTTGAAGCGTTCGCCACGACCTTCACCGCGCGTGCAGCCGCAACAATTGTCGGCAACCCTATGGATGACGGAATCGAGATGGGCCCAACGGCCAATGACCGCCGGGTGCCTGTGCTGACCGACCTGGTGGAAGACGCACGTGCCAAAGGGGCCACTGTTGCCACTGGCGGCACGCGCTATGGCAACACAGGCTTTTTCTTTCAGCCCACCGTGCTGATGAACGTCCCCGAAGATGCCCGGATCATGCAGGAAGAACCGTTCGGACCAATTGCGGTCATCAACCCGGTCGCCTCACTTGACGAAGCCATTGCGCAAGCAAATAGCGTACCCTACGGTCTGGCCGGCTATGCCTTTACCAACCGCGCCGATTATATCGACCAGATGATTGATGAGGTCGAGGTCGGCAATCTGTCGATCAACACGCTCGAAGCCTCAATGCCGGAAACGCCATTCGGAGGTGTCAAATCCAGTGGCTACGGACGCGAAGGCGGCTCTGAAGGTTTGGACAAATACATGACGGTCAAACACGTCTGGCATTCAGCCAAAATCAGTTAAAGCGTTTCCTGGGCAACCCAATCTTCCGGGACGTAAGAAATGGGAATTTTTAGATATTTTGGTCAGTATGCTGGAATCGTTGATTTGAATCAATATCCGAAACCCCAGCACCGCGTACGACTCTCTCCAAGTCAAAGCACCTTTGCTTGATGAACCAGAGGGATGAAGATGGAAATACAGAACAAGGCCACAAGGTTGTGGGGTAATTTCTTTGATGTAAGGCGCGTGCAGATACGCACATTCCACATGACTTGGTTTGCGTTTTTCGCCTGCTTTTTCGCCTGGTTCGGTATTGCGCCATTGATGATAATCGTACGGGAAGAGTTGCAACTTACGCGGGAACAGGTCGGCTGGACCATTATCGCCGGGGTGGCCGCGACAATCCTCGCCCGCTTTATAGTCGGCTGGCTGTGTGACCGGATCGGCCCGCGGCTGACTTATACCTGGCTGCTGTTGCTGGGGGCTTTCCCGGTTGCCGGGATCGGCCTGGCCGATGATTTCGAGAGTTTTTTGTTTTTCCGTCTGCTGATCAGCCTGATCGGCGGTAGTTTCGTGATCACCCAGTATCATACCACGCAGATGTTCGCGCCCAATGTGGTGGGCACCGCCAATGCCACCACCGCCGGTTGGGGCAATCTGGGTGGCGGGGTCACCCAGTTGGCCATGCCGCTGATGTTTTCGGCTTTCATCGTCGCATTCGGCTTTACCGACGCGCAGGCATGGCGTGCCGCCATGGTGGTGGTTGGTGTTGTGATCTTCATCATCGGTATCATGTATTATTACCTGACACAGGATGCGCCGGACGGGAACTTCAAGGACCTGCGCGCACAAGGCAAGATGGCGCCGTCAAGCAAGGTCTCGGGTCTGTACCTTGAGGCCATGAAGGATTACCGCGTCTGGTTGCTGTTTTTCATCTACGCGATCTGTTTCGGCATCGAGATCGCCGTCAACTCGACCATCGCGCTTTACTTCTATGACTACTTTGACGGTGTCGATCTGGTCGTCGCCGGTGCCATCGCCGCGTCGTTCGGTTTGATGAACGTCTTTGCCCGGACCCTGGGCGGCATTTTCGGTGACAACTTCGGTTCCATCTGGGGTCTGAAGGGGCGTACATTCTGGTTGTTCATGGTGCTTTTGGGCGAAGGCCTGGCGCTGATGCTGTTCAGCCGGATGGACGTTCTGTTCCTGGCCATTCCGATGCTGATCATCTTTTCACTGTTCGTGCAGATGGCCGAGGGGGCGACCTATTCGGTGGTGCCGTTCATCAACAAGAAGGCGTTGGGCGCCGTCGTGGGCGTGGTTGGGGCCGGTGGCAACGCCGGGGCGGTGGCCGTCACCTTCATGTTCAAGAGCGAAATTCCCTGGAATGACGTGTTCCTGATTGTCGGGGCGGTTGTCACCGCAACGTCGGTGCTGGCACTGTTCATCCGGTTCTCGCCCGAGAAGGAAGCCGAGGAAAAGGCTTTGTTTGAAAAAGCGAACATGGACCTGCTGCAAATCCGTGCGGATCGCGCCAACGAAGCCCTGGCGCATTCGGCCGAAGTAATTTCCGAATACAACCGCACCCACAACAACAAAATATAAATGAAACCAGCGGGCCACCAAAGGCCCGCCTAAACCTCATAGCCGAGGAGCTGAGAAATTGGGACAAGATCTAAAAAACTGGAATGTCGAGGATGAAAAGTTCTGGTCTTCGACCGGCAAGGCGATCGCCACGCGCAATCTGTGGATTTCAATCCCCAGCCTGCTGTGTGGCTTTGCCGTATGGCTGTACTGGGGCATCATTACCGTTCAGATGATCAACCTGGGCTTTGCCTTTGAGAAATCCGACCTGTTTACGCTGATGGCGATTGCCGGCCTGACCGGCGCTACATTGCGTATTCCGGCCACCTTTTTCATCCGCATCGCTGGCGGGAGAAACACCATCTTTTTCAGCACCGCGCTGCTGATGATCCCGGCAATCGGTGCCGGGTTTGCCCTTAGCAACCCGGATACGCCGCTTTGGCAGTTCCAGATCCTGGCGGCATTGTCGGGTATCGGCGGCGGCAACTTCTCGTCGTCGATGTCCAACATCAGCTTTTTCTATCCGAAAAAGGTACAGGGCTATGCGCTGGGAATGAACGCCGGTCTGGGCAACTTTGGCGTGACCACCATGCAGATATTGGTGCCGCTGGCGATGACCTTCAGCTTTGGTCCCAGCCGTATGCTGGAAAAGACCTCGGGCACATTGATCGGCAAGATCCCGGCCGGAACTGAAACCTATATTCAGAACGCCGGCTTTGTCTGGCTGTTGTTCCTGGTGCCGCTGGCCTTCTTTGGCTGGTGGGGCATGAACAATATTCGCGATGAACACGTCTCGCCGAATATTCCCAATCCGGTTGGCGCGTTTGCCACCATATCCGGCATGTACCTGATCGGCTTTGCCACGGCGGCCTTTGGCCTGTGGCTGATGCTGCCGGAAAAGGTTGGTGGTTCGGGCTTCATGATCTCGAAATGGTTCGTGCTGCCGATTGTTGTGGTCATGACGGTGTTCGCGCTCAAGATGATCCCCGGTGCGGTGGGGCAGAACCTGTCGCGCCAATACAAGATATTCAACAACAAACACACCTGGGCGATGACCATCATCTACGTGATGACCTTTGGCTCGTTCATCGGGTATGCGGCGGCCTTTGGTCTGGTGATCAAGGTGGTGTTCGGGTTCCAGCATATCGTGGTTGACGGGGTGATGACCCACAGTACACCCAACCCGGATGGTCCTTCGGCGCTGATGTTTGCCTGGATGGGACCGTTCATCGGTGCCCTGATCCGACCCATCGGCGGGATGATTGCCGACAAGCTGGGCGGTGCACGGGTGACGCACTGGATTTCGGTGGTTATGGTTCTGTCGGCGCTTGGCGTGGCTTATTATCTCAAACAGGCCTATGTTTCAGCAACGCCGCAGGATTACTTCCTGCCGTTCATGATCCTGTTCCTGATCCTGTTTGCCGCCACCGGTATCGGCAACGGTTCGACCTTCCGCACCATTGCCATCGTGTTTAACCGCGAACAGGCTGGTCCGGTGCTGGGCTGGACCGCGGCGATCGGTGCTTACGGTGCCTTCCTGATCCCCAAGGTGTTCGGTGAGCAGATCAAATTGGCCACACCGGAATACGCACTTTACGGGTTCGCAGCCTTCTACACGGTGTGCATCGTCATCAACTGGTGGTTCTACCTGCGTCCCAACGCATACGTGAAGAACCCCTGAGCCCGAGACCCATGCCAGCCCGCCCCGGCGCGACGCCGGGGCGGCAAGCTTACACAGGAGATAAAAGATGAGCCATCTGCTAGACCGACTGAACTTTTTTCAATCCAAGGAACTGGAACAGTTTTCTGATGGTTGGGGGCAAGTCACCCGCGAAAACCGTGATTGGGAAGACGTTTACCGCAATCGCTGGCGGCATGACAAAGTGGTACGCTCGACGCATGGTGTGAATTGCACCGGCTCGTGCAGTTGGAAGATTTATGTGAAATCCGGGATTGTCACCTGGGAAACCCAGCAGACGGATTACCCACGCACCCGCGCAGGCATACCCAACCACGAACCGCGTGGCTGTGCCCGGGGCGCCTCTTATAGCTGGTATCTCTATTCCGCGAACCGGGTGAAAAACCCGTTGATCCGGGGCAAGATGATGCGCGCATGGCGGTCGTTGCGCAAAACGCTGACGCCGATTCAGGCGTGGACGAAATTGCAAAACGATCCGATCCTGCGGGCGTCCTATGTCGAAAGTCGCGGCATGGGCGGGTTCGTGCGGGCCGACTGGGACGAGGCCACCGAGATCATCGCCGCCGCCAACGCCTATACCGCCAAAACATACGGACCGGACCGGGTGTTTGGCTTTTCTCCGATCCCGGCAATGTCGATGGTGTCTTATGCGGCCGGCAGTCGTTACCTAAGCCTGATGGGCGGCACCTGCATGTCGTTTTACGACTGGTATTGCGATCTGCCCCCGGCCAGCCCGCAGACATGGGGCGAACAGACCGATGTGCCTGAATCCGCAGACTGGTACAACGCCGGATTTCTGCTGCTCTGGGGCAGTAACGTGCCGCAAACCCGTACCCCTGACGCGCATTTCTATACCGAGGTGCGTTATCGCGGCACCAAATCCGCGGTGATCTGCCCGGACTATTCCGAAGCCGCCAAATTCGGCGACATCTGGCTGGCCCCGCAACAAGGCACCGATGCCGCCCTTGCGATGGCAATGGGCCATGTGATCCTGCGCGAATACCACCTGGACCGCCAGGCCCCGTATTTTGAGGATTACGCGCGCAAATACACCGATATGCCGATGCTTGTGGTGTTGGATGAACAGGACGGCAAACTGGTGCCGGGCCGGATGCTGCGGGCCGATGATTTCAAAGGCGATCTTGGCGAAAAGAACAACCCGGACTGGAAAACCGTCGCTTTTGACGAGGTGACAGGCAACGTGGTCGTGCCCAATGGCTCGATCGGGTTTCGCTGGGGCGAAGAGGGCAAATGGAACCTTGAAGAACGCGCCAAAAAGAAAGACGTCAAGCTGCGCCTAAGTCATATCCTTGAAGACGATTTTGACGAAATTGTCGGCGTGGATTTCCCGTTTTTCGGCGGTCAGGCGACCGAAAATTTTGTCAAATGTGACCACCCAGATGTGCTGACCCGCAATGTCACGGTCAAAAAAGTCAAGCTGGCCGATGGCCGCGATGTTCTGGTTGCCACGGTATTTGACCTGTTTTGCGCCAATTACGGGCTTGATCGTGGATTGGGCGGCAAATGGGCGTCAAAAGACTTTGCCGAGGACTTGCCGTATACACCGGCCTGGGCCGAGAAAATCACCGGCGTGTCAGCGGATAAAATCATCGCCGTTGCCCGTGAATTTGCCGGCAACGCGGAAAAGACCGAGGGCAAGTCGATGGTCATTCTGGGGGCCGGCCTGAACCACTGGTACCACATGGATATGAACTATCGCGGCATCATCAATATGCTGGTGATGTGCGGCTGTGTCGGCAAAGAAGGCGGCGGCTGGGCGCATTATGTGGGGCAGGAAAAACTGCGCCCGCAAACCGGCTGGCAACCGCTGGCCTTTGCGCTGGACTGGAACCGTCCACCGCGGCACATGAATTCCACATCGGCGTGGTATGCCCACTCTGACCAATGGCGCTATGAAACGCTGTCGGCGGGTGAAATTCTGTCGCCGACAGCCCCCAAAGGCGACTGGGATATCAGCCTGATTGACTACAATATCCAGGCGGAACGCATGGGGTGGTTGCCATCTGCTCCGCAACTTAAAACCAATCCGCTTGAGGTGGCCAAGGCAGCCAAAGAATCGGGCAAACCCATCCCGGAATATGTCGCCGAACAGTTGAAATCCGGTGATCTGGAAATGTCGTGCGAAGACCCCGATGCGCCGGAAAACTGGCCGCGCAACCTGTTTGTGTGGCGTTCGAACCTGCTTGGATCATCGGGCAAGGGACACGAATATTTCCTCAAGCATCTGCTTGGCACCCAACACGGTGTGCTGGGCAAGGACCTTGGCGAAGAGGGTCGCGTAAAGCCAACCGAAGCCAAGTGGCACGATGAGGCCCCCAAGGGTAAACTTGATCTGCTGGTGACCATTGATTTCCGCATGTCCACCACCTGTGTCTATTCCGACATCGTGCTGCCCACCGCCAGCTGGTACGAAAAGGACGATCTGAACACCTCGGATATGCACCCGTTCATCCACCCACTTCAGGCGGCCGTTGATCCGGCATATGAAAGCAAATCAGACTGGGAAATCTTCAAGGCAATCGCCAAAAAGTTCTCGGAAGTGGCCCCGGAAATCCTGGGGGTTGAAACGGACATTGTGCAACTACCGCTTTTGCATGACACGCCGGGCGAACTTGCCCAGCCGCATGTAAAAGACTGGAAGAAAGACGAATGTGATCTGATTCCTGGCAAAACCGCACCGAATTACGTCGCGGTTGAGCGGGATTATCCCAACCTTTACAAAAAGTTCACCTCGATTGGTCCGCTTCTTGAAAAACTGGGCAATGGTGGCAAAGGCATCAACTGGAACACCGAGGTCGAGGTGCAGCACCTGCGCGATCTCAATGGAGTTGTTACCGATGAAGGCATCAGCAAGGGCCAGCCGAAACTGAACACCGCAATTGAGGCGGCTGAGATGATCCTGATGCTTGCCCCGGAAACCAACGGCGAAGTCGCGGTGAAGGCCTGGCACGAGCTTGAGAAACCAACCGGGCGCCAGCATGCGCATCTGGCCGAAGGCGCGCATCACACCAAAATCCGCTTTCGCGATGTTGCAGCGCAGCCGCGCAAAATCATTTCCTCGCCCACATGGTCAGGGATTGAAAGCGAAGAAGTCTGCTATAACGCCGGGTACACCAACGTGCATGAATTGATCCCGTGGCGCACATTGACCGGGCGACAACAGCTCTATCAGGATCACCTGTGGATGCGGGCGTTTGGCGAAGGCTTTGTCAGCTACCGGCCTCCGGTTGATCTTAAGACGATCACACAGGCGGTGAACAGCGATGAGGGTCAGCCGCATGTGGTGCTGAATTTCATCACGCCGCACCAGAAATGGGGCATTCACAGCACCTATTCCGATAACCTGATGATGTTGACGCTGAACCGGGGTGGCCCGGTGGTCTGGATGTCTGAGATTGATGCCAAAAAGGCCGGTCTGGTCGATAACGACTGGATCGAGGCCTATAACACCAACGGTGCTTTGACGGCGCGTGTGGTGGTCAGCCAGCGGATCAAAGAGGGCAGCCTGTTCATGTATCATGCGCAGGAAAAAATCGTGAATACGCCGGGCTCTGAAAAGACTGGCCATCGCGGTGGCATCCACAATTCGGTGACCCGCGCGATCCTGAAACCCACCCACATGATCGGGGGGTATGCGCAACTGAGTTACGGCTTCAACTACTACGGTACTGTTGGCAGTAACCGCGACGAGTTTGTCATCGTTCGCAAAATGAAAAACGTTGATTGGATGGACACACCCGTGTCCGAAGCCACGACCAAAGTGGAGGCTGGGACATGAAAATTCGTGCACAAATCGGTATGGTGCTGAACCTTGATAAATGTATCGGTTGCCACACCTGTTCAGTCACCTGCAAAAACGTCTGGACCAGCCGTGAAGGTGTTGAATATGCCTGGTTCAACAACGTCGAAACCAAACCCGGTCTGGGCTATCCCACCGACTGGGAAAACCAGAAACGCTGGAATGGCGGCTGGGCGCGTTCAAAGAACGGCAAACTGCACCCCAAACAAGGTAGCAAATGGCGTATTCTGGCGAACATCTTTGCCAACCCGGATCTGCCCGAAATCGACGATTATTACGAACCGTTTGATTTTGACTATGACCATCTGAAATCTGCCCCCGAGATGTCGACCTTCCCCACTGCGCGCCCCCGGTCCAAGATCACCGGCAAGCGGATGGAAAAGATCACCAAAGGCCCGAACTGGGAGGAAATTCTGGGCGGAGAGTTCGAGAAACGCAAAAACGACTATAACTTTGAGAACGTCCAAAAGGACATTTACGGGCAGTACGAAAACACCTTTATGATGTACCTGCCGCGCCTGTGCGAACATTGTCTTAACCCTACCTGCGTGGCATCCTGCCCCTCTGGCGCGATCTATAAACGCGAAGAAGACGGCATTGTCCTGATTGACCAGGAAAAATGCCGCGGCTGGCGCATGTGCGTGTCGGGCTGCCCCTATAAAAAGGTCTATTACAACTGGGAAAGCGGCAAATCCGAGAAATGCACCTTTTGCTATCCGCGCATTGAGAGCGGCAATCCGACGGTTTGCTCGGAAACCTGCGTCGGTCGCATCCGCTATCTGGGGGTGATGCTGTACGACGCGGACAAGATCGCCGAGGCGGCCAATACCCACGCCGAAACCGATCTGTATGATGCCCAGCTTGATGTGTTCCTTGATCCGAACGACCCCAAGGTGATTGCCCAGGCAAAAGCTGACGGCATTCCTGCCGACTGGATCAAAGGCGCGCAGGAAAGCCCGATCTGGAAGATGGCGATGGAATGGAAAGTGGCGTTTCCGCTGCACCCTGAATATCGTACGCTGCCGATGGTCTGGTATATTCCCCCGCTTTCGCCAATTCAGAACGCGGTCGAAGCCGGCCAGTTGAACAGCAACGGCGGCATGCCGGACGTCCGCAGCCTGCGCATACCGGTGCAATATCTTGCCAACATGCTGACCGCAGGGGACGAGGCCCCGGTGGTTACGGCACTTGAACGGATGATGGCAATGCGCAGCTACATGCGGGCCTTGACCGTCGATGGTGTGCAGGACGAAGGGCTGGCCGAAAAGGTGGGCCTGACCGGGCTTCAGATCGAAGAAATGTATAAAATCATGGCTTTGGCTGATTACGAAGACCGATTCGTCATTCCGACCACCCACCGCGAACAGGTCGAATCTGCCTATGATATTCGCGGCGGCTGCGGGTTCACCGATGGCAATGGCTGCTCGACCGGGTCGATGAACAAAGGCACCATGTTTGGCGGTAAAAAGGTACGAACCTTCACTCTTCCAGAGGAGACATTTTAATGGACCGGACGTTAAAATCACTCTCGCTGCTGCTCAGCTATCCTACGGTTGAGCTGCAACAGGCGATGCCGGAAATCGGTGGCATTCTCGCTGCCGACAATCGGCTGAGCGGCCCTATGCAGTCGGCATTGCGACCCATCGTCAAGGCGCTGGAAGCCCGCGACATCTATGATCTGCAAGAAGAATACGTGATGCTGTTTGACCGCTCTCGTACCCTGTCGCTCAATCTGTTTGAGCATATTCATGGCGAAAGCCGGGATCGCGGCGGGGCGATGGTGTCGCTGGTTGAAACCTACCGCGAGGCCGGGATTGATCCGATCAGCAGTGAGTTGCCGGATCACCTGCCGGTGCTGTTGGAATATCTGTCGCTCCAGTCGGCCTCTGAGATGCGCGAAGTGCTTGCGGATGCTGCACATATTCTTGAAACGCTCAACGTGCGGCTGACGCGACGGGAAAGCAACTATAACGCAGTGTTTGCGGCGTTGCTGCAATTGTCCGGCGCGACAGCGGATCAGGGTGCAGTCAGCGAAATGCTTGCGGCACCTGACGACGATCCAACCGATCTTGAGGCACTGGATGAGATTTGGCAGGAAAGCGAAGTCACCTTTGGCCCTGATCCAAATGCCGGTTGCCCTCAGGTGCGCGACATGCTCACAAAAATGGATGTTCCGATCAACCCCGCGCCCGCAGCGGCTGAATAAAGGAGGCTCACATGCATAATTTTATCTTTGGCATCTACCCCTACATCGCCATCACGGTGATGATTTTCGGATCAATTGCACGATATGAAACCGCCCCGTTCACTTGGAAAACCTCCTCTTCGCAACTATTGCGGCGCAAGCAGCTTGTTGTCGGGTCGGTCCTGTTTCATATCGGGGTTCTGACCATCTTCGTCGGACATTTCGTTGGCCTGCTGACGCCAATCCAGGTCTTTGATGCGCTGGGCATCAGCCACGGTGCAAAACAGATGATGGCGATTGTGGCTGGCGGTATTGCCGGGGTTATGGCGCTGATTGGTGGCGGCATGCTGTTGCAACGCCGCATGAGTGACCCGCGCATCCGGGCAACATCATCGTTTGCGGATATTGCCATCCTGATGCTGCTGTTGGCGCAACTGGTTGTGGGGATGGGCACCATTCTTGTATCGCTTCAGCACCTTGACGGGTATGAAATGACCAAATTCATGTCCTGGGCGCAGATGATCCTGACCTTCCGTTCGGGTGCGGCCGGCCAGATTGCTGACGTGGCTATAGTGTTCAAGTTACACATTTTCCTTGGGTTGACGATCTTTCTGGTGTTTCCGTTCACCCGGTTGGTTCACATGCTGTCTGCCCCGGTGCGTTATGTTACATCGCGCCCCGGTTATCAGATCATGCGCTCGCGCCGTGATAAAAGCCGTGGCAAGTCACCCCACACACCTGCGGAGTAACCCCGATGAGCATCGCACTATTCCCTGAAATTGTGGTCAATGGCCAGGTTATCTCGTCAACGGCCATTGCAGCCGAAGCACAAAATCACCACGTGCCAAAAGGCAAACCCGGGCTGGCGTGGCGTCTGGCGGCGCAGGCATTGGCCCTTCGAAGCCTGATGCTGCAAGAGGCGGCGCAGCGCGGTATTTCCTGCGACCCCCTAAGCCTTGGCAAAGGCCGGTATGAAACCAATGACGATGCCCTGATCCGGGGCCTGCTGGAGGATGAAATCGTCCCGCAGGCCCCGGAGGATGAAGCCATTCGCGCCCTTTGGGCAAAGGAACCTGACCGGTTTCGCGCGCCGCCCTTATGGGAGGTGTCTCACATTCTGATCGCCGCTGACCCGGGGGATTCGACCGCCACAGAAGCCGCCCATCGTAAGGCACTGGCGCTGACAAAAACACTGCTGGACAGCCCTAAAGAGTTCAGCCGCCTTGCCGCCATTGAAAGCGATTGTGACTCCAAGTCCAATGGCGGCGCACTTGGCCAGTTGACGATCGGGGATACGGTTGCCGAATTTGAGACCGCTTTACGCGACCTGGCCGACGGAGAAATCACCGCGGGGCCGGTGCGGACCCAATTCGGCTGGCATGTGATCCGTATGGATGCCAGCACTTATGGCGAGGTTCTGCCCTATGACGTGGTAAAGCCCCGGTTGCAAGAAGCGGCGGAAAAAGCAGCATGGGCGCATGCTGCGCGCGATTTTGCCAAGCGGTTGTTTTCCGGCGCGAATATTACCGGCCTTACCCTGCAAGGGGTTTGAAATTCCCGTTTTGGGCAAGTACCGTCAATTTCCCTTTTGCGATCATCTTTGATGAGTGTGGTTGTGAGGGTATAGGTTGTACCAGCGTTCCTGTTCGACACCCTACACAGGCTCTGGGTCGGGTTTAAGTTTCGAGGTCCACGGCGCATCTCTGATGATTTTGGCAATCTGCGCCGAACGCTGTTCGGACTTGGCCCGCAGGGCGTCGATGTATTTTGCCATCTCGGCGTGCTCGCTCTGGGTCTCTGTATCGATCGGCTTGTAATGGTCAAGTTGGTTGCGCGTCGTAATCAACGACAGTGAAAGAGAGTCTTTTGCCGTTCCAGACAGTGTCACCGGCGTCACCTTGTGCTCGGTCCTGGTGACGGTCGCGGCGCGCTCGACCACCTCTTTCAATGCGGCCTCAAAAGCGGTTTCGGCTGATTCAAGCTTGGCCAGCGCCCCGGCAATGCCCGAGACATCACCCGAGGAATCCACCGCGGCATCGGTCGTCGCCGCACAATAGAAGCGCATGAAGCTGGTCGAGGTCATTTCAATCGGGCCGGGATGCCATTTGTCCTTGCGCGGCACCGCCCTTAGCAAGGTAGGATCATCAGGATACTTTGCCTCAAGATAGGTCACGACCTTTGAGACGTTGGTATCAGGATTGGCCAGAGTCTGTTTGTTCAAACCACAGCGCCGCATGCCTTCGCGGGCGATTGGGTCGCCATTCAGAGCGCCATAAGCCATGGCGTATTTCGACAGGGTAGGGTTCTCGCGGGTGGCTTTGCGCGCCAGCCACCTGTCTTGTGGGTTCGCGCGCGCCTCTTCATATATCTTCCATGCTCTGGCCAGCTGGACTTCGGTATAGATCAGGTCGGCCAGTTCGATTGCGGCTTCGGCAACGTCAACCGAGGCCGCGACGATCGGTGCGGCGCCGGCGGCGGGTGTCATCTTAAGGACCTCGGATACCACCTTGGCTGCGTCAAACGCGACTTGCACATTGGCCTGCATCGCCTGTTTGGTCTGAAGACCCGAGCGGTTCAGCATCGCGTCGGCCTGCGGTGAGACGGCGGTCATCGCATCTTCGACATTCTCGCGCCAGACCATCATTTCCTGCGTCTTCTCGATCGCGTCCTTGATCGTCAATATCAGCGTCATGCAGGCCTCGGCCAGGCCGGCCGGCGGGAAAATCTTGGTAACCAGCGCGATCCCCTTTGCGGCGATCTGTTCGCACATCTTAAAGGTGGCTTCGTTCTTTTTCTGCATCGTGATCAGGTATTCAATTGACTGGACCCTTTCGAATTCGGCCATGTCGGCGGCTTCCTGATCATTTGTGGCCACAGGAAAGCCCATGGCCAGGTGTTTTTCAAACTCTTCGCGCTCGGCCTCGGCGGCCTGCTCGGCGGAACGGGCCAGCGTCTCGGCGGCGGCCTTGTCGGCCTCCATACGGCGGGCTTCTATGTCGGCGATGGTGATCTTGCCCTCTTTGGCCTTCTTGCCTTTGGTGATGTCGCTGGAAAGTTGATCCCCATCCCCATCTTCGTCTTCGTCCTCGTCCTCGTCCTCGTCGTCCTCGTCTTCAATGCCGACTGCCTTGTTGAATTTCTCCATCACCGGCTCAGAGGCCAACTCAAGACATTGACCGCCAACCGTGTCGGCTGCGTCCATGCAGGCCGACAGGATCGCCAGCGGCGAGGCGCCGTCTGCGATCATCTTGCCAATGTCCTTGCCTTGAATCGCGGCAGTGGCGTTCTGCAACAACGCATCGCCGATCAAGGTCATCAAGCCACCGTCCTCATCAGGGTCAAACCGCTTCAGCTCTTCCTGAATCCCTTTCACGATGCTTTGAAAGGCGGCCTCATAGTCAGGCGGACTCTCGGTCAGCGACTTACCGATATCTGCCAGCTTTGAGCCGTTGGCGACAACCGATGACACGATCTTGGCAGCCATCGGGTCAAGCCCCTTGACCACTTCCTTGGTCACCGCGTCGGCGATGGCCTGGCCAACGGCGGTGAAATCCTTGTCGGTCAGCATCGCCTTGGTGAAACCTTCGGAAATTGCCAGTGCGGTGGTCAGATGTTCCAGCACCTCAGCCACGACTTCGGCATCTGCGACGGTTTGCGCATCGCCAGCGGCCTCGCCGATTGCGCCTGTCAAACCAGTGGCAGACCCGGCCAGCTTCAGCACACCCTGACCCAGCTTGAAACCCAGTTCGAACTTTTGCAACAGGATGTCATTATCGCTCAACTCAGCAGAATATTCCTCCAGCCGCTCGTCATAGGCTGATGCGGCCTTGTCGAAAAGATCGGCCACGGCTGAGTGCTTTTGCGGCACCAGGTTTTCGGGGATAACCCCTTCGCGCACCAGCGGGTGATACAGATCTTCGGCGATCCGACGGTCGTATTCAGCCACCTTGGCGGCCCATTCGGCCTGTTCTTTTTCAAGCGTTGCCACATCGGCGCGAAATTTTTCTTCGGCTTCCTCACGCTTTTCCAGTGTCATTCCTGATAGGTCGGCCAAGACAGGGTCGGTAAAATTAGGAGGATCGCCGGGGCTGTAATATGGGTTCTGCTTGAGCTGCTCTTCCAGCGCATAAACCTTCATCATCACCGCATTGACTTTGATTGACTGCTCATTGGTCATCGCATCTATCATTTGCGGCCCGTGATGCCAGGTGTCGACCTCCTGCATGTAATCGCCATCGCCTTCAAGCAGCTTCATTTTCTTGTCGCGCCCAAGGAACTTGCTTTCGACAGTCACTTCGATCGACATCAACGTGTCGCGAATGTCGTCCTTGTCGGCTGCCAACGACATAATCGTGGCCTGCCCGGCACGGCGGGCATCAAGCAGTTCCATGTTCGCCTCCGAGGCCGCGACCTTGGCACCAATCTCGGTCAGCCAGGTTTTCTTCATCTCAAAGCGCGGGTCTGGTTTTTCGTCGGACATTGGAATTTCCTCAGTTAGTCAGGCAGGCAGTCAAACGGGCGGTTCATATGCCGCGCAGGACGTTCAGTTCTATTTCGTCAAGTCGGTTGGCGGCACCGGAGCCAACCGGAACAGAGAACGGGTTCATCACACATTTTTGCAGCAACGGGTCGTTGAACATCAGCGCCCGGTACCTTCGCACCTCGCTCAAGGCCTGTTCGCGCGCACTCTTGCGGATTTGTTTATCATCGCTGTCGTTGAATGTTTTGGCCGCCTGTTCAAAGGCATGGTCCTGCATCCGCCCAAGGATCACGCCGAACATCTTTTCGACATCGCCCGAGGCTTTGCCCTCGATCTGCGGGAATTTCTCAAACTCTTCGATGGCTGTGATCAGATCAGAGGCGGACTTGTTTACCTTGATGACTTCCTTGTCCCACTGAACGCCGATGTCGCCCAGATTGCGCCGGTCGGTCTTTTTGCCGCGCTCGCGCAGGCGGTCGAGAAACTTTTTGACAAATTCCAGCTCGGACAGGGCCGAGGCACCGGTCACACCGGGTTTGTCGTCTTTCAGCATCTTGCGCGCGGTCTTGATCCGTTCAATCTGCGGATCGGCCTCATCCTTGTAGTCGGCCAACACGGTTGCCTTGTCGCCAACCTCTTTCGTGACCGCGGCCAGCCATTCTTTGGATATCTCGATGAACTCATCTTTCTTGCGCTGGGCCAGTTCGTCGGCAGCCTCGGCCCCGGCCAGCTCTTTGACAAGCTGTGTTTGCTGGTCCAACAGGACGGTTGCCTCGTCATATTCTCTTTGCACCACGCCGCGTTCATCGGCGATATCGCCGCGCGCCTTGTTGGCCGCCGCCAGCGCATCATTGGCCGCCTTCAACTCAGATTCAGGCACGTCCTCGCCTGCGTCAAGGCGCTTTTGAATGGCGGCCAAAGCTGCCTGTGCCTTGGCCAGTTCGGCCAGCGCCTTGCCGTCGCGTTGGTTCAGGTCAAGATTGGCATCGCGGTGCTTGGTCGCGGCCGTGGCTGCCTCCATCAAAAGCTCTTGGTTGGACTTGGACAGCAGCAGGCGGATATTGCCGGCCTCTTTGTCCAGCCCGGTCAGAATCGAGGTCAGCTTGGCGTCGATTGTATCGTAAAATACCGGGTCGGTCTTGGTCGCGGCCCAGCTTTTGCAAGTTTCGATATCAGCCTGAAAGCTGCCGCGATAATCTTTGGGTGTTTGCCCGGCATGTTCCAGCATCTGCCGAAACAAAAGGTTGAATTCAACCAGTTGCTGCTCGCGTTTGGCGATCCGCTCCATGATCTCGCGCCGCCGGTCAATCAGATCCTGATTGCGCTTCACGTCCACGCGCACGGCCTCTAACAATTCCTGCGCGCCCTTGGTGGCGTCAGTCAGGGTTTTCTCTTTGAAGCCGCCTTTGAATTCGTCGATCTCGCCGATATGTTTGGCAAAGACATCGGCAATCGGATTGGACTTGCCGATAAGCGCCTTAGCCTCGTTTTTGGCGTCACTCAGCAAGGAAAGGATCCGCTCGTTCAGCAATTCGATGTTTTCGGCCTCAAGAACCAGATCGGTGGTTTCCTTGATCATCTTCTTCACCGCGTCGATGGCATCTGTATTGCACCCGCCCAAGCCGTCGAGAGACAGGCGCATCGCTGCGATCTGGGCTTTGATCGGGGCGCTTTGGGTTTTGCCCACATCTTTCTTGCAGTCCTGCCAGCGCTGTTCCAGGCGCTCCACCTGTGGGCGCAATTTGTCAATCTCGGAGTCGAAGGTTTCCTGGGTTCTGGAAATCGCCGAAGTGGCCGTGTCCCCCAGTGCTACTGCCTTGCCAAGCAGCGCACTCTGAGCTTTCTCGGCAGTGTCTGCTTCGCTTGCCGAAAGGCCGGACCGGTCGGCAAAAACCAGGTCCAGTTCCTTTTCGATCGTGTCAGCATCCGTACCGATACCGGCAGCCTCGGGCACGCCCCAGCGGTCAAGCTGTTCAAGTGTCTCGCGCACTTCTTTCAGCGCAACAACCACCGCATCGCGCCGACGCATATCGGCCACAAACATGGTAAAGTTGTCGCTCTCGGCATAGTCAGTCATCGATGCTATCAACTCGCCGCGCGCTGTCTCTGCTTTTTTGACGGCCTCGGCGGCCTCACTTTTTGCGGAGGTTTCAGAGGCCTTATCGCCAGTTTTTGGGATGGCCAGAAGTGTGGCCGAACTGATCTTGGACACCTCGGCGAACTGGCCCATTTCCACCGGATCCCACGACAGGTTTGGTGCTTCTTTGCGAACCTTCCCGCGCAATTCCTCGGCCTTGGCGCCAAATTCGGCGTTGATCTGCAACAGGTTGGCGCGCGCTTCGCCGACGATGATCTTGATCGCGGCCTCTTGGGTCATGTCACGGCCGCCCTGGGCCTGGCTGCGCATATAATTCAGGGCTTGCATCTTCAACGTGACAAGGTCTTCGGCAACCGCGACGATCTGCTTGGTCGCGTCACTCAGGCCCTTGAAACTTCCGGGCTTGATCTTGGCAATGGCGTCGGAAGTTTTCAGGCGCATGTCGCGGACAAAATCATAGTCTTCTTTGGTCTCTGAAACTGATTGGACCAGATCGACGATCTCGGAACAGGTGTTCCGGCTGGATTGATAGGTCAGCCAGGCACTTTCCAGCATGGCTTGCTTTTGCGCCTTCTTCTTCTTGTAATTCTTGTCGATGTAACGGGTGATGAACGCTTCCTGCTTGGCCGACGCCTTTGGCAGAATTGAATCAGGGATTTGTTCGGGCATGACTGTCTCCGGGTCTGTTGGCGGGTGCGGGCCCCGGGGGGGCCGCAAATCAGATATGGTTCAGGCGAGCACCTTGGCGATCTCGCCAAGTGCCTTCTTGGCGGTACTCATGACCGCAACCGAGCCAAAGCCCGAGTTGTTGTCGACGTCCTCAAAGAACGGATCGTTCAACGCGCGCTGGTACTGGTCAAGAATTTCGGTGGCGGCGGACTTGGCCGTGTTGCGATCATCTCCCTCGGACGCGTTAACGATATCATCGAGCGCATCGCTCAGCCGGGTGTCCAGCTTTTCGATCTTCGTGGTAAGACGCTCGGTCATCTCGAAATCCTCGTCGTCACCAACGGCATTCATGATCATTTTCTCGAGTCTGGTTACCTCGGACATCATTGTTTTGCGGGTGTCGTTCCACTTGATCCGGCTGATCGCGAAAGGGCGTACATCGCTGGGCACTTCCGCCAGATGTGCCGTGTCGCCAGCCGCGCGGCCTGCGTCAAGCATCCCTTGAATTGACGCCAGGCCGCCCAACGCGCCGGTGTAGTCGCCCGTTTCAGCCTTGGACAGAATGCCTGACCAGTCACGCTTAAGGGTCGAAACATCCTCGACCAGACCTTCGGACATTGCCCGGTTCACCTCCGGTTCAATCCGACTGAAGGCGGCAATCCAAGCGTCGTATTCGGGACCGGACGGGGCTTC
>JAKITO010000002.1 GCA_021648025.1 Paracoccaceae bacterium
AAGGACGTGTCCAAGGACGAACTGCAAAAGGCGGTCGAGGCGCTGGACGAAGAATAACCGTCCCACAATCTGAAATTTCGGCAGGGTGGGCATTTTGCCCACCCTTTTTTACGGGTGGTGCGCAAAAGAGAATCCCCCGACGCCAGATCAGTCAGGCCAGGATGGCGGTGTTTTTGGTCTGTCTGTGCTGACCATGGCTTATGCGGTTGGGCATATTTCCGGCGGGCATTTCAACCCGGCGCTAACACTTGGGCCGGGCGGCACAGATTACCCTGGCCTAAGTCCGGTTTCCACCAACATCCCCCGCCGCTTTGCTTCGTAATAATAGCCGCGGGAATAATGTTTGACGGCGGTGTCAAAGCTGCCATCGGCAAGCAACCAGGCCCCGCGCAGGTATTTGACCGCGTATGTCAGGTTGGTTTCCGCATCCAGAAGGTCCTTGGGCTTGCCACGAAACCCCATGGAACGCGCTGTGGCGGGCAATATCTGCATCAAACCATAATAGGGCCGGTTGATGGCGTGTGGGCGATGGGTGCTTTCACGGATGACCAGGCGGTGCACCAGGGGGCGGGGCACGTCGTAATGATCGGCGTATTTGTTGATCAAGCGACGCAGTTCCGGGGTCTCATTCGGGTAAAGCGGCGGTTGCGTGCTGGCGACCTGGCGGCTGCGGGCGGAACAGGCGGCAAAGGTCAGAGGCAGCGCCAACAGAAACAGGCGGCGAGAGATTTGTGGCATATCGGGCCTTTGTTGCACTGGTTCAAGCCAGTATATGGTGGCAGGATGATTGAGCAATGACCCATGGGAAAATTGCGCGACGCCTTGCCGATTACCGGTGACATACGACTAAAAGGATGCCCAGCCTATGCCACCATTGGCGGTGGGCGACCGGTTTGGCGACCCCCCTTAAGGAACCACCACTCAAAGCCGCGAGGAAAGCCCGGATACGGGCTTGAAGAGCATTTACAGGCCTATTTCACCACGATCGTATAGGTAAATGCCGACCCGTCCCCGGCCTCTGGGTTGGCCGGGTCTCTCAGCAACGCCAATGTGGGCCGGTATTTGCCCGCCAACGACCCGGCGGTGAACTGCAACTGCATCATCGCACCTCCCCACCGTTTGCCCGGTTTGGCTGCGACCTGATCGGTAGGTTGCGACAGTAACACCTGGCCCTCTACCCGCAGGGATTTCAACTCCTGCCCCTTGGCGCCTTTGGGCGCGTTGGCGATCACCCCGCCAATGATCAGGTCCTGGGCCGGATCTAGCGTGCCATCACCGTCCGTGTCCTGCACGATCAGCCCGCCATTATAACGCGCCATACTGTCAGGCCTGGAAAAGCCCATCATCCTCAGTTCCGGTGTCGACAGCACACCCGCCCCGGTGATCGGTGCTTTGAACGCGTACATTTCATCGCGGTCATTGCCGGGGGCTGCGTCATACAGCATCAAAGTCACCGGCACGGTGCCATCAGTGACCCCCACAATATCGCCCGAACTGACCTGTTGCCAGTTGTGATTGCGCGCGCCTTGCGGAAAGTTGGTCGGCAGGACTTGCGGTACCGGGGCGGGGATCATCTCCAATTCACCCGCGCCTTCGGACACCACCTGGCCGGCCCCGTCAATGATGCGCACATGCACCACGCCGACGTTGCCCGCATTGATGAACGCGCTTTGCTGGAAACCGATATGCAGCACCTTGATACCGCGTTGGCGCGTTGGGTCCGATTTGGCACCGGGGGCGGCCGACATAAGGTTTTCGGCCACCAATCCGTCAGGTCCGGTCGGGCGGATGATAAAGATATTCACATCCTCGCCTTCCATCACCTCATATCCAACACCGGCCCCCGGCAACCCCTGTTGCGGCGCACCCGTGACCATCATGATCGACGCCTGCGAGAGGCCAACATCCCAATCGCGCTCAAACCCGTCGCCCATCTTGATTTCCATATGGCCACCTGCCGGGATGCCATACCCCAGAACGCCCGGGTCCATGAATTCCATGCCTTTGGCGTCGTCCGATTGCAGATAGACATTGATGCCGGTACGCGCACCCTGAACCGTGCCGGTGGCTGACAGTGGCGCATTGACGATGTCACCAACGATGCCGCCGGCCAAGGCAGTCGTGCCCATCAAGGCAAGCGCTAAGGCCGTGGAAGTAAGAATATGATTGGTTGTCATGGGTGTACCCTTTGAAGTTGATGCAGAAGTATCCGGGTAATTGTGCCCTATTCGGGCGCAAACATGCAGACAACTTTGGACACTATGCCGTGAAGGGTACGGCATGGAAAAAGCCGCGCAAGGGTATCTACCCCGGCGCGGCTTTGATCTTTGTCAATCGTTTAGGTCGATCAGGTGGCGGGTTGTTCGCCTTCCCCGGCGGGTGCGTCTTCCACACTTGCGGCCTCGGCCAGATCATCGTCGTCCGCAGCGGCCGATCCGATGTCGTCGAACAATTCGGCAATCTCGAACTCGGCGGCGGCCTCTTGTTCGGCGGCCAGATCCTGGATCGACTTGCCCGATGCCTGAAGTTCGGCCTCGTCTTCGGACCGCGCCACATTCAGCTCGATCTGGGCGGAAACCTCGGGGTGCAGCACCACGGAAACCGAATGCAGGCCCAGTTCCTTGATCGGCGCGTTCAGCACGATCTGTTTGCGGGCAACGGTGAAACCGCCATCCGTGGCCAGTTCAGCCGCATCGCGGGGTGACACCGACCCGTACAACGCCCCGGCGTCGGACGCCGAGCGAATCACTACAAACTGTTGACCGTTCATGCGTTCGGCCAAAGCTTCGGCCTCTTTCTTGGTCTCAAGGTTGTGCGTTTCAAGCTGGGTTTTGCGGGTCTCAAAGCTGGCGATGTTGTGCGCGGAAGCGGACAGCGCCTTGCCTTGGGGCAACAGAAAGTTGCGGGCAAAACCCGATTTCACGTCAACAACATCGCCCATTTGGCCAAGCTTTGCGACGCGTTCCAGAAGGATAACTTGCATGTTCAGATCTCCTTATTTCACAGCGTAAGGCAACAGCGCCAAGAACCGCGCGCGTTTGATCGCCCGGCTTAGTTCGCGTTGCTTTTTGGCCGAAACGGCGGTGATGCGCGATGGCACGATCTTGCCGCGCTCGCTGATATAGCGTTGCAGCAGGCGTGTATCTTTATAGTCAATCGCTGGCGCGTTATCGCCCGAGAACGGGCAGACCTTACGACGGCGGAAAAATGGTTTGGCACCCATGGCTTAGGATCCTTTGTTCAAGCTAAAAATCAACGGCGCTCGCGGCGGTCGCCACGTTCTTCGCGCTTTTGCATCTGCACCGAAGGCAGCTCTTTGTGCGCGTCGACCTTGATGGTCAGAACCCGCATCACATCGTCATGCAGACGCATCAGACGCTCCATTTCCTGCACGGCAGGGGCGGGCGCATCGGTGCGCATGAACGCATAGTGGCCTTTGCGGTTCTTGTTGATCTTATAGGCCATCGTTTTGACGCCCCAATATTCGTGATCAACCATCTGGCCGCCATTATCGGTGATCACAGCACCAAAATGTTCGATCAAACTTTCAGCTTGCGTGTTGGACAGATCCTGACGCGCAATCATAACATGCTCATATAGCGGCATGTGCACTCCTTCTTATTTATATCAAGGCGCATTTCAACGGTGGGGCCTGTTCATCCAATCGCGGCCCCGCCACGAGAGACTGCGCGGTAAAATCGTTACGATTGGAAGGCCCCATATACACGGGTTGCGCGCCCGGGCAACCCCCGATTTGGCCGGATTGTCCCCGGTTTGATCCGAAAAATACCCAAGCTATGCCGTATTCCTGTCGCTTTGTTGCGCCAAACCGGATGCTAGAAAAAACCGGGACACACCGGAGCACAATTAATCTGACGGGACACCAGACAAATGACAACCCAAACACTGAAACAACCGATGAGTGGCCGCGCCAGCCGACCTTCCAACGAAAGTGCGGCCTCACTGGTGCTGGGATATGCGCCCAACTGGCCGATCCGGATTTTGGTGTTTCGCGTTGTTGGTGCGGCTATGGTGCTAAGTGCGTCGGGCATGTGGCTGATGCCGGGGGCGACAACCTCGTCTGATCTGGTGCTGATCAAACTGGGCATGTCGATATTCTTTTTCCTTTGTGGTCTGGCACTTTTGATGCGCAACCATCAGGACAATCAGCCTGACGCCTATTTCGACCCGATCCGCAACGAAGTGCGGGTGTTGCAAAAAGATAACCGCGGTGTGCCTGAAATGGTGTTGCGCCGCAGCTATGACACCCTGGGGTCGGCCTGTTTCAACGGTGATATGTTCGAGATGTTTGATCCCGATGGCACCCTGTTGATGCGCCTGCCAATCGAAGACCCGGCCTCGCGTGAGACCCTGCGCCAACAGCTGAGTGGCAAAGTCAACCTGACCTGAAACCGGCACAGCCCGTCACAGCAGGGGTGCGTGAAATCACGCACCCTACGGCAGGTATCAGCGTTCTGAAATTTGTCCGGAAAACTGGCAAAGGGTGGTCAGGGCCGCGCCAAACGCAGCATCCTCAATGGTCATGGCCACCCGTATATGGCCAGCGGCTGCGCGGCCAAAGCTTTCACCGGGCATCACCGCAATGTGGTGTGTATCCAGCAATCGGTTGGCAAATTCTTCGCCGCTTAGCCCGGTGGCAGAGATATCCAGCATCAAATACATCGCCCCCTGAGGCGACACCAGCCCGACCGTGTTTTGTCGGGCAAGGATCGTTTGCGCAATGGCGCGGCGGCGCTTGAACGGGGCCGCGACCTCTTGTTCCAGCCAATCCCCTTGGTTCAGCGCAAACAACGCTGCATCCTGAACAAACCCGGCCACACCGTAGGTGGTGTGGGTCGCCAGGTTGATCAGATCTGCGATCACCGGCGCCGGACCAATGATCCAGCCCACGCGCGACCCGGTCATGGCGTGGCTTTTCGACATCGAACCGATGACCAGCGTGCGCTGTTGCATGTCGGGCAGGGCGCGTGGGGAAATATGCGTGCCGTCCCACACTTGCGTGTCATATACCTCGTCCGAGATCAGCCACAGATCATGGTCGCGGCAAACCTGGGCTATGCCTTCCAGGGTTTCGCGCCCGTAAACCACCCCGGTGGGGTTGTTGGGCGTGTTGATCAAAAGCGAGGCTGCACCATTTGCCTGTGCGGCAATATCCTGTGCGCGCGGTTGAAACCCATTGTCGGCAAGAGCTTTGATCGGGGTCGGCACGGCCCCGACGCCGCGGATGGTGCCGGGGTAGGTGGCGTAATATGGGTCGATGAACAATGCCTTGTCGCCTGGATTGCAGGCCGCCAGATGGGTGGCGAACAGGGCCGACTGACCGCCGGGGGTGATCATCACATTGTCACGGCTGGTGGCCTGACCGGTGCGCGTCTGCACCCGGGCGGCGACGCAATCGCGCAAACCGTCGGTTCCGGGTATCGTGGCGTAACCGGTGTGGCCCCCGGTGGCAGATCTGTTCATGGCCTCAAGGATCACGCGATGGGTGCCAATGTCGTGTTCACCGATGGTCAGTTCGGTCACGGGTATGCCTTGGGCGATCATTTCGCGGGCCCGGATGAACAATGCCCAGCCGTCCGATCCACCGCCATTCAGGTTGGTTAAACGGTGCGATAATTCCATAGCAAGAGCCTTTTTTGCGCGTTCGCAGGAGAGGGGCAGAATCGTGTGATTCTGTCAATCAAATTGACGGCCATTCGGGTCGCTTTTTTTGGGGCCAGATTGGGGGCGACCCTGGCGTGGCGCATCGTTGGATCTGTGCGGCAGGCAGGGTCGGAAAAACAAGCCCTTGGCGCAACGGCCACGCCGTGTTAGCAAACCGTATGAACCGCAATTGCACCATTACCTGCTGCATTCCCTGCTGACTATCAGCGGGCCGGTTTTGTCGTTTCTTGTTTTGGACAGATAGATCAGCCCGCTTCCTGCGTTACACCGTTCGGTGACCTGTGAGGAGCCAAGACATGACGACCATCCGCCTGCACAACACCAAAATCCGCGCCAAGCAGGATTTCACCCCGATCGACGCGGATAATATCCGCATGTATGTCTGCGGCCCGACGGTGTACGATCGCGCCCATCTGGGCAATGCCCGCCCGGTGGTGGTGTTTGATACGCTGTATCGGTTGCTGCGCCATGTGTACGGCGCGGGTCACGTCACTTATGTGCGCAATTTCACCGATGTGGACGACAAGATAAACGCCCGCGCCGCGGCCTCGGGGCGCAATATTGCTGACATCACGGATGAGACCATTGCGTGGTTCTTGCAGGACATGGGTGCGTTGGGCGCACTTGACCCCGATCAGATGCCGCGCGCCACCGGGTATATTCCGCAGATGGTGGCGATGATCGACGATCTGATCGCCAAAGGCCACGCTTACGCCGCCGAGGGGCATGTGTTGTTCGCGGTCGAGAGCTATGCGGATTATGGCGCATTGTCCGGCCGCTCGATTGACGACATGATTGCCGGGGCGCGGGTTGAGGTGGCACCGTATAAGCGCAATCCGATGGATTTTGTGTTGTGGAAGCCGTCAGGTGATGATCAGCCGGGCTGGGACAGCCCCTGGGGCTGGGGCCGTCCGGGATGGCACATTGAGTGTTCGGCGATGAGCCACGAGTTGCTGGGCGCGCATTTTGACATTCACGGCGGCGGCAATGACCTGATGTTCCCGCATCATGAAAATGAGCTGGCCCAAAGCATGTGCGCCCATCCCGGGGCGGGGTTTGCCAATGTCTGGCTGCATAATGAGATGTTGCAGGTTGAGGGTAAGAAAATGTCCAAGTCGCTGGGCAATTTCTTTACTGTGCGTGATTTGCTGGACCAGGGCGTGGCGGGCGAGGTGATCCGGTTTGTGTTTCTGTCGACGCATTATCGTAAGCCGATGGACTGGACCGACAAGAAGGCAAACGAGGCGGCAGTGACTTTGAGGAAATGGCGCGGGATGACGCAAGGGGTTGCGCCGACTGACGTCGTCGCCGGGGTGCTCGCTTCGCTCGCGGATGATCTGAATGGTCCGGGGGCTTTGGCAGGATTGCATGCGCTGGCGGGGGCGGGGGATGTTGGCGGATTGCTGGCGTCGGCACGGCTTATGGGGTTGTTGCAGGAGGATATGGGGGGCTGGGCAGACGCCGGGTATGATTTTTCGCGGTACGAAAAACTGTTGGGTGCGGCGCGGGAGGCGGCGATGCTGAGCAAGGATTTTGGCGAGGTGGATCGGTTGAAGGCGGCGTTTCTGGCGGCGGGGGTTGAGGTTCGGATGAGCAAGGCCGGGGTTGAACTGTTGGCGGGGCCGGGGTTTGATGCCGCGAATCTGGAGGGTTTGGTATGAGGCTTATGTGCTGGAGGGGGCTGTCTGTGCCCGGATCACAAGTGATCCCCCCCCGAGGGTATTTGCGGACCAAAGGTGAGGGTTTCGTGTGATGGCTGAGAAATTATGGCTGTATGATACCACGTTGAGGGACGGGCAGCAGACCCAGGGGGTGCAGTTTTCGATTGCCGAGAAGGTGCAGATTGCCCAGGCGCTGGACGGATTGGGGATTGATTATATCGAAGGCGGCTGGCCGGGGGCCAATCCGACGGATTCCGGGTTTTTTGAGGCGGTGCCACCGGTCAAGGCGCGCTTGACGGCGTTTGGAATGACCAAACGGGCCGGACGATCGGCCCAGAATGATGAGGTTCTGGCGGCAGTGATGAATGCCGGGACCGGGACCGTGTGTCTGGTCGGCAAGGCGCATGACTATCATGTCCGCGCCGCTCTTGGCATTGAACTGGCTGAGAACATTGATAATATTTCGGCGTCATTTGCCCATATCGTCGCCGACGGGCGCGAGGCATTGTTTGACGCCGAACATTTCTTTGATGGCTACAAGGCCAACCCGGGCTATGCCTTGGAGGCGTGTCATGCGGCGTTTTCGGCGGGCGCGCGCTGGGTCGTGTTGTGCGACACCAATGGCGGCGCATTGCCCGAAGAAATTGGCCGGATTGTTGGCGAAGTGATAGCTTCGGGCATTCCCGGCACGGCGTTGGGCATTCACACCCATAATGATTGCGAAAACGCCGTGGCCGGGGCGTTGGCGGCAATTGATGCCGGGGTGCGTCAGGTTCAGGGCACGTTGAACGGGCTGGGCGAGCGGTGCGGCAACGCCAATCTGACGACATTGATCCCGATCTTGTTGCTAAAGGAACCCTATGCCAGTTTGTTTGATATTGGCGTTAGTTTGCAGGCGTTGACCGGGCTGACGGGCATGTCGCGGATGCTGGATGACATTCTGAACCGGGTGCCGATGCGCCAGGCGCCGTTTGTGGGTGCCTCGGCGTTTGCCCACAAGGCCGGGCTGCATGCCAGTGCGATCCTGAAAGACCCGTCCACTTACGAACACATCGAACCAAAGGTGGTGGGCAATGCGCGGATCATCCCGATGTCCAATCAGGCCGGGCAATCAAACCTGCGCCGCCGTCTGGCCGAAGCGGGGCTTGCGGTCGACAAGGGCGCACCTGCTTTGGGGCGGATATTGCAGCGGATCAAGGCGCGCGAAGATGAAGGGTATTCGTATGACACCGCCCAGGCAAGTTTTGAGCTGTTGGCGCGTGATGAGTTGGGGCGGTCGGGCGAATTTTTTGAGGTAAAGCGCTATAAGGTGACGGTTGAGAGGCGCAAGAACAAGTATAATCAAATGGTTAGCCTGTCAGAGGCGGTTGTCGTCGTCAAAGTCGACGGGAAAAAGAAACTTTCGGTCAGTGAATCGATGGATGAAATGGGCAGCGACCGTGGCCCGGTGAACGCTCTGGTCAAAGCGTTGGTCAAAGATCTTGGGCCATATTCCGAGATTCTGAGCGATTTCCGGCTGGTTGATTACAAGGTTCGCATCACTCAGGGTGGCACAGATTCTGGTACTGGGGCAGTGACCCGGGTGATCATCGATTCAGAAGACGGGCAGGGGCGGCGATGGTCCACCGTTGGCGTGTCGGCCAATATTGTTGACGCCAGTTTCGAGGCGCTGTTGGATGCGATCAATTGGAAATTACTGCGCGATTGTGCAGTGAATCATTCGGTGAATCCCTAAAATTGTAACCTTGACGTTACATGGCTCGTGTCATATGTAACCCCTAAGTTACATATGGAGATCACAATGACCGTCGAAAAGCTTCAAACCATTCGCCGCTGGGTGTTCCTGATTATCGGGCTGACGTGCTTGCTTTATGCGGGTATTTACCTGGTTCTGGGGATGTCTGATATTCTGAATCCGTTTTTGCCGGGGGTCATTGGCCTGGCCGGAGGGTTGATCCTTGTCATCGCCAGCCTGATCGGTGGGCATTCGGTTGCCGAGGCGGTGTTTGATGAAATGTCGCGGGCCGAATGGGGGCGGGCGTTGAGGTTTGGATATTGGTGGGCTTTGGCGCTGTATCCGGTTTTTGGCCTGTTGCTGTGGCGGGGGCTGGTTGACCAAACACAGGCCTTTGCGGTGATGGGCACGCTGACGGGCGGGGTGCCATTGCTGTATTATTGCTGGCTGGATATGCGGGGGCAGGGCCATGGAATTGTTGAATAACCTCAAAGAATTACGCAAGGCTCGCGGGTTGACACAGGCGCAATTGGCAGAGGCGGCGGGGGTGTCGCGCAAGACAATCAACACGATTGAGAACCGCGTGTTCATTCCCAGCACCGTGTTGGCCCTGCGATTGGGCAAAGTGTTGCAGGTGCGGGTGGAAGATGTGTTCGAACTGGGCCAGAAAGGCTGACAAATGCGAGTGATATTAGGAGTATTGGTGATTGAGGCCTTGGTTCTGCTGGTTCTGGCGTTTGGGTTAATTGCCTCTCAGCGTCTCGGGGCGCAGGAAATGGACGGTGCTGGGGGCTTGGATTTCTCGGGTGTTTTGCAAGGTGGGATTGATATGCCAAAGACGCAGGGCGTGAAAATGCGCGACGGCTATGAATTGCAGGTCCGCAGTTTTGGCAACACGGGCGCGCCATTGGTTGTGCTTGTGCATGGGTCTGGGTGGAACGGCTTGCAATTCAATAAGTTATCGGCCTCTCTTAAGGATGATTTTGCCGTTTTGGTGCCTGATCTGCGCGGTCATGGCGCGGCTCCGGGGCGGCGGGGTGATGTGGACTATATCGGCCAATTCGAAGATGATCTGGCGGATTTGATCACGGCGCGCGTGGGTCCGGGGCAAAAGGTGATCCTGCTGGGGCACTCATCAGGTGGCGGGTTGGTGGTGCGGTTTGCCGGCGGGGCGCATGGCGGGTTGATTGATGGCGCTGTTTTGCTGGCCCCGTTTCTGAAATACAACGCACCGACCACGCGGAAAAATTCAGGCGGATGGGCGCATCCGCTGACCCGCCGGATCATTGGTTTGTCGATGCTGAACATGGTGGGGATTCGCGGGTTGAACCATCTGGAGATCATTCAGTTCAACATGCCCCGGGCGGTTCTGGACGGGGATTTGGGGCACCTTGCGACCACGTCCTACAGTTACCGGTTGAACACGTCGTTTGCACCAAGATCGAATTACCTGAAAGATATTAGTGCTTTGCCGCCTTACCTTTTGATGGCCGGGACGCTGGATGAGGCGTTCCATGGCGATCGTTACAAGGACGTCATGAGCCGGGCAAGCAACAAGGGGCGTTATCAACTGGTGCCGGATACGGGGCATCTGGCTATTGTTGATGCGCCGGAAACGGCCACGGCAATAGCGGCGTTCATAGATGCGCTTTGACGACAACATAACGGCCTGTGCCGGGTTGGTGCAGCGCGCCGACCCGGACCGGTTCATGGCGGCGATGGCGGCCCCGGTGTCGGTGCGGGGCGCATTATTTGTGCTGTATGCGTTCAACGTCGAAGTGGCACGCGCACCTTGGGTGACAAATGAACCAGAGATTGCGGCGATGCGGTTGCAATGGTGGCGTGATGCCCTGGAGGAGATTGCCGCGGGCAAGGGCGTGCGCCGCCATGAGGTGGTGACGCCTCTGGCGGCAATTATCAATGTCGAACAAGCCACAGTTCTGGATGAGCTTATTTGCGCAAGATATTGGGATATAAACAATGTTCCGTTTCAGGATTTGGCCGGTCTATTCCAGTATCTTGATCAGACTTCCGGCCATTTGATCCGGGTCTGCGCCCAGGTTCTTGGGGATGCCGACGAAACGGTGGTGACCGATTTTGGCTTTGCCACCGGATTGGCCAACTGGCTCCGTGCGGTGCCCGAATTGCGGGCGCGTGGTCGGATGCCGTTACCGGATGGTTCCCCCGAGGCAATCCGGGGATTGGCACAGGCCGGGTTGGACCGGTTGCAAAAGGCGCGCGCGCACCGGGCCGGGGTGTCCAGGCTGGCATCATCGGCATTGCTGGTGGGGTGGCAGACTGAAACAGTTCTGCGCCGCACCCTGCGCGACCCGGCCCGGGTGAACACAGGGACATTGATGCCGGGCGAATTCAGGCGACGGATTTCTTTGATGCGACAAGTGGTTACCGGTCGTTGGTAATCTAATTCTGTTTGAAATCCGGGCGCAGCATCAGCCACAGCAAGGCGGCTCCGGCCAGGAACAACAGTGGCACCATGGCCATGTTCACCGCGGTCCAGCCTTCGACAGCTGACCCGCCCGAACAGTTCATCAACCCGCCCGAGGCAAGCGAAGCAACCGTCACACCACCAAATACGATCAAATCGTTCAGCCCCTGCATCCGCCCGCGTTCATGCGGTTCATGGGCATCGGCCAGCATGGCGGTGGCACCGATAAAGCCAAAGTTCCAGCCGACCCCAAGCAGGAACAGCGCGACAAAAAAGTTACCCAACTCGACCCCGCTCAGGGCAACGACGCCGGCTGATGCCAGAATGACCAATCCGGTGGCGACGATGCGTTCAACCCCAAAGCGGTTGATCAGGTGGCCCGTAAAGAAGGATGGCGCAAACATCGCCAATACGTGGACCGAAACCACGTCTGCCGCGTTGTTCTGGGTATAGCCACAGCCAACCACCGCCAGCGGGGTCGAGGTCATCACCAGATTCATCAGCGCGTAAGAGACCATGGCGCAGGTGACGGCCACGGCGATGCGTGGTGTGGTAATCAGTTCCCACCGGGTGCGGCCACGGGGGCTGTCGGCGCTGGGGGCAGGTGGTTTTGGGATGTCGAGGGCAAAGAATAACAGGCTGCCGACAACATTGACGGCGATCACCGCCAGAAACGTGCCAAGGAACGGGATAACCATGGCCGACGCAGTCAGTTTGACGATCTGCGGGCCGATGATGGCTGCTGCCAGCCCACCAGCCATGACATACGAGATCGCTTTGGGGCGGTATTCGTCCGAGGCGGTATCGGTGGCGGCAAAACGGTAAAAGCCATGGGCGCTCATATAGATACCGGTGATCAGGCTGCCGGCCAGAAACACCGGGAACGCCCCAAGGTAAAGGCCGTAGGCCGAGACCATACCGCCGATTGCCCCCGCAGCGGCGCCGACAAAGAACCCGGCACGCCGCCCCCATTTCTGCATGATCGCCGACATTGGCGTCGCCGCCAGCATCGAGCCAAGGACAATCAGCGAGATCGGCAAGGTAGCCAGGCAGATGTTAGAGGCCAGTGATTGACCGGCCAGGCCGGCTGTGATGAAAATCATCGGCATTTGCGCGCCAAGGATCGCCTGGGCCAGGACCAGAACGATGACATTGCGCCGCGCGCGGGAGTCGTCAGCTATTAGGGGGGTGGTACTCATAATCGGTGCTTACCGCCGAAAAAGCCGGGATACAAGACGCTTGCCTTTTGCTGCGTGCGGGGTAATCCATGGGCCCATGTCACACACTTTGTCAATTGGCCGGATCATCGAAACCGACGCCTGCGTGGCAAGCGGGGCTGCGTGGTTGGCGGCGCGTGATGTGCGCATGGCGGATGCGTTGGAATTGACCGGGCCGTTGCCTTTACGCCGTCGCGGTGACGGATTTTCGGAATTGCTTAGTGCAATTGTCAGCCAACAGGTCAGTGTGGCCTCGGCCAGGGCGATCTGGGGGCGGATGAAAGGGGCTGGGCTGACCGAACCTGCGCTGATTGCCGGCGCCAGTGATGATGAAATGCGCGCCGTAGGGTTAAGCCGCCAAAAGATACGGTACGCAAGGGCGCTGGTCGAAGCCAGAATAGATTACCACGCCTTACGCAGTGTGCCCGATGCAGATGTCCTGGCCACCCTGACCCGTGTTTCGGGCATCGGCCCCTGGACCGCCGAAATATATGCGATGTTCTCGCTGGGTCGTGCCGATGTATTCGCCCCGGGTGATCTGGCCTTGCAGGAATCTGCACGGTTATTGTTTGATCTGCCCGAGCGCCCGAAGGAACGCGCCTTTCGCGAGATGGCAAAGGACTGGTCGCCGTGGTCGTCGGTGGCGGCGCGGTTGTTGTGGGCCTATTACCGTGTCGCCAAGGACCGCGAGGGCGTTGGGTGATATTTGCGTCGCTCATCAAGCCATGAATGGCTTTCTTCGCGGCTTGCCAGTCGGGGGGTGACGTGGCACTTAAACGTCAAATCAACCAGCGGGGACAGGCCAGTGACAAGAGTGTTGAACGCAGAGCGCAGAGCGGCGCAATCGGGGCAGACCAGGTCAATTGTGGTGTTCCTGCACGGGTACGGCGCCAATGGTGCCGACCTTTTGGGGCTGGCTGATCCATTGGCCGAGCATTTGCCAGACACCATGTTTGTCGCCCCTGACGCGCCCGAAGCCTGCCCCGGAGCACCAATGGGGTTACAGTGGTTCCCGATCCCGTGGATTGACAATTCGTCCGAAGAAGAGGCCGAACGAGGCATGGTGGCGGCGGTCGATGATCTGAACGCTTTTCTTGATGCCTTGATGGTGGACGAAGATGTATTGCCCGAACAGGTGGTGTTGTTCGGATTTTCCCAGGGGTCAATGATGGCGCTGCATGTGGCCCCGCGGCGCGAGGATATGCTGGCGGGGGTGGTGGCATTTTCGGGTCGTTTGCTAAGCCCTGAATCGCTGATGGATGATGTGGTTCAGCGCCCGGCGGTCCTGTTGGTGCATGGCGACATTGACGATGTGGTGCCACCCCAGTCGATGCCTCAGGCGGTCGAGGCATTGCAAAGTGCCGGGTTCAAAGACGTGTTTGCCCATGTGATGAAGGGCACGGGCCACGGCATCGCGCCCGACGGGCTAAGCGTGGCATTGGCATTCATGCGCGACAAACTGGGGCTGTGAATGCAATTGAAGTGCGCGCGATGCAGCCAGGCGATATGGTCGCCGCTTGCGCAATCCTGAATCAGATCATTCGCGCCGGGGGCACAACGGCGTTGGAAACTGAATTGGATGAGACGAATTTTGCCCGTTATTATGCCGGAACGGATCTGATCGCCAACCACGTCGCCTTGGACACCCAAGGGCAGGTGGCCGGGTTCCAATGGCTTGGCGTGAACAAAAACCTGGACCGGTCCTGCGCCGATATCGCCACTTTCACCCGCCGCACCAATCCATTGCGCGGGGCCGGTCGGGCCTTATTCGCGACAACCACAAAATTCGCGAAAAACGCAGGCTTTGCCCAAATCAACGCAACTATCCGTGCCGACAATGTGTCGGGCCTTGGCTATTATACCAAAATTGGGTTTGTTGATTTTTCGGTGGCCCGCGCCGTGCCCTTGCGCGACGAAACCCCGGTGGACCGGATTTCCAAGCGATATACCCTTTAGTCAGCGGCAAGGTCAGTCCGCAAAGTCACTCTGCGGTCTTTGGTGGTCGGTTCTCAACATCTGCCCAGGTTCCGGGCACCAACCCGTCAAGTGCCCAAGGCCCAATGCGCCAACGGATCAACCGCAAGGTCGGATGGCCAAGCGCTGCCGTCATCCGGCGCACCTGACGGTTTCGCCCTTCGCGCAGGGTAAGTTCGATCCAACTATCAGGGATGGACTTGCGCACCCTGATTGGCGGCATCCGTGGCCACAGGTCCGGCGGCGCAGCAATCAGCCGGGCCTTGGCCGGACGGGTTGGACCGTCTTTCAGGGTGATGCCATCCCTCCAGGCCGCAAGGGCGGCCTCGTCCGGGATGCCTTCGATCTGCACCAGATAGGTCTTGGCCATCTTATGCGCCGGATCGGAAATGCGCGCCTGTTGGCGGCCATCATCGGTCAGCATCATCAACCCTTCGCTGTCCTTGTCCAGCCGCCCGGCGGGATAGACACCGGGCAGGGTGATAAAATCCGAAAGGGTGGGGCGCGGATTATCCCCCATACTGGCATCGGTGAATTGCGCCAGCACGCCAAACGGTTTGTTAAATCGGATCAGTCGGGTCATGGTTCGGGTCTTAACCCAAGGCATGTGGGCGCCGCAACCACCCCGGGATATTGTCGGCCAATGGGGGCTTGCCAGCGCAAAACCAAGAGATATAGTCGCGCCATTGCCGTAAGGGTGGCAGAAAGATGTGGACGAAGATGACCATCGACACCGAATTCAGGATTGATTTCACCCACAAACCCGGGGCGCTGAAACAGCATCCGGCGCTGGTGCTGAATGCGGATTACCGGCCCTTGTCCTATTATCCGCTGTCGCTTTGGTCCTGGCAGGACGCGATCAAGGCGGCCTGGCTGGACCGGGTCGATATCGTCGCCGAATACGACGCCGTGGTGCGCAGCCCCTCGACCGAAATCCGCATCCCGTCGGTTGTGGTTCTGAAAGATTACGTCAAGGCCCAGAAACGCGTCGCCTTCACCCGCTTCAACCTGTTCTTACGTGACGAATTTCGCTGCCAGTATTGTGGCTCGAAGGGTGATCTGACCTTTGACCACGTGGTGCCCCGCGCCGCCGGCGGCGTGACATCGTGGCAAAACGTGGTCGCCGCCTGCTCGCCCTGCAACCTGCGCAAAGGCTCCAAAAGCCTGCACCATACCGGCCTGGCCCTGCGCCGCCCGCCGCGCCAGCCGGGTGCGGAAGAGCTGCGCAACATGGGCCGCAAATTCCCGCCCGGCCACCTGCACGAAAGCTGGATGGATTTCCTTTACTGGGACGCCGAACTGGAAGCCTGAGAACCAGGTTTCAACTTCATCTTGCTAAATAAACTCCCGACCCGTTGCCCGGCAGGGCCTGCTAGCAGGCCCGAGAGGGGAGGCATCCTGCCCGCAAAACCATCCCAAACAGATCGCGTGGATCGTCCGGGTCCGCCAACAGGTCCAGCGCATGAAACAACCCGGTGCCTTGCAACTGATCACGCACATACCGCAACGCGCTGAAATCCTCGATCGCAAAACCCACCGAATCAAACAGGGTGATCTGTGATTTTGATGTGCGCCCGTCAGCCGCGCCAACAACAACCTGCCAAATCTCGGTCACCGGATGATCCGCCTCCAATTGCTGAATTTCCCCCTCAATCCGGGTCTGGGGCGGATATTCCACAAATATGTCAGACCGATGCAAGATACCCGGCGCCAGTTCCGTCTTGCCCGGGCAATCGCCGCCAATGGCGTTGATGTGCACGCCGGGGCCAACCATGTTGTCGCTCAGAATGGTGGCGTATTGCTTGTCGGCGGTACAGGTGGTCAGGATCTGCGCGCCTTCAATCGCCTGTTGCGGCGTCGAACATGACACCACATTCAACCCCGCCTGCGCCAGATTGGCCGCACATTTGGCCGTCGCCGCGCGGTCAATATCATACAGGCGCACGGTTTTCAGCCCGCAGATCGCCTTCATCGCCATGGTCTGAAACTCGGACTGCGCCCCATTGCCGATCATCGCCATCGTGTCAGCCCCCGCAGGCGCCAGATACCGCGCCACCATCGCCGAAGTGGCGGCAGTGCGCAGCGCCGTCAGAATGGTCATTTCACTCAGCAACACCGGATAACCGTTGGCAACATCCGCCAGCAATCCAAATGCCGTCACCGTCTGCAACCCCTTTTGGGTGTTGCTGGGATGGCCGTTGACGTATTTGAAACCATAAACCTCGCCGTCCGAGGTCGGCATCAACTCGATCACCCCGGTCGCGGAATGCGACGCCACGCGCGGTGTCTTGTCAAACAGCTCCCAGCGTCTGAAGTCGGCTTCAATGTATTCCGCCAACCCGATCAGCATCTTTTCCAATCCGATATGGTGGATCAGCTGCATCATGTGATCAACCGATACAAATGGCACCAATGCCTTGTCCGAAGGTTTCATATTCATCTCCTTATCCATAGGCCCGGGTTGGCCGGTCAAATACCCGGCGACCAAGGGCCGAAGCCGCCAGATCAACCATCACCTGCGCCGTGCGCCCGCGTTCATCCAGAAACGGGTTCAGCTCGACCAGATCAAGCGAGCTGACAAAACCTGAATCGTGCAGCATTTCCATCACCAGGTGTGCTTCGCGAATGGTCGCCCCCCCGGGCACGGTGGTGCCGACCGCGGGCGCAAACGACGGATCAAGGAAATCCACGTCCAATGAAACATGCAACAGACCATCCGCCTTTTCCACCCGCTCAAGAAACGCCGCCAACGGGGCGGCAATCCCGGTCTCGTCAATGCTGCGCATATCGTGGCGATGAATGTTGGTGGCCTCCAATGCGGCGCGTTCCGGCCCATCAACGGATCGCAACCCGAGGATGCAGATGTTTTCCTGCGCCACCGGGTTGGTGACTTTTGGAAACCCGCCAAACCCGCCGCGCCCGGTAACATAGCCCAACGGTGTGCCGTGCAGATTGCCCGAGTTGGTGCTGGCGGGGGTGTGAAAATCGCTGTGCGCATCCAGCCACAACACAAATTGTTCGCGGCTTTGAGACGCGGCATAATTGGCCACGCCCGCAACCGACCCCAGGCTAAGCGAATGATCCCCACCCAGAAAGATCGGCATGCCGCGCGCCATGGTATCCTCGGCTACGCGGATCAGCCGGTTGGTCCAGCCGATGGTCTGGTTCGGGGCATGAATCGGCCCGCAATTGTCGTCTGGCCTGTGGGCCGCAGGCGCCAGATTGCCAAGATCCATGACCCGGTGACCAAGGTCGGTCAGCGCCTCGCCCAACCCGGCGGTGCGATAGGAATCCGGGCCCATAAGACATCCCATGCGCCGCTTGCCGCTGTCCACAGGTGCGCCGATCAGAATACAGGTTTTTTGTGCCATTGGGTCCTCGCCAGGAAGTGCCCGCCAAGGGTGTTCCAATATGTGTTGAAGGCCAGTATATATTTTGGACAAAACGGCAATAAGTTGATCAATACGGAGTGCAAGTTGGACAATACGGACGAAAAGCTGATCTCGGCCTTGCGCCACAACGCGCGCACCTCATTGTCTGATCTGGCGTTGCAACTGAACCTGTCACGCACCACGGTGCGGACTCGGATCGAAAAGCTACAGGCGCGGGGTGATATTCTGGGTTACACGGTGGTTCTGAAAGAGGACGTCTTGCGCGACCCGGTGCGCGGTCTGATGATGATTGGCATCGAAGGGCGCGGCACCACACGGATTACCCGGCAATTGCAGGGGCTGGCACAGGTTCGTGCCATTCATTCAACCAACGGACGTTGGGATTTGATTGTCGAACTGGGCACTGAAACCCTTGAAGGACTGGACCTGGCATTGGCAAAAATCCGCACGTTCGACGGGGTTACCAGCAGCGAAACAAGCCTGTTGCTGGCGACCAGGAAATCAACGTGACAGCCATGTGGCGGGCGTTGCTACCAGCCCTGTTCCACTTTCAGCATGGCCCACATGACCCACATGGTGTGATTGGTGCCCAACCCAGTCGGTTGAACTGCTTGCGTAGCAGCCGTAATTCCGTTCTCAAAGGCAACGATGGCGTTGACAGATTATTTCAGTGGGGCCGGTCGCGATAACCTTCAGGGCGGCGCCGGATGCGATGTTATCTATGCCGACCCTGGCAATGACAGAATCAAAGGCGGATCGGGCGACGATGTTTTTGTGTTCAATGATGTTGCCTGGGAACACTTGAATGTGATCGCCGATTTTGAAGATGGCATCGACAAGATACGTGTAACCAATCACTCGGGCTTTGATGCGATACCGATCACTGCCCAAAACGCAGGTTCGGATACGTTGATTGTGTTGTCGGGTGGCACCAAAGTCATGCTCAAAGGTGTCGACACCGGATTGATCGACATCAACGATTTTGAGTTGCTCTGAGGGTTTGGCCCATAAGGCCCGGTTTCAGTGTTTTGCCCGCCGATCTATGGGGTTTTTTGAACCCGCGCTGCCATCAGCCAGATCATCATCAGTCCAAGCGACGCAATTGCGTTCCAGCTGGCCATCGACAGGGTAAACATCTCCCACGGGACTTCGTCACAGCGCACCAGCGGGGCGGCCATGATCTGGGCCATCAGGTCTTCGCCTGACAGGCCGCCGATCGGGCCTGAACTGCAAGAGGAGAGGCCCTCCCACCAGTCGCGTTCGACCCCGGTGTGATACATCCCGATGCCCGCCGTGGTTGCCGCCGCCGCCGCCCCGAGCAGGGGCAAGATGCGGGTGCCCGCCCAAATCGCCACAACGCCAATCACTGCGGCTGCCACATGCGGCCAGCGTTGCCAGATGCACAGCTTGCAAGGTGGCATTTCACCTATGTATTGAAAGCCGAACGCCCCCAACAGCAAGGCCACGGACCCGCCCGCGGCCAGAAAAATCAGGGAATTTCGTTTATTCATAAGAATTTCACCATTGCAAAGCCGCCAATCAGCAGCGTGAAGAACAGGATGAACATCAGGCCCAGCCGTTGTTCGATAAAGTCACGGATCGGCGCACCGTACCGCCATAACAACGCCGCGACTATGAAGAACCGCAATGCGCGTGCCAGCAAAGATGTGGCCAGGAACGTCACCAGTGGCATGCCGGTCCAGCCAGACATGATGGTGATGACCTTGAAAGGGAACGGCGTGATGCCCGCGCCTAAAACGGCCCAAAAGCCAAAATCGTTGAACCTGGTGTTAAAGGCTTCCATCGCATCACTCTGGCCCACGGCCGCCAGCATTGGTTGACCAATGCTTTCATACGCCAAAGCACCAATCCCATAGCCCAGCAATCCCCCCAGAACCGACGCCACCAACGCCACCCCGGCAATGGCAAAGGCGCGGTTTGGTCCGTTTTGAACCTGTGCCAGGATCATCGGGATCATCAGCACATCGGGCGGGATCGGAAACACCGACGCCTCGACAAACGCGATCAGGGCCAGCCACCACATGGCATGACGATGGTTGGCCAAGGCCATGGTCTGATCATAGAGACGTCTGAGCATGTTCTGCCTTTGCAACCCGTACTGTCGTTTGACCCGGCCAAACCATGAGCAGGGGCCGGCGTCAAGCATCCGCCAGCCGCGAGTGACAAAACTGTGAAAAAGCGGCGCATTGGCTCTGGACCTCTGGACGTTGCGCGTCTAGATCAGAGGTCTGAGGCCCAAGTGGCGGAATGGTAGACGCAGGGGATTCAAAATCCCCCGCCTTAACGGGTGTGCCGGTTCGAGTCCGGCCTTGGGTACCAGCCTCTCCTGATTGTCTGACTGGGTCCCGTTTGCGGGCCTGATTTTGCGGGCCTGGATTCACCAACAACGTGATCTTCGGCAATTGCGGCAAATTTGAGATTGATTCTAGTCTTTTGACGCCGGATTGTTCGCGTTTTGGCTGTAAATACGTTGGGTTCCGATGATTGTTGCCACATCTTCGGTATCGTCAGGTAAAAATGCGGCGGGCATTGCCACAATTCGACCTGGTTTTCTGTACCAGGGCATTTCAGGCCATTGTTTGCGATTTGGAAGCAATAACCGGCTATAATGGTGGTTCCCGGGTATTTCTTCGCTCATTTAGAGGAAATGCGTCCGAATGCCACAAGATTTACGAACAATTTCGAAACAATCGAAGGTCCAATCCAATAAAGTCATCCTGAATACATGACGCAAAAATACGGAATTCGCCAAATTGCCCAAAATTTTCTGCCATTTTTCACTATCTCTGTTTCTGAGGGGGCGGTATTCAGTTAGTGCCCAACTGGGGGCAATGTCTGATGATCACGGGGGTGATCGAATAGTTTCGCATCGCAACGGTGCACGGGGATTGAAATGGCGCTTAATTTTGACAACATCCATGATGCAAACGTAATCGGTCTGTGGGATTTCCTGTCGGGTCAGGAAAACGAGGATACCGGCCTTGATGACGGCATTGGCCAGGACGGTGTACCCGAAGGCGGGCCGACAGCCATTGGTGGCTGGTTGCATACCGATGGCCTGGATGACCGCTTTGAGGTGGGGGGCGCGGATGATGCCTTTGATCTTTCCGAAGGCACAATCATTACCCAATTCAAGCATTTCGCGTCTCATAACGACGAGCCGGACACAGTGGTCAGCCGCGGCATTGCCGAAAATGCCTCTACCGACGGGTTCTTTGAAATCCGCGTTACTGCCGACGGCGAGGTCCAGGCATATCATGCAGGTGCCGATGGCGACGATACTCTGAGCACCGGGGCCGGGTTCTTTTCAGATAACGATATAATCAAAGTGACATATTCCTGGTCGGCCACCGGTGCTCCGGCGATGACAGTTGAAAATGTCACCCAAGGCACAGGTTTTGAAACCACAGGCACAGCGGTTGGCCTGACCATGGAAATCGAAACCAACGATGACCAGAACTTTGTTATCGCAGCCCAGGGCACGACAGGCGGCAGTTCTTCCAACCACTTCAGCGGCAGCGTTGATTATGTGGCGGTTCTGGATGCGCCGGTTGTTGGCGTGGGTGACGGGATTGTTTCGGGCACCGACGGCGATGACATGATTGATCTGGCCTATACCGGCGACCCGGAAGGCGACATGATTGACGCGGGCGACGCGATCCTGCCGGGTCAGGCCCCGGATGATGATATTGTCGATGCGGGTGCGGGTGATGATACGGTTTACGCAGGCGTTGGCGATGATACGGTATATGTCGGCAGCGGTTCGGATACGGTTTACGGCGAAGCAGGCGACGACGTGATTTACGGCGACGACAACCTGCCGGGCGGCGACACGGGTGGTACGGTGCGCGAAAGTTTTGAGTGGGATCTGGCACCGGACCCGGATGGCGGCGCCAGCGATATCGACAATGGCGACGACCTTAGCGGTGGCTTTACCCAGAACACCGGTACGGTTGACGTGACTTATTCGGTGCTGAATGAATCCAGTGCCGTCAACACCATCTTTGAATCCGCCAACGACCAGTATGTCACCAATATTAACACCGGCGGTGGTGATGCGGATGACAACAGCGCCCTAAGTTCGGTTCTGAACGGTCAGGCAAATTCAGCCGACTATCAGCTGGATTTCAGTCAGGAAGTCACCGACATTTCGTTCCGGATCAATGACGTGGACGGCGACGGTGTGGTTCAGGTGCAGGCCTTTGACGCCGATGGCAACCTGGTCACCGTGATCATGTCCGGTGGCACAAATGTTACCACATCCGACGAAGACGCGGCCGGTGGCGATGACACCGCCGACAGCAATGGCGGCTATGCCGACCCAAATAATCCAGGGTATTCGGTACTGGTCACCATTCCCGGCCTGGTTGATCATCTGATCATTTCGCATGACCAGGATGGCGGCGCGAATTCCGGCATTACTGTTACGGATGTGTACTTTGACGTGCCTCTGGCCGATACCGGCGAAGATGGTGACGATCAATTGCATGGCGGCGACGGCGACGACATTATCTATGGCCAGGGCGGCGATGACACCATCACCGGTGGCGATGGGTCTGACACGGTCTACGGCGGCGACGGCGACGATGTGATTGATACCTCCGGTTCGATCGGGACGGCATTGCCGGATCGTGGGTTTGACGGGTATCCGTCGCTTGGCATCCCGCCAATTCCGGCTGATGCGGACATCTTTGATGACCGCGACACGGTTGACGGTGGTGCCGGCGATGACACGATCATTACTGGCGACGACAACGACATCATCGACGGCGGTTCCGGCAACGATACCATCGACGGTGGTCTGGACGATGACACCATTGATGGCGGCACCGGCGATGACTTTATTGTCGGTGGCGAAGGCTCTGACATTATTCGCGGTGGTGACGGCGACGACACCATTTATGGCGGCCTGAACCCGTCGTTCCCGGATGCGCTGAACATTCCTGATGACGGTGTGTCCCAGCCTGCGGACCCTGATCCGACCAATGGCATGGATGTGATCGACGGTGGCGACGGCAATGATACCATCTTTGGTCAGGACGACGACGACACCATCACCGGTGGTGCCGGCGATGATTACATCGACGGCGGCATTGACGACGACACCATCAGCGGTGGCACCGGCAATGACACGCTGATCGGTGGCCAGGGCAGCGACACCCTGTCGGGTGGCGATGACCGTGACACATTCATCGGCGGTGATGCCGGCGATGTGGTTGATGGTGGCACCGGTGGAGATGATTTTGACATCCTTGACCTGACCGGCGTGAACTTTGAGATCGCCAGCCAAACCGTTGATGCGGACGGCGATTCCACCTCTGGCACGATCAACCTGCTGGACGGCAGCGGAGCTGTCACCGGTTCCATGACGTTCGCCGAGATCGAAGAAGTCATCGGCGCACCGATTTGTTTTACCCCCGGCACCCGTATCGCCACCCCGCGTGGCGAGCGATTGATCGAGGAATTGCAGATCGGTGACCGGATCATCACCCGCGACAACGGCATTCAGGATATCGCCTGGCTGGGCGTGCGCGACATGACTGGTCAGGAACTGGCCAATGCCGAGCATCTGAACCCTGTGATGATCCGTCAGGGCGCACTTGGCAACGGATTGCCCGAGCGTGACATGATGCTAAGCCCGAACCACAGGGTTCTGGTGGCCAACGACAAAACAGCGCTTTACTTTGAAGATCGCGAAGTGCTGGTGGCGGCGAAACATCTGATTGGTCTGGACGGGGTTACCCGCATGGATGTACCACGGGTCAGCTATATCCACATGATGTTCGCCCAACATGAAGTGGTGCTGTCGGACGGGTCCTGGAGCGAAAGCTTTCAGCCGGGTGACATGTCGCTGCGGGGGGTTGGCAACGCCCAACGCAACGAAATACTTGAGCTGTTCCCGGAATTGGACACCAGTGAAGGCATCGCATCCTATAGTGCGGCGCGCCGGTCGCTGAAGAAACACGAAGCCCGGTTGCTGATGTAAATCAGCCCCCGCTTCGATTCCCCGAATATGCAGTGAATATCCGCGCGACTCGGGGCGCGCGGAGCAATAGGCGGTCTGGGTTTTCCAGGCCGCCTTTTGCTTTGTCGGATTTTACAGCCCAGTCAAAGACAATTTCTCTGGTGGGCTTGGTCAGGTGCCATTCACTCTGTTCCAGGCGGCCCAGTTTGCGTTCCAGGCGGTCCAGTCTGCTGGTGTATCAAGATCACAAATCGCATGATTTCCGGGTAAGGCGACTTGCCTTAGGCGATCCATGTGGGCCTTGACCACCGCGCGCGCCCCCTGATCGCCGGATATCCGGCGCAATTGCGCAAACAGCTTTGCAGGGAAAATCACTGGATGGCCAGAACGGCCATCTTCGGTGGTGGCGCGGATGATGTGACCTGGATTGTTTTCAAATATTCGGGACAGGTGGGTCAGATCTTTTGTGGTCAGGTCCGGCATGTCGCCCGGCAGGATCATCACCCCCGGTGTTTGATCCGGCAGGCCGTCGATCCCCCGGCGAATGGACGCGGCCATGCCTTGGGACCTGTCGGGTACAGCGATGGGTGTGGCATCGGTCCCGCGCAACAAAGCAGCGCGCGGGTGGTCCAGGGCTGGCAGGGTAACAAAGACAGGGAAATGGGTGGAATGCGCGCGGATTATCACGCGCGCCAACAACGGTGTGCCGTTGGCATCTTTCATCAGCTTGTCCTCGTGACCCATTCGCGAGGAATGGCCAGCTGCGAGGATAAGGATAGCCATTTTTGACACAGTTGTGTTTCTTTCATTGGCTGGTTTTGGTGGAAAATATTTAAGTCTCCCGTCTCATGGTTTGCATGCAAACCATTGTCGGGCAATGGGGCGGGGGTATTTGAAGGCAAAAGATAGGGAAAGAAAGAGTTATCCGCGCATTCTTGCACCGTCGGCATCGAACAGCGGCGTGGTGATCAGGGTGGCGGGGCGCATCTGGCCAAGGATTTCGATTTCGACTTTTTGACCCTGGGTGATCCTGTCGGTTGGCAAAAACCCGAGGGCGATGGATTTCTGCGCGTGATGTGAATAGCCGCCGGAAGTGCAGAACCCTTGTACTCTGGCGTCAAGCCAAATTGGTTCGTAGCCGTGGACATCGGCATCTGATGTGTCGACCTCAAAGGCTGTCAGGCGGCGATCTGACCCGGCTTTCCGTTCGGTGATTGCGGCAGCTTTGCCAATGAAATCAGAGGCTTTAGAGAAAGAGATAAAGCGATCCATGCCGGTTTCGGCGGCTGTGTAGTCAGGCGAGTATTCAGACAGCCAACTGCCAAAGAACTTATCCAGCCGCAGCGACATCATCGCCCGCATGCCAAACGGCATCATGTTGTGGGTCTGTCCGGCCTGCCAAAGCGTGTCCCAAAGTTGACGTTGCGCCATTGGATCACAGTAAATTTCAAAGCCGAGATCGCCAGTATAGCTGACCCGCTGGATCAGACAATCGCTCAGGCCGACAGAGGTTTCGCGGATGTCCATAAAGTTCATATCGGTAATATCGGTGCGGGTGCAGGCGCTCAGCACGTCGCGCGCACGGGGGCCGGAAATTTGGAATCCGTTGCGCTTATCGCTTATATTCTCGATGCTTACGCCGTCTTGCTGATGTTGCTGGAACCAGCGAAAATGCACATTCTGCGCCCCGTATGACGCCGTGAGTTGGAAGCGGTGTTCATCCAGGCAGGACACGGTAAAATCACCTAACAAGCGCCCTTTGGGCGACAACATCGGGGTCAGGGCCAACCGCCCCGGTTTGGGGATGCGTCCAGCCATGATGCGATCCAGCCAGGCACGGGCGCCCGGGCCGGTGACCAGAAATTTGCCGAAGTTGTGCACCTCGTTGATGCCGACATGCTGGCGCACGCCGCGCACCTCGCGGGCTGTTGCGTCAAACGCGTCCGAACGGCGAAAAGATGGGGTTTCGTAATTGGGTTCAATGCCTTGCGCGAAGTAGTTGACAACTTCCAACCCATATTGCTGGCCCCAGACCGCGCCCATATCAGAGAATATATCGTACATCGGCGTGGTCCGGTTGGGGCGGGCTGCGGGCAGTTCTTCGTTCGGGTAAGCCACGGAAAAGCGTTTTTTATAGGTCTCGATCACTTTTGGCACGGTATATCCGGGGCTGATCCAGTCGCCGAAACGGGCGACATCCATGGCGGTGACATCGCGTTCGGTTTCTCCTGTTATCATCCATTGCGCCAGCATCAATCCGACCCCGCCGCCTTGGGAAAACCCGGCCATGACGCCGCAAGCCGACCAATAGTTGCGCAAGCCCGTGACCGGCCCAACCAGGGGGTTGCCGTCGGGGGCAAAGGTAAACGGGCCGTGGATCACCGATTTGACCCCGGCACGTTCCAGGGCGGGAAAGCGTTTGTATGCAAATTCAATGCTTTGGGCGATCTTGTCAAAGTCATTTGGCAACAATTCCTGGCCAAAATCCCAGGATGTGCCATCCACGGCCCAAGGGCGGCAGGATTGTTCGTAAAAGCCGATGCAAAGACCGCGGCCTTCCTGGCGCAGATAGCTTTCGCCAGCCGGGTCCATGACATGGGGATGTTCTTGGGAACGCTCGGTAATTTCGGGCACATCGTCGGTGATGATATATTGATGTTCCATCGGCAGCAGCGGCAGATAAACGCCGGCCATGGCGCCGACTTCCCGCGCCCAAAGGCCACCGGCATTCACCACATGTTCGGCGTGAATGGTCCCCTTGTCGGTCACCACATCCCAGGTGCCATCACTTCGCTGGTTGGTTTCACGCACCATACAATGGGTTTCAATCGTTGCCCCGCCCATCCGGGCCGCGCGTGCATAGGCATGGGTGGTGCCCGAGGGGTCAAGATGACCATCAAGCGGGTCATAAAGCGCGCCAATGATGCCTTTGGTGTTGGTAACGGGGGCGATGTCGCGGATTTCGTCGGGCGTGACAATCCGGGTCTCAAGCCCCATGAACCGGTGTTTTGCGCGCTCGGCCAACAGCATGTCGAACCGGTCGCGGTTGTCGGCCAAGGTAATTCCGCCCACATGATGAAGCCCACAGGAAAGGCCGGTGATTTCCTCTAACTCTTTGTAAAGGCGGATTGTATAGCCTTGCAGGGCAGCCATGTTGGTATCACCATTGAGGGTGTGAAACCCACCAGCCGCGTGCCAGGTAGAGCCTGACGTCAGTTCGGACCGTTCAATCAACATGACATCGGACCAGCCCAGTTTGGTCAGATGATACAGGACCGATACGCCGACAACGCCGCCACCGATGACGGCCACTCTGGTGGTGGTTTGCATGATGTTCCCTTTGATTTCCCTGGCGATGGTGCGAGGAGCCTGCCGCTGGGGCAAGTCGGAAAGCGACCGATTATGCCGTTTTGTCCCAAACTCGGCCAGATTTTGGATGTTTTGCACCGTTTTACCTATCCCTGGCGCCCTGAAATATCGGGTGAATTGCGACGCTTCATGTCGGATTCCGGCATTCATGAAGGGGCCAGCTTGGGCAGGTTGTGCGCAACCCACGCAAACACAGGAAAATTCAACATGAAAACCCACGCACAGGCCGTTGTGATTGGCGGTGGATTGATTGGTTGTTCGATCCTGTATCATCTGACCAAACTGGGCTGGTCGGATGTGGTTCTGCTTGAGAGGGACGAGCTGACCAGCGGGTCAACCTGGCATGCGGCGGCGAATATTCACGGGCTGCACGACAGCACCAATATTTCGCGCATCCAGCATTACACCATGAAGCTGTATAATGAACTTGAGGCAGAGACCGGCCAAAGCTGCGGGGTGTTTCAGGCGGGGTCTTTGTACCTGGCCCAATCGCAAGCGCGCGAGCATCAGTTGCGCCTGCAAGAGGCCAAGGCGCGGCTTTATGGCATGAATTTCCATGAAGTCAGCCGGGATGAGGCCGAGCGCCTGCATCCGCTGGCTGATTTCGACGGTATCCGTTGCATCATGTATGAACCTGACGGCGGCAATGTTGATCCAAGCGGGGTAACCCAGGCCTATGCCGCCGGGGCGCGGGCAAAAGGCGCGGAAATTCATCGGTTTACGCCGGTTACTTCAACCATCCCTCAGGCGGATGGGTCGTGGATTGTCGAAACTGAAAAGGGAAATATTCACACCCAATGGGTGATCAATGCCGCCGGGCTTTGGGGGCGTGAAGTGGCGGCAATGGCGGGGTTTAAGTTACCTCTGCAACCCACTGAACATCAATACTTTGTTACAGAAACCATTGCTGAAATTGCCGGGATGGACCGCCGGTTGCCGTCGATTGCCGATCGGGATGGCGAATATTATCTGCGTCAAGAGGGGCAGGGTCTGTTGGTTGGTGCTTACGAGAAGGACATGAAATTCTGGGCCGAAGACGGCACGCCGCCAGGGTTTGGCCATGAACTTTTCCCTGATGATCTGGGGCGGATCGAAGACAATATGATGCGAGCGATTGCGCGGGTACCAGCCGTGGGCGAGGCGGGGATCAAACGGGTCATCAACGGGCCGATGATCTGGTCGCCGGATGGCAACGTACTTTTTGGCCCGGTGCCAGAACTTCGAAATTACTTTTGCTGCAATGGTATTATTCCAGGGTTTAGCCAATCTGGCGGAATGGGGTTGATGGCGGCTCAATGGATGATCGAGGGTGAAACCCAATATGACATGTTCGCCTGGGATATGGCGCGGTTTGGCGACTGGGCCGGCAAGGCGTTCACCAAGGCCAAGGTTCGCGATCAATATGCGCATCGGTTCGCAATTCACTTTCCGAATGAGGAACGCGAGGCCGGACGGCCGGTGCGCACGCGGCCCGTTCATGACCTGCAAAAACAACTGGGGGCGGTGATGGGGTTGAACTATGGCTGGGAACATCCGCTGTGGTTTGCCGAAACGGCTGGCACCAAAGATACCAATGGCTTTACCCGGCAAAACTGGTGGGGACCGGTGGGGGATGAATGCCGCCGCTTGCGGGCAAATGCCGGGATTATCGACATTTCGAACTTTGCCAAATATTCCTGCAAGGGGCCGGGTGCGTCCGATTGGCTGAACGCGATATTTGCCAATAATATGCCAAAGATGGTGGGGCGGTCGTGCCTTACGCCTTTGATCGGCGTGCGGGGCGGAATTGCCGGCGATTTCACCGTGACCAAGCTGGACGAGGATGAATTCTGGATCATCGGCTCGGGCATTGCCGAGCGCTACCACCAGCGGTTTTTCCGGGCGGTTCCCTTGCCCTGGGGCACCATTTTTGAGAGCCACACCGAGGCCATGTGCGGCTTTAACGTGGCCGGGCCAAAGTCGCGCAAGATGCTGCAACGGTTGACAAATACTTCGCTTGAGACGGCTGATTTTGCCTTCATGCGCTCCAAACGGATCGAATTGGCGGGGGTTCAATGTCTGGCCCTCAGGGTGTCATTCACCGGTGATCTGGGGTGGGAGCTGCATTGTGCCACCAAGGACCAGAAACGGCTTTATGAGGCCCTGTTGGAGGCGGGCAAGGAGGTTGGTGCCGGGCCGGTCGGCGGGCGGGCGTTGGGGTCGTTGCGGGTGGAAAAGGGTTATGGATCGTGGAGCCGCGAATACAGCCCGCAATACTGGCCGCAAGAGGTGGGGCTGGATCGTTTGTGCAAAATGGACAAGGATTTTCTGAACAAGGCGGCGGTGGCCGGTACGATGGCCAACCCGGCGCGTGAACAATTGGTGTTGCTGGCGCTCGACAGTGCCGACACCGACGCCTCGAACGCCGATGCCACCGGCGGAGAGCCGATTTTCAAGGATGGCAAGGGCATTGGAAGGATCACGTCGGGCGCCTATGGCTATAGTGTTGGCATGTCGCTGGCGTTGGGTTTTGTCAAAGATGCCGGGCCGGGGGACAAGGTCGAGGTGATGGTGCTGGGACGCCCTCACAAGGCGCGCATCCTGCAAGAGCCGCCATTTGACCCCAAAGGCACGCGTTTGCGGGCCTGAGACCTGCGTCGCTTTATCGGTAGGTAATTCAGCGGGCAAACGTGGGCTTTCACCCACCCTACGGAAAGATGCCAGGTTTTACAAAGGCCTGATCTTCAACCCGGTTATCCGGTTGCCCTCCCGCGTCATTACCTCGAACCGAAAGTTGTGGAACGAAAATACCTGACCTACAGTGGGGATCATCTGCGCCTCGTGGATCACCAGGCCGGCCACGGTGTTGGCCTCGTCATCCGGCAACATCCAGTCGAACGCGCGGTTCAGGTCGCGGATGGTCATCGCCCCGTCGACCATATACTGGCCGTCCTCGGTGCGGATCACGGCGTGTTCGGAATCCGGGTCAAATTCATCGGTGATCTCGCCGACGATCTCTTCCAGAATGTCCTCAAGCGTGATCAACCCTTGCAAGGATCCGTATTCGTCGACCACCAGGGCAAAATGACTGCGCAGGCGCAGGAATTCGCGCATCTGGTCGTCCAGCGGCGTGGTCTCGGGTACAAAATACGGCGCGACAGCCACGTCAGTGATGCGAAACCGCTTTAGCGCCGAGGCATCGCCGTCCGGGCCGCCGACCTGTTCATACATCGCGCGCGACAGGTCTTTGGCGTGGACGATGCCGACAATATTCTCGGCCTGGTCGCGGTAAACCGGCAGGCGGGTATGGGGTGAGTTAAGGATTTGTTTCAGAATGTCCTCGGGTGGGTTTTGTGCGTTGATCATCTCGATATCCGACCGGTGCAGCATGATCTCCTCTACGGTGCGGTCCGAAAGGTCCAGCGCGCCCAATATCCGGTCGCGGTCTTCTTTCTGGACCACGCCTTCGGAATGGCCCAACTGGATTGCGCCGGCAATCTCTTCTCGGACCGCCAGCATTTGGCCGTCGGCCTCGATGGCCACGCCAAACAACCGCAGCAAGCCGCGCACCAGCATCCGTACCACCCCGACCACCGGGGCAAACACCTTGACCACCAGGCCAATCACCGGCGCCACCATTGCGGCGGCCTTTTCGGCGTTGATGATGGCATAGGTTTTGGGCAGGACTTCGGCGAAGATCAGCACCAGCAAGGTCATCACCAGGGTGGCTATGGCCACGCCGTTCTGGCCAAAGGCGCGGGTGAACATCGCCGTGGCCAGCGACGCGGCAAGAATATTGACCAGGTTATTGCCAAGCAGCACCGAGCCGATCAGGCGTTCGTTGTCTTCGGTGATGCGCAGCGCCGCGCGTGCGCCGCGCGATCCCTTGTCGGCCTGGGTCCGCAGCTTGCCGCGCGAGGCGGCGGTCAGTGCGGTTTCCGAGCCGGAAAAGAAGGCCGAAACCACCAGTAACAGCACGATCACCCCGCTGGTGATCAAGAAAGAGGCATCAAGAATGGATGTCGCATCGGGCATTGGTCGCATATCCTTAAGGGGTTTACCTTGTTATGAGGCTTGCGGGGCGGCGGATCAAGTGTAGGTGATGCCGGGTTCTTTTGCACAGCGGTGTCGCAGGGATGGCGGGTGGTATGACACTTGTGTCAGATTGGTGTCGTGGGCAAATACAACAGGTTGGCACAAGGTGGCCATACCGAGGACGCAGACATGGACGGGAACAGGTATGATACTTCGCAAACTTCGCTTGGATCGGGGGTGGTCGCAAGAACAGCTGGCCGAGATTTCCGGGGTCAGCACCCGCACCATCCAGCGTATCGAGCGGGGCAGGAATGCCAGCCTTGAATCCCTGAAATGTCTTGCCGCGGTATTTGAAACTGATTTCATCACCCTAAGAGAGGATACCGAAATGCCCGACCAGAACCTGACTATAAAAGATCGCGATGCCCTTGATAAACTGCAAATACTGATGGCCGGGCAAGAGGGGCGATTCAGTGATGCCGGACTGAGCGAAGGCGAGAGCGAGGCGATGGAATATGTGCGCGATATCAAGGGGTTTTATGCTCATCTGGCCAGCTATGTGCTGGTCATGATCCTGCTGCTGGTCCTCAATCTGGTGACCGGGGGCTCTTTTTGGGTGGTCTGGCCCGCACTTGGCTGGGGGATCGGGGTATTTTTTCACGGAATAAGCGTGTTTGAGACATTCTCACCGTTTAGCGTTGATTGGGAAAAGCGCCAGATTGAGAAAAGGCTGCGCCGGAAATAAGGTTTGAACGGTGTTGCAGCCATGGGTCACGCTTTGGCTTGCGGTTTCCTTACTGCCAGCGGGTGATGTTGCAGCACCAGTTCGGACAATCGCGCGTCCAGAACATGGGTGTAAATCTCGGTTGTGGCCACGTCGGCGTGGCCCAGAAGGGTCTGGATCGTCATGAGATCAGCACCGTTGGCCAAAAGATGCGTGGCAAAGGCGTGGCGCAATGTGTGCGGTGTGACGCGTGCCGGGTTGACGCCTGCTGCAAGAGCGAGTTTCTTGATCTGTTGATAGAACCAGACCCGTGTTACAAACCCCTGCTTGGCGTTTGAGGGAAACAGGAATGGTGATGGCGTCAGCCCTTCGGCAACGCGGGCCGTCTGGGTGTCATCCCATTGGGTCAGCCATGCGGCAAGGGCCACCCGGGCGGGCGGCGACAAGGGCACCATGCGTTCCTTGCCGCCTTTGCCGCTTATCAGCAACATCGCCGGATTGCCCCGCGCCGAGGCCACGGGCAACGAGACCAATTCGCTGACGCGGCATCCGGTGGCATACAGCAACTCCATCAGGCAGGTATTGCGCAGCTGGTGAGGCCCTGAGGTGCGGGCGGCGTCCAGCAACCTGTCGACTTCGTCCATATCCAGGATTTTGGGCAGGCGTTTGTCACGCCCCGGGCCGGTGATCTGAATGGCCGGGTTATCGTCGCGCCAGCCTTCTTCAAACCCAAACCGGTAAATCTGTTTGATCGCCGACAGGCGACGGGCGCGGGTGGATTTGGCCAGGCCCTGAGCATCGCAAAAGATCAGATAAGCCTCGATTTGGTCGCGATTTGCGCCGACAATATCAAAGGACTGGCGCGCCAGCCAGCCGGTGAAATCCAGCAGATCGCGGCCATAGGCCAACAAGGTGTTGGTGGCCGCCCCCAGTTCCGCCGATTGCGCATCAAGAAAGGTCGAAATCCATTGCTCAGGGTTTTTTGGTGCCAACATCAGCGGCGTTCCAGCAACATCAGTTGCAATCCGGCGCGCCGTGCGGTGTCTTCCATACCCACGGCGCGAAGGGTGGCCATGGCGCTGGTCAGATCACCCGGGTTGCCGCGCGCGCCGCTGTCCATCAGGATGATCGCCCGCAACAGGGCTTCGCCCAACTGGCCTGCGTCCAGCAGGCGTTGCTGGGACAGTGGTGGATTGGCGGCGAACCCTTCGGAGATCGCCTGGGCGGTGGCATCGGGGGCTTTGGTAAGGCCTGGTTGGCCTAAGGCGAGGGCGCCAAGGTATTGGCTGCGTTTGGTGTCGTCAGGCGGGGTTTGTGCCGGGGTTTCATAGTCGGGGCCAAGCAGGGAAATCTGCCAGATCAGGGATTTAGTGCTTTGGTCGTCAGGCGACAGGTCGGCCAGCCGTTCGGCGAACAGGCTGGCAAAAGGCACCTCAAGCCGGACGTCGCGCATCGCCTGCCAGACTTCTGGCAGGGTTTTGGCAACGGCGTCATTGCTGCCGGTTTCCAGGGCGGTTTCAAAGCGTTGCAAGGCATGCACCCGGTCCCAGATGCCGCCCGATGCGGCGGGTCGGCGTTCCGAATACAGCCCCAGCAGGCGGTTGGGGCCAAGTGCGCCGATGCGGGTCAGTCGCTCTGCCGCCTCAAGCTGGGCCTTCCAGCCGGCCACATCGCGCAAATCCACGGTGGCAAAGCCGCGCGGTAGGGACGCGGTGGGCAGGCGTTCGCCGATGGTTTCGAACAATCGGAATGTCAGCGGATCGGGGCCGTCAGGGGCGGGCAGGGGCGGGGCGCCTTCGAAGATGCCGGGGCTAAGGTAGCGGTCCAGCAACGACAGGTCGGCGGGCGGCAATACCCCCAGCGCATGCACGGTTTCCAGCGTCAGCGCGGCCGTTTGCCAATCGCCGCGCCTTGCGTCACAGAATATCCGGGCGGCGTAATCCGGGGCCAGATGCGGGGCGTCTGCCATCGCGGCGCAGGCCTTGTCTTCGTCGCCGTTCAACAGGGTGGCATCGAACCAGCGGCCAAAGCGATCGGCGTTTTCAGTGGCCCCGGCCAGTTCGATCAGGGCTTGGGCCGGATCGGTGGCGCCCAATTCCAGCAGCCGGTCAATGCGGGCCAGCAACAAGGTTTCGGCGTCGTTATGGGCCGACGGTGGCAGGGTCTCGGACAAAAGCAGGGTATACAGCAGGCGTTGCATCGCCGGGTAATCGGCCACCGCGACTTTGGCGATCAATCCACTCAGGACGTTGGCGTCACTGCCCAGCCACAGGTCAACTGGCAGGCCGGTGACATTGCCCGGCACCAGGCCTATGGCGACAACGGCCGCGTCCAGCGAACTGACGTCGATGGTGGAATGGTCGATCGAATTGCTGACCGGTGGTTCGTTCAGCACCGGATAAGTAATGCCGTCCGGCGGCCTTTGGGTGATCCATTCGATCACCGAAAGGGGCTGCTCGGCGCTGGCACCCAGCGGCAACAGGATCGCAAGGATTGTCGCCCTAATTTGCATCCAGAACCACCGGCAGGGTTATCTGGCCTTGCGGAGCCGAGAAATCGACCCCAAACCAGGGGCCAAGGTAAGTATAGGTCACAAGGCCAATTGCGGCCAGAATAGTAAGGTAAATCAGGTACTTGAAAAGTCGGCCCATGGGGTGTTTTGCCTCGGTCTTTTGTGCTTTTGTCTAGATTATATATGGCCTTTTGGGGAATTTCACGTCATTCAACGTCAAATGAGCGGAATTGAGCAAAATGCGGTCAACCCGGCCACATATCACCTGTCAAAGCCTGTGCTGCTGAAGACGGTGGTGATGGTGGGGATGATGGGGGCGGGTAAAACCGCGGTTGGCCGGGCGTTGGCGCATCGCCTGGGCGTGGCGTTCCTGGACAGTGACACCGAGATGGAGGCCGCCGCCAATATGAGCGTACCCGAGATTTTCACCCGCAACGGCGAGGCATTTTTTCGGGACAAGGAAACCAAAGTGATCCGGCGGTTGCTGGGCAAGGAAAATTGCATTCTGTCCACCGGCGGGGGCGCGTTTCTGGCCAAGGCGAACCGGGCAATGATTTCGCAAGTCGGCGTGTCGGTCTGGTTGAAGGCGGATATTGACGTGCTTTGGAACCGGGTGAAACACAAAGACACGCGGCCTTTGCTGCGCACCGATGATCCGCGCGCGACATTGGCCGCCTTGTATGACGTGCGGGTGCCGCTTTATGGGATGGCTGATCTGACTGTGGTGTCGGATGGAATTGCGTCGATTGATCAGATGGTTGACCGGGTATTGACGGCGCTTGCCGCGCGCCCGGATGTATTGGATGTATTGAAGGGATAGGGATTTTGCAGGCAGGTTTGAACATTGTGCATGTGCCGCTTGGGGCACGGGCCTATGATGTGGTGATTGGTCCGGGGCTTCTGGCCCAGGCGGGCGCGCGGATTTTGCCGTTTTTGGATCGCCCCCGGGTGGTGGTTGTTACCGACCGGAACGTGGGCGCCTTGCATCTTGATGCTTTGCGCGACGGGCTGGGCGCGGCGGGCATTTCGATGTCAGAACTGGTGCTGCCTGCGGGCGAGGCGACCAAAGGCTGGCCCGAATTTGAACGCACGCTGGATTGGTTGCTGGAGCAGCGGGTCGAGCGCAACGATGTGGTGGTGGCCTTTGGCGGCGGGGTGATTGGCGATCTGGTCGGTTTTGCTGCTGCCGTGCTGCGGCGCGGCGTGCGGTTTGTTCAGATACCGACGTCGCTGCTGGCGCAGGTTGACAGTTCGGTTGGCGGCAAGACCGGGATCAACGCCGCCCAGGGCAAGAACCTGATTGGGGCGTTTCATCAGCCGGTGTTGGTATTGGCGGATACCGAGGTTTTGGCGACGATGACGCCGCGTGATTTCCTGTCGGGGTACGGCGAGGTTGTCAAATACGGGTTGTTGGGGGATCTTGATTTTTTTCAATGGCTTGAGGAAAATGGCCCGGCATTGGCCGCAGGCGACATGGGCGCGCGGGTGCAGGCGGTTGCGCGCGCGGTTCAGATGAAGGCCGACATTGTGGTGCGCGATGAGACCGAACAGGGGGATCGCGCGTTACTGAACCTGGGTCATACCTTTGGTCATGCACTTGAAGCAGCGACGGGGTATTCGGATCGGTTGCTGCACGGCGAAGGCGTGGCGATTGGCTGTGCATTGGCGTTTGAGCTGTCGGCGCGCATGGGGCTGTGTTCGCAGGAAGATCCAAGCCGGGTTCGCGCCCATTTGCGCAGTATGGGCATGAAGGTTGACCTTGGCGATATCGAAGGGGAATTGCCGGATGCCGAGGCGTTGCTTGGGCTGATGGGGCAGGACAAGAAGATGATGGGCGGCAAGTTGCATTATGTGCTGGCGCGGGGGCTGGGGCAGGCGTTTGTGACGGCGGATGTATCGCGTGACATGGTCAGGTCGGTACTGATGGATGCTTTGAGAGGGCAACGGGTCGGGGATGTCTGAAGGACAGGAAATGAGGAAAGAAGCGCGATTGTTTTTGGCGAATGGGCCTTTTGTCTGGCCGGGCGGCGTACTATAGGATGGCCGTCAAACGGGCTTTTGCATGAGGGGTGACTATGCAGATTCGTGAGGCACTTACCTTTGATGATGTTCTTCTGGTTCCGGCCGCCAGTTCGGTGCTGCCCGGGGGGGCGGATACAGCGACGCGGGTGACCCAGTCGATTTCCCTGAATATTCCCTTACTGTCCAGTGCCATGGACACGGTGACCGAGGCACGCATGGCAATTGCCATGGCACAGGCCGGGGGCATGGGGGTGGTGCATCGCAACCTGGATATTGCGGCACAGGCGCAAGAGGTGCGCCGGGTCAAGCGGTTCGAATCGGGGATCGTGTATAATCCGATTACCCTGCGCGCCGATCAGACCTTGGCGGATGCCAAGGCGCTGAGTGATCGCTATAATGTGACCGGCTTTCCGGTGGTGGATGATCAGGGTCGGGTGGTTGGCATTGTCACCAACCGCGACATGCGGTTTGCCAGTGATGACGCAACCCCGGTACGGGTGATGATGAGCCATGACAATCTGGCCATTCTGCACGAGCCTGCGGATCGCGACGAGGCGATCAGCCTGATGAAGGCGCGCCGGATTGAAAAGCTGTTAATTACCGATGGCGCAGGCAAATTGACCGGATTGCTGACCTTTAAGGATACCGAACTGGCGGTTCTTAACCCGACCGCCTGCAAGGACCAGTTGGGTCGTTTGCGGGTGGCGGCGGCGTCCACCGTGGGGGACGCGGGGTTCGAGAGATCGCAGGCCCTGGTTGATGCCGGGGTGGATATGATCGTGATTGATACGGCCCACGGCCATTCCATCGGCGTGGCGCAGGCGGTCGAGCGGGCCAAGGCCCTGTCCAGCAAAGTTCAGATCGTGGCCGGAAATGTGGCCACCGGCGAGGCGGTGAAGGCGCTGATCGGCGTCGGGGCGGATGCCGTCAAGGTGGGTATCGGTCCGGGCAGTATCTGCACCACGCGGATGGTGGCGGGCGTGGGTGTGCCACAGTTGACGGCCATTCTGGATTGCGCCGCGGCCGCGGGTGACATTCCGATAATTGCCGATGGCGGCATCAAGTATTCCGGTGATTTTGCCAAGGCGATTGCTGCCGGGGCCTCGTGTGCCATGGTGGGCAGCATGATTGCGGGCACGGACGAATCCCCCGGCGAGGTGATCCTGTATCAGGGCCGCAGTTTCAAAAGTTATCGTGGCATGGGTTCGCTTGGGGCGATGGCGCGGGGCTCGGCCGACCGGTATTTTCAAAAGGATGCGGCCAGTGACAAACTGGTGCCTGAGGGGATTGAGGGCCAGGTGCCCTATAAAGGCAGCGCTGGCGCGGTTATTCATCAACTGGTCGGCGGGTTGCGGGCCGCCATGGGCTATACCGGTTGTGCGACAGTGGAAGAAATGCGCCGGAACTGTGAATTTGTCCGGATCACCGGTGCCGGGTTAAAAGAAAGCCACGTGCATGATGTGCAGATCACCCGTGAAAGCCCGAATTATCGTGGGCTGTAAATGTTGACCCCCCAGACATGAAACCTGCCGCGCGGATTGCCGCCGCTATTGATGTGCTTGACCTCTATCTTGACGGGGCGGCGGTTGAGCAATGCCTGACCCGTTGGGCCCGGGGTGCGCGTTATGCCGGGTCCAAGGACCGGGCCGGGGTGCGCGACCTGGTATTCGAGGCCCTGCGCCGACGCCGGTCTGACAGCGCCCTTGGGGGTGCCCTGAGCGGGCGGGGTTTGATGATCGGCGCTTTGCGGCGCGCAGGCGCAAACCCCGACGACAGCTTTTCCGGGCTGGCTTATGCCCCCGCAGTTTTGAGTGACGAGGAACGCGAGCTTGGGCAGCCCCCGGAACCGGGGGCTGAACAGCTTGATATCCCCGATTGGCTTTGGCCTCAGTTTCACACCATGCCAGAGGCCGCCGCCGCCTTGCAATCACGCGCCCCGGTCTATCTTCGGGTCAATTCCCTCAAGGCTGATCGTGATCAGGCGATCACAGCATTGGCCCGCGACGGTATAGAGGGCGCGCCGCATGCGCAGGTTGAAACCGCCCTGACCATTCACACCGGGGCCCGGCGCATTCGCCACTCAACCGCCTATCTGGAAGGGCTGGTCGAATTGCAGGACCTTGCCAGTCAGGCCGTGGTTCAGGCCTTGCCGTTGTGCCCTGGCATGCGGGTGCTGGATTACTGCGCCGGGGGCGGGGGCAAAGCACTGGCGATGGCAGCACAAGCAAAGATCGACCTTTTTGTGCATGATATCGCGCCACAACGCATGGCTGACCTTGGGGTGCGTGCCACGCGGGCGGGCGTGACGACGCAGACGCTGGGAACGGCTGACCTGGGGGATGTCGCGCCGTTTGATCTGGTGCTGTGTGACGCGCCCTGTTCCGGAAGCGGTGCCTGGCGGCGTGCCCCGGATGGTAAATGGGCGTTGACCCAAACACGGCTGGACCAATTGGTTGGCTTTCAGCATGACATTTTGCGGCAGGCGACTGAACTAACTGGCAAAAACGGGATTATTGCCTATGCGACCTGTTCGGTGCTGGACGTCGAAAACGCCGGTCAGATTGCTGGGTTTTTGACAGATTTCCCACAATGGCAGGTCAATTGGCAACATAACTGGCCACTTCAGGACGGCGCGGATGGATTTTACTCGGCTCACTTGACGCGGGAATAAAATACACGGTACTCTCCCTATGCGGGAAGATCGCATATTAGGCTCTGCTTAACTGTTTTTCTGCAAAATAATGAGAGAGCGATTCCCCTATCCGGAGCCTTTTTGTGACGGTCCAACAAGATTCAACAGAATTTCAGGTACCTGTGCCGTCGTCCTCCGGGGCGCGGGCAGGTATGGCATTGGTGTTTGGTGCGGCCTGCGTGGCGGTGGGGGTTTACGCGCCGTTCCCTGACCTTGTGGCGGTTGGGTTGGTGGCTGGTGGTGCGACGCTGATACTGGTGGCGCTTTTGATGACGGCGCGGGCGCAGATGCAAAGCCGGGCGCGGTTTCTGGCCTCGCAATTTCTGGCCGGGTTCATAGAAAAAGATGCGGTTCCCAGTTTTGTGACTGACGAAGACGGCGAGGTTCAGGCCAGCAACGACGCGGCCAACAGCCGGTTCCATGAGACCCGAAGTGCGACTTTGGCTGGTACATTGCGGTCGATTTTTGCCAATCCTTCCGCGATTTTGTACCGTTTGCAGGGGCGCGCGCGCAGAGATGGTGCGGCGCGCGAAGATGTGGTCACGCGCGGTGGTCACATGCGGCTTGCGGTGCATCGCCTTGGCAGTCATCGGTTCGGTAGTCGCGGGTGGACCACGCAAGGGTTTTTATGGCGAATTGAGGAAATTCCCGACCGGGGTGGTCCGGCGCGCGGGGGGGATGCGATTCCGATGCCGATGCTGACTGTGGGGCGTTCGGGTGCTGTATTGTTCATGAACGAGGCCGCAAGAGGCCTGATCGGAGAGCGCGTCAAGGCGATTGAACGGCTTTTTGAAAGCATGCCGCCACGCCCTGGAGAAGTGAACATTATCAATACCCTGACAGGGAAAGTGAATGTGAATCTGGTTGAATTGGAGGCTTCAGGCGGGCGAAGCGAGCTGTTCTTGCTGCCGGTTCCGGATGGGTTTAACGCCGCCAGTCAGACCGCAATTGAATCATTGCCGGTGCCGATGATCAAGGTTTCAACTGCGGGTGAAATTCTGACCATCAACGGCCATGCGGGGCGATTGCTGGGGAAAAATGCCAAGGTCGCGATGCAATTGGGGCAGGTGATGGAAGGGCTGGGCCGGGCAATTCCCGATTGGCTGGACGAGGCCGCCAAAGGCAAATCTGCAACCAAATCAGAATTTCTGCGCCTGACCCGCGAAGATAAAGAGGTTTTTGTTCAGGTCACACTTAGCCCGGTCAAAGAAGAAGGCAAAACCGTGTTGGTGGCGATGCTGAATGACGCGACCGAATTGAAAACCCTTGAAGCACAGTTTGTGCAAAGCCAGAAAATGCAGGCAATTGGTCAATTGGCGGGAGGCGTGGCACATGATTTCAACAATCTTTTGACTGCAATTTCAGGCCATTGCGACCTGTTGTTGTTGCGCCATGATCAGGGTGATCAGGATTATGGTGATCTTGTTCAAATCAATGAGAATTCCAATCGTGCAGCTGCATTGGTTGGGCAACTTTTGGCGTTCTCTCGCAAACAAACCCTGCGCCCCGAGGTTTTGGACCTGCGCGACACATTGGCCGACCTGACCCATCTGCTGAACCGGCTGGTGGGCGAAAAAGTTACTCTGACACTTAGTCATGAACCGGTTCTGGGTTCTATCCGGGCGGACAAACGGCAATTGGAACAAGTGTTGATGAACCTTGTGGTCAATGCACGCGATGCCATGCCTGACGGTGGAGAAATTCGCATTGAAACAGAAATTATGACGCTGTCTCAGCCACTTGAACGTGACAGGGCGACGGTGCCTGTTGGTGATTATGTGACATTACGGGTTACGGATCATGGAACAGGCATCCCCCCGGACAAGATCCAGAAAATATTTGAGCCGTTTTTCACCACCAAGCGGGTTGGTGAAGGCACCGGGCTGGGTCTGTCCACGGCTTACGGCATTGTCAAACAGACCGGCGGGTTTATTTTTGTTGACAGTGTTGTGGGTAGTGGCACCGAATTTATCCTGTATTTCCCGACTCATGAGGCGGTAAAGACCAAACAGCTGGCTGCACCGGCGCAAAAACCACGGGTTTTGCCGCAACAGGGCGAAGGGGTGGTATTGTTGGTCGAGGATGAAGCACCGGTGCGGGCCTTTGCCTCGCGTGCGCTGCGCTTGCGCGGGTATACCGTGCTTGAGGCGGAATCCGCCGAGGATGCGCTGCGCACATTGGAGGATCCGACGCTTAGTGTGGATGTGTTTGTCACCGACGTGGTCATGCCGGGCATGGATGGGCCAACTTGGGTGCGAGAAGCCTTAAAAACCCGCCCCAATGTACGGGTGGTGTTTGTGTCAGGTTATGCCGAGGGTGCGTTTGGCGATAACAAGCCACATGTCTCTAATGCAAATTTTTTGCCAAAACCATTCTCTCTCAACCAGTTAACAGATATAGTTCATCAGCAAATGCACCCGGAACAGGTGCAATGACCTTGGCGAATACCCCAATGGAAAACCTTCAGAAAACGCAGGCCGGTCAGTCAATCGCTTCATAAAGTTCAAACTCTTCTGCGCATTTGCGGCGATATTTCTCTTTTGCCTTGGCCGACAATTCCAACGTCATTTCGGGCGAGGCATTCTGGCGTGTCAATTCCGGCATCGCCCCCAGGCGTTTGGTCAGGAACTGATGTAGCCGCGCAGGCTCTTCATAACGAAATAGGTGGGTCACGCCAGGCCCGCGACCGCGCGGGTCAATAAACCGGGACTGGCTGCCTATTTTGGCGAAAGGCGGCGGACTTCCGCGCACATATGCCTGGACAAATTCCTCAAAACTGACGTCGTGGGTGGCGTTTGGATGGCCTTTCACGGAAGGACGACGGCGATAGCGATACCAACTGCCCAGCCAACTGACCGGTTCGCGGATCACGGCCACGGATTCCATTTCGGCACCGCATACTTTGTCAAACATCGGTCGAAAGAATCGGTTGTAGCGATAGATCGTGGCGTGCTTGAGGTCCGGCGGGTTCGCCACGACAATATCAGCGCGCGCCCGAAACGCCGATTCCAATGCGGTGGTGCCTGTCTTGGGAACCGACAGGATCACCAGACGTTCTTTATAGAAAACAATCATTTAGACATATGCCCCCAGTTTATTTTCAATCATTAACCTGCCGTAAACCTTGTGTTAACTCAATTGCGAAACAGTGACATAGGAAAAATTTTATTGAAATGTTCCCTTTTTGGCCTTAAGGGAACATAAGGCGAACAAAGCAGTGATTGCCGCCCGGGGTTGGGTGTGACACATAATGAAAGGTGAACAAGAACATGGCGGATCTTTTGACGATGACCAGCAAGAAAAACTCGGACAAGCAAAAGGCGCTGGACAGTGCGCTGGCCCAGATTGAACGGCAGTTCGGCAAAGGTTCGATCATGAAGCTGGGCGATGACGGCGCGGTGCAAGAAATCGAGGCCAGTTCGACCGGTTCTTTGGGTCTGGACATCGCCTTGGGAATTGGCGGTCTGCCGATGGGACGTGTTACCGAGATTTACGGCCCCGAAAGTTCGGGCAAAACAACGTTGACCCTGCATTGCATCGCGGAACGGCAAAAAACCGGCGGGGTTTGTGCGTTTATCGACGCCGAACATGCGCTTGACCCGCTTTATGCGCAGAAACTGGGCGTGAACATTGATGAGTTGCTGATTTCACAGCCTGACACCGGCGAACAGGCGCTTGAGATCACCGATACCTTGGTGCGATCAGGAGCGATAAGCATGATCGTGATCGATTCGGTGGCCGCACTGACGCCGAAATCGGAACTGGAAGGCGAAATGGGCGATGCCAGCGTCGGCGTGCATGCCCGTTTGATGAGCAAGGCCATGCGCAAGCTGACCGGGTCGATCAGCAAATCCAACTGTATGGTGATTTTCATCAACCAGATCCGCATGAAGATCGGTGTTATGTTCGGCTCTCCCGAAACCACCACCGGGGGCAACGCGCTTAAATTCTATTCGTCGGTCCGGCTGGATATCCGGCGGATCGGCTCGATCAAGGATCGCGACGAGATAGTGGGCAATTCCACCCGCGTCAAGGTGGTCAAAAACAAGGTGGCGCCACCGTTCAAGCAGGTGGAATTTGACATCATGTATGGCGAAGGCATCTCAAAAATGGGTGAATTGCTGGATTTGGGCGTGGTGGCTGGCGTGGTTGCCAAATCGGGATCGTGGTACAGTTATGGCGATGAGCGGATCGGGCAGGGGCGTGAAAACGCCAAGCAATATCTGCGCGACCATGAACACATCGCCTATGACATCGAAGATAAGATTCGCGCGGCCCACGGGCTTGAGTTCAACCGGCCAAAAGGGTCGGGGGGCGACGATATCCTTGAGGCATGACCTGCGCGGCTGTGGACAGCGGGCAATCGGGGCGATAGACCTGCCCCGATTGTAATCCCTGCCGGAAAAGAAGCCTTTCAATGCCCTCAGTCAACGACATCCGCTCGACCTTTTTGAACTATTTTGCCAAGCAGGGGCATGCGGTTGTCGAAAGTTCGCCGCTTGTGCCGCGCAATGATCCGACGCTGATGTTTGTCAATTCCGGCATGGTCCAGTTCAAGAACCTGTTCACCGGGTTAGAGACGCGCGACTATACCCGCGCCACCTCGTCGCAAAAATGTGTGCGCGCGGGTGGCAAGCATAACGATCTGGACAATGTCGGCTATACCAACCGGCATCATACTTTTTTCGAAATGCTGGGGAATTTCAGCTTTGGCGACTATTTCAAGGCGGATGCGATCCATTTTGCCTGGGAATTGATCACCAAGGAACTGGATATTCCCAAGGATAAGCTGTTGGTCACGGTTTACCACACCGATGAAGAGGCCGCGGATATCTGGAAGAAGGTGGCCGGCATCAGCGATGACCGGATTATTCGCATTCCCACCAACGACAATTTCTGGAGCATGGGCGCGACCGGTCCGTGTGGGCCGTGTACCGAGATATTTTTTGATCATGGGGATCACATCTGGGGTGGCCCTCCGGGTAGTGCGGACGAAGATGGCGACCGGTTTGTGGAAATCTGGAACCTGGTATTCATGCAGAATGAACGGTTCGAGGATGGGTCCATGACGGACCTTGAGATGCAGTCGATCGACACGGGTATGGGGCTTGAACGGGTTGCCGCATTGTTACAGGGGTCGAACGACAATTACGCCACTGATCTGATGCGCAGTCTGATCGAGGCAAGTGCCGATGTGACCAACACCGACCCGGACGGGCCGGGGCGGATGCATCATCGGGTGATTGCCGATCATCTGCGATCGGTGTCGTTTCTGATGGCGGATGGGGTGATGCCGGCCGGCGACGGGCGCGGTTATGTGTTGCGCCGGATCATGCGCCGGGCGATGCGGCATGCGCATCTTTTGGGTGCGCGCGACCCGGTGATGTACCGGCTGGTGCCTGCATTGATTGCCCAGATGGGTGCGGCTTACCCGGAATTGGGGCGGGCGCAATCTCTGATCGAAGAGACCTTGAAGCAGGAGGAAGTGCGGTTTCGCGAGACATTGGAACGCGGGCTGCGATTGCTGGATGATGAGGTGGCGGGGCTGGATGAAGGCGCTGAATTGCCTGGGCGCGCGGCGTTCAAATTGTATGATACCTTTGGTTTTCCGCTTGATTTGACTCAGGATGCGTTGCGCGAGCAGGGCCGTTCAGTGGATACGGACGGATTTGACGCGGCCATGGCCGAGCAAAAGGCCAAGGCCCGCGCGGCCTGGGCCGGGTCGGGCGATGTAGGGGATGCGGACGTTTGGTTTGATGTGGTTGATCGGTACGGGGTCACGGATTTTCTGGGCTATGACACCGAAACTGCCGAAGGTCAGATTGTGGCGCTGGTGCGCGATGGCCAGAGCATCCAGCGGGTTGAAAAAGGCGAGACCGTGCAAATTGCCCTGAACCAAACGCCGTTTTACGCCGAATCTGGCGGTCAGGTGGGGGATGCCGGGGTGATCCGCACTGACAACGGTGCGGTAAAGGTGACGGATACACGCAAATCTGCCGGGGTATTTGTGCATATGGGCAAGGTAACCGAGGGGGTGATTGCCCAGGGCGATGCCGCCGTGTTGGAGGTTGACCACGCGCGGCGAAGGTCCATTCGGGCCAACCATTCGGCGACGCATTTGTTGCACGAAGCGTTGCGTCGGGCGTTGGGGCCGCATGTGGCACAGCGCGGATCGTTGAATGCCGACGACCGGCTACGGTTTGATTTCAGTCATAACAAAGCGTTGAGTGCCGCAGAATTGAGCCGGGTCGAAGCCGAAGTGAATGATTACATCCGCCAGAATTCGGTGGTTGAGACCCGGATCATGACGCCGGACAGCGCGCGCGATCTGGGGGCGCAGGCGTTGTTTGGTGAAAAATACGGGCTAGAGGTGCGGGTTGTGTCGATGGGAACGCTTGCCGGGTCGGACAAGGGCACGGATGGGCAGACCTATTCACTGGAATTGTGCGGCGGCACGCATGTGCGTCAAACCGGTGACATAGGAGTGTTTGTCGCGTTGGGTGATTCTGCGTCAAGTGCCGGCGTGCGCCGGATCGAGGCGCTGACTGGTGCGGATGGGTTTGCCTGGCTGAAAGGGCAGGATGCCCGGTTGGCCGAGGTGGCCACAGCGTTGAAGGCGCCAGGTGCCGAGGTGGCCGAGCGGGTGAAAGCCTTGTTGGATGAGCGTAAATCCCTGAGCAATGAGGTGGCGCAATTGCGCCGAGAACTGGCAATGGCGGGGGGCGGTCAGGCGGCGAAAGATGTTAAGGAAATCAACGGAGTAAAGATCATAGCTCAGGTGCTTTCCGGGGTTACCGGCAAGGATTTACCACAGTTGATTGACGAGCATAAGGCCCGGCTGGAAAGCGGTGTGGTGGTGTTGATTGCCGATACCGGTGGCAAGGTTGCAGTGGCGGCAGGGGTCAGCAAGGGTTTGACCGCACGGGTTTCGGCGGTTGATCTGGTACGGGCCTGCGTTGGCGAACTGGGCGGTAAAGGCGGTGGTGGGCGCGCCGATATGGCACAAGGCGGGGCGCAGAGCGTTGAAAATGCAGATGCCGCATTTGCGGCGGTGGAACAAATATTGGAGGATTTGACATGAGTGCGCTTTGGATTGCCCATGTGACTGTGACTGATGAAGAGGCATATGGGCGCTATGCCGCCCTTGCGACCAAGGCGATTGCGGCGCATGGCGGGCGGTTTATTGCCCGGGGTGGGCGCTATGTTCAGTTGGAAGGGACCGATCGGCCACGTAATGTCGTAGCCAGGTTTGCATCGGTTGAAAAGGCTGAAGAATGTTATAATTCAGATGCTTATCAAGAGGCATTAAACCATGCGCGCGGCGCATCCGAACGAGAATTGATGATTGTCGAGATTGACGATTAAAGCGTTTCGCGTTCGAATTGAACGCGAAACGCTGTAAGCGGCCGCCTTAACGTTATAACAGCACGTTTTGGATCAGGGTGGAAAACAACTGGCGTTTGCCGCGGACTCCGGCTTTGCGATAGATTGCCGTGCAGTGGACCTTGACCTTGGCAATATTGGAACCCCGAGAACTGGCAATTTCAGCCATCGACAGACCTTTGAGAAGGTACCAACCGGTTTCAGACTCGGGGCGGGTCAACCCGAGGTCGTTGAAGTAATCCTGAACCACGGCTTTGAATTCCATCGAGGTAAGGCGGTGTATGGCAGCGGCCTGGGCCGTATCTTTGCTGGCGGAGCGGGCGAAGTGAACGCCCAGGAATGTGCCCAGTATCAACCCGAGGCTGGCGCCGATTTCAACAAACTCGCGGGTTTGCCAGCGTAGCGGAAAGGTTGGCAGGCCAAATACCGAGGCCAGGACCTCCCACAGAAAGTACGACCCGCAAGCGACCTGAATGACGACCAGTCCCCAAATGACCGAGGGTTGTTTCAGCATTGTGGCGGGCCTGAACTGGCACGCGGCCCCGTGATGTCCCTTGTGGTGACGGTTATCCGTACGTTCGCGGACGTCGGATAATCAGTGACATCTACTGTGTGCTGATTGGTTTGGGTCGGCAATTTGGTGCGGTTTATCCGATTTGGTCGGGCGGGCTGGATCACTTATTTCTTCTCCCAGCCTCGTGGGCCAATTAATATTCGCAAACCATGCTGTGTACAATCACAGTTTTTATTCGGTGCTGTCGCCAGAGGAGTCCCCACCCGCGTCAGTATCACCCGCGTCGGTATCGCCCGCGTCGGTATCACCGGCGTCGGTATCACCCGCGTCAGTATCGCCCGCGTCGGTATCGCCCGCGTCGGTATCGCCCGCGTCAGTATCGCCCGCGTCGGTATCGGCTGCGTCAGTATCGCCCGCGTCGGTATCGGCTGTGTCGGTATCGCCGACATTACCAGAATCGGTGGCGTCGATATCTCCTACGGCATCGGTTGAAGCGGCTTCAGTATCGGTTCCGGTTGTGCCGGCAGTGTCCGTATTGTTGTCCGAGGGCGCGGATTCCTGTTCGGCAGTCTGAGACGCACCGGTTGCAGTGGCCTGGTTCCCGGATCGGCCCTGTGTGCGGCCTACGGACGATGATTGCCCTTTGTCTTCAAAGCCTTGCCAATTGTTGTTTGGGACGGGCCGGGCAATTCTTGTGTTACTGCCGGGCAGATAAAACAGGCTGTCTCGCAGGATGTCGCCGCTGCGCCGGTTTACCACGACTTCGCGCAGAAACTTGTCGTTATGCGCAACAACCAGGATTCGGCCCAGCCAGGTTCGGGTGATTTTGGTCACCATATAGCCTTCGTCCTGGATGCGGGTTACGATGTCAGTAGTGGTAGAAGCCCCATCAGATCCGGCAAAGGCCGGGGTCTGCCAGCTTAGCAGAACACTTACCGAAATGATCCAGAGCCACTTAAACATTTAACCCTCCGAAAACGGGTCAAGAATACAAGATACATGGGGCAGGCTGTCAATGCCTGTTCAAAGGGTTACACCACAGACGTTGCCGATACAACAACACATGCCACTATGACGCGATTTTGGCGGCGCGTTTGCGCACATGCGGGTCCAGATGGCGTTTGCGCAAACGGATCGCTTTTGGTGTCACTTCGACCAGTTCGTCGTTGTCGATATAGGCGATCGCCTCTTCCAGCGACAGGGTGATTGGTGTGGTCAGGCGCACCGCTTCGTCGGTGCCGGATGCGCGCACGTTGGTCAGCTTCTTACCCTTTAGCGGATTAACCTCAAGATCGTTTTCGCGGCTGTGCTGGCCAATGATCATACCACGGTAGATATCCGCCTGCGCACCAATGAACATCCGCCCGCGTTCCTCAAGGTTCCAAAGTGCGAATGCCACTGATTGGCCGTTCTCCATCGAGATCAGGACCCCGGCGCGACGGCCCGGGATCGTACCCTTATATGGTGCCCAGTCGTGGAACACCCGGTTCAGCACGCCAGTACCGCGGGTATCGGTCATGAATTCGCCCTGATAGCCGATAAGGCCGCGGGACGGAACATGCGCGATAATCCGCGTCTTACCCACCCCCGACGGCTTCATTTCGGTCAAAACACCACGGCGCACGCCGGTGATCTTTTCGATGACCGAACCGGAATATTCGTCATCGACATCAATGGTGACTTCTTCAATCGGCTCAAGTTTCTGACCGTTGACGTCGCGAAACAGCACCTGAGGCCGCGAAATCGACAGCTCAAACCCTTCGCGGCGCATGTTTTCGATCAACACGCCCATTTGCAACTCGCCCCGGCCTGCGACCTCGAATGCATCGCCGCTGGGGGCGTCGGTGACGCGGATGGCGACGTTGGTTTCGGCCTCTTTCATCAGGCGTTCACGGATCACCCGGCTTTGCACCTTTTTGCCGTCACGACCCGCAAGGGGGCTGTCGTTGATGCCAAAGGTGACGGTGATGGTGGGCGGGTCAATCGGTTGCGCCTCAAGGGCGTCGGTCACGTCGGGGGCGACGATGCTGTCGGCGACGGTGGTTTTGGCCATGCCGGCGATTGACACGATATCGCCGGCCTCGGCGACATCAATGGCGGTTCTTTCCAATCCGCGAAAGGCCAGCACTTTGGAGACCCGGAAGTTTTCAATCACAGTCCCGTCGCGCGACAGCCCCTTGATGGTCTCGCCGGCCTTGACCCGGCCGCTTTCAACCCGACCGGTCAGCAGGCGGCCAATGAACGGATCATGGCCCAAGGTGGTGGCAAGCATGCGAAATGGTTCGTCCACGCGGGCCTGCTGGGCCGGGGCGGGGACATGTTTGACGATCAGATCGAACATTGCATCAAGATTCTTGCGTGGCCCATCCAATTCAAGATCGGCCCAACCCGAGCGGCCAGAGGCATACATGCTTGGGAAATCAAGCTGATCGTCGGTGGCGCCAAGGTTGGCGAACAGATCGAAACATTCGTCCAGGGCGCGGTCTGGCTCGGCATCCGGCTTGTCCACTTTGTTAAGCACGACAATGGGATTCAGGCCAAGGGCCAGCGCCTTGGCGGTGACAAACTTGGTCTGCGGCATCGGGCCTTCGGCGGCATCCACCAGCAGGACAACACCGTCAACCATCGACAGGATGCGTTCCACTTCGCCACCGAAATCGGCATGGCCGGGGGTGTCGACGATGTTGATGCGGGTATCGCCCCATTCAACAGATGTGGCTTTGGCAAGAATGGTGATGCCGCGTTCGCGTTCCAGATCGTTGCTGTCCATGGCCCGTTCGGCCACGTTCTGATTGGCGCGAAACGCCCCGGATTGCTTCAGCAATTCGTCCACCAAAGTGGTTTTGCCGTGGTCGACGTGAGCAATGATCGCAATGTTGCGCAGTTTCATGAATTCAGCCTTTTGAAGGGAGTTGGGCGCGCATACCCCGCCCATGCCTGCATTACCAGAGAAAATAACCGATTAACCTTGTTCCGGGGGTTACCGCAACAAAGCGCATCAAATGCGCACATAATTCATCCGATTGATGCCATAATTCCGCCCTGTCGTCAGGGCAGGGTCGGGCGCGATAGTCATCTATGGGGAAGTCTTATGTTGAAATATCTGCTTGTGATACCTTTTGCGCTGGTTGCGACCATTGCGTCTGCTCAGTTTGCGTCTGCTCAGGTCATGCGCAACAAAAGTGGCGCCGGGTTCAGTGAAGTTGCGACCTATCGTATGTTGCAGCTCGGACCTTTGCGCAATGCCAAGTCCAGGCGGGCCGGCAACGGACGTACGGGTGTTTCGGATGTGCCGGTGTTTTCGGCCAGGGCGCAGGGCGTGCGTATTCGCCCCCTGACCCAGGAAAAGGCTTCGGGTGTTGCCATTCACCTTTCCGCGCCGGGTGGGTTTGCCATGGGCGGTGTGGCGGTCTTTGCCGGTGATGTGATGGGGTCGTTACGGATCGTGCGGTATGGCAAACACGTGTTCGGCGTGGTTGACGGCCTGCGCAAACCGATGCGCGGTGCAAACCTGAACCATTCAGAGCTTGGTCGCTCGCTGAGCGATCAGGTGACGCGCCGTACCGGTTGTGCGATCAACGGGCCACCTTTGATGATGATCGGACCGGGCCATCTGAACAAATTGTCGATCCCGTTGGCCTGTAACTGACGTATCAGGGATCGGTGGAACCTGTGCCACAGCCATCCCCGGTCAGTTGCATCAAATCGGCCTCTTGGCTTTTGATAATGCGATAACTTTCGTTCACCCCGACGCTGGATAATTCGCGGGCCACCGTCAGCAAGGTGTTGGCGTCCTGCCCGTCGCACATATCAACCATGTGCTGCAATTCGTCCAGCGCCACCACCCGGGCCGCGTCCAGATCGGGCGCGCCATAAATTGACACGAAATGCTGTGCCAAACTGTCGGCCAGCGCCTTGTATTCCTCTGGCTCAATCCGGGTCACGGCGGCAAAGGTCACCCGGCCATAGGTCTCAAGCCCCAGCCAGCCGTTGGCAAAAGCCTGGCGCGCCTTGCCTTTCAGGTCGCCTTCGCCCCAGTTGGAAAATTCGAACCCGCCCGAAATCACCCATTCTCCGGTGCGGGCATGGCGGTGAAAAACCAATGTGTCGCTTTCATCCAGATGAATGGCACGGGCAAGGTTCATGCTTCCTCCTCCAACAGGTCCGTAAGCGGGATCAGCGAAGTCACATCGCCGTCCCGCCGCAACATGGCAAAATTCGCATCAGCCCCCATGAATGTGCCGCAAAGTTCCTGTCCGGCAACGCCCATCGGCAGGCTTTCCCCCACCCCGTACAACAATTCGCGCCATTCCCGGTGCAGGCTTTGCGTGTCTCCATCGACCAGACCGTTGACCCAGACCAAAGTATGACGCGCCCAACCTTCGAGCAATTCCAGCGGCGACACCCCGGCGCAGCCTTCCATATACAGGCTGGTCTGATCCGGCGTGTCACCTGGATCACCGTCGCCCTGGGGCAGCAACCAGATGTCGAACCCCACCACCAGCCAGTCGGGCACATCATTGGGATCGCTGTGCGAAGATGCCATGCGCAGAAATCCTGCCTTGGCCCCATTGACCAGGATTTTACCATCCCAGGTCAGATGCAACGCCACCTCGGGTGGGGCCAACCCGCCAAAAGCGTTCTGGAACCCGGTGGCGCAGGCGCAAAACACCTGAACCGCTTGGCTTAGCGCCACTTCGGGGGCAAAGACAATCGCGGCGCGCAGGCGTTCGGGGGCGATTGCATGCACCAATGTGCCTGAATCGCAGCCCAGGGCGGCAAGCCCGCGCGCCTTGGCAAAGGGATCAATCGTGCCCGCGACCCGTTGGGGGGAAATCAGCGGCGGAAAATCAGGTTCGCGGTCGGCCTCGAACAGTGGATCATTCATGATCGGTACTCGTGTATAATAGGGAAAATCAGGGATTGACGAGGCAGGGATTCAACCCCACCCTTGATCTTACGTGGCAGGGAAACAGGATGAAACATTTCTTTATTGCGCTGATGGGTCTGGTCTTTGCCGCAACAGTCCCCGCGCGCGGCGACCACCAGGACCTTAGCCTGCTGGTCGCCCCTGAACTGGTCTCTTCTGGTCTGATGGCGTTCCTTTTGCCGCGCTTTTCGCTGAAAACCGGGGTCAAGGTGCATGCAGAACCGTTGGACGCGGGGCGCGCGTCTGGCAATACCATGCAGTTGCAACCGGGCACCGGCACGCCCGCATTGACCCGACAGGATCAGACCTATGGCCTGACGCCGCCCGACATGGACGACAAACCGGCCGTGCGATTCTTTGATTGGGTGATGTCCGATATTGGCCAGCGCACCATCAATCAGTTCGCCCCGAACGGCGCACAGATGTTTTTTGGTGCGGCCGACAACGTGGTGGCAACCAGGGCCACAGCCCAGGTCGGCGACGTGTCGCGCGGCGCGGCATTGTCTTATGTCCATTGCGGGCGCTGTCATGTGGTTGGCGCGCGCAACCGGATGAGTGGCATCGGATCGACGCCCTCTTTTGGCCTGTTGCGGGGTCTTGACGATTGGGAAGACCGTTTTCGCGCCTTTTACGCGCTCAATCCGCATCCGTCGTTCACCCAGATTGCCGGCATCACCGCCCCGTTTGACAAGACCCGCCCATCGCCGATCTGGCCGCTGGCGCTGACATCGGCAGAACTTGACGATATCGTGGCCTTTACTGCGGGCATCACGCCGCTTGATCTGGGGGCACCGTTGGTGCATCAATGATCCTTGCGTTTTGAGAAATAATCTTCGGTGGTCACTGTCCTGGACCGGTCTGCCCCCTGGAACGGCTGACTTTCACTGTGATACTGCGCCTTGATCCGGCAATCGTCGCACATCTGGATCAGTTTTCCGGCCTCGGAGGTGGCAAACATCGAATGTTTGCCTGCCAGCAGGCTGGTGATCTTTTCGACGGTCGATTTCACCCCGAACAGCGACCCGCATGAAACGCAGGCAAACGGTTCTTCTTTGTGCAGGATGCGTGCGTTCATTGCCGCGTCCGACAGGTCCAGCTGCGGCACCAGTGTCAGCGCATTTTCCGGACACACCCGGGTACAAAGCCCGCATTGCAGGCAGGCGTCCTCGACAAAGCGCAATTCTGGCCGGTCGGGGTTGTCGCTCAGCGCGCCGGCCGGGCAAAGCGACACGCAGGACAGGCACAAGGTGCAGGCGTCGGTGTCGATTTCCAAAGCGCCATAAGGCGCGTTTTGCGGCAGGGGAATGGGCGTTTCAGTGATTTCGGTCATTGCTTTGGCCGCCAGCCTGGTGATCTGACGCCGGGTGCCGATGGCGAGGATGGGACCAGTGTTTGATGGGCCAGTGTTTGACGGGCCGGCGGGGGCGTCAAACAGCGCGTCGCTCAAGGCGTCCGGGTCGTCCAGTTGCAGCAGGCGGATCTGGTCGGATTGCGTGATGGCATTGGCCAAAGCGGCTTCAGAGGTCTGGGTTTGCGCCGTGCTGCGCAGGGCCACCAGAACATCCACCCGGGCAAAGCCACTGGCCAGAGCCGCAAGCATTTCTGCGTGACCAAAAAGCGCGGTACTTTCCAATTCCAGCGGGATCACATCTGCGGGCAACCCACGCCCATAACGCGCCGCCAGAGAGATCATCTGCCCGCCGTGTTCGGCGTCACAGATCAACAGCTTGGGGGTGACCCCTTTGGCACTTGAATAACTGCTTGCAAGGTTCTGAATTCGCTTGAATATATGCGATGTTTCCGGGGCTTCGAATTGCAGCGCCCCGGACGGGCAAAGGGCGACGCAATCGCCGCAGCCGGCGCAGATATTTGGGTCGATCCTGACGTGATCGCCATCCGCCGAAATCGCCCCGCTGGCGCAATTGTCCAAACATGCAGAACAGCCGACAATTCCGGCCCGGGAATGGGCGCATACCTGGGTGTTGTTGGCGACATAAAGCGGTTTCTCAAAGGCACCGATCAATTGTGACGCGGCCAGAACCGCCTTGCCAACCGCCTGCGGATCGCCGGGGTCGGCCCGCAAATACCCATCACGCCCATGGCCCGAAAACAGCGGTTTCGCGCCACTAAGATCAAGGATCAGATCACATTCGGTCCGCCCGCCATTCCGCGCCTTGCCAAAGCCCAGATCACCGCGCCCGCCCGGATTTATCTGCCGCAGACGGTCGATTTTGACACTGTATTGTCCAAGCGCGCCGGTCACGGTATTCAACTGTCCCAGCACCACATCATACCCACGATGATCCATCATTTCAGGGGCCTGATCCAGCAATACCGTGACGCTGAGGAGGTCGGCCAACTGGTCGGCCGCTGCAAGGGAAACATTGGCGGCACCCAGGATCAGGCAGCGCCCGTCGGACAGAATTTCAAGCATTTTGACAGGTGGCGACACAAGCATCGCGTCGTTGATCAGCGCGGCCATTTTTGGGCCGGAACTGCCCCCATTTTCAGCCCATCCCGCACGGTCCCTCAGGTCGATAAAATCGGGGCAGGGGACAGAACATTCTTCGGCCAGTTCGGTAAAAACCGCCTGCTCTTGCAGGCAGGCGATGATCACACTTCCGGGTTCGGTGCCGGACTTGATTTCCTCGGCTGCCGCGCCAATCTCGTGGGTGCAAAGATTGCTGTGTACCCGGCTGCAAGTGACATCGCAGGATTTGGCAATCAGGTCCCTGTCCAATTGTTGAGTTCCTGAACAATCACATAGAATCAAACGTTTGGGCATGGTTCTTCATTCTTTCCGGGATGGCTGGCGCGACTGATTTGCTGATTCCCCCTGCTTAGTTAGGACCGCTAAGGTCTTTAGGTAAAGCCCTTTCTTCGCCAGATCATCACCACCGAGACGCGATCGTGACGCGATTGATTCGTCCAAAACGGTGTCACGGTCAACCAAGTTAAAACACAGGTTTTGAATATGAGGTCACATTGTCCGTCCATGATTTAACCACCCCCGGATTGGGGTCGAATTGTCCCGGGCGATACCGGCCAGACGGTTTATTTTCCGGGTTGGTGCGATAATGTTTGCCTTGGTGTCAAATCCTTTGCAGGTTTGGATAACGAAGAACAATACAGGGGCGACAGGGGTGATCGCAGGTCCGTCAGAAAAAAGCATTTCAATCCCGCCTGGGCCAGAGAAGTGCATTTCAATCCCGCCTGGGCCAGAGAAGTGCATTTCAATCCCGCTTGGGATTGTGGTCCGGCGTGCGCCGGGGCTGACGCGTTGGGTCAAGTGGACCTGGAAGGCAATCGCCGTTCTGCCCGGTGCCGGCCCAGCCGACTGGCGCGAAATTGCCCGCGATGGCGAGATGATCGAGTATCACGCAGCCACGGTAACGCTGGAATTGTTTCGCACCGATACCGAGGCATATCTTAGCGGGTTATCCACCCGTGATCCGGCGGTTTATGTGGTGATGCGCGATGGGCCGCGTGATCACCCCGAGGTGGTTCTGGCCACGGTGTCGCCTTATGACGCCCAGGACTATGCCGACAGCGGTGATGAATTGATCGACAAGGTGGCTATGCCTGAGGGGCTGGTCGACTGGATCAAGACGTTCATATCGCAACACCACGAAGACGAGGTATTTATCAAACGCAAGCGTGACAAACACCGTTTTGACGGGGCTCAGGACGGGGTGGGGGATGTGCGTATCGTTCAGGCCAGCGATGTTTACCGCGCACCGCGCAAGGTCGGGGTGGCGCAATGATTGGGTCGGAAAACGTGTGGTCACGTCGCCGCGCGGCCGTTTTGGCCGAGGCAAAGGCCGATACCAAGGCAGCAGAGCAGGCGGATGCGGCCATTAAGCAGGCCGAAATGGCAAAGAAGTGGGATGCCAAAAGTGATGCCGATATCTTGCAGGAACTGAACCTGAAAGACCCGGATCAGATGCAGCAGGGCGATGACTTTGCCTCGTTTTTGCTGGCCGAAGTGCCGGATCGTTTGCGCAAGCGGGCGTTGCGGGTGTTGTGGCGATCGAACCCGGTGTTGGCCTGTGTTGATGATCTTTTGGAATATGGCGATGATTTCAAGGCCGAGTGGGATGGCGCCGATCTGATCAAAACCGTGTACCGCGTCGGCAAAGGTATGTTGCCGGATGTTGAAGAGACGCCTGAGGTGCCAGAGGTTGTGGCTGAGGCTGAGGTCACTGAAGACAGGCTTGAAGATACGCCTGAAGAGCTGGAACTGGCAAAAGCCGCGCCTGAGTTCGAAACACCGGATCAGGACGCGCCGCAGCAGTCGGACCTGGACCGGTCAACCGACGACCCAATGCCACCGCGTCGTCACAACCATCGTATGCGCTTTGAATTTGATGAGGTTACCTGAATGGAGCAAGCCGTGGCAGAAACAGCCAAACCTATTGCCGAAGAGGACCGCCTTCGGGGTGATCTTTATGATTTTCTGGCGGCCCTTCTGGCGCGGCCCGCCGATCAGGCGCTGTTAACCCAATCTGCCGGTCTGACCGGCGATGACAGCGAAATGGGGCAGGCGATTCAGGCGCTGGCGCGGGTGGCCAAGCAATCCAGCCCGGAAATGGTGGAACGCGAATTCAACGCTTTGTTCATTGGTGTCGGGCGGGGCGAATTGTTGCCCTATGCCAGTTTCTACCTGACTGGCTTTCTGAACGAAAAACCGCTGGCGCAATTGCGCAAGGATATGGCCGCACAGTCGATTGCCCGCGCCCCCAACGTTTTTGAACCCGAAGACAATATCGCCAGCCTGTTGGACATCATGGGCGGCATGATTGCCGGGCGTTTCGGTGACCCGGTGCCTCTGGACCGTCAGATCACCTTTTTCAATCGTCACATCGCACCCTGGGCCGGGCATTTCTTTGCCGATCTTGAGGGCGCGAAAAACGCGGTATTTTACGCCGGGGTCGGCGCAATCGGCCAGATATTCATCGAGATTGAACGCGAAGCGTTCCGTCTGAGCGCAGGCGAGCCTGCATAACCCAGCCCCGTCAGGGGCATGAAAGAAGAAAGGAAAGCCAATGGGCAGTAAAGAACAAGATCAACCAACCAGCCGCCGCAGCTTTTTGAAAATGGCAAGCGTAAGCGCGCCAGCCGCCGTCGCAACGTTAGCCGCGACCACCGGCACAGCCGAGGCGTCAGCCGAGGACCGAAAGACCGAAGGTGTGCAGGATACCGCACATACCCGCGCCTATTTCGATAGCGCACGGTTCTAAAGACCTTTCCGACAGGCCGACGGTTGCGAGACGCCCAGACCGCCTGAAACCATAACCCAGCCTGCGGGGAATACCCCGCAAAATTGCCAGGGAGACCAACATGCTCAGGAAAAAAACCAATGGGGTTGCGAGACGCCCCCAACGGACCAGCCTCCTGTCAAACGTCGCCGAAAAATCGGTCGACAGACGTTCCTTTTTACGAGGTTCCGGCCTCGCCATCGGCGGACTGGCCGCCATGGGTGCCCTTGGTGGCACCGTGACCCGCGCTTCGGCGCAATCGGCAGTGCGCGGCGCTGTTGATCTGGTCAAAACCATCTGCACCCATTGCGCGGTTGGCTGTACGGTCATGGCCGAGGTCGATAACGGCGTATGGATCGGTCAGGAACCCGGCTGGGACAGCCCGGTGAACCTGGGCGCGCATTGCGCCAAAGGCGCGTCCGTTCGCGCCCATGTTCAAGGCGAGCGCCGCCTGAAATACCCGATGAAGAAAGAAGGCGGAGAGTGGAAGCGTATTTCCTGGGAGCAGGCGATCGACGAGATCGGCGACAAGATGATGACGATCCGCGACGAAAGCGGGCCGGATTCGGTCTATTGGCTGGGATCTGCCAAGCATTCCAACGAACAGGCCTATCTGTTCCGTAAATTCGCCGCCTACTGGGGCACCAACAACGTTGACCATCAGGCGCGTATTTGTCACTCGACCACGGTGGCCGGTGTTGCCAACACTTGGGGTTACGGGGCGATGACCAACAGCCTCAACGACATTCACAATTCAAAATCAATGCTGATCATCGGCGGCAACCCTGCCGAGGCGCATCCGGTCGCACTGCTTCATCTGATGAAGGCCAAAGAGCAGCATAACGCGCCCCTTATCGTGGCCGATCCGCGCTTTACCCGCACGGCGGCCCACGCCGACGAACATGTGCGCATCCGTCCGGGCACGGATGTTGCGTTTATCTGGGGCCTGTTGTGGCATATCTTTGAAAACGGCTGGGAGGATAAGGAATTCATCCGTACCCGCGTGTACGGCATGGACGAAATTCAATCCGAGGTCGCCAACTGGGCCCCGGATGAGGTCGAGCGCGTAACCGGCATTCCGGGCAGTCAGATGGAGCGCGTCGCGCGATCCCTGGCCAACAACCGTCCCGGCACGGTGATCTGGTGCATGGGTGGCACACAGCATACCACCGGCAACAACAACACCCGCGCCTATTGCATTCTTCAGCTGGCGCTGGGGAACATGGGCGTTTCGGGCGGCGGCACCAATATTTTCCGCGGCCATGACAATGTTCAGGGTGCCACGGATGTTTGCGTCTTGTCGCATTCATTGCCCGGCTATTATGGTCTGTCCGCCGGGGCATGGGCCCATTGGGCGCGCGTCTGGGAGGAAGATCTGGATTGGCTCAAGGGGCGGTTCGACACCACCACCGGCAGGGATGGCAAGGAACAGGCCCTGATGAACTTCAAGGGCATTCCGGTCAGCCGTTGGATTGACGGGGTGCTTGAGGACAAGGACAACATTGATCAGCCCAACAACGTGCGCGCCATGGTTCTGTGGGGTCATTCGCCCAACAGCCAGACCCGAGGCAAGGAAATGAAGGCGGCGATGGAAAAGCTGGATATGCTGGTTATCATCGACCCTTATCCAACGGCTTCCGCCGTTATGCATGACCGCACCGACGGGGTGTACCTGTTGCCTGCATGTACCCAGTATGAAACGCGCGGGTCCTGCACGGCGACCAACCGTTCGGTTCAGTGGCGTGACCGGGTTTCGGCGCCGATCTTTGAATCGCTGCCGGATCAGGACATCATCACCAAGTTCGCGAAAAAGTTCGGCTTTGCCGATCGTCTGCTGCGCAATATCTCGATGGAGGGCGAAGATCAGCCCAACGTCGAGGACATTACCCGCGAATTCAATCGCGGCATGTGGACCATCGGCTATACCGGTTGGGCGCCTGAGCGGATCAAGGCGCATATGCGCAATCAGCACACGTTCGACCGCACCACGTTGCAGGCCATCGGCGGCGAAGTGGATGGCGAATATTACGGTCTGCCATGGCCGTGCTGGGGCACGCCCGAGATGAAACATCCCGGAACGCCGAACCTGTACGACATGTCCAAGCCGGTTTCCAAAGGTGGTTTGACCTTTCGCGCCCGGTTTGGCGTCGAACGCGACGGCACCAACCTGTTGGCCGAAGGCGTCTATTCGTTGAACTCGGATATCCAGGACGGATACCCGGAATTCACCATGCAGATGCTGATGGACCTTGGGTGGGACGGCGAACTGACGGCAGAGGAACGCGCCGTCATCGACGGTATTGCCGGGCCAAAGACCAACTGGAAAACCGACCTTTCGGGTGGTATCCAGCGGGTGGCAATCGCCCATGAATGCGCGCCATTTGGCAACGCCAAGGCGCGTGCGGTGGTCTGGACCTTCCCGGACCCGGTGCCGATCCACCGAGAGCCGCTTTATACCAACCGTCGTGATCTGGTGGCAGATTACCCAACATATGCGGACAAGCAGGCATACCGTTTGCCGACCATGTACGCTTCGATCCAGAAGAACGACTTTTCCAAGGAGTTTCCGATGATCCTCACCTCCGGGCGACTGGTGGAATATGAGGGTGGCGGCGACGAAAGCCGGTCCAACCGGTTCCTGGCCGAACTTCAGCAGGAAATGTTTGTCGAGATCAGCACAAGGGACGCCAACAACCTTGGGGTTCGCGATGGTCAACAGGTCTGGGTCAACACGCCGGAAGGTGCCAAGATCAAGGTCGCGGCGATGGTCACCGAAAGGGTCGGCGAAGGTGTGGCCTTCCTGCCGTTCCACTTTGCCGGCCACATGGAGGGCGTGGACATGAGCCACAAGTACCCCGATGGGGCCGCACCTTATGTTGTGGGCGAAGCCGCCAACACGGTCATGACCTATGGCTATGACAGCGTAACCCAGATGCAGGAATCGAAAGTATCCCTGTGCAACATCTCTGTAGCTTGAAGGAGGATTGACAAATGGCAAGAGTAAAATTTCTCTGCGACGCGGAACGCTGCATTGAATGCAACGCCTGTGTAACGGCCTGTAAGTCCGAGCATGAAATCCCATGGGGCATCAACCGCAGGCGTGTCGTTACCATCGGTGACGGCAAACCGGGCGAGCGGTCTATTTCCATGGCCTGTATGCATTGCTCGGACGCGCCTTGTATGGCGGTCTGTCCGACCGACTGTTTTTATCAGACGGCGGACGGTATCGTGCTGCATTCCAAGGATCTGTGCATTGGGTGTGGTTATTGCTTTTATGCGTGCCCGTTTGGCGCGCCGCAATTCCCGCAGGCCGGCAACTTTGGCTCGCGTGGCAAGATGGACAAATGCACCTTCTGTGCCGGTGGTCCCGAGGAGGACAATTCCCAGGCCGAGTACCAGAAATACGGCCGCAACCGGATTGCCGAAGGCAAGTTGCCGATCTGCGCCGAAATGTGTGCCACCAAGGCGTTGCTGGCGGGGGATGGTGACATCGTTTCCGGCATCTACCGCGAACGGGTGGTGTTGCGCGGCTTTGGCTCGGGTGCATGGGGCTGGGGTACGGCCTATAACCAAAAGGGCGGCTGACCCATAGGTCGTTCGCCGTTTTTGAAACATACCACCGGGCAGCCGTTTTGCTGCCCGGTGATTAAGATTTTCTCAGGAGTTCTTCATGTTGTTACGTGCGTTCGCGGCGTTGATTATGGCAATCGGCCTGATGGCCGGATCAACCTCAATGGCTCTGGCGCAGGGCAATGACCCGGCGCGTGCGGCAACCGGCGGGGCGCAGACGCTTGAAGATATTTTGGCCCGCCAACGTGGCGAGACCGTCGACTATACCTTTCGGCGTGAAGACACCGGCTTGCCGGAAGGGGCCGCGCCGAACAGCGACCAGCTTGGCACGCTTGGCGGCGTGTCCGATCCGGAATTCCTGCGCGCAATGCGATATAATACGGCTGAGCTGACATCGCAGGTGAAATCCGCCTCGGGCAACACGGTGATGCAGGATGGCGGCATGTGGTGGCTGGAAATGCGCCGTGGGCCATTGCCGAAATATGGCGGCTATATGATGGGCGCCATGGTGGTGGTGCTGGCGCTGTTCTTCCTGCTGCGTGGTCAGATCAAAATCGAAGGCGGTCGGGCCGGACAAACAATCCTTCGCTTCAGCCTGTTAGAGCGCGTGGCCCATTGGTCCATGGCCATTCCGTTTGTCCTGTTGGGGGTGACTGGCATTGTGATGCTGATCGGGCGGTTGTATCTAATTGATATTATCGGCAAACCGGCATTTTCCACCATCGCCGTGGGCGGCAAGTTCATCCATAATTACATCGCCTGGATATTCATGTTCGGGCTGGTGCTCAGTTTTTTCCTGTGGGCCTGGAAAAACCTGCCTGACCGGTATGACATTCCCTGGCTGCTGAAAGGCGGGGGCATGTTCACCAAAGGCAGCCACCCCAGCAGCAACAAGTTCAACGCCGGCGAAAAGATCATTTTCTGGGCCGTCATGGGCATGGGTCTTTTGATTTCGATCACCGGCCTGGCCTTGCTGTTTCCCTACAAGATCCAGATCATTGGTGACATCAATCAAATGGCCAATACGCTGGGCTTGCCGCAATTGCTTGGGTTTGGCGAATTGCAGACCGTACTGGCCGCGCAAGAGGAAATGCAACTGGCCCAGCTTTGGCATGCCGGAATTGGCTTTGTGTTCATGACCATCATCCTTGCGCATATCTATCTTGGTTCGGTCGGCATGGAGGGTGCGTTGGATTCGATGACCAAAGGCACGGTTGATGTGCAATGGGCCAAGGAACATCATGATATCTGGTATGACGAAATGTCCAAAACCTCGGCCAAAGCCGGGGAACAGGCGACCAAAAACACCCAGACCTGAATTTTTGCCACCCTTGCAAGTCATCGCTTTTCAGCGCACCATAAGCCGCGTTCGCGGGATGTAACGGACCTTATGCTATGAACACTCAAGGTGCGCCCGTTCGGTCGCCACCCACCAGACAAGAAAGCGACTTTGGTGCCGATCTGGCGCTGGCGTCCATTCTCGTGGTTGATGATGAACCGGGAATGCGCAATTTCCTGGTCAAGACGCTGTCGCCTCGCTGCAAGCGGGTCGAGGCCGCCAGCAATGTCGAAGAAGCAACCGCGGCTTTGGACAACAGCCATTTCGATATCGTTATCCTTGATAATGTGATGCCGGGTAAATCCGGCCTGGAATGGCTGCGTGAGCAGCGCCAGGTCGGGTTCTACGCCGATGCCATTCTGGTCACCGCATTCGCCGATCTGGAAACCGCGATCAAAGCATTGCGGGCCGGGGCCGCCGATTTTGTCCTCAAACCGTTCCGCTCGAACCAGATACTAAACGCTGTGGCGCGCTCGATTGATCGCCAGCATCTGCAACGTGAGAACTATCTTTTGCGCCATGAATTGTCCTCTGAGGCGATGGAAGGCCGGGGTCGGTTGCTTGGCTCGTCTCAGGGCATCACCCATGTGCGCGAAACCCTGACAAGGGTTGCCGCCCAGTCAATCCCGATCCTGTTCACCGGCGACAGTGGCACCGGCAAAGAGATTGCGGCGCGCACCCTTCACGCCATGTCCGACCGCGCGGATAAGCCATTCGTGCCGGTCAATTGCGCCGCCCACGCGCCGGATATCATCGCCAATGAACTGTTTGGCTATATCAACCCCAGCAGCCCAAACCCCAGGGCAGGACATTCTGCGCGCCAGGACGGTCTGTTGTTCAACGCCCGGGGTGGCACCCTGTTTCTGGACGAAGTGGTCGAACTGCCCTTGCCGGTGCAGGCCAGCCTGCTGCGGGTGATCGAAGAAATGCGCATTCGTCCGATTGGTTCCACCCGCGAAGTGCCGCTGAATCTGCGGTTCATCTTTGCCACCAACGCCGATCTTGAAGCGGCCGTTGCCGCGGGGCGATTTCGCAAAGACCTGTATCACCGGATAAATGTTCTGAATATCCGCATGCCGACACTGGTGGAACGCAAAGGTGATATTGCTGAACTGGCGGGCATGTTCCTGCATAAGGTTTCCGGTGAACTGGGCCTGCCAAGCCTGCCATTGACCGAAGGCGTTCTGCTTAAACTTTGCTGTTACGACTGGCCCGGAAATGTGCGCGAATTGCGTAATCTGATCGAGCGGTCGCTGATCCTTGGTGAATTCCCCCCCGAGTTCTGCGACGCCGAGGAATGCGATTCCCCCGCCGCGGTAGATTCACTGCAAGCGGTCGAACGCCTGCATATCCTGTCGGTTCTGGATGCCTGCGACGGCAACCGCGCCGAAGCCGCCCGGCGCCTGGGTGTGTCGCGCAAAACCATCGACCGCAAATGCGCCATGTGGGATGCGTGATGCCAGTGATACCGTTGAAACGCCGGTAACGGCGCTGGCAAAATCACGCCTGCCCTGGCGCAAATCGGTCCGGGTCCGGTTGTTGTCAATCGCTTTGCTGCCGATGCTGGTGGTAATGCCGCTGTTTTTGGGGCTGGTGGCGGCCAATTGGTCGTCCCGCTTTGACCGATTGTTGATCGCCAAGGTCAACGGAGAGCTGACCATCGCCCATCAGTTCCTGAGTGCATTGCGCGAATTGTCCAGCGAAAGGGTGGCCGCGCTTGGTGCCTCGGCTGCGTTTGCCAAAATGCAGGCAGACGGCGACAGCACCCAAATGGCCGCGTTTCTTGAGACCGAGCGGGTCCGCCTTGGGTTCGATTTCCTGTATCATGTGGACCCGAACGGTACGGTATTGTCCGCCCCACCCGACTCCATGCCGTCAGAGCATATGAAATGGCCAGTGGTGCGCGCCGCCATCAACGGGCAAGGCACAACCGAAGTGGATATTTTCCAGGCCGACGACCTGACTGCCTTGTCACCGACGCTGGCCGATATGGCCCGGATAAAGCTGGTCCCGACCAAAGCCGCCTTGCCGACAACCCGCACTTTTGAACCACGTGGTATGGTGGTGCATACGGCGACGCCGGTAAAAGGCGGGCAGGGGGTTCTGGTGGCTGGCACCCTGTTGAACCGCAATCTGAAATTCATCGACACGATCAATGATCTGGTTTACCCGGCCGCCAGCCTGACCGAAGGCAGCCGGGGCACGGCCACCTTGTTTCTTGAAGACGTTCGGATCTCCACAAACGTGCGCCTGTTTGAAAACGTCCGCGCCTTGGGAACCCGGGTTTCTGTCGAAGTACGCTCAAGTGTGCTGGACCAGGGCCATGTCTGGCTGGACCGGGCGTTTGTGGTCAATGACTGGTATATCTCGGCGTATGAGCCGATTATCGACAGTTTTGGTGCGCGGGTGGGGATGCTTTATGTCGGTTTCCTGGACAGTCCTTTTCGCGCCGCCAAGGCCCGGACGTTGTGGATGATCGCCGCCGGATTTGTGGTGCTGATTGCCCTGTCGGTGCCGATATTCCTGCGCGTGGCGCGCGGGATTTTTCATCCGCTGGAGGATATGGTGGCAACCATCGGCAAGGTCGAACAGGGTGATTTGGGGGCGCGATCGCGCAGTATTGGCAATGATGACGAGATTGCGCAAGTTTCCGGCCATCTTGATCTGTTGCTGGACCGGGTACAGCAACGCGACCGCGAACAGCGCAATTGGGCCCGCGAGTTGAACGATCGGGTTGATGAGCGAACGCGCGAATTACGCGAGGCCAATCAACGGCTTGAGGCGACGACCAAACAATTGGTCGTGTCCGAAAAACTGGCGGCGGTGGGTGAAATTACCGCCGGGATTGCGCATGAGATCAACAACCCTATCGCGGTCATTCAGGGCAATCTGGACGTGATCCGCGAAGAATTGGGCGCCGGGGCGGATGCCATGAAGGTTGAGTTTGGCCTGATTTACGAACAGGTGCATCTTATCAATATTCTGGTCAACAAGCTGCTGCAATTTGCCCGGCCCGAAGAATACGCCGGGGTGATCGACCAGCATGTGCCCAATGAGGTGGTCAACGATTGCATTCCTTTGGTGCAGCACCTTCTGAACAAGGTCCAAATAACATTGGAACTGGACCTTAGGGCGGACCGCCTGGTGGCGATGAACCGGACCGAGTTGCAGCAGGTTCTGATCAACCTTCTGGTCAACGCGATCCACGCCATGCCGGATGGCGGACGTCTGTTGCTACGGTCTGTGAACCACGACCATGAAGGGGTTGAGGGGGTCGAGGTCGAGGTGACAGATACCGGGTCGGGCATGACGGCACAGGTGATCGACAACATTTTCGATCCGTTCTTCACCACCAAACAAAGCGAAGGCACCGGGCTTGGCCTGTCGATATCTCAGAAACTGGTAAGCAGGAGTGGCGGACATATCCGGGTAAAGAGTAAGCCGGGGAGCGGCACCAGCTTTAATATCTGGGTGCCGTGTACGGAATAAGGACTGCGGGTTCTCCCCCGCTTTTCACCTTATACTTTGGGCAGGGCCATTTCCACGGCTTTGGAAAGTTTTGAGATCAATTCATCCACATGGGATTGATCAATGATAAAAGGTGGCGCCAGCAGGATATGATCACCCCGCAGCCCGTCGACGGTGCCAGTGCCCGGATAACATATCAACCCCGCCTCAAATGCGTGTTGCTTGATCGAGGCGGCCAGTTTCAGGCCTGGATCAAACGGTTCCTTGGTGTCGCAGTCCCGTACCAGTTCGATCGCCTGAAACAACCCGCGTCCGCGGATATCGCCGATATGTGGGTGGTGGCCAAATTCGGCCTGCAACCCGGTGTGCAATGCGGCCCCCATGACGCGAACATTATCCAGCAGGCCACGTTCGGCGATGGTTTTCAGAACCGCCGCACTGGCCGCTGTGGCCAGGGCATGGCCCATATAGGTGTGGCCGTGCTGGAAAAACCCGGATCCCTTTGACACCGCGTCATAGATAAACCCCTGGCACAGCATCGCGCCAATCGGCTGATACCCGGCCCCCAACCCTTTGGCGATGGTGGTGATGTCAGGGCTGATGCCTTCGGTTGTCGCGCCAAACAATGTGCCGGTCCGGCCCATGCCGCACATCACTTCGTCCAGTATCAGCAGCACGCCGTACTGGTCACAAATCTCGCGGATACGTTTGAAATACCCCGGCGTGGCCGTCACCGCCCCCAGGCTGGCCCCGACCACCGGTTCGGCGATGAAACACATCACGCTGCCCGGTGGATGGGTCAGGATTTGTGTTTCCAATTCATTGGCAACCCGCAGGCCGTAGGCTTCAACCGTTTCATCCGGCCCGCGGTCCCGGTACTCAAAACAGGGCGCAATCTGGCTGGTTTCGATCAACAAGGGTTGGAATTGCGCGCGCCGCTGCGCATTGCCGCCTGCCGCCAGTGCGCCCAGCGTATTGCCATGATAGCTTTGACGCCGCGAAATGATGTGGTGGCGCTCAGGTTCGCCAATCTCAAGGAAATACTGCCGCGCCAGTTTGATTGCCGCCTCAACCGCCTCGGACCCGCCCGAGACCAGATACACCCGGCTCAGGCCCGGCGGCGCCTGAGCGATCAGCAAATCCGCCAGCTCTTCTGCCGGGTCCGAGGTGAAGAACCCGGTATGTGCAAAGGCCAGTTGATCCAGTTGCGCGTGCATGGCCGCACGCACGGATTGGTCCGAATGACCAAGGCAAGACACCGCCGCCCCGCCCGAGCCATCAAGATACCGTTTGCCGGTTTCGTCGATGATATACGGCCCGTCGCCTTTTACGGCCCGGGGCAGGCTGGATCCAGTAGAGCGACCAAAGATATGTGACATGATGAAGTCAAGGCCTTTCGTGCGGTTTGGGGGGTATCAGGGTGGGCATAAGATGGGTGGTTTCACCCATCATTTCTGACGTTGATGATGGGTGCAAGCCCCTGAGTGTCTGATTCAAAATCCCAGGCTGGTGCAAATTGGCAAACTTTGTGGGGAAGGGCGCGCAAGGCGTGGATTAGTTGGTTTGGCATGATAGGTATCATGTGCTGATCGGGGCCGATCTGGCAAGAGGGCACAAGTAAATGTCATTCAAAAGGACACACCGATGAAGATGAAAAATACAGGTATCACCTTGGCCGCTGTTTTGGTTTTTGGCATTTCCACCCCGGTGCTGGCGCAATCGCCAACCGGTCACGACAGCACAAACCATTCAGCGCACAGTGGGCAAAGCTCACAAGGAGCCGATGTTGCCCGGGCGGCTCCAACCGAAACCGGCCAATCTGCGTTTGCGGCCATCGCCGAGATTGTCGCGCTGTTGCAGGCCGATCCGCATACGGATTGGCACCGGGTAAACATCGACGCCTTGCGCGCGCATCTTGTGGATATGAACGCCGTCACCTTGTTGTCTGACGTTACCACCAGCCATGTCGATGGCGGGGCGGTGTTCGAGGTCACGTCTTTGGACGCCAAAATCACCGGCTCGATCCGTCGGATGCTGGTGGCGCATGGGGCGACCATGTCGGGGGCTGACGGTATGGACATGGAATCGGTTGAGGTTGAAGGCGGTGCGCGGATGACGGTGACCGGGCCAGATCCGGCGATGATCCGCGGTTTGGGTTTTTTTGGTGTGATGACTTTGGGTGTCCACCATCCGGCGCATCATATGGCGCTGGCCTCGGGGGCTGACCCGCATCAATAGCCCGCATCAATAACAGGAATGCTAAGGTGAAACCTTTGGCGCTGTGGTGACGGATACGGGCGGCGCAGTCTGCCGGACCAACCGGTAAGATCGCTATTCATACCCGGTCATCTCCAGATACCCGACGCCACTATGGCTGCCGCTTACCTGTACCGGCCCTTCCCAATAGGGGAAACTTGTGCCCATCCAGGCCTGTTCATTCAGGGCAGTAACGATAACATCCACCCCCATTTGCGCCAGTCTGACCCGCCAGATCACCGGAATGTCACGCCCTTCAACCTGCGTATATTCCAGCGGATCAAGCTGTAACATATCCCCGTCAATCGCCATGACGCTGCCATCGCTGTTGATCCAGGTCCCGGATACAAACGGCGCTTCACCGCCGCGCAATGCAAAACCCATCATTTTTGCGCCGTCCGAAAATGACAATGAAAACCAATCCCACCCGGTCTGATCCGCCGCCAATGGCTGGCTCGACCATTCCCGGTCAAGCCAGCCTTGCCCCGTAACCTTCACTTTGCCACCCGGCAGGTGCAACACGCCTTCAACCTGGTAAGACGGCTGAGAGTAATAATGGCTGGCCTGTCCGGCGGCCGATTTCACTGAATAGCCATCCACACCATGCAGCACCAAGGGACCGGTGGCTGCAAGCCTCAGATCATAGGCGAAGTTTACCCCACTTGCCTGCAAATCCAGCCTGTTCAGGTCATCGCCACTCATGCGCCATTCGTCAATCCAGGCCTCGAACGGTGCGGCGTTCACACCCGCCTGGCCAATGCCGCCACGCGCCATACGTTCGGCCACGAAATGGCGGTCAGGCGTGGTCAGGGCCGCATGACCCATCCACATTTGCGGGCTTTGCCAGCCGGGCGCTTCCTGTGGCTTCAGCGCCAGGCGGAACAATGTCCATTGCACGCCGTAATCGCGCCCGTCATCGCCGCGCAAATTTGCCGTCAGATACCACCATTCGATGCGAAAATCCGGGTGTGCGCCGTGATCTGCCGGGAACTCCAGGCGATAGGTCGCGTCCGGCGTGGCAAATCCGGTCGCGTCGCTGCCCAGTCCTGCGAAACCCTGGCCGGCAAAGCCTTGTGCCAGTAAGGAAAAGGGGGCCAACCACAACATTCCCAGCACCAGCCCGCACTGTATTGCCCATGCCCTAACGCTCATTGGCAAACACCCGCAGCAATTCGGCTGGCGGCGCATTTGCCAACCGGCGGGCGGGCAAGGCGGCGGCAGCAGCAGCAGCCACCAGTGTCAGCCCCAGCAACACCAACCAGTCCCATGGGAACAAATACATCGGCAAGCGCCAGCCAAATGCTTCGACATTGATCACCGCCAGCAACACCCACGCCAACACCAACCCCAATGGCAACGCCAATAACGCGGTCATCCCGGCCAATGCCACCGAGCGCACGACCTCAAGCCGGGCCAGCCGCGCCCGTGTCAGCCCCAGCGCCCAGACCGGGGCCAATTGCGGCAGGCGCATGCTCCACAAGGTCAAAAGCGAGGTCAGAATGGCAAATCCGGCCACCCCAAGGGTCAGGACATTCAATGCGCCGGTCACCACAAACGTTTTGTCAAATATCTCTAACGAATGCGCCTTGAGGCTGGATTGGTCCAGCACCCCGGCCAACGGTGGATCAAATGCGCCATTCAGATCGCGCACCAGGGCATGGGTGTCAGCCGGGTCCAGTTGCAGACCAAACTGACGGTTCGGCAGGGGGCCTGCATGCGCCAGCAGGCTGTCCAGGCTGACAATGATCTGGCCTGCCGGATTGCCATAATCGGAATACACTCCGACCACCGGCATCACCCAACCGCCCCCAAGCTGCAATTGCGCGTCATTTTCGCCGGGTTCGCCCGGCCAAAGATCATTGCGCCGCGCCAGCAGTTCATTGATCAAAGCACCTTTGCCTTTCGCCACCTGGTCCCAGACATCCGGTGCGCCATCCAACAAGGGCCAGTTATCGCGATAACTGGCGTGATCGACAATGCCGTAGACGCGCATATCCTGACCGTCAATGCGGACCTCGCCATATCGGATCGGCAGGATTGCATCGACACGCCCTGCAAGAAACGCCCGCAGCTCGTCGCCCTGCGCGTCGTTGATGGTCGACACATATATCTGCGCCGACAGCCGTTGGTCCAGCCAACCGGTAAAGGTCAAACGAAAGCTGGACACCATGGTCGATACACCGACATTGGTCGCCAGTGCCAGCAACAGCGCCATCAGCGCCAGCGACAATCCCGGCAATCCCGCGCGCATATCACCCCACAGCCAATAGGCCAGCGGCCCCCGGGTGCGTGATTGTCCAAACCGTAACGCCAATCCCAACGCCCCCGGCAGCATCAATGCCGCCCCCAGCATCAGCCCCCCCAACAGGGCAAACCCCGGGACCAGCCCGTCAAATATCAAAACCGCCAGCCCGCCGGCACCCATCAGTCCCAGCCCCGCCAAAGCCATTCCCCGGTCCGACCGCGCGCTGTGTTGGCCCCAGGCCAGCACGCCGGGGGCTGCCAGCAATGGCATGGAATGCAGCCGCCACAACGCCTGTGCGCTGGCCAGCAACGCGCCCGCAACTGCCATGCCCAGGCCTGAGACGAACCAGATGGGTCGCAAGGTCAGGCTGCCTTCGACCGGCGCGCCATACAGCCCGCGCAGGGTGGCCGCCACATCGCCGATCAGGGCCGAAGCCACGAGGTAGCCCAGGATCAACCCGATTCCCCCCGCCACAATCGCCAGCAGGATCAACTCGCCCAACAGCAACAGGCTCAGGCTGCGTAAAGGCACGCCAAGGGCACGCAGGGTGCGCAACATCGGGCGGCGTTGTTCGAACGCCAATCCAACCGTGCCATGGACGATGAACAGACCAACGGCAAAAGCCAGCAGGCCAAAGGCGGTCAGGTTCAGATGGAAACTATCGGTCAGGCGGGCGGTGTCGGCACCCCGGTCAGGGATGGAACGGATAAGATCGGGGGCAAGCACCGACAATGGTTGGCGGGTTTTCAACCCAAGCGGCTGTTGCGGCAGGATCAGCAGCCTTGATATCCGGCCCGGTTGGTCCAGCAGGCGTTCGGCCAAAGCAATATCACCCAGAACCATGCCCAGCGGCACCTGGGTGCTGGAGGTCAGCGGCAGTTCTTGGGCCCGTGTGTCTTGGGCCTGTGTGCCAATATCCGCAATAGTATCGCGGTGGGCAAACATTTGTGTGAAGGTGGTCAATGGCGCGCCATCAGTGGGGCGCATTGCCGGCAGACCGGGATGGCTCAACGGGTCCACGCCCATCACGCTGACCCATGTATTTCCCAATTGCACCCGCCCTTCCAGAACCGGGCTTAGCTGCCAACCGGCCCGCCGCAACGCGACATAGGTTTCCAGCGCAATAGTACCATTGGCGGCGCGAAGTTCCGGCAAGGGTACACCACCCAATTGCAAAGCCGCCTCGTTATAGGACGCGCGGGCCTCGGCGTTGATCGCCTGCACCGCAGACCACAGACCGGTGGCCAGCGCCAGCCCGGCCAGCAGGGTTGTCAATTGCAAAGGATGGCGTCGCCAATGGGACATCAGCGCAGACAGGGCGGTTGCAATCACATCTCACCCCCGTCAATCCGACCGTCCCGCAGATGCACGCGCGCACCAAGACGGGCCGCGATGCGTGGCGAATGAGTAACCAGCAACAGGGCGGTGCCGGTATCGGCCACCAACTCCAGCATCAGGTCCAGCACCGCGTCACCGGCGATCTGATCAAGATTGCCGGTCGGCTCATCCGCCAGCAACAGCTTGGGGCGCAGCCCCAGGGCGCGCCCGATCGCCACCCGCTGTTGCTGTCCGCCTGACAGTTGTTCGGGAAACCGTGTGACCAGGTCCGACAACCCCAAACGTTCCGTCAGATGCGCCAGCCACGACCGGTCTTCGACACCGCCCAGTCGGGCATGAAAGGCCAGGTTATGGGCCACATCAAGCGATGGGATCAGGTTGAACTGCTGAAACACCAACGCCACAACCCGACGCCGCAAATCGGCGCGCCCCTTGTCGTCCAACCCCATCAAAGGCGTACCATCCAGGGTTATCTCGCCTGCATCAAAATCATCCAACGCGCCCGCCAGTTGCAACAGGGTGCTTTTACCACTGCCACTTTCCCCGGTCAGCGCCAGCGTCTGCCCCGGCTCAAGCGTCAGGGAAACGCCGTTCAGCACCGGCCGGGCGTGCGGGCCTTCAAACGATTTGATCACATCCCGGATTTCCAGCAGCATGTTGATTGCCCCATATTGCGCGGCCACTAAACCCTTGCGGTGATTGGCATACAACCGCCAATTTGACGCCCGCCCCTTGTGCGACGGCACGTTAAGCTACATATCAGGGCCAGAACATGAAGGAACCTCAGATGAAATCGCTTGTAGCCCTTGGAATATTTGCCGCCTTGACCGGCGGCATGGCCACGCAATCCCTGGCCAACCCGTTGAATGATATCTGCGAAGTCCAGGCCGAGCGTATCAGCGGCTATTCCGGCGATCGCCGCGGTCTGACCTGGAACGTGGGCCAATTCGACTTTCGCCTGAGTGGAACGCTTGCCATCGGTCTCAGCCACACCAGCGGCTCCCCGACCGGCACCACGTTTGGCTCAGCCCGCCCATTTGCCGGCATGGATGCCCTGGAACAACGCGAGGCCCTTAAAAAGCGCAAATATGCCAAGGCCTACCAATCCTGCATACAGGCCAGCTAAGTTGATCGCCACCTGATCGCACAAACACAAGCCTGTGCAAACATTCCCGAACGCTGTTCAGTTTGCGCACCGGTTCCTTCAAAGCCGGGGGAACTGAAGAAACCCACAGCCCCCCAGCTGACCAGGCGATCTCTGACCATGAAATTGCCTTGACCCGGTCACACCCCGGTCACACCCCGGTCGCGCAAATGCGGCACCTTGGTGGCAATCTCATCTGCCGGAGTCACGCCATGCCCCCCGAAACCGACCGTATCCGTCATACGCTGCTGTTCACATTGCTGCACCAGAAAACCCAATCCGAGCAAACCTCAGCACGGCTTCATGCCCGCAGTTTTGCCCGCCAGGAACTGGACCGGGACGAAGCCAGACAAATCCAGTCAATGGCGCTGGCCAGTTGGCGCTAACCGCGAAATCCACCCCGGCGGATTTATCCGCGAAACCCTGTTGCCACGACAAATTTCTCGGAACTGTCCGACCGTGACGACGGTGGCTTGTAATTCGCCACTTTGGTGAATTTCTGCTTCAACAGTTTTTGCAATTCACCCTCGGCCCCGCCGGCCAGAACCTTGGCCACAAAGGTCCCGCCCTGTTCCAGCGTATCAAAGGCGAAATAGGCGGCGGTTTCGCATAAGGCCATGATCCGCATATGGTCGGTCTGCTTGTGTCCGGACGAAGACGCGGCCATGTCCGACATCACCACATCCGCAGGCCCGTTCAACCAGGCCTTGACCTTTTCGTCCGCCCCGTCCTCCATGAAATCCAGCAAATGGATTTCGGCCCCTGCCACTGGTTCAACCTCTTGAAAATCAATGCCGATAAGCCGGCCCAATGCCTTGCCTTGCTTTTCGCCCAATACATTGATCCGCTTGACCGCCACCTGAAGCCATCCCCCCGGCGCACAGCCCAGATCAACCACCCGTGCCCCCGGCACCAAAAAACGGTATTTGTCATCCACCTCCATGATCTTGAACGCCGCGCGCCCGCGAAAACCCTCGGTCCGCGCACGTTTCACGTAAGGATCATTCAGTTGCCGCTGCAACCAACGGGTTGAGCTGAGCTTGCGCCCGCGCGCGCTTTTGACCGTGACCTTAAGGTCACGCTGCCCGCGTCCGGATGTGTTTTTGGCCATATGCCTGTCCTTTGGTGTCTCCGCGACCCAGAGAATATTGCGCTTGATCGGATTCATGCGTTCAGCGGGGTAAATGAATTCAATTGAACGCAACATGCTCTAGCGCCCCTTGCCCGATTGGGCAAGCACCGCCTCGAAAGCCGTGGTCACTTTGACCCCGCCCGCCGCGCGGCCGGACTCGGATGTCAAAACCCACGGGCGAATTCAAAGAAACCCCTTATTTCACGACCCGCAAGTAGGGCACTTTACCGGCAAAGCCAGCCTGTGCCTCTTCAAATCCGTCAATTGCTTCGGCGTTGGTGTCGCTAAGAACCGCAGGATCAGTCATTTTCTCACCCAATGGGTGGTGCAATTGGCCTTGGTCCAACAGCCCTTGTGGGCCAGAAACCGCACGCAGGCTGGTGCGGTCGATGTCAAACCGGTTGGGCGTGGCAGCCATTGGTCCATCGGCGATCAAAACCCCCAATGCGCGGTTGACCGTGCCCATATCGCTGCGCAGCGGCAGCAGGATCATCCGCGCTTCCAGGTTTGCACCGGATTTGCGTTCGCTGGTCAGGGTAAGTTCCGCCACCGATGGCGTATCGAACATGTGTTCCAGAACCACCGATATGCGGGTGCGCCCGGCTGGTGTGAAAAAACAGGTCAACGGCATGCCGCGCACTTCCAGCCCGGCCAGATCGCGCAGATGACGCCCCGCCAGTCGAAACCGGGCAATCCCCGGCGCAATGCGTTCGATGATAAAGGCATACTCCAGGATGTTCTCAAGTCCGCGGGGATCAATCTGCGAGCGTTTTGGCACCACGGCGCCAGTGAAACCCGGGGAATTTGTGGAATCTGTGGAATCTGTGCGCAATGCGTTCCAATAGGCTTCGGCCTGATGAATTGGTGACACCGATTTGCCACTGCGAAACCGATCCATCGAGATAACCTTTCTTGTGTCGCGTCCAGAATTCAACCGGTTAAGAAACTTGCGCATATCATCGTCTTTCTTAGTCTGTTCGCCCGAATTATCCAAACCCAAACCCGAACAACCACCGATGAAGACGTAGTGGTGTTAAGATTAGCTTTAGAATGCTTACCCAAGTATTAATATTGCACAATCTCAATTAAAATTGGAGTATTTCCTTAAGGATTGGTTAATCACGCGTCGGGAATCGGCCGGTTGGCATGGCGGGGCCTTGCCCCCGGGGATGGGTTGGCATTAGGTACAAAACCGACCAACCCTTGCAAGAGAAATGTACAAAATGATCAATTCCATGACCGGTTTCGCCTCGGCCAAGGGCGAGCTTGCCCCCTGGCGCTGGAACTGGGAGCTGCGCGGCGTTAACGGCAAGGGGCTGGATATGCGCCTGCGCGTCCCTGACTGGCTGGACGGGTTGGAGGCGGGTTTGCGCAAACAACTGGCTTTGTCAGTGGCGCGCGGCAATATCACGCTGACTTTGCGGGTGACAAAAGGCGAAGACAACGGCGGCGCCAGGATCAACATCGCCACCATGGGGATGATGCTGGAGGCTTTGGCGGCGGTCGAAAAAGAGGCGATTGCGCGCGGAATGACATTGGCCCCGTCCCGGGCCAGCGATCTGTTGCCATTGCGGGGTATGTTTGATGCCAGCGCCGCCGAAGAAGATACCGCACCACTGGTGTCGCAGATCAAGGCCGAGTTTGGCGGGCTGGTGGCCGGGTTTGCCGAGATGCGGGCCAGTGAAGGCGCCGTCTTGTTTACAGTGATGAATGAACAGTTGAGCCGGATTGAGGTCCTGACCGCCCAGGCCGCTGATTTGGCCGAGGCGCGCAAAGGTGCGGTTGCTGACGCGCTACGAAGCAATCTGGCGAAGGTGCTGGACAATACCGATGCGGGCGGCGGGGTTGATCCGGGCCGGGTGGCACAGGAACTGGCGATGCTTGCGGTGAAATCGGATGTGACTGAGGAAATTGACCGGTTGGGCGCACATGTGGAGGCTACGCGGGATTTGCTGGCCAAAGGCGGAACGGTTGGGCGCAAGCTCGACTTTCTGATGCAAGAGTTCAACCGCGAGGCCAATACCTTGTGCTCCAAGGCGCAATCGGTTGATCTGACCGCAGTGGGGCTGGAACTCAAGGCGGTGATCGACCAGATGCGAGAACAGGTTCAAAACGTTGAATAGGGGGTGACTATGCCAAATTCCAAAGATCCGCGGCGGGGGCTTTTGATTATTCTTTCCTCGCCTTCGGGGGCGGGTAAATCGACTTTGGCGCGGCGGTTGCGCGACTGGGACGCATCGATTGTGTTTTCGGTGTCGGCCACCACGCGGGGACCGCGCCCCGGTGAGGTGGACGGCCAGGATTATCACTTTATCAGCGAAGCGGCCTTTAAAGACCAGGTCAGCGACGAAGGCATGCTGGAACACGCCCACGTCTTTGGCAATTTCTATGGCAGTCCGCGCGCGCCGGTTGAAACAGCGATCGAGGCCGGGCAGGACGTGTTGTTTGATATCGACTGGCAGGGCGCACAGCAGATCCGCAATTCGGGCCTGGGCCAGAACACCCTGTCGATCTTTCTGCTGCCACCGTCAATTTCCGAGTTGCGCCGTCGCCTTGAGGGGCGGGGACAGGATGATGAGGATGTGATTTCAAGGCGGATGTTGAAAAGTTGGGATGAGATAAGCCATTGGGGGGGCTATGACTTTGTGCTGATCAACGACAACCTTGATGCAACCGAGGCGCAATTGAAAAGTATCATCTCAGCCACACGCCTGCGCCGTATTCAGCAACCGCACCTGACCCAGCATGTGCGCAATTTGCAGGCCGAATTTGGAGAGCAGTCATGACTTTGTACGCATTGGACGGCGTGGCCCCACAGGTGGACGCCGATACCTGGGTGGCACCGGACGCCAATCTGATTGGGCGGGTGGTGTTAGAGGCGGGCGCGTCGGTCTGGTTTGGCTGTAGCATCCGGGCGGATCACGAGGAAATTCGCGTGGGTGCCGGCAGCAACATACAGGAAAACTGTGTGCTGCATGTTGATGAAGGGTTTCCTTTGCAGATCGGGCATAGCTGCACGATTGGTCACAAGGCAATGCTGCACGGTTGCACGATTGGTGACGGATCACTGATCGGTATGGGGGCAATTGTGCTGAACGGGGCAAAGATTGGCCGCAACTGCCTGATCGGTGCAGGGGCGTTGATTACCGAAGGCAAGGTGATCCCTGATGGGTCATTGGTGATGGGGGCGCCGGGTAAGGTGGTGCGCCAGCTTGATGATCAGGCAAGTCAGATGCTGCAAGCAAGCGCACGGCATTACCAACAGAATATGCGCCGGTTCCGGGATGGATTGAAAGTGGTCGGATGATGCGAAACGCCAAAGGGTCGTTGGTGCGCCCTGTTCCCCTTCCTGCAAGTGCCAGTTGGCCATTGGTGACGCCATTGTCACCCTCGGTGGCTTATGCCAGTGACACGCCGGATGCGCTGGATGATCAGTATGAAGGGCGGCTTCAGGGTTATACCTATGCCCGCGAAGGCCATCCCAATGCGGATGTGGTGGCGGCGCGTCTGGACATGATGGAAGGGATTGATGGCGGGGTGGTCACCGGGTCCGGCATGGGGGCGGTTTCCTGCGTTCTGATGGGGCTGTTGCAAAGTGGCGATCATGTGATTGGTGGCGCGCAGCTTTACGGGCGTTCGACGCGTCTGATGGCCGAAGACCTGCCACGTCTGGGGATTGCCACGACCTTGGCCGACCCCTGCGATGTGGCGGCGGTGCGGGCGGCATTGCGGCCTGAGACGCGACTGATACTGGTCGAAGTGGTGTCCAATCCAAGTTTGCGGATTTCGGATATTGATGGGTTGGCCGGGCTTTGCCGCGAGCAGGGGGTTTTGTTGGCCGTGGACAATACATTCACCACCCCGCGCGGGTTTCGTCCGTTTGATCACGGCGCCGATATTGTCATCCATTCGCTGACCAAACTGCTGGCGGGACATTCTGATGTCATGCTGGGCTACGCGGCCGCGCGCGACCCGGAACTGGCGGCGCGATTGCGGGTGTTTGCGGTAACTTGCGGGTTGGCACCCAGTCCGTTTGATTGCTGGCTGGCTGAACGCGGGCTGTTGAGCTTTGAGCTGCGGTATGACCGGGCACAGGCAACGGCTGCGGTGTTGGCGGATCATATTGCCGGATTGAAAGGGGTTAAGCGGGTGATTTACCCGATGCGCGAGGATCACCCGGATCACGCCCGCGCGCGCGGGCTGTTGGCGGGGCAGGGCGGTACTATGGTTAGTTTTGAACTGGATGGCGCGCGCACGGCTGCCAATGCCTTTACCCGTGCAGCGGACGGGCTTTGTTTTGCGCCGACCCTGGGCGATGTGGGGACAACCCTGTCACATCCCGCCACGTCGTCGCACCGGGCACTGAGCGTTGAGGCACGTGAGGTGTTGGGGCTGAGTGAGGGTTTTTTCCGGGTTTCGGTTGGATTGGAAGAGCCGGAGGTATTGATGCGAATATTCAGCCAGGCCGTTGCCGCGGCGATTTGAATTCTGACGGATCTGACAGGATTGTTCCGGGAAACCCTTTGGTAAAGAAATTTAAGGGACCAAAGATCAGCAGGGTCTTGATTAATTGTCAGGGTTCTGTTGTTTTGCGGTTGCAGCAATTTGGATGTGAGCCAATGTCAGGAGACGTGCGATGAAAGATGCAGAAACCCCGAGCCTAAAAGCCAAAGATGCGCCCGATCTGGGACGTTTTGACTGGGCTGATCCGTTGCGGTTTGATGACCAGCTTGAAGAAGACGAACGGATGATTGCAGCTTCGGCGCGGGCCTATGCCGAGGAACGGTTGCTGCCTCGGGTGACGCAAGCCTACGCTGATGAAGAGGCGGATGTGTCAATCTTTCGCGAGATGGGCGAGATGGGATTGTTGGGAATAACCGTTCCTGAAGAATATGGCGGGCTGGGGGCCGGCTATGTCAGCTATGGGCTGGTGGCGCGCGAGGTCGAGCGGGTGGATTCCGGTTATCGTTCGATGATGTCGGTGCAAAGCTCGCTGGTGATGTATCCGATTTATGCCTATGGGTCCGAGGAACAACGCAAAAAGTATTTGCCTGGCTTGGCGAGTGGAGAATTGATTGGCTGTTTCGGATTGACCGAACCGGATGCGGGCAGTGATCCCGGGTCAATGAAAACGCGGGCGGTGAAGACGGCGACCGGTTACAAATTGACCGGCACCAAGATGTGGATATCCAATTCGCCGATTGCCGATGTGTTTGTGATCTGGGCCAAATCTGAAGAGCATGGCGGCAAAATCCGGGGATTTGTGCTTGAGAAAGGTATGACCGGTCTGAGCACGCCGAAGATCGAGAACAAGATGTCGTTGCGCACGTCGATCACCGGCGAAATTGTGATGGACGCGGTTGAGGTCGCAGATGAGGCATTGTTGCCGCATGTTCAGGGTCTCAAAGGCCCGTTTGGCTGTTTGAACCGGGCGCGCTTTGGCATTAGCTGGGGGGTCATGGGTGCGGCCGAGGCGTGTTGGCACGCAGCACGCCAGTATGGGCTGGACCGGCATCAGTTCAACCGGCCATTGGCGCAGACCCAGCTGTTTCAGCGCAAACTGGCGGATATGCAGACCGAGATTACCCTGGGTTTGCAGGCCAGCTTGCGGGTGGGGCGATTGATGGACGACGCCAATGCAGCGCCTGAGATGATTTCGATCGTCAAGCGCAATAATTGCGGCAAGGCGCTCGAGATTGCCCGGATGGCGCGGGATATGCATGGCGGTAACGGGATTTCTCTGGAATTCCACGTGATCCGCCACATGATGAACCTTGAGACGGTGAACACCTATGAGGGAACGCATGATGTGCATGCGCTTATTCTGGGGCGCGCGCAAACCGGACTTCAGGCGTTTTTCTAAAGGATAAGACCATGGACCGCGCCGAAATTGTGCATGTGGCGTTTCTGGCGCGTCTTGCGGCGGGTGATTTGCCAGACGTCGCCGGATTGGCTGCGGATGCGGGGCTGAAACCGGATCAGTTACGGGCGTTGTTTCGCGCGCAGGTGACATCGCGCCATCTGGACCGGATGTCACGCAAGATGCAGGCAAAGGGGCAGGGGTTTTATACCATCGGCTCTTCGGGACACGAAGGCAATGGCGCTGTGGCATTGGCCTTGCGCCCCACGGACCCGGCATTTTTGCATTACCGCGACGGTGCGTTTCAGATTGCCCGTGCGGGGCAGGTGGCCGGTCAGGACATGATCCGAGACATGCTGCTTAGCTTTGCATGTGCGGTGGATGACCCAATATCGGGTGGGCGTCACAAGGTTTTGGGTTCCAAGGCGTTGAACATCCCGCCGCAAACCTCGACCATCGCCAGCCATCTGCCCAAGGCGGTCGGGGCGGCGTATTCGATTGCCCTGGCGCGCCGCGCGCCGCCATCGGCGCGCCAATATGAACCCGACGCCGTGGCGATTTGCAGTTTTGGGGATGCGTCCTTGAACCATTCCACCGCCCAAGGCGCGTTGAATTCGGCTGGCTGGACCGCCTGGCAAAACGCGCCCCTTCCTTTGATTTTCCTGTGTCAGGACAATGGCATAGGCATCTCGACCAAATCCCCCAAAGGCTGGGTTTCGGCCGTTTTGCAATCGCGCCCCGGGTTGAGCTATATGGCGTGCAACGGGTTGGATGTGGTCGATACATATCGTTGCACTCGCGCTGCCGCCGACATGGCCCGGCGACTGCGCAAGCCGGTGGTGATCCACATGTCTTGCGTGCGCCTTTACGGCCACGCAGGCCCCGATGTGGAAAGCGCGTATCGTCCGATGAGCGAGATCGAAGCAGCTGAACGCAACGACCCTTTGATCCACACCGCTGCCCGTCTGATCAGCGAAAACCTTGCCTCAACTGAGGAGATAACTAAACAATATCAAACCCTTTGGAGGGACATTGAACATCAGACCGCAAAGGTCGTCCAACGCCCGCACCTGAAAACCAGCGACCAGGTGATGGCCTCTCTGATCCCGCCGAAACGCGCGGTGCAACGGCGCAATGCCCCGTCTGACGCACAGCGCGTGGCCTGTTTTGGTGCCGCTGACATGCGCGCGCTGGATGCGCCGCAACCGATGAACAAGCTGATCAACCTTGGTTTGCAGGACCTGATGCTGGCCCATCCCGAAATCGTCATGATGGGCGAAGATATCGGCCTCAAAGGCGGGGTTTATGGCGTCACCAAGGGCCTGCAATCAAAGTTCGGCAAGTCCCGGATGATTGATACGTTATTGGATGAACAAAGCATCCTGGGCCTGGCTCTTGGGCTGGCGCAAAACGGCTTTTTGTCCATGCCGGAAATCCAGTTCCTGGCCTATCTGCACAACGCCGAGGACCAGTTGAGAGGCGAGGCCGCGACCTTGCCGTTCTTTTCAAACGGTCAGTTCACCAATCCAATGGTGCTGCGCATCGCCGGACTTGGCTATCAAAAGGGCTTTGGCGGGCACTTTCACAATGACAATTCACTGGCGGTTTTGCGTGATATTCCTGGGCTGATCATTGGCTGCCCCTCGGATGGGGCCGATGCTGTGTGCATGTACCGCGAAGCCGTGCGACTGGCACATGAAGAACAGCGCATAGTGGTGATGATCGACCCAATTGCGCTTTACCCGATGCGGGATCTGCATGAACCGGGCGATGGCGGTTGGATGCGGCACTATCCGGGAACAGAGCTGCAAACGCCACTGGGTGCGGTTGGGGTTGAAGGGCAGGGCACTGATCTGGCGATTGTCACCTATGGCAATGGCCGTTACCTCAGCAACCAGGCCAAACCTGTGTTGACCAAAGACGGCATCAATCTGCGCATCATCGACATGCGTTGGCTGGCACCTTTGGCCGAAACCGCCATCCTTGCGGCAACCCGTGACTGCGACCATATCCTGATCGTCGATGAGTGCCGGCACACCGGTTCGCAAAGCGAGGCGTTGATGGCGCTGTTTGGCGAAGCCGGGCGCACCGGCGTTGTACGGATCACGGCGCGCGACAGTTTCATCGCCACGGGTCCGGCATATGGGGTGACGTTGCCCTCGGTGGATCGTATCGTTGAGGCAGGCAAAAAACTGGTTTGCGCTGGGGCCAGCTAGAAAATGCTCTTTGCTGGGTCAGTAAAGCGCATAATCAGTATTATGTTAAATAAAGAATGACATGCAAACCAACTCAGAAATTCCGTTCCGTCACTTTTGCGCAATCAATTGACCTGACGGGCCTTGGCTCCCATTCTGATCCCCAGGCGTACAAGTGTCAGTTGAACAGGAGAATGAAGGCTTGGACACAATGACATTGGAACAGGCTGTTGATCATCTGATTGCCACCAATCCGACGTTTGCCGTGAAAACGGCGCGCATTCGCGGCATTGACCATGATGTGTTTGCCAATGCGCCGGAAAACCTGCGCGGCTTGATGGTGGCAAGTCGCAAGGCTCAGGGTGATGGCGCGGCTGATTACCTGGTCTACGGGGTTGAACGATGGACCTATGATTCATTCTGTCATGAAGTCAATCTGTTGTCCGACGCTCTTAAAGTAAAACTGAACATCAGGCCGGGTGATCGTGTGGCTATTGCAATGCGCAATTGTCCTGAACTTCCAATATTGATTCTGGCGATTTCGAACATCGGGGCGGTTGTGGTGTTCCTGAACGCATGGTGGACAACTAAAGAATTGGACTATGCCCTGCAAGACACCGGAACCCAGCTGATATTTGCCGATGGCGTGCGGATGAACCGACTGCTGAGCGGCGAAAACTCCAAACAATTACAACTGGTTGGAACCCGCGATGGTGAAGGATTAACTGGTCTGGATTATTCCACCTTGCGCGACATTTCACCAAATGCCGCAACACCCAAGGTTGAAATTGATGCCGATCAGGACTTTGCCATCATGTATTCATCGGGCACCACCAGTGATCCCAAAGGCGTGGTGCTGACCCATCGGGGTGCCATCAACGCAGTGTTCACCTGGGCTATGCAGGCGGCTTTGGCCCCCCTGCTTGATCCGCCGCCGCCGGATGCCCCGCCTGCCCTACGCCCCTCGGCCCTGGTGATGACGCCGCTGTTTCATGTCACCGCCACCCATCCAGGATTTCTGCTTAGCATGCCCGCCGGGGTCAAGCTCTGCTTGCTGGATAAATGGGACCCCGACGTGGCCGTTCAGATGATCGAAGCTGAACAGATAACGCGGGTCACCGGGGTTCCGACCCAATGTGCCGATCTGATTGCCGCCTCAGAGCGTTTAGGTACATCATTGGAAACACTGGATTTAATAAGCTCTGGAGGTGCCAAACGCCCCCCCATCCAAGTGAGTGAGCTGGCCCGCAGGTTCCCGCATGCCAATATCAACACCGGTTGGGGCATGACCGAAACCAACGCCATCGGCATCGGCTTTAACGGCCAGGAATACCAGGACAACCCCAACGCCGCCGGACGGCTTTTCCCCCCATTGCAGCAGGTTCGCTTTCTTGATGATCAAGGTAGGCAAGTCGCGGTTGGCGAAGTTGGCGAAATCACTGTAAAAAGCCCCTGTAACATGCGGTGTTATTTGAATAAACCCGAAGCGACAGATGAGGTTTTGCAGGATGGCTGGTTGCGCACGGGTGATCTTGGGCGGATTGATGCGGGTGGTTTGATCACAATTGTTGACCGCAAGAAGAACATTATCATTCGTGGCGGCGAAAATATTGCCTGTTTAGACGTCGAAGCGGCCATTCACCGGCATCCTGATGTCGCCGAAGCATGTGTATTTTCCCTGCCACATCAACGACTTGGAGAAGTGGTTGGCGCCGCTGTACAAACCCGTCCCGATGCGACCTTGACACAAGAGGCATTGATCGCGTTTCTCGCCGAACATCTCGCACGCTTCAAACATCCCGAGCAGGTCTGGTTCCAAGCCACCTCCCTGCCCCGCGCGGCCACAGACAAAATTGACCGCCGAAAGATCCGCGCGGCTTGTTTGGCATCAATAACATGAGGTAAACCATGGGAATATTTGATCTTTCCGGGAAAACTGCCCTGCTGACAGGGGCTTCGAAAGGCATAGGGCTGGAAATGGCGCGGGCGATGGCGCAACATGGGGCAAATGTGGTTATTTCCGCCCGCGATATGGCCGCTTTGGAAACCGCCGCTGAAAAGATCAACGGCGCTGTGGGGATGCCCTGCGCGACGCCGATTGCCTGCAATATCACACATAAAGACCAGTTGCAGGCACTGGTGGATCAGACCCGCAAGGACATTGGGCCTATTGACATCGTGGTGGGCAACGCCGGGGTCAATCCCTACTATGGGCCCACCTCGCAAATATCTGATAAGGCTTATGAAAAGATCATGACAGTCAATGTGCAATCGAACCTTTGGCTGGCGCAGATGGTGGTCGGCGACATGATCGAAAAGGGCGTTGGGTCGATGATGTTCACCTCGTCGATCGGCGCGTTCAAGCCGTCGGTGATGCTGGGGACTTATGCGATGTCAAAACTGGCGCTGATCAGCCTTGTGCGTAATCTTGCGGCAGAATTCGGGCCGTCTGGTGTGCGGGTCAATGCCATCTGTCCGGGGTTGATCCGCACCGATTTTGCCCGTGAATTATGGGATTCACCCGAAGGCGAACGGCGCGCGCGCAAAGAAATTCCGCTGGGCCGATTGGGAGAACCCGAAGATTTGGCCGGGGTGGCGGTGTTTCTGGCCTCAGATGCCAGCAGGTATATGACTGGACAGGCGCTGACTGTCTGTGGCGGCTCGGCAATGTGGACGTAAGGATTTGATATGCAAGTAAAAGATAAAGTGGTTGTGGTGACAGGTGCGGCCAGCGGGATCGGCCGGGCTTTGTCGATTGCGTTTGCAAAGGCCGGTGCGCGAAAAGTGGTATGTGCCGATATAAATTTGCAAGGAGCTGATAAAGTATCGAACCTTATCAATGGGTTATCAGTAAAAGTTGATGTGTCAAGCGAGGATGAAATCAAACACCTGGTCTTGCAGACCGAAAGTGAGGTCGGCCCTATCGATATCTTTTGTTCCAATGCCGGCATTCTGACTCTTGGCGGCGTTGAGACAGCCAATGATGAATGGCAAAAGATTTGGGATATCAATGTGATGGCCCATGTCTGGGCCGCGCGCCACGTGGTGCCTGGCATGATCAAACGTGGCGGCGGGTATCTGCTTAACACGGCTTCTGCGGCGGGGTTGCTTAATCAGGTTGGGGCGGCCCCTTACGGGGTTACCAAACACGCCGCCGTCGGTTTGGCTGAATGGTTGGCGCTGACTTATGGCGACGACGGGATCGGTGTTTCGGTGCTTTGTCCACAGGCCGTCCGGTCCGAAATGACCCGCGGGCACGAAAATTCAGTGGCCGCACTTGATGGGTTGCTGGAACCGGATGTAGTGGCCAAAGATTGCTTGCAAGCCATTGAAGATGAAAAGTTTTTGGTTCTTCCTCATCCTGAGGTTCTGGACTATATGCGCGCCAAGACCACCAATTATGATCGTTGGATCGGTGGCATGCGTAAACTGAACCGACGGTTTGGCAAAGGCTAGGACAGCCTATTCAACCTGATGCACCTCGATCACATTGCCATCGGGATCGTAAAAGAAAATCTGATGCCAGCCAGCCACCGCTTTGTTTCCCCAATCGGAATATAACACACCTTCCGCCTCAAGATGCGCCTTGAAGGCGGCCAGATCATCACAGCGATAGGCGATATGTCCGCGTGACACCGGATTGACGATATGGCCCGTGCTAAAGCCTGCCATTATGTCGCGTTCAGCCAGGTGCGTCTGGATTTTTCCGTCACTGACAATTGCCACATCACCACTATAGCCTTTGTTTTTCTCCAGCACCGGAATGTCCTGGGTTGGCACGTCCAAACCTAACACAGTTTGGTAAAATTCATCCATTTTTCAACCTGTTGCGTTGATAGGTTAATGTGATGCAAGGTCAGTTTCATGCGCCCTCTTTCGTCTTTAATGGTCGCAGCAATCCTTCTTGTGCAACGCTGGCCACCAACACTCCATCCTGAGTATAGATCGAGCCGCGATTGAACCCGCGGCCGCTGCCGGTAAAGGGCGCATCCATGGAATAAAGATGCCAGTTTTCGAACGATATAGGCCCGTGAAACCACATCGCGTGATCCAGGCTCGCGGTCATTTGCCGGGGTTTGTACCAGGTCAACTCATGCGGGCGCAAAGACGACCCCAAAAGGTTCATATCCGAGGCATAAGCCAGCAGGCAATGCTGCATCGTCGGCGTGGCCCCTTCGGCACCCTTCATTCGGAACCACATATGGTTGATGTCGCTGGCTGGGGTGGGGCCAAACATATCGCGCGGCTCAACCTCGCGGAAATCAATCGGGCGGGGACGCAGGAAATCGGCACGGTGTTTTTCGGGGATATGGTGCGCATTCAAACGATGCAACTCAGCCCGGCTGGTCAGGGCATCCGGGGGTGGCACGTCGGGCATTGAATGTTGAAAATCCCACCCATTTTCAGGCACTTGGAAAGATGCCGACATGTTCAGAATTTGTTTGCCATGCTGAATGGCCACCACCCGGCGGGTGGTGAAACTGCCGCCGTCATGGGCGCGGTCGACCTGATAAATCACCGGGATTGCCGGGTCGCCCGGGCGCATGAAATAGGCGTGCAGCGAATGGCACGGACGGTTGGCCACGGTGCCATAGGCGGCCGCCAATCCTTGCGCGATCACCTGCCCACCATAGATGCGGCGAAAGTTTTCGCCACCGGCACCTATGCCGCGAAACAGGTCCACCTCAAGGCGTTCAATATCCAGTATGTTGAGTAGTTCTTCGGTTCCGTCAGACATCAAGACCCCCATTGGCATGTCGTTCAGCATATCGCACGAACGTATCAAAACTGTTAGGATTGCTCATGGAATCGCGGTTTACCACCTTGTTCGGATCGCCCCCCAACAGCAGCTTTTTCACCGGCACTTCCAGTTTTTTGCCGGACATGGTGCGGGGAACCTCGGCGATTTCAACGATTTCATTGGGTTGAAACCGGGCAGAAACGCCCCGACTTATGGCTGCGTTAATTTTGGCCCGCAGGGCATCGTCCAGTGCCACACCTTGCGCCAGCACGACAAACAGCGGCATAAAACTGTCTCGGCCCAGGTATTCGAGGTCAATCACAAGCGAATCCATGATTTCGGAAAGGCCTTCAACTGCTTGATAAATCTCAGAACTTCCCATTCTCAGCCCACGCCGATTGATGGTGGCATCAGACCGGCCATAGATCACCGAACCACCCTCGGGGGTGATCTCGATCCAGTCACCATGCCGCCAGACACCCGGATACATGTCGAAATATGAATCATGCAACCGGCTGCCATCCTCGTCCCCCCAAAAGTAAAGCGGCATCGAAGGCAGCGGTTCGGTGCAGACCAATTCACCCACTTCGCCAGTTAACTCGTGGCCGTCCTTGTCAAAGGCCCGGACGGCGTTGCCAAGGAACCGGCATTGCATTTCTGCGGCCCGCACCGGGGCCATCGGATTGCCGCCAACAAACGCGCCGCTAAGGTCGGTACCACCTGAGAACGGATGCAGCCAGATGTCGGGCTTGACGGACGAATAAACCCATTCGTAAGCGTCCGCCGTAAGCGGTGAACCGGTCGCGCCAAGCGAACGAAGAGCCGATAAATCGCATTCTTCAGATGGGGTTACGCCTGCTTTGATGGTGCCGGTGAAAAACGCCGCCCCGGCGCCGAAATAGGTGATTTTATGATCGGCAACAAAGCGCCAGATCACGCCCATATCCGGGTAATTGGGCGCGCCGTCATACATATAGACACAAGCCCCCTGCCCCAGGGCCACGGTCTGGGCGTTCCACATGATCCAACCAGAAGAGGTAAGCCAGCAAAAACGGTCCTTGGCTGTCAAATCCTGATGCAGCGATTGTTTGGCACCTTCCAGCAGGATTCCACCATGACCCTGGACAATCGGTTTGGGGTTGCCGGTGGTGCCCGAGGAATAGACCACCCAAAGCGGATGATCAAAATCGACCTGTTCAAAGCAGAGATCGGGTTTGTCAGTGATCAGATCGGACCAAAGTGTGGCCCCTTGTGGAGGTGGCCCTATGACGGGGACGGAAATCAAATTTTCCAGTGATGGCAATCCGTTAGCGATGGTATCCAACACATCTTTCCGGTCAATTAATTTACCGGCGTGCGAATACCCATCCTGAGAAATCAGGATCTTCGGTTCGATCTGACGGAACCGGTCAAGGATCGCCACATGGCCCATATCAGGCGCGCACAGCGACCAGATCGCACCAATGCTGGCGCTGGCAAGAAAGGCGATCATCGCCACCTCGGTATTGGGCAAAACGGCAACGATACGGTCGCCCGGAACGATGCCCATCGCCCGGAAATGTTGCGCCACAGAAGCAACCTGGGCGGCCATCTCAGCCCAAGTCAGGCGCGATTCCCCAAAAGTTTCCGACTGCACAACAAGCGCAGTTGCTTCCGGGGTTTTTGTTGCTTGTCTAAGGATTTGGGAGGCAAAGTTAATCTGTGCTTCGGGAAACCATCTGGCACCAGGCATCTGACGATTTTCCAGAATGGCGCGTGGTGGTGTGCTGGATTGCAGATCAAAGAAATCCCAGATCGCCGACCAGAAACCATCAAGGTCGGTGACACTCCAGTTCCAGAGCGATTGATAGTCGTCAAAATGCAGATCCCGGGTTTCAAGGAAGCGGATGAAGCCGGCCATGGTACTGGAATTGGCGCGGGTTTCGCTGGGGGTCCAGAGGATCGGTCGGGTCATATCAGGCAGCCATGGATCAGCGCCTTGAGTTCGGGGCGTGCGGAGTAAGAGCTTGAGGGCGACAATTGGGTGAAAAAGACCACGTTCAGGTCATGCACCGGGTCAAGCCAGAAAAACGTTGATGCCATGCCACCCCAACTGAAATCGCCGATACTTGAGGGCACACAGGTCTGGCCGGGACTTAACACAACCGACCCACCAAGGCCAAAGCCGGTGCCGTGCATCGGCTGTTCGGCGAAACTTTTGGGGCCCATCGAGGCGATATCACCGGGCAGATGGTTCTGACGCATGAACGCAACCGTGGAAGGAGAGAGCAACCGGCCGATGTCGCCGGTCCCGCCCCGGCGTAACATTTCGACAAAGCGCATATAGTCGTCGATAGTCCCGACGAGGCCTCCTCCGCCGGAAAACAGCGTGGTTTTCTCAAAAGCAGAGGATCCGGCCTGGTCGACCATCCGCAGGGTCTCCCCGCCTTGGGGGGCCGCGTTCAGGGCCATGGCATCGCCAGCCAAGGGTGTATAAAGTGACGCGAATTCAGTGCCTTGCTGGGCGGTAAAGCCTGTGTTGGTCATGTTCAACGGCGCGAATATTTCCTCGTCAAAAACCACCGCGAGGGTCTTGCCGGTGATCACTTCGATCACCCGGCCAATCACGTCGATGCCGACCGAATATTCCCATCGCTTACCGGGGCAAAACGCCAATGGAAAAGTGGCAAGTTGGTTGGTCATGGCTTCAAGCGTGCCTTGAGTGGGCTTGAACAACAGGTCCGCTTCATCCATCGCCCGCGACATCACTCCGGGATTGAACGGATAGCTGAGCCCGCTGGTATGGGTCAGCAATTGGTGCAGGGTCGGCGTCGCACAGGGGGTGGTTTGACCTATTTCCGTCGCGCCGGGAATCAGGGCGTGCATGTCGTTGAATGCAGGCAGGTAATCGGACACGGGCGCGTCAAGGTGGGTCCGCCCCTGTTCCACCAGCATCATCAGCGCCACGGTGGTTATCGGCTTGGTCATGGAATAGATGCGCGCAGTGGTATCGCGGGTAAACGGCAGATTTGCGCGCCTGTCACGCACCCCCACGACGTGCGAAAATACTTCGGTGCCCGCCTGGGTGATCAACAAGGACGAACCGGCAAATTTACGTGCATCTACATAGCCTTGCATCCATGTCTTGATGCGGCCCAGGCGATTCGCATCAAGGCTGGTCGATCTGAATTTTCCAGCTGTCATATGTCCCATTCCCAGTCTGTTTGCCCTATGTACAAACCCGAATAATTCAGTTCAGTGAAACAAATCTCCGTTCATGAACATCTAAACCTCAAGCCACTCCTTGCGCACATCATCGCGCCCGCGCAGATCATCGGGGGTGCCTTCGAATACCACCTTGCCGTGCCCCATGACAAACACCCGGTCGGCGATATCCATGGCAATGGCCAGCTTTTGTTCGACCAGCAATGTGGCAATGCCACGCTTGGCGATCTCTTGCAGTAACGCGGCGACCTTTTGGGTCATCTGCGGGCTAAGCCCTTCGGTCGGTTCGTCAATCATGATGAAATCGGGGTCGCCCATCAGCGTGCGGCACATGGTCAGCATCTGTTGTTCGCCGCCCGACAGCACCGACGCCTCGACATCGGCGCGTTCGTCCAGATTCGAGAACATATCAAACATGTTCTGCATCGACCAGCGCCCCTGCCCGTCCTTTTGCCCCGGTTTCAGGCCCAGCATCAGGTTCTGTCGCGTGGTCAGCCCGGGAAAGATATCGCGGTTCTCCGGCACATAGCCAATGCCAAGATTGGCAATTTCAAACGCCTTCTTACCGGCGATTTCCTGACCTTTGAATTTGACCGACCCGGTCGGTTCCACCTCGCCCATGATTGCCTTGCAGGTGGTGGAACGCCCCACGCCGTTACGGCCCAGAAGGGCGACAATCTCGCCCTCGCTGATCTGCATGTTCACCCCCTGAAGGATGTGGGATTTGCCGTAATAGGCATGCATGTCGGTTACATCAAGCATCAGTGATCCGCCTCCAGTGCTGCACCCAGATAGGCCTCTTGAACCTTTGGGTCGGCGCGTACGTCTTCGGGCGCGCCGCTGGCGATGATTTCTCCGTAGACCAGCACCGAAATACGGTCGGCCAGGCCAAACACCACGCCCATGTCATGTTCCACCATGATCAGGGTCTTGCCAACGGTCACTTGCCGGATCAGATCGACGATATAGTCGGTTTCAGAATGGCTCATGCCGGCGGTCGGTTCGTCCAGCATGATAACATCGGCACCGCCCGCAATGGTGATGCCAATTTCCAGCGCGCGCTGTTCGGCATATGAAAGCACCCCGGCAGGCAAATTTCGCCGCGCCGTCAGGTTGATCTGTTCAAGGATGGCCTCGGTTCCCAAGGTCAGGTCACGCGACCGGGCCACCATGTTCCAGAATGAATAGCGATAGCCCTTGGACCAAAGAAGCGAACAGCGCACATTTTCAAACACAGTCATGGCCGGAAAAATGTTGGTGATCTGAAATGACCGGCTAAGCCCCATTCGGTTGATCTCAAACGGTTGCAGCCCCGCCAGATCGTTTCCGTGCAGCCGGATATGGCCGCCGGAATTGGGGAACCGCCCGGTGATCAGATTGAACAGGGTGGATTTTCCCGCCCCGTTGGGACCGATGATGGCGTGGCGTTCACCGCGCCCAATGGCCAGATCGACGCCGCGAATGATTTCGGTCTTGCCAAAGCTCTTGCGCAAACCCGCAAGTTCCAGCGCCGGGGGGCTGCCCTGCCCGGCGCTCATGCCGCGTCCCTCGTCGATGGCGGTTGCGCGGGCGGCGGCGGGGCGTTCGGAGTTATCGACCGGTGCCACGCCTCGGCCATTTCAGGTGCAAAGCGGCGCGCCACCCAAATTCCGCCAACCGCCAGAACCAGCGTCACCACAATGGGCAGGGCCGAATGGCTGTTAAGGCTGATCCAGAACAGTGTCATCTGTTCGTCACCAACGGCCGCATGGCGGCCGTGGAACATGATTTCGATAAACCCTGCCGTGCCCAGCAGGCCGATGATTGCCGGCACCAATGTCTTGAGATACGGCACAACAAGGCTTTTTACCTTGCCCAGTTTGACGCTGGGATAGTGCATCATCAGCACCCCTGCCAAACCACCGGGAAAATACATTACCGTGGCCACAAACAGCGCCCCGACATAAAGCTGCCAAAGCTCGGTCTCAAGGCTTAGTACGGTTTGCAGCAGGGTGAATACGATGGCACCGATGATCGGCCCAAAAAAGAACCCGACACCGCCCAGAAAGGTGATCAGCAATATCTGCCCGGACAAGATCAGGCTCAGGTTTTCTTCGGTCAGAATCTCATAGTTGATGGCAAACAGCCCCCCGGCGACCCCGGCAAAGAACCCCGAGGCGGTGAACGAGATGAACCGCACCTTGCGCGCTGAATAGCCCAGAAATTCGGCCCGTTCGGGATTGTCGCGCACCGCATTGGCCATGCGCCCCACCGGGGTTCGCGAAAACAGATACATCAGCAAAGCCGACAGGATCAGCCAGAACACAATCAGGTAATAGACGTCGATCGGATGCAGGAATTCATTGCCAAAAAACGGCAGCCCATAGGTCCGGTCGCCGGGAATGCCTTCTTCGCCGCCAAAAAACGCGACGATGATGATTGAACAGGCGGCAATCAGTTCGCCCACTCCAAGGCTGATCATGGCAAATACCGTGCCCGCCTTGCGGGTGGAAAAGGCGCCGACAATGGTCGCCAGCCCCATGCCGAACAGCCCGCCAAATATCGGCAACAGCGGCAAGGGCAAAGGCAGCGAATAATCCTCGACCATGTTGAGGATGTGCATGCACATGAAGCCCCCGACACCCATATATACCGCGTGGCCGAACGACAGCATGCCACCCTGCCCCAGCAGCATGTTATAGGCCAGCGCGAAGATGATGGTGATCGCCATCTGGTTCATGATGGTGATGGTACTGTTGGCGGTAAAGATGAACGGCATCACCAGCAGGAACCCGGTGGCCACCAGCCAGGGGGCGGCGTCGCGCAGGCTGACCAGAGGCCGTTTGGCGGCGGTGTTTTGAAAAGTATCGTTCATAGTCCACGCTTCCCCATTAAGCCGTGCGGGCGCACCACCAGGATGAACACCATCAGCATGTAAGGCAGGATCGGGCCGATCTGTGGCATCGTCAGGGTCCATAGATCGCGTAGTTTGCTGGCGGCCATGTCGGCCGGCCTTTCCATGCCGAGAAACAGCAGGATATCGGCAAACTGGAACGATGAGGCGGCGGCAAATGTGGTCATCCAGCCGATCAGCAACGAGGCAAGCAGCGCCCCCCAAAGCGATCCAAGCCCGCCGATGACAATGGTCACGAACACGATTGAACCCAGCACAAAGGCCATGCCCGGAAACGTCCCAAGCACCGGCCCGGCAATCACCCCGGCCACTCCGGCCAGTGCTGTGCCGACGCCGAATACGCCCATGAACACCATTGGAACATTATGCCCCAGCGCCTCGACCGTCTTGGGATAGCTCAGGGCGGCCTGGATAATCATGCCGACGCGGGTCCGTGTCAGGACGTAAAGCAATGCCAGGAAAATCGCGATCGAGACGAATATCATGAACACCTTGTAGGCGGCGATGGAATTGTTCCCAATGGAAAACAGCGCGAATTGCAGAATTTCAGGCGTGTCATATGCTTTCTGGCTTTTGCCCCAGAAAAACTGCACCACTTCCTCGATCAACAGCGCCAGCCCGAAGGTGAATATCAACTCGGGCACATGGCCGAATTGATGCACCCGGCGCAGGCCATACCGCTCGATCCCGGCGCCAGCCACACCAACAATCAACGGCGCGATCAAAAGCCCGGTCCAGAACCCCAGATAGGTGCTTATCTGATAGGCGAAATAGGCCCCCAGCATGTAAAAACTGGCATGGGCGAAATTCAGCACCCCCATCATCGAGAAAATCAGCGTCAGGCCCGCCGACAGCATGAACAGCAGCAGCCCGTAGACCAGCCCGTCGATCAGATTGACCAGAAAGAGGTCCATTCTCTAATTCCCCTGTAGATAGTTTCTTGTTGTTTTTGGCTCAAGATCGCTGCCCGCCGGGCAATTCGCACGGCAGGCAGCGGGTATTTCTCAGGGACGCTGCATCTGGCAGGTTGTGGCGCTGTCCATGCCAGCCATCTCGACCGTGCTTTCAGTCAGCAGACCAAAGGGCGAATTGTCCAGCGGGAACTGGATGCCTTCATCCGTATGTACGGTGATATGCACGTCCTGGATCGCCTGATGATCCTGCGGGCGCATGAATATCTTGCCACCCCAAAGGCTGTCATGCTCCATGCCTTCCAGCGCCAGCGCGACTTTCACCACATCGTCCGCGGTGCCGGCGGCATCAATCGCCTTGGCCAGCATTTCAACCACATTGGTAATACGGGCCTGGGCGATATCCTGTTCCGGGTACTTGGCCTTGAACGCCGTGATATAGTCGGCGGCACGATCCGATGCGGGCGGGTTGACGCCGCCCTCTTGCACCAGGCGGATGGTGTCTTTGCCCGCTTCACCAAACGTGCGGGTGATGCCGGTTGCAGCACCGTAGTAGGTGTAAATCGGCCCTTCAAAACCGGCACCGATGATCGCCCGGCCAAGGCCAACCATATCGGCCCCAAAATTGCCGGTGATCACCGCATCGGCCCCCGAGGCGATGATTTTACGCGCGTAAGGCGTGAAATCCTTGACCTTGCCAAGCGGGTGCAGCTCATTGCCGACAATCTCGACATCCGGGCGCTTGGCCTCAAGATCGCGCACCGCAGCGGCGGCCACTGCCTTGCCAAAGGAATAATCCTGACCAATGATATAGACCCTTTCCAAGGCGGCATTGGCTGCCATCACATCAGTCATCACATCCATCTTGATATCGGCGTTGGCGTCAAACCGGAAATGCCAGAAGGTGCATTTATCGTTGGTCAGGGCCGGATCGACGGCAGAATAGTTCATGAACAAAACCCGGTTGTCGGGGTTGCGCTTGTTATGCTTGTTGATCGCGTCCGAAATCGCGTGGGCAATGCCGGAAGAGTTGCCCTGGGCAATAAAGCGGATGCCCTGATCAATCGCCACCTGCAACTGGATCAACGATTCCTTGCCGCTCATCTTGTTGTCGAATGAAACGATCTCAAGGTTTTTGCCGCCCAGAACACCGCCCTGTTGATTGACCAGCTGGTCGATGGCAAATTCATACTGCGCCAGACCGCTGGCGCCGACGGCGGCAAAGGGGCCCGAAAGCGGGTCGATAAAGGCAATTTTAATATTTTCGGCGAATGCAGCCGAGGCGCTGATGCCAATGGCCAACGCCGTGGTCAGTCCAAAAAGGGTTTTGATACGCATGATTTTCTCCCGTTGATTGTCTATCAGACCCTTCCTTAGGCGGTGGGCCGCTTATGGCTAAAACCTTACAGATCGGGGCATAAAGTCAAGCGCGGGCAATAGATATTTGGCCGCATATGACTACTTTGATCAATTTGACCTTACGTTACGGGGGGGGCTTGCAGCGCCTTCAGCCCGCGTTCGGCAAAGACCGGCACAAATTGCCCAACCTTCATGGCGCGTGTTGGATTCGAAGCATTCCCATCCAGCGCGCGTTTCAGAACACCCTGAATGATCGCTGCCATGCGGAAAAAGCTGAACCCAAGAAAATAGCCGAAATTGTCAATCTGCGCCAACCCGCGTCTTTTGCAATATTGCGCAATAAATGCCTCGTCCGTCGGCAGGCCAAGGGCGGCGCGATCAATCCCGGCCAACCCGCGCCCTTCGTGGCCAGGCGGCAATTGCCATTGCATGATCACACTGGCCAGATCGGCATAAGGGTGCCCGATGGTTGACAATTCCCAGTCAAGAACAGCCAGGCACTTTGCCCCGTCGCTCTCAAATATCATGTTATCAATCCGGTAATCACCGTGCACCAGGGTGCGCTGCCCGTCGTCCTTGGGCATGGTTTCCCCCAGGGCCTCGATCAACGCATCCATCGCTGGTTGCTTTGTGGTCTCGGTCGCGCGGTATTGCTTGGTCCAGCGTCCAACCTGGCGTTCAATATAATTGCCGGGTGGCCCGTAATCAGCCAGACCCGCCGCGTCGATATCAACCTCGTGCAACGCCGCCAGTACCCGGCCCATGTCGTCAATCACCGCCTTGCGGGTCGGGTTATCAACGCCTTGCATGGTCGGGTCGGTGAAATTGCGCCCCCGCACGTAATCCATGATATAAAACATTGATCCGATGACATCTTCGTCCTCGCACAGTAAATGCATGCCCGCCACGGGCACATCACTGTCCACCAGCGCCTTTTGCACCCGGAATTCGCGATCCACCGCATGGGCCGATTTCAACAATACCCCGGGGGGCTTGCGGCGCAGCACATAACTGCGGGTCGGCGTTTTCAGCAGGTAGGTCGGGTTGGACTGACCGACATCAAATTTCTGCGCCTCTACCGGGCCGCTGAAACCGGGCAGATGGGCACTCAGATAGGTTTCAACGGCGTTTAGATCAAGAGATTGGCTCATGTCATGCCCCTTTAGCTATAGGTCATCATTGCGGCGTCGTTCTGGTTGCCAAAATGCGGCGTTGCGTTGAATTCATTCAAGGTAAATCGTTCACCAGACCAGAAAAACCGGGTTATTGACGTGTTTTTGACCTGCAGGTTCAGCGCCACCATTTGTTTCACCGGGGCCTGCAAGGCGCAGGCCACCAATTGCCCGATTGGTCCACCGGAACTGACCACCAACACCCGTTTGGCACCCGGTTTGGCGTCTGTATCACAGGCAAAAACCCGCGCGGCCTGAACCCGTGCGGCAAACTCAGCCCAGCATTCGCGGGCATCGCTCAAACCACCATCCTGCCACTCATAGATCACCTGGCGCAGCGTGCGAAAATGGGCCTTGCGGTCGTGCCGGACCTGATCCGGCACCTCACCGCCGAAGTTTACCTTCAGCAGATCGTGAAAATCATACTCGTTGAACCCGGCATGTTCCTCGGGCGATGCCTCAAACCCCATCGAAGCCAGGGTCTGCTTTTGGCGCAGCAACGTCCCCGTCACCAATCGGTCCGGAACCCAGTCCAAATCCCTTAACCTCGCCCCAAGCATCGCTGATTGTTTGTGTCCAAGGTCGGACAATTGATCATAGTCATCTGCGCCAAACGACGCCTGTCCGTGCCGTATGACCAACAGTTCGCTCACCGGTAAAGCGACTTCATTTCAAGCGCCATCTTTGTGCCCGCAACCTTATATTCCCGCTTAATCCGTTCAACAAGGGTGGCAACATCACAGATTTCATGCACCGCACCAATACCCTGCCCCGATCCCCAAACCTCTTTCCAGGCTTTGGGTTTGGACGACCCGCCCGAGAAATTCATCGACGAGGAATCCCCCGTTTCCAAATTTTCCGGGTCCATCCCCGCCGCCGTGACAGATGACTTTAGGTAATTGCCGGAAACCCCTGTAAACAAAGAAGATGTTATGATGTCCTCTGCTGTGCCTTCGACAATCATCTGCTTATAGGTATTCTGTGCATTGGCCTCATTCGTGGCAATAAACGGTGATCCCATATAACCAAAATCCGCCCCCAAAGCGCGCGCCGCCAACAGCGCCTCGCCTGTGGCAATCGCGCCGGAAAGCGCCAAAGGCCCATCAAACCAGGCGCGTATCTCGCGGGTCAGGGCAAACGGCGACTGAAATCCGGCGTGGCCCCCGGCCCCGGCGGCGACGGCCACCAAACCATCCGCGCCTTTGGCAATCGCCTTGCGGGCAAAACGGTTGTTGATCACATCATGCAGCACAATGGCGCCGCAGGAATGCGCCGCCTCATTGACCTCAACCCGCGCGCCCAGCGAAGTGATCCAGATCGGAACTTTGTGATGCACACAAATCTCAAGATCCCGCTCCAGCCGGGTGTTGGAGCGATGCACGATCTGGTTGACCGCAAAAGGTGCTGCCGGGGTATCCGGGTTGGCCTGATTATGGCGGTCAAGCTCATCGGCGATATGGGTCAGCCATTGGTCCAGCAAGGGCGGTTCACCCGCCTCTTCGCGGGCATTCAACGCCGGGAAAGAACCGATAATGCCGGCTTTGCATTGGGCAATGACCAGTTCTGGCCCGGAAATCAGGAACAACGGCGCAGCGATCATTGGCAGGCGGGGCAAGCGCAGGGCGGCAGGCAGATTGTCACGCATCACCCGCCCCACTTCAGATCAAGCCCGCGTGCCTGGGCGGCTTTGCGGGCATATTTGCGGGTTTGGGAAAAGGCATCCGTTAACTCTTGCTGGCCATCGGGGTCAGCGATGTCTGCGAACCGTGCGGCCACACCTTCGGGCGTATTTGCGTCCCCTTCCAGCAAGATACCTTCGGTTTCATAGATCCGCGTTTGCGCGTAACATCCTGCTCCGGCGGACAAAATAACCCGTGTAGGGGCGTCATCCGACAGTAGGTACAACAGCCCCGGCGTAATACTTTCCGGGGCCAGAAGGTCCGCGGCTTCAGTCGGTAGCAAATCACGGGTCATGCGTGTGGCCGCCGTCGGCGCCAATGTGTTAACCTTAATGTTGTCCCGCGCACCTTCGATTGAAAGCACGTTCATCAGCCCCATCATCGCCGCCTTGGCAGCCCCGTAGTTGGACTGGCCAAAGTTACCGTACAGCCCCGAAGACGACGACGTCAGCACCACCCGGCCATATTTTGCCTCGCGCATCGCTGGCCAGACCGCATGGGTGACATTGGCCGTGCCGATCAGATGAACATCGACCACTTTACGAAAATTAGCCATGGTCATCTTGGCGAATGTCTTGTCCAGCAATATTCCGGCGTTGTTAACCAAAATGTCGATCCGGCCCCATTTGTTCATGGCTTGCGCCACCATATCCGTCACTTGACCCTCGTCCGAAACATCCGCACCATGGGCGATTGCCTTGCCACCCATATCGCGGATTTCCTGCGCCACAGAGTCAGCCGCATCCGAGGATTGCGCGGTACCGTCCGGACCGACGCCCAGATCGTTGATCACCAGCCGCGCCCCACGTCGAGCCAGCCCAAGAGCATGCGCCCGACCCAGCCCGGTTCCGGCACCGGTAACAATGGCAACGCGATCCTGAAAGGAAATGTTCATGGATTAATGTCCCGCCCTAATGCATTGCTTGTTCGAAGATATTTGGCCCTGACATCACGTTGATGCCACCGGAAACCGGGATCACAGCACCCGTGACATAGCCGCCACCACGACCACAAAGGAACAACATACAACCGGCAATGTCTTCGTCGCGCCCAACCCGGCGCAGGGGCACATCCGCCCCCACTTTGGCGCGCATATCTTCGTCATGGGTGGCAAATGCCGTCATGCGCGACACAAACGGTCCCGGTGCCAGCGCATTGACCGTAACAGCATGGCCCGCCAGCTCTTTGCCAAGGATTTTGCTAAGGTGAATGACCGCCGCCTTGGAGGCGGCATAAGAGTAGGCCCCATCGCCCATTTCCCGTTCGCCCATCACCGAGCCGACGTTGATCACACGGGAAGGGTCATCAATTGTGCCACTGGCGACCAGCATCGGCAGCAGTTTTTGGGTCAGATGGAACAGGCCCGCCACATTGACATTCATCACCTTTTCCCATGCGGCAAAGGGGAATTGACCCATTGGCGCACCCCAAGTGATCCCGGCATTATTCATCAGTATATCAAGGGTTTCGCTGCGGTTCTTCACCTCGCTAACCAGCGCGTCAACCCCCGCCTCACTGCCTACGTCGCCGCCAAAGCCGATCACCGTACCGGGGGCGTCGATGGCGTTCAACTCGGCTGCCACGGCTTCGCAGGCGTCACCTTTGCGCGAGGCGATCAGCACCCGGGCACCGGCACGCATCAGGGCCTCGGCGGCCATCCGGCCGATGCCGGTGGCACCGCCAGTGATCAGAGCAGTTTTGCCGTGCAGGGAAAACAGGTTTTCGGGGGTCATGGGGTGGTCCTTTTGATATGCCTCGGGATTGGGGGCAAGCGTGGCACTAAGGATTTCGATTGACAATAGTGACCGGGCGTCCAAATTCTGGCGATACTGAAATCAAAGGGAACGGACCGATGAAAGCGATGTTGAGTACGCAAACAGGCGGGCCGGAGATGCTCGAACTGACGGAATTGCCGGACCCTGAGGTGAAAAAGGGCCATATTCTGGTGCGGGTGCGTGCCGCCGGGGTGAATTTTCCCGACACGCTGATGATCCGCGATCTGTATCAGATGAAACCACCCCGCCCGTTTGCCCCGGGCGGCGAGATTGCCGGTGATGTGATCGCAATTGGCGAGGGGGTGCAGGGGTTCAAACCGGGTGACCGGGTTTTAGCGCTAACCGGCCATGGGGGTTTTACCAGCCATATCAATGTATTGGCGGCCAGTGCTGCGGTGATCCCGGACGATATGCCCTACGATGAGGCGGCCTGTTTTGTGTTCACCTATGGCACATCGCATCACGCGTTAAAGGATCGCGCAGGGATAAAGGCGGGCGAAACCCTGTTGATTCTCGGGGCGGCGGGCGGCGTTGGGGCGGCGGCGATTGAACTGGGCAAAGCGGCGGGGGCAAGGGTGATTGCCGCCGTGTCGTCAACCCAAAAGGCGGCATTTTGCCGGGATCTGGGGGCGGATGAAACTTTGGTTTACCCGCGCGATCTGGACCGGGATGCGCAAAAGGCTTTGTCGAAAGAAATCAAAGCCCTGTCCGGTGGCGAAGGGGTGAATGTGGTTTATGACGCGGTTGGCGGCGGTTATGCAGAACCGGCGATCCGGGCACTGGCCTGGGAGGGGCGGTATCTGGTGATCGGGTTTCCGGCCGGGATCCCTAAGATTCCGTTGAATTTGACGTTGCTCAAAGGTTCCCAGATCGTCGGCGTGTTCTGGGGGGCATCGGTGTTTCGTGACCCCAGGGGCCACGCCGAAAACCTGAGCGAGCTGTTTGCGATGTACGCACAAGGCAAGGTCAAACCGCGCATTTCAGCGCGGTTTTCGTTGGCGCAGGCGGGGGATGCGATACAGATGATTCAAGACCGCAAGGTGATGGGCAAGGTTGTGGTGATGATCGACTAAGGTGCCGGTTTTGTGGGTCAGGTCAGGTGGCTGATGTCATTGAACCCGCGCACCACGATTTTGTCGCCCAAAATGACCACCCGGCTGATTGATCCGTTGGCGGCGCCGTTAAAGGCAAAATTGCCGGCCCCGCTGGCCAGCGCCAAGGCGGCACCTATGACGCCGCCATGCACAAACACCGCCACCAGCTGATCGGCGTGGGCGGCGGCGATGCGCAAAAGCCCAACACGCACCCGCGCCTGCAATTGCGCCGAGGTTTCCGCACCGGAAATTTCGCCCCATTCCTGATTGGCGTTGACAAGGGTGATAACCGGGTGGCCTTGCGCGGCTTTGATACGGTGCAGCCCGCCTTCCCACTCGCCCATAAAAACCTCACGCAGATCGGGTTCGATTGACGGGGTCAGGCCAAGATGCGCCACCAGCGGCGCCGCCGTCTGGTGGGTGCGTTGCAGGGTTGTGACATAGATCGCCGCAATTGGCGCGGATTTAAGCCGGTTACCGACGTCAATCGCCTGTGCCTTGCCTGCGGCATGCAGGGCCGGGTCGCCGTGGCCATCTTTGAGGGGAAAGGATTCGCCCGGGCGCGCCGATGCACTTTCGCCGTGGCGGATCAGCAGGATATCGGCGGCACCTTTGGGGGGTTGATAGACATTTTGGCGATATTCCTGCGTCATGTGGTATTCCCTGGGTATGAATTACCGGCAAGTTAGCGTTAGCATCAAAAGGTACAAGGGTATTTTCAGGAGGCAGAGAAATGAATGACATTGATCAGGCGCTGGCCGGTTACCGGGCGCAGATAACCCAGGAAATTGGCGTGTCCAACTGGATATTGGTGGATCAGGCGATGATCGACGCCTTTGGCGCCATAACCCACGATGACCAGTGGATTCACAGTGATCCAACCCGTGCGGCGGCGCAATCCCCGTTTGGCGGCACCATTGCCCACGGGTTCCTGACCCTGTCGCTGGCCAGCCGGTTTGTTTACGACTGCTTCACGCCGCCCAGGGGTCAGGTGATGGGCATCAACTATGGGTTTGAAAAACTACGGTTTCTGGCGCCGGTTCCGGCAGGCGCAAGGGTCCGGGGGCGGTTTGTGCTGAACAAGGTCGATAAACGCAGCGACACGGCGATATTGCGCGAAACCCGGATGACGATCGAGATCGAAGGCCAGGAAAAGCCGGCCTTGGTGGCGGATTGGCTGGGGATGGTCGTGTTTGAACCGGGTTGATTATGTAGGCACAGTTATTCACACAGTTACTCACAAGGTGACAGTTAACAATTAACATCGCAATTTGGTGACACGAAACTGGACAGACCGCTATGGCTGAGGCTAAGAACAATACAATTGGGGAATATATGTATCTATGATTGCTGTTCTGGTCCTGAATGGACCAAATCTGAACCTGCTTGGCACCCGCCAGCCCGAGGTTTACGGGGCAACGACGCTTGCCATGATCGAAAATGCCTGCCGGTCGCACGGTGCGGGCCTTGGGTTTGAGGTAACTTGCGCGCAATCCAACAGCGAAGGCGCGATGATTGATCTGATCCATGCCGCGCGCGGCGCGCAGGCGGGCATTGTGCTGAATGCCGGGGCGTATACCCATACATCTGTGGCGTTGATGGATGCAATTGCCTCGGTCGAGGTGCCAACCATCGAGGTGCATCTGTCCAATATTCATGCCCGCGAGGCGTTTCGCCATCAGTCATATATCGCACCGGTTGCCCTGGGGCAGATCATCGGCTTTGGCGCGCATGGCTATATTCTGGCGCTGGATGCCCTTAAGGCGCATCTTGGGGGCGGCACATGAAACTGCATAAATACCTGCATTTCCTGACCAATTGCAAAAACCTGGAAGAACTGTGGGCGGCCCATTGCGAACAGATGGATGAATTTGGCTTTGACCGGATGATCTATGGGGTTACCCGGTATCGCACCAAAACCTCGCTTGGGGATCCGGAAGATTTCACCATTCTCAGCAATCATGATCAGAAATATGTTGACGGTTTCCTGCACTCGGGGCTGTTTTTCCATGCGCCGATGCTGCAATGGGCGCTGGCCAGCGAAGGCGCTGCCAGCTGGCGGATGATCAAACAGATGATGGCCAGCGAAACCATATCCAAAGATGAACGCCGGGTGTATGATTTCAATCAGAAAATGGGCGTCAGCGTTGGGTATACCATCAGTTTCCGTTCTGTCTCGCCCCGATTCAAGGGGGGGATTTCGATCTGTGCGCGAGAGGGGATCAGCCAGGATCAGGCCGATGCGGTCTGGGATCAGCACGGCTCGGATATTCATCTGATGAACAATGTCGCCCACCTGAAAATCCTGTCGCTGCCGTATAATCCGCCCAACCGAACCTTGACCAAACGTCAGACCGAAGCGTTGGAATGGGTGGGCGATGGCAAGACCATGCAGGACATCGCCCTGTTGATGGGGCTGACCACGGCGACGGTGGAAAAACATCTGCGACTGGCGCGCGAATCGCTGGTGGTCGAGACCACTGCCCAGGCGGTTCTGAAAGCATCGTTGCACAATCAGATGTTCACCTTTGAGGCGTAGCGACCGGGTGAGGGGTTGCTCTTCAAGCCCTTTGGGCTTTCATCGCAACTTGTGTAACCTGGGATTGCTTGTTTGCACGCCAGCGAATTCCTAGGGCCTTACCCTAGGTAAGGAATACATTACTTTCACGAAGTTAAAGAAAGTCGCATGGTTAGGTTGTTCCGTGAGTGGTGGCTTTGGCCTGGGAACATCAGGAAAAGAACCTTGGTATTTCAAGGCTCTCTGCCCTGTCCGGTTCAGGTGCGCATTGATCCGTGTTTGGACCGGAATGTTTGAAAGACCCTTGTCCATCCCCATTGACCAAGGGGTCTTCAAAAGAAACCGGGACGGCGTATTTCGCCGCCCCGGTTTTCGTATTCCAGAACCAAACAACCCCGGTCCTGATCCAAAGCGTCATCGATTCGCCAGAGATCATCACACCATTCCGGGTCAACCCCGAGATGGTGCGAGACGCACAGTCAGTCTTTGTTCATCTTGGCGACTTCTGCGGCAAAGTCTTCTTTTTCGACTTCGATGCCTTCGCCCACTTCCAGACGCACAAAACCGGTAATTTCGGCCCCGGCCTCTTTCGCGGCAGCGCCAACCGTCAGGTCAGGGTTGACCACAAACGACTGGTTCAACAGGGTCACTTCGCCCATGTATTTCTTCATCCGCCCGACGATCATCTTTTCGATCACCTGTTCCGGTTTGCCGCTTTCGCGGGCAATGTCCATCTGGACCTTTTTCTCTTTTGCAACCGCCGCCGGATCAAGGTCCGCCTCGTTTAAGGCTGCCGGGTTAACGGCGGCAATATGCATCGCGACCTGTTTGCCAAAACCTTCGTCACCGCCAGTCATCGCCACCAGAACGCCGATAGTACCCATGCCAGGGGCCGCTGCGTTGTGGACGTAAGATACAATTGTTTCACCGGTAAGCGTGGACATGCGGCGCAGTGACATGTTTTCGCCAATGGTGGCGATCATGGCGGTAACCGTTTCGCCAACCGTTTTACCGTCCATGTCAGCACCGTTCAGCGCTTCAAGGTCATCAACCCCCATGGCCGCTGTGGCAATCGCCGCGACGGTGTTTTGAAAATCAGCATTTTTGGCAACAAAATCGGTCTCGGAATTGACCTCGACGGCCACGCCTTTGCCGCCTTTGACGCTGACAGCCACCAGGCCCTCGGCAGCAGTACGGCCGGATTTCTTGGCCGCTTTGGCCAAGCCTTTGGTGCGCAGAAAATCAACGGCGTCATCCATGTTGCCATCGGTTTCGGTCAACGCCTTCTTGGCGTCCATCATGCCGGCACCCGTCATGTCGCGCAATTGTTTCACTTGTGCTGCTGTGATTGCCATGTCCTGGCCTCCTCGAATATCCGTGAATATCAGTTTGGTTGGGGCAGGTCTGATCCCTGCCCCGTCATGTTTTTCAGACCCAGGCGCCGATTAGCTTGTGGCAGGCGCCGACGCTTCTTCGGCTGGCGCGTCTGCTGTGGCTTCGGCAGCAGGTTCAGCAGCAGGTTCGACTGGCGCTTCAACCACCGGTGCCTCAGCGATCACCTCTTCCACCGGAGCCTCCTCCAATGCGCCCAGATCAACGCCTGCCGCACCCAGTTGTACCGACATGCCGTCAAGGGCCGCACGCGCCGCCAGATCGCAATACAATGCGATTGCACGGGCCGCGTCGTCATTGCCCGGGATCAGGTAATCAATGCCATCGGGCGAACAATTGGAGTCAACAATGGCGACAACAGGAATGCCCAACTTGTTGGCCTCGGCAATCGCCAGTGCCTCTTTTTTGACGTCGATGACAAAGACCAGATCCGGCACCGAACCCATTTCACGAATGCCACCCAGGGACGCCTGCAATTTGCTTTGGTCCCGCTCCATGCCAAGACGTTCTTTCTTGGTCATGCCCTCGGTGTCGCCAAGCATGGCTTCGTCGATCTGCTTGAGGCGGGCAATTGATTTGCTGACGGTTTGCCAGTTGGTCAATGTGCCGCCCAGCCAGCGGTGGTTCATGAAATACTGTGCCGATTTGTCGGCCGCATCGGCAATCGGGGCTGCCGCCTGGCGTTTGGTGCCGACAAACAGAACCCGGCCGCCTTTGGCGACGGTGTCACGGATCACGGTCAACGCCTGGTCAAGCATTGGCACCGTTTGCGTCAGGTCCATGATGTGAATGCCATTGCGCGCGCCGTATATATATGGACCCATGCGGGGGTTCCAACGCTGCGTCTGGTGGCCGAAGTGAACGCCAGCTTCCAGAAGCTGGCGCAGGGTGAACTCAGGAAGAGCCATGCGATTATTTACCTTTCCGGTTTTATCCTCGGCGGGGGTCTCGACGCGGATGCGCCAACCGGTGGACCGTCAAGGGATTTCTCCCCCCAAAGGCCCAACCCCGCCTGCGGGTTTGAAGTCGCGCATATAGGACAGGTTTGGGCGCTGCGCAAGGGGGTTAACGCGCGTCTGTGTGGCCTTGGCGTACGATGGTTTCCAAATGCACCGCCAGCGACTTGCGGCTTTCGAAACCTGCGACCTTGACGGGCGGGTGGTAAATCACTTCGACGTGGCCCTGTGCCCAGGTGGCAAGGGTTTTGATCAGATGTGGTGCCAGTTCCATGTCGCCCCACCAGCCGTAAAAGCGTTTGGATTGCCCTTTTGGGGGATGATAAAGCACCGTCACTGGCTGAATATACATGTATTCGCGCAGAATTGGCGTGAAGAACGACGCAAAAAGCGTTGTTTTAAATGGCAAAACCCTAAGTCCATCTGACGATGTCCCTTCCGGAAAGAACAGCAATTTGTGGCCAGCCAGAAGGCGCTGTTCAAAGATATCATTATGCTCGCGCGCACGACGCGGGTTGCGTTCGATGAAAACGGTGCCGGTGGCCCGGGCCAGCCAGCCGATACCGGGCCAATTGGCGACCTCGGCTTTGGATACGAAATAGATGCGTTTGCGGGCGTTAAGCGCAAATATATCCAGCCATGACGAATGATTGGCCACCACAGCGCCGCGGTGTTGCATCAATTCACCCTTGGTTTCAAAGCGAATCATCAGGATGCGAAAGGCATTGCGACAGACAAATTGGGTGATGAACGGCGTCATGGGCCGGTGCAGGCCAAATACCGGCCGTTCGATCAGGCGGACCAGCAGCAGGATAATCAGCCCACCAAACACCAATGCACCAAGGGACAATCCGCGTATTGCCACCAAAAGCCAGCCGACCGGGGAAACCTTCAAGGCGTCGGGTGGGTTGTCACTTTCCCAGGTCGGGCTCATGGCTGGCGGCCTTTGGCATAGATTTGCGCCTGGCGTCGGTTCATATCGCAGGTTTGCAGGATCAGGCAGACGTCAGTGGTGTTAAAGGCGTGATCGACATACGCCCCCTCGCCCACACTGCCACCCAGACGCAGATAGGCTTTGATCAGGGGCGGCATGGCTATCATGGCATTGCGCCGGTCAAGCGATTGCATCGGTGTCAGGTCCATCGGCTGAAAATGGTCAGCGCGGGCACGCACCCGCAACGCGGGCGGGGCAAGGTGGTTGTGATGCAGCAGGGATAGCGGGGCCGCGAGGGTTTGGGGATTGGTGCCATGAAAGCTGGCCACCCCAAACAGGATGTCGATCTGATGATCGGCTACATATCCGGCCAACCCACCCCAAAGGTGATACAGAGCTGTGGTGCCACGAAAATCCGGATGCAGACAGGACCGGCCCAGTTCAAGCAGAGGTTTATCGCAGTTGGTCAGTACACCCAGGTCATATTCAGATTCGGAATAAAACCCGCCAGCCCGGTCCGCCTGATCCGATCGCAACAGACGGTACACCCCGGCAAGTCGGCCTGATCTGGTGTCATGAACCAGCATGTGATCGGCGAAGGCGTCGAAGGCGTCCTGCTCTAACTCAACCGAATGATCCACCATCGCCCCCCCGGCCCCCAATTCCTGTACAAACACCTGATATCGCAGCTGTTGGGCACAGCGACGTTCTTCGGCAGTCGTGGCAAGGCTAACGCGAAAAGCAGGGAAAGCGGTTGTATCAGGCATCGGTTACCTTAAAGCGTTTCACGTTCGCGTGGAATCACTTGGATCGCCGAACGCGTTTGTTCCTCAAACTCTGCCCCGGTGATCAAAGTGATGCTGTGATCCAAATTGAACGCGAAACGCTGTAAGCAGGATTTGGCGCAGATAGCGCGAAATGAGCGGCATTTGCAACGCTTGGGTGGAAATGCGGGCGCCATTAACCGATCGTAAACCAGTTTCAGGGATCAAAGACAGGAACCAGGGCGATCTGGCCTGCGTCGATGACAATTTTTCCGGTCTCGGGAAAGTTAACGGTTATCTTGGCTGTGGTGCTGGATTGTACCTGCCCGGTGCCCCATTCCGGGTGATCGGGGTGGCGCACCAGATGACCCGGTGCAAGAATGGCGTTGAGGTTGGTCATTTATTGGCCCGAGGTTTGAGTTGAGTTGAGTTGGGAGAAATAGCATGGGTGATAATAGCGTTAATCTGGCGTCTCTGATAGGGTCGCGCATTTGCCATGATCTGATCAGCCCGATTGGGGCAATTTCCAATGGGCTGGAATTGTTGGACCTGACCGGCGGTGTGGAAGGGCCTGAGATGGAGTTGATTTCCGACAGTGTCGGCAACGCCGGCGCGCGCATTCAGTTCTTTCGCATCGCTTACGGGGCGGTGGGGCCGCAGATGATGGGCCATACCGAGGTGTCGGGGCTTTTGAATGATCTGAACCAAGGCGGGCGGATTTTGGTGCAATGGACCCCGCGTGAGGCACAATCGCGGGCCGAGGTGCGGCTGGCGTTTCTGGCGTTGCAATGTCTGGAAACGGCGATGCCGTATGGCGGCGTGATTGAGATCTGCTCCTCGGGCGGGCACTGGTCGGCCACCGGGACGGCCGATAAACTGAATGTCGATGAAAAGCTGTGGAAAATGGCAGGCGGGGTCGAGATTACCCCGTCGTTGGTTCAGTTCGCCCTGCTGCCAGTGGCGGCTGCGGATTTGGGACGTAAAGTGACGATGGATCATGACACCGGGACAATAACGCTGCGCTTTTGAATGAACCGGACACTTAGGGCTGTTCCGGTCGCCGTCTGGGCCAGCCTTGCTTTGGTGGGTTTTCCAACCGTTCGCCATACGCCTGGCGTTCTTCATCGCTCATTTGTTCGACCTGCGCCAGCCAGGCCAGTTGCAGCGACTGCCGCGCCAGATCCAACTCTGACCTATGGCTGTCCAGAACCACCGAAACCGCATCCGCATCAAACGGTGTGGCGCGAATGGTGGCGCTGATGGCCTTAATCTGGCCGCGCCGTTGTTTGACATGACCACTGCGGGCCTGGCGCGAATATGACCGCAGCGCGCGGCGCTGCTCGTCCGGCAAGGCCCGGTAAAGCACGGCGCCGATGGACCTGGGCGGCGGGCGCATTCCATCCGGTCCGCCAAAGCGCATCATCGCGCCGCCGACCAGGCCGATGACCAACAGGTTCAGCGCCAGCGACAGCGCCAGCAATATCCGCACCCATTTGGGTGTTTTGGACCTTGGTTGTTCATGTATTTCAGTCATTTACCCATCCTCTGACACAGCATCTGCCAATGCGCCCATACCCATCAAATCCAATTCCAACCCTTGCCCCATCACCAGTTGCACGGGGTCAGGCAGGAACGAAGGTGGTGCAAAGCCAATCCAGACACCAACGGCACCGGCGGTGACCAGACCGCCCAGTGTCGGCCAGCCGCCCAGCAGGTGCAGCAACTGCGCCCAGATGCCCGGAGGCACATTTGATTTTGCCTTGACCTCGGTTGCCTGAAACCCGGCTTGCACCAAATCGGCGTCCGCGTACATGCGTGCGCTTAAGCCCCCGGGCATCTCGGGGGCGCGCGCATTTGCCAAAAGCTGATCCAGTTCATTCATTTGCTTGTCAGTCATCATCATACCCCAATTCATCCCGTCGCCCGGCCAGAACTGCCACCAGTGCGCGTTTGCCGCGCGCTGTCAGACTCTCAACCGCCTCTACGTTTATGTCCATCACCGCGGCAATCTCAGGATTGGACATCTCTTGCAAATGGCGCAAGATCACCGCCTGCCTTTGACGTTCGGGCAAGTGCATCAGTGCCGCCTGTAACGCATCTTTGCGGGCCGAATCCAACAGGCCGGCAACCACGCCAGCCCCCGGATCAACCGGTTCCGCCACATCATCAAGGGCCGCCATCCCGCCACTCGCCAGACTTTGGGCACGCCGCTGGATATCAACACACAGGTTCATCACCACCCGGGTCAACCAGGTCGAGACCTTGGCCCGCCCCGGCTGCCAATTCGGAGCCATGCGCCACAGGCGCAACATTGCCTCTTGCGCCACCTCTTGCGCTTCACCCCGGTTGCCCAACATCCGCAGTGCCGTGCCATAGGCACGCGGGCCCAGACGCCCGGTCAAATCGCGCGCCGCGGTTGGATCGCCATTGGCAAACAAAACCAGAAGTGCGTCATCAGAGGGGACCAGAGAGGCAGCCGGTTGGGTCATCACATACGGTATCCGCAGGTCGGGCATCCAGAGGTTAAAGGGATGCCCGCCATGTTCAGTCCTCAGGCCCGTAGCCACCCAAGCGACCCTTGCCGCGCGTGCTGATCTTTGCTTTTGCCTGGTTGAATTCCTGTTCGGAAATCCCGCCAGAGCCGTCTTCGTCAAAGTGGGCGAACATCCGCCCGGCTTGACGTGGCCTGGGCATTTCATCGCGCGACAAGACACCGTCGCCATCTATGTCCAGGCGTTCGATCATGCCAGTGACCCGCTTGCCCACATGTTGCTGTGCCCTTGCGGTCAATTCTCCGGCGCTCAACACGCCATTGCCATCCGTATCGGTATTGTCAAAGCGGGCAGCACCCATGGCCTGCAATTCAGGCTGGGTGATCTGGCCGTTGCCATCGGTGTCCAACGCTTCAAAACTGATATTCATTCCGGGCCCCTGAAGGCGTGGCCCAAAGGCGAACGCCGAAGTTGACGCGAATCCCAATGAGGCAACAAGCACCCCGGTGATGAAATAAGCCTTGTTCATCTCAAACATTCCTTTGTCTGGTATGATCGCCCATCTGGCGCCATTCATACCAATCAAACGCAAGGCCAAAAGGTTTCCGTCGCAATAAACGCAAAATAACGGCTCCAGAGGATTTGTGACATCGCGCCATTTGGCTGTACTTAACGGCGTTTGCCCCTTTCAAAGCGCCCTGTTTTCCTCCAGATAACGCAGAGGTAAAACGCGACTGCAACGACCGAGGCCAAAGATGAGCGACATAAGCATGACCGGCCCCCAATCCGATGAACGCGAACTTTGGCCCGCTTTGGCCAAGGGCTGGCGTCGGAAATGCCCCAGCTGCGGTCAGGGCAAGTTGCTGCATTCCTATCTTAAAGTGAACGACACCTGTGCTGTGTGCGGACAGGAATTGCACCATCACCGCGCCGACGACGGGCCCGCCTATCTGACCATCCTGATCGTCGGCCACATCATGGCTCCGGCGCTTTTGATTGCGTTCAAGGTATTTCGCCCCGAACCTTTGGTGCTGTTCAGCATCTTTGCGGTTGGCTGCATCGCTTTGTCGCTTTACCTTCTGCCCAGACTGAAAGGTGCGGTGGTCGGATTTCAATGGGCCCGCCGCATGGATGGGTTCGACGATACGATTCGCTAACTGGGGTACTTGATGACGATTGACAAAACCGCGATCCGCAACGCCGCCACCGTCATTGTTTTGCGCGACCGGATGGGTGATCCTTCGATCCTGATGGGACAGCGCGGGGCAAATGCCGCATTCATGCCGAACAAATTTGTGTTTCCCGGCGGCGCTGTTGACCCGGACGACGCCACTGTGGCACTGGCCAGCCCTTTGAATGATCTCTGCCATAGCCGTCTGAACGATGATGCGCCGGATGGCTTGCAACACGCATTGGTCACCGCCGCCATTCGCGAGCTGTGGGAGGAAACCGGGCTTATCCTTGGGGTTCCCGGTGCCTGGGATCATGATCCGGCCCTCGACTGGCAAAGCTATGCCGCGACCGGCCATCGCCCTGCCGCCGCACCCATGCAATTTGTGTTCCGCGCCCTGACCCCGCCGGGGCGAACCCGCCGGTTTGACGCGCGGTTCTTTCTGGTTGATGCCGACGCCATTCAAAGCGATTTGGATGATTTCACCCACGCTTCGGATGAGTTGTCGCATCTTCAGTGGATCAGGCTGGGCGAGGCCCGCAAATTTGACCTGCCGTTCATCACCGAAGTGGTTCTGGCCGAAATTGCCGGGAGGGTGACTGAGACCTCCGCCCCCGATTCAGTCCCGTATTTCCGCAATAACGACGAGGCAAGCCTGTTCTTGCGCCTATACGGACGGGAAATGCCCGACTGATACGCCCGACGGACATTGCACAGCCGCCATTGCCCCAATATACGCGCTGACATGCCCGATACACCCAACCGCCCCGCCCTGCCGTCCGAAATTGCCCGACGGCGTACATTTGCGATCATTTCGCACCCTGACGCGGGTAAAACCACCCTGACCGAAAAATTCCTGCTGTATGGCGGCGCCATCCAGATGGCCGGCCAAGTGCGCGCAAAAGGCGAGGCGCGTCGCACCAGATCGGACTTTATGCAGATGGAAAAGGACCGGGGTATTTCCGTGTCCGCCAGCGCCATGTCATTTGATTACAAGGACTTTCGGTTCAACCTGGTGGACACGCCGGGCCACAGTGATTTCTCGGAAGACACGTACCGTACGCTGACGGCGGTGGACGCGGCCGTGATGGTGATTGACGGCGCCAAAGGTGTGGAAAGCCAGACCCAGAAGTTGTTTGAGGTGTGTCGTTTGCGCGATCTGCCGATCCTGACATTCTGCAACAAAATGGACCGCGAAAGCCGCGATATATTTGAGATTATCGATGATATACAGGAAAACCTGGCGATCGACGTGACCCCGGCAAGCTGGCCCATCGGCAAGGGCCGCGATTTCATCGGCTGTTATGACATCCTGCGCGACCGCCTTTTGCTGATGGACCGGGCCGACCGCAACAAGATGGCGCAAAGCATTGAGATCAAAGGAATTGATGACCCCAAACTGGCCGAACACGTGCCCGCCAATCTGTTGGAAACATTTCTGGAAGAACTGGAAATGGCGCGCGAACTGCTGCCGCCTCTGGATCAGAAGGCGCTGTTGGAAGGCACGCTGACGCCGATCTGGTTCGGCTCGGCGATCAATTCGTTTGGGGTGCAGGAACTGATGCAGGGCATCGCCCGTTATGGCCCGGAACCACAGATCCAAAAGGCGACGCCCCGCGATATTCTGCCCGAAGAAACCAAAGTCACGGGTTTTGTCTTTAAGGTTCAGGCCAATATGGACCCGAAACACCGCGACCGGGTGGCGTTTGTGCGCATTGCCTCGGGTCACTTCAAACGTGGTATGAAACTGACCCATGTCAGGTCAAAGAAACTCATGACCATTTCAAACCCGGTGCTGTTTCTGGCCGCCGACCGGGCCTTGGCCGAAGAGGCATGGGCCGGCGATATTATCGGCATTCCCAACCATGGTCAGTTGCGCATCGGCGACACCCTGACCGAAGGCGAAGCGTTGCGCGTCACCGGCATTCCCAGTTTCGCGCCGGAATTGCTGCAAGGGGTGCGGGCGGGTGATCCGCTCAAATCCAAACACCTGGAAAAGGCGTTGATGCAGTTTGCCGAAGAAGGGGCCGCCAAAGTGTTCAAGCCGGCCATTGGCTCGGGGTTTATTGTTGGCGTCGTTGGACCCTTGCAATTTGAAGTACTGGCCAGCCGGATCGAGTTGGAATACGGCCTGCCGGTGCGGTTCGAACAATCACAGTTCACCTCGGCAAGGTGGGTGAACGGCGACGCACAAGCCATTGATAAACTTGTCAATAGCAATACGCAACACATTGCCCATGACAACGACGGTGACATCGTGTTCCTGACCCGCCTGCAATGGGACATCGACAGGATTGACCGGGATTTTCCCGACGTTGTATTGACGGCGACAAAAGAAATGATGGTCTGAATGTTCAAGCCGGGAACAACAGGATGAAGCCCGGTCAGAGATGGGGTCAAAAATGGGGTCTAAGTGCGACGATCAAGGCACCGATAGCTGAAATCCTGAAGTTCGCCGCCTATCACCTCGAACTGGGGGCGCATCGGTTATATATTTACCTTGATGATGATAACCCTGAGGCATTTGCTGCGCTCAAAGCCCATCCGAAAATCCGCGTGACCCAATGCGACGATAAGTACTGGCACAAAACAAACGGCAAACGCCCGAAAATGCACCAGCCGCGCCAGACGGTGAACGCCACGCATGCCTATTACCGGCAGGCCGAGGTTGATTGGCTGATCCATATGGATGTTGATGAATTTTTGTGGCCAGACAGTGACTTGCAACAACAACTTAACTTGATTGATGCCGAAGTTATGACCGCCCGTACCCGACCGCAGGAATTATTGGCGGACGGCGGGACAAGTTATAAAATGTTTATTCCGCCTTCGCAGGACCGTGCGGCCATTGTTGGTCGGCTTTACCCGCAATACGGCGATTTCGTCAAAGGCGGCTTTCTTAGCCATCTGGCTGGAAAGTTGTTTGTTCGCACCGGGCTGGATAATGTGACGGTGAAAATCCACAATGTTTTACAGGGCACGGGTGATGGTCAGAAAACCCAGCTGAAATCGGCGGAAATGCCCGGTGTTGCCTTGTGCCATAACCACGCCAAAACTTGGGATACTTGGATCGCCGCCTATCGATTTCGCCACAAAAGTGGCTCTTACCGTGCGGAACTTGGCCGCAATCGCCCGGCCGAACAAGGCGGGATAAACATGCATGATTTGTTCCGCTCGATCGAAGCCGAACAAGGGGCCGATGGTCTGCGTGCCTTTTTTGACGAAGTTTGCGCCGACACCCCGCAATTGCGGGACCGATTGGCAAACGAAGGCCTGTTATGCACCTGCGATTTGCAACTAGAGGCGAAATTGGCGAAACATTTCCCCAAATAGGCGCCATATTGTCGCGTAAATCGAAACAATCAGCCAGAAAACCGCCAAATTGACAACTTGATTTGACGCTTGCGCACGTTTTTGTTATGCCCCGCAAAAGCCATTGATGCGCAGGTGCGCAGGGTCAAAAGGACCCGGCTTGAACCTAGACGAGCGGGCCAGAAAATTGTCCGCAATACACGGATACATATGATAAAATTCTCTGATCTGAACTTGGCCCCCAAAGTTCTGAAAGCCGTCGAAGAAACGGGTTATGAAACCCCTACACCTATTCAGGCCGGGGCGATTCCCCCCGCCCTTGAAGGGCGTGACGTTTTGGGCATCGCCCAGACCGGCACCGGCAAAACCGCCGGCTTCGTGCTGCCGATGATCTCCATGCTGGCGCGGGGACGGGCACGCGCACGCATGCCGCGCTCGCTGGTGCTGTGCCCGACGCGGGAATTGGCGGCACAGGTGGCGGAAAATTTCGATACCTATGCCAAACATGTGAAACTGACCAAGGCGCTGTTGATCGGTGGTGTGTCGTTTCGCGAACAGGATAAGCTGATCGACAAAGGCGTTGACGTTCTGATCGCCACGCCTGGCCGGTTGCTGGACCATTTCGAACGCGGCAAACTGTTGCTGACCGGCGTGCAGATCATGGTGGTGGACGAGGCCGACAGGATGCTGGATATGGGGTTCATCCCCGATATCGAACGGATTTTTTCTCTTACGCCTTTCACCCGCCAGACCCTGTTTTTCAGCGCCACAATGGCGCCCGAGATCGAGCGGATTACCAACACCTTCCTGTCCAATCCGGCCCGGATCGAAGTGGCCCGCCAAGCCACCACAGGCGAGAATATCAAACAATGTGTGGTGATGTTCAAAGCCTCACGGCGTGACCGCGAAGCCAGTGAAAAGCGCAAACTGCTGCGGGCGTTGATTGATGGTGAGGGCGACAAATGCACCAACGCCATCGTCTTTTGCAACCGCAAGGTTGACGTGGATATCGTTGCCAAGTCATTGAAAAAATACGGGTACGATGCGGCCCCCATTCACGGCGATCTGGATCAGAGCCAGCGGACACGTACTCTAGACGGCTTTCGCGAAGGGTCTTTGCGGTTTTTGATTGCTTCGGATGTGGCCGCGCGCGGGCTGGATGTTCCTGCGGTTACACATATTTTCAATTTTGACGTGCCGGGCCACGCCGAAGATTATGTGCACCGGATTGGCCGCACGGGCCGCGCCGGGCGTGATGGCAAGGCGATGATGATCTGCATCCCCCGCGATGAACGCAATCTGAGCGATATTGAACGTCTGGTGGAAAAGGAAATTCCCCGGATGGATAACCCGCTGCAATCCGGCAGTACGCCGGAAACCAGCGACAAGGTTGAGGAAAAGCCCAAAACCACGTCACGCCGTCGCTCATCCAAATCAACCGAGGCGAAGCCTGACAACAAACCTGAGGTGACGCAGGACAACAAACCTGAGGTAACGCAGGACAACAAACCCGAGACGCAGGCATCCACCAAACCCCGGAACGATCGCAGTCGACGCGGTTCGGATCGTGGGCAAGATCGTGGCGGCAAAAAGGTGGTTGGCCTTGGCGATCACATGCCCGGTTTTATCGCCCTGAGTTTTGAAGACCGGCGCTAGCCTTTGAAACAGCGGCCCCGAGCCAAGCCCGGGGCCGCATCCAACCCTAGCGCATCCGGCTGATTACCACCGTCACTTCCGGCTTTTTACCGATCTCGTTTTGTGCCGATTGGCGCGCGACCCGGCGCAACGCCTCTTCCAGTTTACCGTCATCCTTCAAGGTCTTGGCCTCGGCGCGTTTCAGGAACTGATCCAGATCCGCCTCCAGAATCTCGACCAATGGCGCATTTGATGACCCCGTTTCAGCCACCCCCATGGTTTCGCACCATGGCTCGCCCAATGGTTCATCTTGTTCGTCCAAAATCACCGTGACCAGAACATGCCCGTTCAGCGCCATGCGAATCCGATCCCGCACCACGCCGTCCAACGCGCCAATCTTGACGCTTCCGTCCAGATAGGTGCGACCGGTTTCAATGTATTCCGCCACCTTCGGGGCGTTCCCACTTAGGTCCAGCATCATGCCATTCACCGCAACAATGCCCTGTATCCCATTGGATTCAGCCAGCTTTGCATGTTCGCGCAAGTGCCGGTGTTCCCCGTGCATCGGGATCACCATCTGCGGGCGCACCACCTTGTGCATCCGTTCAATATCAGGCCGGTTGGCATGCCCCGACACATGATAAAGCCCGTCTGAATCATCCACCACATCCACGCCTTTTTCGCTCAGCTGATTGATGATCCGGATGACACCGCGCTCGTTGCCCGGAATGGTTTTGGACGAAAACAGAAACAAATCACCTTCTTTCAGCGTAAGCCCCCGGTATTTCCCCCGCGCCAGTTGCGCAGACGCCGCCCGCCGTTCGCCTTGCGAGCCAGTCACCAGCAACATCAGGTTTTCACGCGGTACATCGCGCGCCTCTTCCGGGCTGATCACGCCAGGGAAATCCGTCAAAACGCCGGTTTCAACCGCCGCCTCGACCATCCGCTGCATCGCCCGGCCCAGCAACACAACCGAGCGCCCTGCCCTTTGGCCGGCCTCGGCCAGCGTCTTGACCCGCGCCACGTTCGAGGCAAACGTGGTGGCAATCACCATGCCCGCGGCCTCGCTGACCAGCTTGGTAATCGCCGGGCCGACATCTTTTTCGCTGCGCCCGGGTTTGGGTGAAAACACGTTGGTTGAATCGCAAATCAGGGCGCGTACCCCGTCGCGGCACACTTCGGCCCACAGGTCCGGGTCAAACGCCTCGCCGACCATGGGGGTGGCATCCAGCTTGAAGTCTCCGGTGTGGATCAATCGACCATGAGAGGAATCAATCACCAAAGACGCACTTTCCGGAATCGAATGCGATATCGGCAGGAAACTTACGCTGAAAGGTCCGGCTTTGACCTTTTCCGGCCAGGCCGACACCACCCGCACGGCCTCGGGCGGATGCCCGTGTTCGGCCATCTTGCGCTTGGCGATATTGGCGGTAAAGGCGCGGGCATAGATCGGCGCGCCAAGGTCGCGGTAAAAATGCGCCGCCGCCCCGATGTGGTCTTCGTGGGCATGGGTGATAAATATCGCCTCAAGCCGGTCGGCCCGTTCGATCAGCCAGGACATATCCGGCAGGATCAGGTCGACCCCCGGCGTGCCATCCATATCCGGGAACGTCACCCCCAGATCAACCAGGATCAGGCGTTCTTTATCTGGTTTGCCAACTCCATATACATAGGCATTCATGCCAATTTCACCGGCCCCGCCAAGGGGCAGATAGATCAGTCGTTCACCGTTTCTTTTACGGGCCATAGTCAGAAATTTTCCTTGTTATAGTCATGGATCACAGTCAGCCCGTGCATGGTCAAATCATCTTCATAGGTGTCAAACAGGTCAACATTTTGCTGAAACAACAGCGCCAGCCCTCCGGTGGCAACAATCTTCATCTCACGCTCGCGCTCACTTTTGATCCTGGAACAAATCTCGCGTACCAGCCCGACATACCCCCAGAACACGCCCGATTGGATGCAGGCAACCGTGTTGGTCCCTACTACGCGTTGTGGCTTGGCAATGTCCACATGCGGCAGGGCGGCGGCGGCCTTGTGCAGCGCCTCAAGGCTAAGGTTCACGCCTGGTGCGATGACCCCCCCGACATAAGCGCCATCATTTGCCACCACGTCAAAGGTCGTCGCAGTGCCAAAATCGACCACAATCAAATCGCCGCCATGGCGTTGAAACGCGCCTGCGGTATTGACCAGCCGGTCGGGGCCAACTTGGGTGCCTTCGTCTACCCGCGGGATTTGCGGCAACAGGCAATCAGGCTTGCCGACGACCAAAGGCCGACAGCCAAAAAACCGGTCCGAGAACACCCGCAGGTTAAAGACGACGCGCGGCACGGTGGATGAGATGATCACATCGGAAATGTCGGCCTTGATGCCATAGTGTTTGACCAAGGTGGAATACCAGGTGAAATAGGCGTCCGCCGTGCGCGCATGATGCGTCGACGTGCGCAAGGTACACAAAAATGCCTCGCCATCCCAGATCGAGAAAACCGTATTGGTATTGCCGCAATCTATCGCCAGTAACATGGCGCGCCCCCTTCAGAAAAACACATCCGCCGCCGGGATGGCGACGCGGGTCTGGCCATTCAATAATACAAGGTTGCCGGTGGCGTCCACCGTTTGAAATGTGCCGGTGGTTTCGGTGTTGCCGGTACGCGCCGTAATCACCTGTCCAAGGCGGGCTGCGTGGGACAACCAGGCCGTGCGGATTGGTTCAAACCCCAGCGAATTGAATTGCGTCTCATAGCGTGCGAATGCCGCCGCAACAAACGTCAGGAATTCTTCCGGCTCCACCGCAATTCCGATTTCAGACAAAAGAGATACCGGCCGAAGTGCCCGCGCTTCCACCTGTTCCACAGGTGGGGCAGCCATAAGATTAACGCCAATACCGACCGAAAGAACGCCTGCGGTACTTTCCAGCAATATTCCTGCCAACTTGCCGCCATTCAGCAAAACATCATTAGGCCACTTCAACGCAAAACCCTCGCTTCGCCCTGCCATCCCGATACACGCCTCCAACACCGCCAATGATGCCACAAAACTGCGCAAAGCAATCTGCCCCGGATTGCCCTCAGGAAACATCACCAAAGTCGCTGCAAAATTTCCCGCCGGCTCCACCCAGGCCCGTCCGCGCCGACCCCGCCCTTTGGTCTGAACCCGCGCCAAAATCCATTCCGGCGCGCCCAACCCTGGCCCAATCCGCGTCGCCTCATCCAGTGTTGAATCCACGCTTTCAAGAATGCGCCGCCCATAGCCTTCCGGCCACGCCGTTCCGCTATTCATCTTGCCAGACAAACTCCTGCCCTACTGCCCGGCAGGGCATGCTTTGCATGCCTGAGAGGGGGAGGCTCCCGCACTTACCCATAGCGCCAATGCTTCAATTCACCAGCGCCGCCGCCGCCGCCGCCGCCGCACCTTCAACCCCAAACATATTGATGATCCCCAACAACATCACCGCTGCCGACGCCATAAGGAACCCCCACAACACCGGCGAGCCACTTTTATCAAGCCCCTCACCCTCGTCGCCGAAATACATGTAATAAACGATCCGCAAATAATAAAACGCGCCAATCACCGACGCGATCACACCAGCCACCGCCAACCAAGCCAGCCCGCCTTCATACGCCGCGCGCAACACATAGAATTTACCGAAGAACCCCAGCATCGGCGGCACCCCGGCCAGCGAAAACAACAGGATCAACATCGCCAATGCGCGGCCCGGTGCGCGCTTGGCATATTGGTTCAAAGACCTGATATCAGTAACCGGAACACCGTCTTTTTCCATCATCAGGATAAATGCGAAGGCGCCGACATTCATTGTCACATAAATTGCCATATAGATCAGCATCGCCTGCACGCCAAACACCGTGCCCGCCGCCAGCCCCATCAACGCAAACCCCATATGCGCGATCGACGAATAGGCCATCATCCGCTTGATATCGCGCTGGCCAATTGCCGCCACCGCCCCCAGGAACATCGACGCCACCGACAACAATGCAATCACCTGACTCCAATCTGCCACCGCCAGGCCAAACGCATCATACAACACCCGCGCAAACAGACCCATCGCCGCCACCTTGGGTGCGGTGGCAAAAAATGCCGTCACCGGCGTGGGCGCACCTTCGTAAACATCTGGCGTCCACATGTGAAACGGTACGGCAGAAACCTTGAACGCCATGCCCGAGATCAGGAACACCAGACCAAACAACAGCCCCAATGACACCTCGCCATGTTGCGCCGTCAGGATGATGCCGGAAAACAATGTGGTGCCGGAATAGCCGTAAACCAACGACGCGCCATAAAGCAAAAGCCCCGAAGACAATGCCCCCAGCACAAAATACTTCAACCCGGCTTCGGTTGATTTCACCGAATCCCGGCGCATCGCCGCAATCACATACAATGCCAGCGATTGCAGTTCCAACCCCATGTACAACGACATCAGATCGCCCGCAGACACCATCATCATCATGCCAACAACGCTTAACGCCACCAGCAACGGAAACTCGAACGCCAACATGCCGCGCCGTGTCATGTAATCCTGGCTCATTACCAGCACCGACGCCGCGGCCAGAAGAATTGCCACCTTGGCAAAGCGCGCAAACCCGTCATCAATAAACATGCCGTTGAACGCGATATTCGTGCCTTCGCCATTGGTGGCAATCCATCCCGCCAGCGCCACCATCAGCCCGCCCGTGACCCAGGTCAGCAAAGGTGCCATCGCGTCTTTTGACGTGTAAACAGCCGCCATAAGAGCCGCCATGGCATAAACCGCGAGGATAATCTCGGGCAGGATAATACTCAGATCAGACTGGATCATGCGCCCGCCCCCTAGTTCGATGCGTGCTGGGTGGTGGCCTCGGCCACTCCCAGTGCTGCTTGGTAATCCGCAACCAGCGCCGAGGTGCTTGGTCCGATGATGTCAGTGACCAGCGACGGGTAAACCCCCAGCCAGATGGTCATGACGATGAGTGGTGCAAATATTGCCTTTTCACGGCGGGTCATATCGCCAATTGCCTTCAGGCCTTCCTTGATCAGATCGCCAAACATCACCCGGCGATACAGCCAAAGCGCATAAGCAGCCGAAAGGATCACCCCCGAAGTGGCCACTGCCGCAACCCAGGTATTGGTCTGGAAAACCCCCATCAGCGTCAGGAATTCACCAACAAACCCGGAGGTTCCCGGCAGGCCCACATTGGCCATCGTAAACAACATGAACACCATAGCATAGACCGGCATCCGCACCACCAACCCGCCATACGCGTCGATATTGCGGGTATGCATCCGGTCGTAAATGACGCCTACGATCAGGAACAACGCGGCTGAGATAAATCCGTGGCTAAGCATCTGGAATATCGCGCCATCAATGCCCTGCTGGTTGCCGGCAAATATGCCCATGGTGACAAAGCCCATGTGCGCCACGGACGAATATGCAATCAGCTTTTTCATATCGTCCTGCACCAAAGCCACCAGCGAGGTATAGACAATCGCAATCGCACTCATCCACAGCACCAAAGGCGTCATCACCTCACTGCCGATCGGGAACATCGGCAGGCTGAACCGCAAAAACCCATAGCCGCCCATTTTCAACAGGATCGCCGCCAGAACCACCGAGCCGGCGGTTGGCGCCTGAACATGCGCATCCGGCAGCCAGGTATGCACCGGCCACATCGGCATTTTCACCGCAAATGACGCAAAAAATGCCAGAAACAGCATGGTTTGCATGCCGCCAATTATCTGAATTCCCAGGATGCTGAAGTTTTCCGAGGCAAACTGATGGGTCAGCAACACCTCGATATCGGTGGTGCCGGCATCGGCAAACATGCCGACCATCGCCACCAGCATCAGCACCGAGCCAAGAAAGGTGTATAGGAAGAACTTGAATGATGCATAAACCCGCTGCGCCCCGCCCCAGATACCGATGATCAGGAACATCGGGATCAACCCGGCCTCAAAGAACAGATAGAACAGCACCAGATCCAGCGCCATGAACACGCCAAGCATCAGTGTTTCCAGCAACAGAAAGGCAATCATATATTCCTTGACGCGCGACGTGACATTCCAGCTGGACAGGATCGCCAGTGGCATGATGAACGTGGTCAGCATCACAAACAGCACCGAAATGCCGTCAACGCCCATTTTGTATTGCAGTCCCATCAACCAATCACGCTGTTCGACAAACTGAAACCCGGTGTCCGCAGGATCAAAGCCAAACAGGATGAACAGTGAGATGACAAAGGTGGCCGAGGTGGCGAACATCGCCACCCATTTCGCGTTCCTTTGCGCGGCTTCATCATTACCGCGCAGAAATATTATCAGGATCACCGCAGCAATCGCCGGAATGAATGTCACAATCGAAAGAAGATTATCCATCAGTGAACCCCTCCGATGCTCATCCAGGTGATCAGGGCGGCAATGCCCAGCACCATCCAGAAGGCATAGGTAAACAGGAACCCGGTCTGTGCCTTGCCCGCGAGACGGGTAAAGAACGGCACAATGCCCATCGCCACACCATTCAGGAAACCATCAATCACATTACCATCTCCGCGTTTCCACAGTAGTCGTCCGATGCCCATCAAAGGCCGTACCAAAAGGGCGTCATAAATCTCGTCAAAGTACCATTTGTTCCACAAAAACAGATACAAAGGCCGCATATTCGCCGCCAGACGCACCGGCAGGGTCGGGTTGACGATATAAAACCAGAACGCCAGCCCCAGCCCCAGCATCATGGCGATAAACGGCGAAACCTTGACCCATTTGGGCGCGTTATGGGCATTTTCCAACACCTGATTGTCAGGATGGGTATAAATCGCACCCTGCCCAACGCTCCAGCCAATCGCGGTGCCATCGTCAGTTGTATCTGCGGCCTCAGTTGCTTGTATCGGCACGCCATAAAATGCGCTGACCTGTTCATGGCTGCCAAAGAATGGCTTGACCCAGATCATCCCGGCCAATATCGCGCCAACCGCCAGAACCCCCAGCGGCACCAACATGGTGCGCGGGCTTTCATGGGCGTGATCATGGGTATGGCTGTCGCCACGCGGCTTACCAAAGAACGTCATGAACATCAGGCGCCAGCTGTAAAACGAAGTCATGAAGGCCGAAACCACCAGCAGCCAGAAGGCAAACATGCCGGCCTCGGTATGGGCCCCCCAGGCGCTTTCGATGATCGCATCCTTTGAAAGAAAGCCGGCAAAGCCAATATAGGTCAGCGGAATACCGACCCCGGTGATGGCCAGGGTGCCGATCAGCATGGAATAATAGGTGAACGGGATTTTCTTGCGCAAACCGCCATAGTGGCTCATGTCCTGCTCGTGGTGCATTGCATGGATCACCGAGCCTGCGCCAAGAAACAACAGCGCCTTGAAGAACGCATGGGTCAGCAGGTGGAACATCGCCACCGAATACATGCCAACGCCGGCCGCCACGAACATATAACCAAGCTGGCTACAGGTTGAATAGGCGATCACCCGTTTGATGTCTTTTTGCACCAGCCCCACCGTGGCCGCAAAAAACGCCGTGAACGCGCCGATGTAGACGATGAATGTGGTCGCCTCGGGGGCAAATTCCATCAATGGCGACATGCGCACGATCAGGAATACCCCCGCCGTCACCATGGTTGCGGCATGGATCAGTGCCGAAACCGGCGTCGGCCCCTCCATCGCATCCGGCAGCCAGGTGTGCAGGAACAATTGCGCCGATTTGCCCATCGCCCCGACAAACAGCAGGAATGCGATCAGATTGGCGGCGTTCCACTGTGTCCAAAGGAATGTCAGCTGGGTCTCGGCCAGCCTTGGTGCTTCGGCGAATATCACATCAAAGCTGACGCTGTCGGTCAGGAAAAACAGCCCGAAGATGCCAAGCGCAAAACCGAAATCACCGACCCGGTTGACCACAAACGCCTTGATGGCGGCGGCATTGGCCGTCGGCTTGCGATAATAAAATCCGATCAAAAGGTAGGACGCAACACCCACCCCTTCCCAGCCAAAGAACATCTGGATCAGGTTGTCAGATGTCACCAGCGCCAACATGGAAAAGGTGAAAAAGCTGAGATAGGCAAAGAACCGCGACTTGTAACTCTCGCCTTCGGGCCATTGCGGATCATTGTCCATATAGCCAAAGGAATACAGATGCACGAGTGCGGACACCGTCGTCACCACAATCAGCATGATCGTCGTCAACCGGTCCACCCTGATGGCCCAGTCCGCACTAAGTGACCCACTTTCGATAAAGCGCAGGATATGGATCTGTTCGGTGGTGCCGTCAAACGTCAGGAACACGATCCAGCTTAGCAAAGCCGCCAGAAACAGCATGCCGGTCGAGACCCACATGGCCGCCGTCTCGCCAATCAGTTTCCAGCCGAACCCGGCAATCAACGCGCCAACCAGCGGGGCAAATAGAATGATGGTTTCCATTGTGTCTTAACCCTTCATGGCATTGACGTCTTCAACATCAATCGTGCCCCGGTTGCGGAAGAACACCACCAGAATGGCCAGCCCGATCGCGGCCTCGGCAGCGGCGACTGTCAGCACAAACAGGGTAAACACCTGCCCCACCAGATCACCAAGGAAGCTGGAGAAGGCCACCAGATTGATATTCACCGCCAAAAGCATCAACTCGATGCTCATCAGCAGGATGATCACATTCTTGCGGTTCAGGAAAAGCCCGAAGATGCCGATGACAAACAGCACGGCGGCCACTGTCAGATAATGCTCAAGTCCGATCATGATTTGGCCCCCAAAAACACAAATTTCCTACAAAAAATACGCATCACAACCCCTGCCCCGGCTTAACATCCTTCAATTCCATCGCTTTGGCCGGATCGCGCATCATCTGGGTGATGGCGTCCTGCCGCTTGATGCCCGTCCGGTGGCGCATGGTCAAAACAATCGCGCCGATCATTGCCACCAGCAGGATCAGACCCGACAGTTGGAACAACAGCCAGTATTCGTCATACAGGATCATCCCCAACGCCTGCGTGTTGTGCATGTCGGTCGGGGTCACCTGTGCGCGCAGGCCTTCGGCGGCGGCATTGGCATCCCAGGCACCAAAGGCCATGACGAACTGCATCAGGATGATCAGCCCGAACAAAAGGCCCAGCGGCATATAGCGCGCCATATCCGCCTTCATCGCGGCAAAATCAACGTCAAGCATCATCACCACAAACAGGAACAAAACCATCACCGCGCCCACATAGACAATCACCAGCAACATGGCGATGAACTCGGCTCCCAGTAGAATGAACAAACCTGCGGAACTCAGAAACGCCAGGATCAGCCACAGCACCGAATGCACCGGCTGGCGCGACAATACGGTGAACAGACCGCCGGTTATGGCGCTGATGGCGAACAGGTAAAAGGCAAAAACGGTCATGTCTTGTCATCCTTTTTGTCGCCCAGAACGTCTTTGGCCAGTTCCAGCGCGCGGGTCATGGCGGGGATGCCGGCAAACACCGACATCTGGGTCAGTGTCTCGACGATCTCCTGATCGCGCGCGCCCGCCTTGACCGCATGGCGCACGGTCTGGCGGATCGCCGCATCAGCCTGGGCGCCCTGACAGGTCAGCCCCGCCAGTGTCAGCAGCAGCCGGGTCTTGGCGTCCAGCCCATCCTTGTTCAGGGTCTGGCCGAACATCATTTCCATCGCCTCTTTTGGCATGGTTGGCCACATGTCCTCAAAACCTTTGGCAGAAAATGCCTCGGGTCCGGCGCCAAAAGATTTTGCCATCTCTTGTGCCTGTTTCATCATCGCCTCAAACGGGTTTTCATTGGTCATCTGTAGGGTGCGTCCAGTTCGAGGTTGCGGGCAATCTCACCCTCCCAACGATCACCGTTGGCCAGCAGCCGGTCCTTGTCATAAAACAATTCCTCGCGGGTTTCTGTGGCAAATTCGAAATTCGGCCCCTCAACAATGGCATCCACCGGACAGGCCTCTTGGCAGAACCCGCAATAGATACATTTGGTCATGTCGATGTCATAGCGCGTGGTGCGACGCGACCCATCCTCGCGCGGTTCGGCGTCGATGGTGATGGCTTGCGCCGGGCAGATCGCCTCGCACAGTTTGCAGGCGATACAGCGTTCTTCGCCGTTGGCATAACGGCGCAGCGCGTGTTCGCCGCGAAAGCGTGGGCTAAGCGGGCCTTTTTCATGCGGATAGTTCAGCGTCACCTTGGGGGCGAAAAAGTATTTCATCCCCAGTGCAAAGCCTTTGATGAAATCCACCAGCAGGAAGTATTTTACCGCGCGCGTATAATCAAACTGAGCCATATTTTACCCTCCCCCTACGGACCAGCGCGCATAGGCGCCCCAGAACCAGTCGAATTTGGCCGCAAAGGCCACAAACACCACCCAGCCAAGCGAGAACGGCAGGAACACTTTCCAGCCCAGCCGCATCAGTTGGTCATAACGATAGCGGGGCGTGATCGCCTTGATCATCGAGAAGAAAAAGAACACAAAGCCCATTTTCGCGAACATCCACAACATGCCGTCCGGCAGGCCCGGAATGGGCGACAACCAACCTCCAAGGAACAACAGCGCCACCAGCGCGCACATCAGCACCACCGCCACCAATTCGCCGATCATATACAGCAGGAACGGGGTTGAGGAATATTCGACCTGGTAACCGGCCACCAGTTCTGATTCCGCCTCGGGCAAATCAAACGGCGGGCGGTTGGTTTCGGCCAAGGCACTGATAAAGAACAATATCATCATCGGGAAATGCGGCAGCCAGTACCAGTTCAGCATGCCATAGTCGCCCTTTTGGGCATTGACGATGTCGCCAAAATTCATCGAACCCGTGGTCAGGATCACGCCGATGATGATCAAGCCGATGGAAACTTCGTAAGAGATCATCTGTGCGGCGGACCGCAGCGCGCCCAGGAATGGGTATTTTGAGTTCGAGGCCCAGCCGCCCATGATCACGCCGTAAACCTCAAGCGACGACACGGCAAACACATACAGAATGGCCACGTTGATATTGGAAATCACCATGGTTTCGTTGAACGGGATCACCGCCCAGGCCACCAGCGCCATAACCAGAGAAACCAGCGGGGCCATCAGGAAAACGGCGCGGTCGGCACCGGCCGGAATCACCACCTCTTTGACGATATACTTCAGAAAGTCGGCGAAACTTTGCATCAGCCCGAAAAAGCCAACCACATTGGGGCCGCGCCGCATTTGCACGGCGGCCCAGATCTTGCGGTCTGCGTACATCAGGAACGCCAATGCAACCAGCAGAGGCACCACCAACAGCAGGATTTGCGCGACAATGTAGATGCCGATGCCAAGGGGGGTGGTCAAGAATTCAGCCATAGGTCCTCACACCGTAGGAATTTCGTTTTCCGCACAGTTCGCGACCACGACTTCGGCGTCGATGGTACGCAAACCCTGCGGCAGGGATGACGAGATGGTATAGACAGCATCCGCTGACCACAGGCCATCCGTTTGATCAATATTTGTGCGTAAATGTCGGGCAAACCCATAGCCCCGGATCAACGCGTATTGGGCGGCGGCACATTCGGCATAAGCATCCAGATCGCTTTTAGAGCGCGCGCCGGTCATGCGCACCTGGAACTGGACCAGATCGCCGTCCAATAACGCGGTTTGAACACCCATATAGTCGGGCGCAAAACGTGTCACCTGTCCGGTGCCCTGTCCGGCGCCCTGTCCGGCGCAGCCTGCCAGTATCAGCGGTAATATGATCATCAACCGGATCATTCAGCCGCCAGCTTTCCGGCGTGGCGCGCCCTTGCATTGGCCGAAAGTTCAGCCATCAGTTCGGAGGCCCGGCAAATCGGGTTGGTCAGGTAAAAATCGCTGACTGAATTGCGGAATGTCGCCTTGCCAAGTTTGCCTTGTCTCAGCGGTGTAACCTCATTTTGTGGCACCACATCAATCCCGGCCAGATGCGGCACGTTCGCCACCAGAACGGCGCGCAATTGTTCCAGGGTGTCATAGCTGAGCGCCGCCCCCATCTCACCACTTACAGCCCGCAGGATCGCCCAGTTTTCCTTGGCCTCACCCGGGGCGAAACCAGCCCGCAACGCCATCTGCGGACGCCCTTCGGTGTTGACAAACAGCCCGGATTCTTCGGTATAGGCCGCCCCCGGCAGGATCACATCGGCGCGGTGCGCGCCCCGGTCGCCGTGGCTGCCCTGATAGATCACGAACGGGCCTTGTTTGATGTCCACCTCATCCGCGCCAAGATTATAGATCACATCGGCATTGTTCACGGTGTTCATTGCGCCATCACAGGTGGCGCCAACATCCATCGCCCCGACGCGCGACGCGGCGGTGTGCAGCACGATCAGCCCGCTGTCGGTGTTTTTGGCAATCTCTTGTGCGGCGGCCAGAACCGCAGCACCGTCAGCCTCGGTCAACGCGCCCTGGCCGACAATCACCAATGACGCAAGTCCCCGGATTTCGTCCGAACCACCCATGTCGACAACACCCTGCAATGCGACACGGTCATTGCCTACATGCGCGTATTCATACGTCAGATCAACCTGTTGGCCGACCAGGGCAATATCCGCACCCCGGCTCCAGGCCTGACGGATCCGGGCGTTCAGAACCGGCGATTCATTGCGTGGATCAGTGCCGATCAGCAGAATACGCTCGGCGTGATCAATGTCTTCGATCAATGCCGTGCCCGCATAAGCACCACGGTTGCCTGCGGGCAGTTTGGAATTGTCAGTCCGGCACTCTACCACACCACCGGCACCCTCGATCAGTTGTTTCAAGGCAAACGCCGCCTCGACCGGGGCCAGATCACCCACCAGTCCGGCCGGCTTCTCGGACCCTTTCAGGGCCTCGGCGCATTTTGCCAATGCCTCGCCCCAGGACGCCGGGCGCAGCTTGCCGTTTTCACGGATATACGGCGTATCAAGACGCTGACGGCGCAGACCATCCCAGACAAACCGGGTTTTGTCGGAAATCCATTCCTCGTTCACCCCGTCATGATTGCGGGGCTGAATGCGCATCACTTCGCGCCCCTTGGTATCAATGCGGATGTTGGAGCCAAGGGCGTCCATCACGTCAATGCTCTCGGTCTTGGTCAGCTCCCAGGGCCGCGCGGTGAAAGCATACGGCCTGGACGTCAACGCGCCCACCGGGCACAGATCAATGATATTGCCTTGCAGATTGCTGTCGAGAGTCTCGCTCAGATAGGTGGTGATCTCGGCGTCTTCGCCGCGCCCGGTCTGACCCATCACCATTATACCGGCAATTTCCGAGGTGAAGCGCACACAACGGGTACAGGAAATACACCGCGTCATCGCCGTGCCCACCAGCGGCCCAAGGTCCAGTTCATCCACCGCGCGCTTGGCCTCGTTAAAACGGCTGCCGGATGCGCCATAAGCCATCGCCTGATCCTGCAAATCACATTCGCCGCCCTGATCACAGATCGGGCAATCAAGCGGGTGGTTGATCAACAGAAACTCCATCACCCCCTCGCGGGCCTTTTTGACCATCGGGCTGTTGGTTTTCACCACCGGTGCCTGCCCTTCCGGGCCGGGCCGCAGATCGCGCACCTGCATGGCACAGGACGCGGCAGGCTTGGGCGGGCCGCCCACGACTTCGACCAGACACATGCGGCAATTGCCGGCAATCGACAGGCGTTCGTGATAACAGAACCGCGGGATTTCCACCCCGGCCTGCTCGCAAGCCTGGATCAGGGTCATCGCCCCGTCGACTTCTATCTCGGTGCCGTCAATGTTGATCTTTTTCAGGTCAGACATGGTTATTTCGCCCTTAACAACGCGCCAACCGCGCTGGATTTTGAAATTTCTGCATGGCCATAGGTGCAAAAGCTCTCGGGGTTGGCATAGTCCACGCCGTTGGCGCGCAAAAACCGCTCGCCCTTGGCACGCATCCTTGCCTTTTCACCGTCCGACTTCACATAGGCCTTAATCTCTGCATCCGAATAGCCCAGTTCATTGGCCCGCGCCTTAAGCGTCCAGGCCATGCGCAACGCCTTGATCTTGCGCGCCTGAATCGACGGGCACCTACCGCTTACCTCATGCGCCAAAGCGGCGGCAAAGATGATATTCTCAATCTCGGGCACATCGCGCAGAGATGGCTTGGCATAGGCGTTCGCGGGCAAGGCCAACGACAGGATGATAACAACCGAACACATGGATTTCATAAGATTTCTCTCCAATTGGGAGAGACCATAACGCAAGGGTACCCGGCTGATATTCAATATCAGCGGCCTGACACGGGCAAGATATGGCAAATTTCGGCTCATGGGTCGCATTTCCCCGAGAATGTCAGGGTGTCATCAACAATTCTATAGTTCTCGGGCGCCGTATCCGGCCCCACGATCCATTTGATCCTGGACGTGCCATATTCCTTGATGCAGTATTTGGTCGCCTCATACCGCCCTGCCTCGCGCGCGCCGGTCAACGATTGCGACACCGCCCAGATGGTCGCAGTGAAATCCGCCCGGCTGACTTTCTTGTCAATCGCCGCTGCTTTGGCCTTGTAGCGAAATCCGTCAAACGGCAAAAGCCGTTGTTCGCGGGTCTCGCAGCCGACAGTCAAAAGCAACGCGCCAAGACACAGCCAACCAACAGCCAGCTTATGGCCACGTTGGCAGGGCATCAGCCTGCTTTGTTGATCAGTGACATCGGTGACAAGGGTGCGCGACACGGGCTTACTCCGCGGCCACGGCGCTGACGCGCCCGGTTTTCTTGTATTTGATCCGATCTTCAATCTCGTCCCGGAAATGCCGGATCAGCCCTTGAATTGGCCAGGCCGCCGCATCGCCCAATGCACAAATCGTATGCCCCTCGATCTGTTTGGTCACGTCCAGCAACATGTCGATCTCTTCCACTTCGGCCTCGCCCGTGACCAGCCGGTCCATCACCCGCATCATCCAGCCGGTGCCTTCGCGGCATGGGGTACATTGGCCGCAACTTTCGTGTTTGAAAAACTTGGCCAACCGCCAGATGGCTTTGATCACGTCGGTGTTCTGATCCATCACAATCATGCAGCCGGTGCCAAACGACGATTTGTTCTCGCGCATCCAGTCGAAATCCATGATCGCGCCTTCAAGGGCATCCCTTGGCAACACCGGGCACGAAGCCCCCCCCGGGATCAGCGCCTTGAGGTTGTCCCAACCGCCGCGCACGCCGCCGCCGTGTTTGTCGATCAATTCACGCACCGGCATGCTCATTGCTTCTTCGAATACGCAAGGCGTGTTGACGTGGCCGGTGATGGCAAACAGTTTGGTGCCGACATTGTTGGGCCGCCCGAACGACGAAAACCATTCCGGCCCGCGCCGCAGGATGGTGGGAACCACGGCGATGGATTCCACGTTATTCACAGTGGTCGGACAGCCATAAAGCCCGGCACCCGCCGGAAACGGCGGCTTCATCCGGGGCATGCCCTTTTTGCCTTCAAGCGACTCCAGCAAGGCAGTTTCTTCACCGCAGATATAGGCCCCGGCCCCGTGATGCAGGAACAGATCAAAATCCCAGCCCGAGCCGGCCGCGTTTTTACCCAGCAAGCCGGCATCATAAGCTTCGTCAATCGCCGCCTGCAACGCCTCGCGCTCGCGGATATATTCGCCGCGAATATAGATGTACGAAGTGTGGGCATTCATCGCAAAAGACGCAATCAGCGCGCCTTCGATCATGGTATGCGGATCATGGCGCATGATCTCGCGGTCTTTGCAGGTCGCCGGTTCGGATTCGTCAGCATTGATCACAAGATAAGCAGGTCGCCCATCGCTCTCCTTGGGCATGAACGACCATTTCAGACCGGTCGGAAAACCCGCCCCACCCCGGCCCCGCAGCCCGGAATCCTTCATCGCCTGAATGATCCAGTCACGGCCCTTTTGAATGATCCCGGCAGTGCCATCCCAATGGCCGCGTGCCCGGGCGCCCTTAAGCGTGCGGTCATGCATGCCGTAAAGGTTGGTAAATATCCGGTCCTGGTCTTCTAACATGCCGTTATCCTTGGCTGTTCTGGCGCATGCGCCATATCTGATAAATGTTTACAAAGGCGTAAACCAGGGCGGCCAAAGCGGCCAGATCAATCAGCAAGGCGTAGCGCCCGGGCCAGCCCAGGCCAGCCCCCAACAGCCCGGCACCAAACCAGACCACCATCGCTGTGGCAATCACCGTTGCCACATGACGACCCTTGCGGGCCATATCCTGATCAATCTGCTTGCTCATCATTCCCTTGTTCGCACGCTTTGGGGGTGTGTTGCGCCACCCCTAGTCATAAATTCCGTCCGTTTTTGCCCGCTTGGCAAATTCGGTCTCTTCCCCGGCGGCCAGGGCTTTGGCCTGAGCCACCCAATTGTCGCGACTGACCCGGCCTTTGAAACCCAGTAGGTTTTCATCAACCCAGGCCACATCGGACGCACCCCATCCGGCGATCTGATCAAAGTGAAAGAACCCAAGCGAGTTCAAAACACCCTCAAGCTTGGGCCCTACGCCCTTGATCAGCTTGAGGTTATCCGCCCCACCGCTGCGCGCCGTACTCAGCCCCTCGGGTTGTGCCCCTTCAATCGCCGAAGCCTCTGGCGCGACCGGTTCGCCTGGTATCGACACAGGTTCAGGTTGGGCCGCCGTATGCGGTTCCGGCTCAGACGCGGTTTCAGGCTCTGCCGGTGGTGTTGGGTGTGTTGCTGTTGGTTCAGCCATGGCTGCGGGTGACACGGTGGCGGACGAATTGGTTGCAGCAGGTTCATCGGAACAGAAAAATCGCGGTAAAAATACAGCCGACATGACACAGACAATCACGCCCGCAATGAACGACCAGAAAAGGCTCCACTCGGCCCCGATCCAAAAGAACAAACCAATAAGACAACCCGCTGCCAAAGCCAGCAGCCAACAGGTCGTCTTGCAATTATTCCCGTTCATATATCTTCTCCCCGTGTTTCACTGTCCCTGTTTTCATTGGTTATTTGTCGTATATCCCGTCTTTTGCGGCCTTTTTGGAAAAGGCGGTTTCTTCACCGCGGGCCAAGGATCTGGCCTGATCAACCCAATTGTCGCGGCTGACCCTGCCTTTGAACCCTTTCAGGTTTTCATCGACCCAGGCCACATCATTGGCGCGCCAGTCCGCAATCTGGTCAAAATGGAAATAGCCCATCGAATTCAGAAGGTTTTCAAGCTTTGGACCGACGCCCTTGATCATTTTGAGGTCATCCGCCCCGCTATCGCGCGCGGCACTCAGCCCTGCGGGCTGGCCATCTGCGGGGCTAACCTTGGCGGTAACCGTCGCCTTCGGCTTGGTTGGTTTCGTCGCTTTTGGTTGTTTGGGTTTGGTCGTCTTGGCCTTGACGGGCGTTGCAGCAGCTTTTTTCCGCCCATTCAGCCACGGCATCACCAAAGGCACCTCGGTGCCGTCGATCCGCTTGATCGTATCGCCAATATCCACCGCCGCCTGCACCGACGCGTTATATTGCGTGCGACCACTGTCATACTCGGTCAGGCTGGTCAGGCCTTTGACCGGCTCGGCCGCATAGCGGCCATTTTGCGGACCGGGTATTGGTACCCTGCCCGCTGCCAGCTCATCAAGGATTTCGCCAAACCTCTTGGCGGTCAGGTCTTCGTAATAATCCTTGCCGATCTGGGCCATCGGCGCGTTCGAACACGAGCCAAGGCATTCAACCTCTTCCCAGGAAAACCGGCCATCCACACTTAGGTCATGCGGCTTGGCGGCGATCTTTTGTTGGCACACAGCCATCAGATCCTCGGCCCCGCAGATCATACAGGAGGTGGTGCCGCAAACCTGAATATGGGCAACAGAACCAACCGGTTGCAGCTGGAACATAAAGTAGAATGACGCCACCTCCAACACCCGGATATAATCCATGGAGAGCATGTCGGCGACAGATTCCAACGCCGGTCGGCTGATCCAGCCTTCCTGCTCCTGGGCGCGCCATAGAAGGGGGATCACTGCACTGGCCTGACGGCCCTCGGGGTATTTGGTGATCTGCCCTTGCGCCCAGGCCAGATTGGCCGGGGTAAAGGTGAACGCGTCGGGTTGGGTGTGGTGCAGGCGGCGGAGCATCAATGCGGCTTTCTGTCTGAATTGGATGCGCCGGAGCCTCCCCTAACGGGCCTGCAAAGCAGGCCCTGTCGGGCAGACGGGCCGGGCGTTTTTTTAGCAAGATGAAGCTGGGGAGCGGTTACAGGTATCATCGGTCAATCTCCCCGAAAACCACATCCATCGAACCGATGATGGCGGCGACATCCGCCAGTTGGTGTCCCACAGCCATATGATCCATCGCCTGCAAATGGGCAAATCCCGGCGCACGGATTTTGGCGCGGTAGGGTTTGTTGGAGCCATCCGACACGAGGTAGACGCCAAATTCGCCTTTGGGGGCTTCGACCGCGGCGTAAATTTCGCCTGCCGGGACGTGAAAGCCTTCGGTATAAAGCTTGAAATGGTGGATCAGGCTTTCCATGTTGGTTTTCATGTCCCCGCGTTTGGGCGGAGTAAGCTTGCCCCGCGCAAGAATGTCGCCCTGGCCTTCGGGGGCGCGCAATTTGGTGATCGCCTGCAACATGATCGAGGTGGATTGGCGCATTTCCTCCATCCGCATCAGGTAACGATCGTAACAATCACCGTTTTTGCCGATGGGAATTTGAAAGTCAAATTCATCATAACATTCATAAGGTTGCGCACGGCGCAAATCCCAGGCCATGCCAGCCGAGCGGGCCATGACACCGGAAAACGCATAATCCAGAACGGTTTTTTCGTCAACAATGCCAATATCGACGTTACGCTGTTTAAAGATGCGGTTTTCGGTCAAAAGCGTGTCAATATCGTCCAGGAATGCCGGAAAACCCTTGGCCCATTCTTCGATATCGTCGATCAGCGCCGGGGGCAGGTCCTGATGCACACCACCGGGGCGAAAATACGCCGCGTGCAGGCGCGCACCACTGGCGCGTTCATAAAATATCATCAGTTTTTCACGCTCTTCAAAGCCCCAGACCGGCGGGGTCAGCGCGCCCACGTCCATGGCTTGGGTGGTGACGTTCAAAAGGTGGTTCAGGATGCGGCCAATTTCAGAATACAACACCCGGATCAGCGAAGCGCGGCGCGGGATTTCAACACCCGTCAGCTTTTCGATCACCAGACACCAGGCGTGTTCCTGGTTCATCGTGCCGACATAATCCAACCGGTCGAAATACGGCAGGTTTTGCAGATACGTGCGCGATTCCATCAGCTTTTCAGTGCCGCGATGCAGCAGGCCGATGTGGGGGTCGGCGCGTTCAACAATTTCGCCGTCCAGTTCAAGCACCATCCGTAAAACGCCATGCGCCGCAGGGTGTTGCGGGCCAAAGTTGATGTTGAAATTGCGAATTTTCTGTTCACCGGTCAGGGTGTCTCCGCGCTGTCCTTCGTCCTTCATGCGTCTTCCCCGGTTTTCTTTTCGTCACCAGGAAGGATATATTCCGCACCCTCCCAAGGCGACATGAAATCAAACTGCCGGTATTCCTGAACCAGTGAAACCGGTTCATAAACCACCCGCTTTTCCACCTCGTCATAGCGCACTTCGGTATAGCCGGTAGTCGGGAAATCGCGCCGCAACGGGTGGCCGCGAAAGCCATAGTCAGTCAGCAGGCGGCGCAGGTCAGGATGGCCAGAGAACAGGATGCCGAACATGTCGAACACTTCGCGTTCAAACCAGTTGGCCGAAGGGTGAATGTCGGTGATTGACGCCACCATGTCATCCTCGCGAATACCCATGCGCAGGCGGATGCGGTGGTTTTGATACATTGACAGGAAATGATAGACCATTTCAAAGCGTTTGGGCCGTTCAGGGTAATCAACCGCCGTGATGTCGATCATGGTGGAAAACCGGCAGGTGGGATCAGCCTTGAGAAACTCGACAAAGCCGACGATATTGGCCGGGGCCACATTGATGTTCAGCTCGCCCCGGGTGACATCCCAGGCCAGCACGCAATCCGGGCGTTTGGCTTCGATGTGGGCACCAAGGTCGCTTAGCGCATCGTTTGGTGCATCGTTTGGTGCATCACTCATCTGGCAATGGTCCCCGTGCGTCGTATTTTGCGTTGCAATTGCAGTAATCCGTAAAGCAGCGCCTCGGCCGTGGGCGGGCAGCCCGGCACATAAATATCCACCGGTACAATCCGGTCACAGCCCCGTACCACCGAATAACTATAGTGATAGTACCCGCCGCCATTGGCGCAGGAACCCATGCTCATCACATAGCGCGGTTCGGGCATCTGGTCGTATACCTTGCGCAAGGCGGGCGCCATCTTGTTGGTCAGGGTGCCGGCCACGATCATCAGGTCAGACTGGCGCGGACTGGCACGCGGCGCGATGCCAAAGCGTTCGGCGTCATAGCGCGGCATCGACGTGTGCATCATTTCGACCGCACAGCAGGCCAGACCAAAGGTCATCCAGTGCAAAGACCCTGTACGGGCCCAGTTGATCACATCTTCGGTCGACGTGATCAGAAAACCCTTGTCCTGCAAGGCCGCGTTAATGGCTTTCGTGGCGACCTCTTTATCGGCCTGAGCAGATGCTAGTCCCATTCCAAAGCGCCTTTCTTCCATTCATAGGCAAAGCCGATGGTCAAAATGCCGAGGAAGATCATCATCGACCAGAAGCCAGTCATGCTGATGTCCTTGAACGCCACGGCCCAGGGGAACAGAAAGGCAATTTCAAGGTCAAAGATGATGAACAGGATCGCCACCAGATAGAACCGCACATCGAATTTCATCCGCGCATCGTCAAAGGCGTTGAACCCGCATTCATACGCACTAAGTTTTTCCGGGTCGGGGTTGCGCACCGCCACCACCACCGCCGCCAGGATCAGCACAATGCCAAGCCCCGTGGCAACCGCAAAAAACACCAGAATGGGAAGGTATTCCCGCAACATATCTTCCAAGGTCGGCTCCTTTCCAGCGAGCAATGTAGGCACGCCGTCAGTTGGCAGTATTAACCATAACATTCTCTACTCCTGCCAACTCAGAGGGTCAACGGGGGCACATAGGGTTCTTCATGATAGATTCGGGTTGTGAAGAGGTAAATCCACACTCAATTTCAGGGAAATGACGAAATTTCGTGGTTTGCCTTCAAATAAGGCCTGCCGCTTCAAAGGTGCATGAATCACACCTGTTTGGTAACCCGATTCCGGCGCGAAAAATCTGCATTGATTTCGACCTATTGGGCTTCTGCCGGGAATTTCGGGGCCGGAATGTTCCGGGATGTTCGGGGATTCGCCCGCCATACGCACAATTTTTGTCATGGGACCTCAGAAATGAATATGGCCCCTTTGATTGGACCCAACAGTTACGGGCCACAAATTCGGTTGTGTTTCAATCCTTGTTCGGATCAGTTTTCAGTTAGGCCAAGGCAGTGAATAGGTCTTTACGTTGGTAAAAAATTTCATTGCCTCGACCACGCCTTCCTTAACCGCGTTGCCGCTGTTCTTGATGCCGCCAAAGGGCGACATTTCGATCCGGTAACCAGGTTGTTCCCAGATGTTGCAGGTGCCCACATCCAGCCCGTTGATATAGGCAATCGCGCGATTCAGATCGTTGGTGCAAACACCCGAGCTGAGACCGAACTTTGTCGAATTCGAGATTGCCATCACTTCGGTGTCATCGTCCGGGACCCGGACGATGGGAATGATCGGGCCAAAGGTCTCTTGCATCACCAATTCGCTGTCATGGGGCACATGGTCCACCACAATCGGTGGCAAAAGCGCGCCCTGACGACCCGGATGATAGAGGATTTTTGCCCCGTCCTTTTCGGCCTGAAGGACCCGGTTTTCAAAAACCTCGGCCGCCTGGGCATGGATGACACACCCCAGTTCGGTCTTTGGATCCTGCGGATCGCCGAACCTGATCGCCCTGGCTTTTTCCAGAACCATTGGCACGAATCTATCGGCAATGCCTGCCTGAACCAGGATGCGTTTGATCGCAGTGCAGCGCTGGCCCGAATTCCCGGTGGCGCCGGCCACCGCAATTGTGGCGGCTTTTTCAAGATCGGTGTCGGACAGGTCGTTGCAAACAATCAAGGGATCATTGCCGCCCAATTCCAAAGCCTGACGCGTGTACCCTGCTTTTGAGGCGATCAGCTTACCGACCGGGACGCCGCCGGTGAATGTGATGATGTCGATGTTTTCATTCAATATCATCTCTTCGCCAATGTCTTTTGGCCAGCCGGTGACAATCTGAAACATTTCCGGTGGCAGCCCCGCCTCGTAGAGGATGTCTGCCAGGGCAATCGCGGTCAGCGGGGTCAGTTCCGTCGGCTTGCAGACCATACAGTTGTTGGTGGCAATGGACGGCGCAATCTTGTGGCTCACCATGTTCAGCGGGTGGTTAAACGGCGTAATCGCGGAAATTGCCCGCACCGGCTCACGCTTGGTGAAAATCTTGCGCTCTTTGCCGTTATGGGTCAGGTCACAGGAATAAATTTCACCATCGTCAATCAATGCCTGTTGTGATGCGAACTGAAAAACGTCCTGCGCGCGCCTGGTTTCATAAATGGCATGCTGGTGGCAGACGCCAAGCTCCAACGTCAGCCATTTGGCAAGGTATTCGCGGCGTTCACCAATCAGAACACCTGCGCGCTGCAAAATCTGGCTGCGCTCATAGCGCGACAGTTTCGCCCGGTAATTCGCAGCAATCTCAAACGCTTTTCGTGCGTGTTCGCCATTGCCCGCAGGGACAGTGCCGATCACTTCGTCGGTGTAGGGATATTTGACCGGGATGACTTTGTCGGTAAAGACAATTTCGCCACCGATACGCATACCTTCGTTGCGAATTTCACTTTGGGCCATGATCTGTTCTTTCATTTTACAGTGCTGCTTATTGTGTGCCGCCTACAGTGCCGCGGCTTGTGTCGCGTAAAAGAACGCATCAAAATTGCGAAGCACGGGGCGTTCGGGCAAAGGCAGAACACGATTACAGATGAAGGGTACTTCCTGCTCGGTCAACCCGCCATGGCTGCGCAGAGGCTCGTTCAGCGCGCCAAGGTCGTGGCGATGTTGCGATGTTCCGATACAGATGTTTTCGCCCGAAACCAGAATGATGTCACCAATCCGATCCCCCGGGAGTTCAAAACGGGCAACCGCTTCGGCATTGCTCAGGACATCGGTGATGCCATCTGTGGCCCGCAGTCTGGCCATGATGTCATCCTGATCAGCATCTTCCGGAAGATAGGCCGTCGCAAATGATCCAAGTGCCCCGTGATGCACCACATAGGGGTCGGTAATCGGCAGGATCAGACGTGCCGCCGCTTTGCCAAGCCAGTCGTCAAGAAGGTCCTGAACATAGACAACCGAAGGGCTGCCGTCAGCGTGATGCTTGGGTTTCATGCCGTGGTCGGCGGTAATGACAATCGCAGCCCCCATCGCGTCCAGCTCGGTCAGGTACCGGTCGAACATCTCATAGAATGATTTGGCCTCGGCCCGATCAGGCGCATACTTGTGCTGAACATAGTCGGTCGTGGTCAGGTACATCACATCCGGTTTCCATTCACGAAGCAGTTTCACACCGGCGCCAAAGACAAACTCTGAAAGCTCCGCAGAATAGACCTCAGGCTGCGCCATTCCCAGCCATTTGCTGGCTTCGGCCTGACCGTGCTGCTGCGCCGTCGAAGTGTCAGACTTTTCGGCCGAAAAACACTTGGCGCGGTCATCGTCAAAAGCCAGGCCAGCCCCAAGCAAAGCGCGCAGTTTGTCTTTTGCGGTGACAATGGCCACCCGTGCTCCGGCATCGTAGAACTGCTTGAAAAGGGTCGGGGCGCGCAGGAAACGCACATCGTTCATCATCACTTCTTCGCCGGTTTCCGGTTCGTAAAGATAATTGCCGCAAATGCCGTGCACAACAGGCGGGCGACCAGTGGCAATCGACAGATTGTTCGGGTTGGTGAACGAAGGCACAACCGAATGCGCCAGACGGTCGGTGCCGGTTTCACGCATGCGCTTGAGGGTTGGCATCAGGCCGTCAGCAATTGCCGTATCCAGGTATTCGGGTTCACACCCATCAAGACAAATCGCAATGGCGCAGGTTTTCGGAATGCAATAGGCGCGCCCGTTCGCGACGACAGGAGATTGAATGGTCATAAGGAATTCCTTTGTATGTTCATGCAGCCAGTCTGGCGCGTTCTTTCAGGGCCAGAGCAGGTGGGGTTGCGTCACTTACGCCCATCTCATCCAGCGATTCTTTGGCCGCGACAACCACCTGCCGCATTACAGTCGCGTCCATCTGTCCAATACACCCGACCCGGAAACTGGCAACCAAAGTCAGCTTGCCGGGATAGATGATAAATCCCTTGTTCTTCATCAGCCCGTAGAAGCGGTCAAACACAAATTTCTCATCCGCGGGGCAGAAGAAGGTCACGATGATCGGTGACATCCAGCGATCCTTGAGCAGTGTTTCAAAGCCCAGCTTGCGCATGCCTGCAACCATCACATCGCGGTTTTTGGTATATCGATTGCCGCGCCCCGCGACACCGCCCTCAACCTCGTGACAGCGCAGAGCCTCAAGAAACGCCGCGACCACATGCGTGGGCGGGGTAAACCTCCATTGGCCGGTTTTTTTCATATGTGCCCATTGCGCATGCACATCAAGACATAGTGAATGGCTGTTGCCCCTGGCCGCTTCCAGTTCGCTTTTGCGACCGATGATGAAACCGAAACCGGGCACACCTTCGATACATTTGTTGGCCGAGGACACCATTGCCTCATAGCGAATGTCTGCAACCTTCAATTCAATCGCGCCAAAGGCGGACATCGAATCTATCAAAAGCTTGCGCCCCGCAGCATGGGTTACTTCGGATATCTCTTCGACCGGGTTGAGGATGCCGCTGGAGGTTTCACAGTGAATGGCAACAACATGCGAAATCGCCGGATCATCCGCCAGAATCTGCGCCACCTCTATTCCGCGCGGCGGCAGGTAATCGCCCTTGTTGAGAACGATATGCGCGCGGCCGAGGTATTGCAGCGTTTGCAACGAGCGCATGCCATAGGCACCATTGGCCAGAACCAGAGCCTTGCCATCGCGCGGAATGAACGACGCCAGCATTGCCTCAACCGAAAACGAACCTGACCCTTGCATTGGGACACAATCAAAATCTTCCGCCCCAGCGCCGAGCATCTTCAGAAGGCGCGAACACATCTCTCGGGTCATTGCGCGAAAGTCATCATCCCAGCTCCCCCAATCGCGCAGCATCGCTTTTTTGACTGCATAAGAAGTGGTCAGCGGACCCGGCGTCAACAGATAGGGCTCACCCAGAAGAGGAGGTTCAATTTGTGTGTTTGGAGCGGTCATTGCAGATCTCTGAAGTGGTTTTCAAAAGCACCTTTGCCGGAAATCCACCTATATGTGAAATTACAAATAGCAATCATTGCATAGGCTCAGGTTATAGCTCGGCTAAAGACGGAACCCCATGCGTCACAGCCAATTGCAAGCCTTTTGCGCATTTGGGCGGTTCCTGATCTGCGGATCCACCTTGACCACTGGCCCCATTGACCACTGGCCCAGACCGGGGTCTGGGCCAATCACGAAGCAATTTGGTATTTGATACTTCTGTCCTGTCGGTTGTCGGTTGTCTGTGGCAAAATCATTCAGGGCATCGAACCCGGAACTTTGGACTAGGCCACGTCTTCATCCATCTGCTGACGGTTCCACAGATGCGCATACCGCCCCGACCGGGCCAGCAACGCGTCATGGGTGCCACGCTCGACAATCTCGCCTTGCTCCAGCACGATGATCTGGTCGGCTTCGGCGATGGTGCTAAGACGATGGGCGATGGTAATGACAGTGCGCCCCTGCCCGGCCCGCATCAGCGCGTCCTTGATCTCGGCTTCGGTGTCGCTGTCCAAGGCACTGGTCGCTTCGTCCAGCAGCAATATGGCCGGGTTCTTCAGCAGGGTCCGGGCAATCCCCACCCGTTGCTTTTCACCGCCCGAAAGTTTCAATCCCCGTTCGCCCACCTGGGTGTCATAGCCTTCGGGCAAGGTGACGACAAAGTCATGGATCTGCGCATCCCGTGCGGCTTGTTCGATCTGATCCTGGGTGGCGCCCTCAAGCCCATAACCGATGTTATAGCGGATGGTGTCGTTGAACAGCACCGTATCCTGCGGCACCACACCAATCGCCGCGTGCAGACTCGAAAGGCTGACATTGCGCACGTCCTGCCCGTCGATCTTCAACGCGCCGGACGTCACATCGTAGAACCGGAACAACAGCCGCCCGATGGTTGATTTGCCTGACCCGGTGGCGCCGACAATCGCCACGGTCTGACCGGCGGGCACCTCCAGCGACACGCCCTTAAGGATTTCCCGCTCGGGGTCATAGCCAAAGCGCAGGTCCACCAGCTCAATCCGCCCGCCATTGATTTTCAGATCCGGGGTTCCGGGGGCGTCTGCCACTTCGGCCGGTTGCTCCAGCAGATCGAACATCTCGCCCATATCGACCAGACTCTGGCGGATTTCACGGTACACTGTTCCCAGAAAGTTCAGCGGCACCGTTATTTGCACCATATAGGCGTTGACCATGACAAAATCGCCCACCGTCAGGTCGCCGTTTTGCACGCCGATAGCCGCCAGAACCATCACCCCGACCAAACCGATGGTGATCAGCACCGATTGGCCAAAGTTCAGGAACGCCAGCGTATAGGCGGTTTTCAACGCCGCCGCCGCATAAGCCCGCATCGACACGTCATAGCGTTTCGCCTCGCGCTCTTCGGCGCTGAAATATTTGACGGTTTCATAGTTCAGCAGGCTGTCGATGGCCTTTTGATTGGCGGCCGTGTCGGCCTCGTTCATCTCGCGACGCAGCTTGACCCGCCATTCGGTGACGGCAAAGGTAAACCAGACATACAGCCCGATGGTGACCGAGACGATGGCCAGATACCAGGCATCAAACAGCACCGTCAGGATGATCGCCACCATCACCAGCTCAAGGATCAGCGGGCCAAGGCTTAGCAACATGAAGCGCAGCAGGAATTCAACGCCTTTGACGCCGCGTTCAATGATCCGGCTAAGCCCGCCGGTCTTGCGGGTGATGTGATAACGCATCGACAATTGGTGAATATGGCGAAACGTCTCCAGCGCCAACTGGCGCAGGGCGCGTTGGGCAACCGGGGCAAAAATGGCGTCGCGCAATTGCTGAAACCCGATCGTCATCAGCCGGGCCATACCGTAAGCCACCGTCAGACCGATGGCGCCCAGGGCCAGCACCGGCACGCCTTCGTCAGCCAGGGCATCAACGGCGCCTTTATACAGGATCGGGGTGCCGACAGCGATCAGCTTGGCCAGCACCAGCATGGCCATGGCCAGCACCACCCGCTGACGGGTGCTCGGCTTGTCACGAGGCCAGAGATAGGGGGCCACCCGGCGGATGGTGCGCCATCCGGATCGCGTTTCGTCCCGCCCGGGGGCGGCTTTGTCAACGGGCATTCACATTTCCTTGTCTTGAGCCATGAGATAGGCATGCAACCTGTAAATGACCAGAGCTAAAGCCCGGTACCAGAACCGAAGCCGGGAAAATCACTCGGGCAGGGCAAAAACCTGGCCGGGATAAATCAGGTCCGGGTCACGGATATCGCCGCGGTTGGCCTCAAACACCCGTACATACAGCACGCCATCTCCGTATCTTTCACGCGAAATCGCCCAAAGGGTATCGCCCTGCTGCACCGTCACGGCCCGGACCGGCGGCACAGGACCACCGTCGGCCGTATCACTTGCGGCGACCGAATTGGGGTCTTGCGGCGGGCGCAGCACTTCGGGGGTTTCGCGTTTGAACGGGGTTTCGATCCGGCTTAGCACAACGCCGGTCTGCCCCAGTTCGTCAAGGCGCAAAGTATAGATGCCGGGGACAATGCCTTTGACTTCACCGGACCAGCGTCCGGTATCATCCGTCACCAGATCGCCGACCGGTTTGTTGTCAAGATAAACCCGCACCACCGACCGGTCCTGTGCCCGTCCACTTAGCTGGATTTCACCAGAGTCGGAATAGCTGATCAGGTCCAGCGCGATCTTGTCCGGTGTCTGAGGTTTGGATGCGCCCGATTGCAGCACTTCGACCCCGTCCGGACCGGCCCGCAAAATTGTAATCAGTGCCGGCGACCGGGTGGACGGCTGAATGGTCGGCTGACTTGGGGTAAGCGACTGAACCGGCGGTGCCGGGGCAAGTTCTGCAAGGGCTGTGGTTTCGGTGGTCTGGTCTGGGGCAGGCGATGTTGTGGCCTGCGAGGCATTTGTGTCCGGTTCCCCAGCCAACGCAGCACCCGGCGATGTGGTTGCAGAGACAACCTTAGTATCGGTGCCGTCAGGTTGGGCTGGCGCTGACGATTGGTCATCCGGCACGGCCTGCGCCGTCGGACTGGAATTGGCCGCTGCGATCTGTTCGTCTTGCTGGGTAGGTTCGTCTTGCAGCAAAGGTTGGGTAGCTGTCGCAACAGGTGCGACATCAGAGACGGCCGCGTCAGCCGCAACCGTTTGGTCCGCTGTATCCGTAGCGGCAGGTTCGGATTGCGCCAGTTCGCTCGGGGCTGGATCGGACACCACCGGTTGAAGCTCAGATGGTTCAGGCTTTGTTGCTTGGGCAACAACGTCAGACCCAGCGTTCGCAACCGGATCATTGTCGGCTGTGCCTTCAGAGGTTTCCTGTGTGACGTCTTGTGTGCCTTCGGCGGTTGCAGCGGGCTGAACCGGTTCAACCGCCGCCATCTCAACCGGTTGATCACTGGTGGTTGCGGGGTCTGATTGCCCCTTGTCGGACTGGGCCAGAACGGTTTGCTGGGCCAGAACGGTTTGCTGGGCCAGAACGGTTTGCGACGCAGGATCATCTGGTGCATTTGATTGCGCTGGTTCCACCGGGTCTTCGGCAGGGGCTTGAATGGTTGGAGCATCGTCGCGGTCCACCGGTTCAACAGCGGCGACTTGCACGTCTTCCACTGGTTGGGATGCAACCACCGGCGCTGGCGCAAGGATGATCTGGTCGTCCGACTGGCGGATCTGCCCGTCCAACTCGGCTGTCATGCTCAGAATGCGCGCCGTTTGACTCGGTGCAATACTCAGCAGGCTGACAAATGCGCCGCTGCGGTCAACGGTTGTTCTGATCTGCTGCTCACCATCCAGAAAGATGGTGATCTGCGCTCCGGCAGGGCCGGTTCCGGCAATAACCGCGTTGCCATCCGGGTCCACCCGGACCACGTCAAACCCCGGAGCTGACAGGCTCGGTTCAGACTGGGCTGCCGCCGTGCCGCCCTGGGGCGCATCATTCGTGGCTGGTGGGGTCGCCTCGCCAGTGGCGTCTGGTTGCGCATCGTTGTCGGCCTTTGGCGTGGCCGCCCGGGTATCTGTGGTATCTGTGGTATCTGTGGTATCTGACTTGATATCGTCAGGCATGCTTGTGGTCGTTTGATCCGGACCATCACGCACCGAAGGTCCGATCATTCCGGCGTAATACATCCCGCCGACCGCAACGCCGACCACAACAGCCCCGCCCGCGATCCACGTCAAAAGGCCATACCCGCCGCTTGTGGCACCCGTTGCCATTGTCACACTTCCCCCGATGAGACCCCATTCAAACAGGGCCAGCGCGTCCGTCTACTGCGCCATTGGCACAAATTAATCAAGGCCATAGCACCGGCATCACCAGTCAATCCCCGGGTATTTGGGCCAATTGCACCGGAAATCAGGCCACGCGCCATAAATACCATGCCGGATATGGCGCAAATTCCAACCCACCCGACCAGACATGAAACAATATATCACCCCTAAGCGATTGTTTTACACCGCCGATCCAGAAAAATGTAAATTACATTCACATCACCTCTTGCAAAGCCTGTACCAAATCAACATATCGGTAATGTGAAAGGCATTCACATCGAACGCCAACCTGAACAGGAGACCCCTGACCATGACCTCGACATCCGACCACTTCCCAGCCGCCGCTCGGGGCTGGTTCTCGCGCGCCGAAGCCTGGCTTGACGATAAGGGCAAATGGGCCTGGATCGCTGCCATGGTGCTTGGCTTTGTTTTCTTGTGGCCGGTTGGCCTCGCCCTTTTGTTTTACATGATCTGGAGTAAACGCATGTTCAATTCGTCCTGCCGCAGCCGTCGCGCACAAATGAAAATACATTTGCGCGCCGCCACATCACGCACCGGCAACAGCGCCTTTGACGCTTACAAAAGCGACACGCTGGACCGGCTTGAACGCGAGCAACGTGATTTCGAAGCATTCCTGGCCCGCCTGCGGGACTCCAAGGACAAGGTCGAGTTCGACGCGTTCATGAACGACCGCGCCAAGGCCGCATCAGCGCCGACAAACGGCGACGACGCCAGCTGATCGGCCGGATGAACCTTAGCCGGATGAGCCTTAAGGGCGCGCCTCGTCCCCCCCCCAAATCCCCCAAGGCACGCGCCCTTGCGGCCCCGGATTGAATTCCGGGGCTTTTTTCATAACCACAAAGGTCAAAGATATGCCCACGCCACCTTACCCTGCCCTGCCTGACCCGATACGCCAACCGCAGTTTTATGCGTCTGTTCCCGGCAAGCGGCTGATCGCCTGGTTTGTCGATCTGGTACTGGTGGTGATTGTGTGTATCGCCGTGCTGCCGCTGACCGGGTTTCTGGGGATATTCTTTTGGCCAACCATGCTGTTGGTGATCGGTTTTGCCTACCGCGTGACAACTTTGGCCATGGGTTCGGCCACCTGGGGCATGCGGTTTGCCGGCATCGAATTGCGCGATGCCACGGGCGCGAAGTTTGATCTGTCGCTCGCATTGCTGCACACCATCGGCTATTCGATCAGCTTTGCCTTTCCGATCCTACAGGTGATTTCGATCGTGCTGATGCTGACCTCGGCGCGGGGTCAGGGGTTGACGGATGCACTGCTTGGAACTGTGGCGATAAATCGTCGGGTAATGGCATAGCAACTGTGGCCACAAGCGGTGGAAACCCTTGCGCCGAATTGTGCCAAACCGGGTCTTCGGCTATAAATCCATTTCCAGCCAATAGGGTTGATGATCCGAGGCCGCACAGGTCCGATCAATCCGAACCGTCCTGATTTTGTCGGCCAGATCGGGGCTGACAAAACCGAAATCCAGGCGAAGGCCACTTTTGAAGTCGTCCGCTTCGTCGTACCAGGTTATGCTGTCCTGCTCATCATTGCCGCTGCGCGTCCAACTGTCGATCCAATGATCATTGGTCGCCACACGTCCGTGGTAATAGTCTGATTTCCCAACAATGCGGTCATATTCATCGCAGTTGGGTGTCAGATTGAAATCCCCCAGTACTATGAAACTTTTCGGCGTCGGAGGCACCGGAATGCCCTGCCAGTGCCTGCCCGTAATGCCGCCGCCTTCGCAGGTTATGGCAAACAGTTTTGGCACCAGCCAATCCAGTTGATTATGGCGCGTCTGGCTGCGTAAATAATTCAGGTGCGTCACATAAATTCTGATCGCGCCTCCGGGGGCCGCAATAAATGCCTCTAGAACGCCGTTTTGCATGTCAAAATTATCGACATTTCCAGTACGCGGCAACAACAACGCGCGTTTCGATGAGATCGGCCAACGCGACAACACCATATTGCCGAATTCCAGGCGTTTGGACATCGCCCGGCCATTTTCCACCCCGGACCCCAGATCCATATCAATCGGTGATGCGTAGGACCAATAGTATTCCGGCAGCAACGCGGCGATCCTTGCAGGTTGATCCGCGTCAGGCACGCCTGGCATATTGCGCGTAACCTCTTGCAGTCCAATGATATCAGCCCCTCGAACCGCATCGACAATGCGCTCAAGATCAAATGTGGCGTCTTTGCCTTTTGAGTACTGGATATTGTATGTGACAAGTTTCATTGTAGATTCCAAATGAGTTCCAAATTTCAGATTACGTCCCCCAGCAATAATTTTGCAAGGGTGCCAGGGCAATTGCACCACAGCTGAGATTGTCCGGTTGTTTCTGATAACCCTTAGCTGGCTAATCAACGCCTGATTTAGCCGTCAGCGGTCGCATTTCAAAAGTAATTTTACCGGGTGCCAAGCATTCGCACTTTGGCCCGGGGCGATGAAACGCGTTAATATTCAGCCTGAAAAGATATGGTTTATCAACATGCGAATAATCAGCCCTTGGCGCACAGGAAATCGGTTGTTATCATCAGCCAAAGCGCTTCCGGTTAACATTGGATCACTTCGCCCGCCGAACGCCCAAATAAACAAAGGCTGCCCCGGCGGACAAAATGATACCCTGTTTCTATGCAAACCGGCAAACGCCGTAACGACAACCACGGGACGTTTCATGCGCCACACTCTGCCCATCGCCCCACAGTTCTATGTGACGGCCCCCCAGCCCTGCCCCTATCTGGACGGCAAAATGGAGCGCAAGCTGTTCACGGCCCTGCAAGGTGATAGTGCGGCAAAACTCAACAATGCCCTGTCCCAGCAAGGATTCCGGCGGTCTCAGAACGTGCTGTATCGCCCGTCCTGCGCCGATTGCGCCGCATGTCTGTCGGCGCGCATCAAAGTGGCCGATTTTCAGCCGACCAAAAGCCAGAAACGCACGCAGCGCCGGGCCCGCGAGATTATCCGAAAGTCGTCGTCGCCCTGGGCCACCGAAGATCAGTATGACCTGTTTCGCTCTTATCTTGATGCGCGCCATGCAGATGGCGGCATGGCGGATATGGATGTCTATGAATTTTCGGCGATGATCGAAGAAACCCCGGTGCGCAGCCGGGTAATCGAATATTTCGAGCCCAGGAACAACGCGTTGATCGCCGTCAGCCTGACGGATGTTCTAAAAGACGGGCTGTCGATGGTGTATTCGTTTTTCACCCCGCATATGGCCGCCAATTCGCTGGGCACCTATATGATCCTTGATCATATCGACATCGCCCGCGAGGCCAGTTTGCCTTATGTCTACCTTGGCTATTGGGTGCCGGGCAGTGCCAAAATGGGCTATAAGGCCAAGTTTTCAGGGCTTGAGGTTTATTCCGGCGGGCAATGGTGCCCCATGTCCGACCCGGAATCCTTCCAGCCCGACAATCACCCGCTTTCGACTGACCCGATTGCCGAACAGGTTGCCAATATCCAGCTTCCGGATGGACGACCGCCCTGATGGCCGGACGCTGTTGCAGGGGCCTTGGATCAGTCGGCTTCGACGCTGGCGGCTGTACCGGGCGTCGCCCTCTGAAACCGTCACCCCGCGGTTGATTGTCGAGGCATGTCAAACCAGATCGACATATCCGTCAAGGTCTGGCTTGCCGCCCCTGAGGGGCTGGTCTATCACCGCAAGGTGGATCAACGAACCAGCAGGAACCGCCCATGCGCGCCGAAATCCAGAACATTACCGCCGAGATTGAAAAGTCGCTTGTGCTGTTGGCCCAGCGGATGATGCGCGAAACCGCCCCGCACCGGCTTGAGGAGTTCAATGCGCGGGTCGAGGATCCGACCTTGTGGGACAACCCGGAGGCGGCGCAGAAACTGATGCGCAACCGCCAGATGCTGGTCGACGCGATGGCGACCTATGACAGTATCGCCCAGGATATGGCCGATTATTGCGAATTGATCGAACTGGGCGAAATGGAGGATGATCAGGAGGTCATTACCGAAGCCGAGGACGCCATCAAGGCACTTGGCCAGAAAGCCGCCAAGAAAGAGCTTGAGGCGCTGCTGGACGGCGAGGCCGACGGCAATGACACGTTTCTTGAGATCAACTCCGGGGCCGGGGGAACCGAAAGCTGTGACTGGGCCAGCATGCTGGCGCGGATGTATGTGCGCTGGGCAGAAAAGAAGGGTTACAAGGTTGAACTTCAGTCGGAAAGTTCCGGCGAAGAGGCCGGGATCAAATCGGCGACCTATAAGATTTCCGGGCAAAACGCTTACGGTTGGCTGAAATCCGAAAGCGGGGTGCACCGTTTGGTGCGCATCTCGCCATTTGATTCCGCAGCCAAGCGGCATACTTCGTTTTCGTCCGTCTGGGTCTATCCGGTGGTCGATGACAATATCGAGATCGAGGTCAATCCAAGCGATATCCGCATCGACACCTATCGGTCTTCCGGGGCCGGCGGGCAGCACGTCAACACCACAGATTCAGCCGTGCGCATCACCCACCACCCGACTGGCATTGTCGTGACATCCTCGGTGAAATCCCAGCATCAGAACCGCGATATTGCCATGAAAGCCCTGAAATCACGGCTGTATCAGCTGGAACTGGACAAGCGTAACGCTGCCATAAACGAGGCACACGAGAACAAAGGCGATGCCGGTTGGGGCAACCAGATACGTTCTTATGTCTTGCAGCCGTATCAGATGGTCAAAGACCTGCGGACCAATTTCGAAACCTCTGACACCAAAGGCGTTCTGGATGGCGATCTGGACGGTCTGATGGGGGCAACCCTGGCGATGGGAGTGTCCGGCAAGGGGCGCGCCGAGGCGCAGGGCAACTGAGCACCCGACCCTTTTGCCGCAAATACCCAGGGTTCCGGCAACGATATTCTGGTCGGCGGCGCGGCGGATGTGCCGTTCAGAAAATGGCCGATTTTGGCGCGAACCTAAAGGTCAACCTTGCCAGATGAGAGAAACCATCCAGCCCATCCAGCCCATCCCAAAGCGGCATTTGGGTATTTGCCCAATTGTCGCCCAATTCTTCCGGTAAATCAGCCTATATGTCCAAGCTCACCAATTTTCTCCGCCGCAAAGGCCGTCCTTTCTTTTTCTGGCCGGTGATCGGCTCCGCAGTCTTGCTGATGGTCGTATTGCTGTGGCCTGATGATCTGTCCACCACCCGGCAAGATACCAGCACAACGCGCAAAGCCGCAGAGGCCGATCTGATAGATACAGTTACCCGCATTCGGGATGGGGACACTATCGTCGTCGGCTCAACCCCGATCAGGATTGCCAATCTCGACTGCGCCGAACGCGGCAGCACGGCTGGCGATCGCGCCACCCGGAAAATTACGAGTCTGGTTTCAGGTGTTCGGTTACGTTGCTTCCTGGAAGGGCGGCGCAGCTATGATCGCGAGATTGGGGTTTGCAGCCTGCCGGATGGGCGCGACATTGGCGAAATACTGATCGCTGGCGGTTACTGCCAACAATGGCCGGGATGACCCCCACAAAATATCCGGGCGGCAAGTTCAGTCGGCGGTTGCAAGGCCGCAGCTGTCGCCCAGACCCTCATCGAGACCGTAAAGAGGTCCATGTTTTCCTGAAAGCATGAGGAGTCGGGGGCGAACTCCAACCGGCTTCGGTGTGTCTTGATGCCGGGCCGTCCACGTCAGTAAAGCCCGCCGGTGCTGATTGTGCCGCTGCTGGCCTTGGGGCCGACAATGGTCGTCTTGCCGGTCGATGTGGTGACCTGGCGGCCAGATGTCGACACTTCTTCGAACAGGGGCAAATCCGAGCCGATGCCAAAGCCGCCATCGAATGTCAGGCCAAATATCGGCTCTTCTCCGTCGCGGAAATATTCGGCCACCACATAGGCGCCACTGGCTGAATTGGGCAGGCGACCACCGGTGAACCGGTCGATCTTGATGAAATGCCCGCCGTCGGGGATTGCAAAAGGACCGCCGCCATATTTTTCGGTAGCCTTGAGCATGAAGGACTGGAACACCGGCCCACACATTGATGCGCCAAATGCGCCGCGCCCCATTGGCCGCGGGCGGTCATAGCCGATGTAACAGCCGGCCACGATGTTCGAGGTGAAGCCGATGAACCAGACATCCTTGGCCTCGTTGGTGGTGCCGGTCTTGCCAGCGGTCGGCACCGGCAGGCGCACGGCCCCGGCTGCGGTGCCGCGTTCGACCACACCGCGCATCATCGAAGTCAATTGATAAGCGGTAATCGGATCCATCACCTGAGAGCGGTTTGAACGGATTTGCGGTATCACCCCCGGTGCCAGCGCAGGGTTGGTGCAATCAACGCAATCGCGTTCGTCGTGGCGAAAGATCGTCCGCCCGCGCCGGTCCTGTATCCGGTCCACCAGCGTGGGCTGCAACCGTTCTCCGCCGTTGGCGAACATCGCATAGGCCGTGACCATCTTGTACAAAGTGGTTTCCTGCGCCCCCAGAGAGTTGGCCAGAAACGGTTCCAATTCGTCGTAAACCCCAAACCGTTCGGCATAGCCCGCAACCACCGGCATCCCCACCTCTTGCGCCAATCGAATGGTCATCAGGTTGCGTGACCGTTCGATCCCGGTGCGCAAAGGCGTTGGCCCATAAAACTTGTTCGATGAATTGCGCGGACGCCACAGACCCTGCGGCGTATTGATCTCGATCGGCGCGTCAATAACGATTGTGGCGGGGGAATAGCCGCTGTCGAGGGCGGCAGCATAGACAAACGGTTTGAAACTTGACCCCGGTTGGCGCTGTGCTTGGGTCGCGCGGTTAAACACCGACGACTGGTAAGAAAACCCTCCCTGCATTGCCAGAACCCGGCCCGAATTGACGTCCATGGCGACAAAGCCGCCCTGAACCTCGGGCACCTGACGCAGGGACCAGCGAATGAATGACCCATCGCTGTCTTTGGTCATGGCGCGCACCAGCACCACCTCGCCCACATCCAGCAGGTCGTCGGCTACGCGCGCCTTGCGCCCTTTGGAACCATCGTCATTCAAACGCCGCGCCCAGGTCACATCCTTGGCGACAATCCAATGGCCCTCCGCAACCTCGTCAATGCCTTCGATGCCGATACGGGCATCTTTGGCCGTCATTTCCAGCACCACAGCCGGGTGCCATTCGGCCTCCATCGCCACGTCCCGCGAAATCTCCACCTCAGCCAGGGCCTCGCGCCAGCCTTGCTCGCTTTGCATTTGCTCGGGCGTCAGCGTCTTGCCGGTTGGTTGCCAAAGCCCGCGACTCCGGTCGTATTTTTCCAGCTGTGTGCGCAAGGACCGCGCCGCGACAACCTGCAATTCTTCGTCGATGGTGGCACGCACGGTAAAGCCGCCGGTAAAGAATTCACCTTCACCAAAGTCCCGGCTTAGCTGACGGCGGATTTCGTCGGTGAAATAGTCGCGCGGCGGCAATGCGGTACGAAAGCTCTCAAAATCGCCGTTCTGAACCGAGCGCAACGGCATCCCGAGTTCAGTGTCAAAAGTGGCCTGGGTGATAAAGCCGTTCTCGAACATCTCTTTCAGCACAAAATTGCGCCGCGACAACAGCCGGTCTTTGCGTCTGACCGGGTGAAACCGCGACGGCGCTTTGGGCAAGGACGCAAGGAATGCCGCCTCATGCGGGGCCAGATCCTCAAGCGTTTTGTTGAAATATGTCTGGGCGGCGGCCGCGACCCCAAACGAATTCTGACCCAGAAAAATCTCGTTCAGGTAAAGTTCAAGGATTTGTTCCTTGTTCAGGGTCTCTTCCAGTCGCGAGGCAAGAATGATTTCCTTGATCTTGCGCTCAAGCTTGCGATCTCCGCTAAGCAGAAAGTTTTTCATCACCTGTTGGGTAATGGTCGAAGCCCCCCGCACCGTCTCTCCGCGCGAACGGACGGCCTCGATGGCGGCGGCACCGATGCCGCGCAGGTCATAGCCCTTGTGGGAATAGAAATTCTTGTCCTCAGCCGAGATGAAGGCCTGTTTGATCATCACCGGAATGGCGCTTGAGGCGGCAAACAACCGGCGTTCCTTGGCAAACTCGTCGATCAGATGCCCTTCGCCGGAATAAATCCGGCTGATGGTGGGTGGTGTATACTGGGCCAGTGCTTCGTGACTGGGCAAATCGCGGCCATAGACCCAGAAAATACCGCCGACACCAATAACCATCATAGCAAAGCCAAGAGTGACAGTGCTGAAGATCGCGCCAAAGAAAGAAAGGATGTATCGAAACAAGGGGGCCGCCTCTAAAGTTGGTTCTTACAGCGTTTGGCGTTCAATCTGGATCAAAGTGATTCAATTCGAACGCGAAACACTTTAACCCTACATAAGCCCGACACGCGCCGGGGTCAAAGCATCAACCAGCCATTTTATGCCGTAGGGTGTGTGCTTGCACGCACCTCTTTGAATGGTGCGTGCAAGCACACACCCTACTGGCGAATCAGAGGTCTGGTGGCCAGGTCTTGCGCGCGCCATGCCGCAAGCCCGTTGGCAATACCCAGCGCCATGCCTGCCCGCCAATCATCATCTGACAGATTTTTGAAATCACGCGGGCTGGACAGAAACCCCAGCTCGATCAGAACCGACGGAATATCCGCCGCTTTGAGCACCGAAAACGCGGCCGCCCGCAAAGGTCGGCGATTCATCGGCCCCCCGGTCTGGGCCATGGCATCAACCAGAGCCCTGGCCAGCGCGTCGGTGCGGGGCTGGGTTTCCTGACGCGCCAGATCAAGCAGCACTGCGGTTACCGAATCGTCCGTGTTGCTCAGATCGACACCTGACAGGATATCCGCGCGATCATGGCGCTCGGCCAGTTTGGCGCTGGCGATATCCGAGGCCTCACGGCTAAGCACATGCACCGTCGCCCCATGCGCCAGCCCTTCGGCCAGAGAATCTGCATGCAGCGAGATGAACACATCCCCACCCGCGCCCGCACCGGCCCTGTGGGCCGCCGATATCCGCGCCTCAAGCGAGACAAAGTGATCACCATCGCGCGTCAGCACCACCTCAAAACCGCCCTTGCGCAGCAATATTTCCCGCAGTTCACGGGCAAATCGCAGCATCAGGTCCTTTTCGACGATTTCGCCCTGCTTTGCCCCCGGATCAATGCCGCCATGGCCCGGATCCAGCACCACCAGCACCGGCGCATCAGCCGGGCGCGCGTGCCGCGGTCCCAGCTCGGTTGGCGCAGGCAAATCCCACCGGGCATCATACGGCGCACCGGAACTGGCCGCAAATGCCTCACTGTTCGATGGCATCAACACAAGGGCAACCCGGGCCGAGCCCAGAACAAGGTCCACCGACATCTCTGAGGTTTGCACAAACATCGGCCCGTTCAACCCGATCACCATGCGCGACCATCCCGGCACATAGCCACCGAACTGCACCTGTCCAACACGGGTCGTGGCCAGAAATGTTGCGGTCTCAAGTCCGCTCCAATCCACCTCTTGAAAATCCAGCACCAGACGCGGCGGATTGTCCAGGGTAAACAACCGGTACGGCACGCCCTGACTAAGCATCAGATCAATGCCCACGCCATTCTTGCCCAGATCACTGATCCGGCTTGTTGTGGGATCAATCCGCGCCAATCCGCTGAAACCCTGCGCCCAGGCAGGCAACCCGGGCAGGGCCGCAATTGTCAGCCACATCATACTCAGAAAGCCAAATAGCCTGTTCATCGTCATGTCCATGCCCGGTTACGGGCCATTTACCTGACCCTGTTGCAGCCCTGCATATCGCAGATGGGCAGACTTGGGAACGCTTATGATGGTTTGCGTTTGGCCATGAACGTCGTAAGGCGCGCCAGCCCTTCGCGGATGTCGTCAGTGGAACGGGCATAGGAAAACCGCAACCATGACGCCCCGCGCACCGGATCAAAATCCAGACCCGGTGTCACCGCCACCCCGGCCTTGTCCAGTATCTCGGCGGCAAAGGCGCGGCTGTCCCCGGTCAGGTCAGATACATCGGCATAGACGTAAAACGCGCCGTCCGGGGGGGCAAAGTTGCCGAACCCGGCGCGGGGCAACCCGTCCAGCATCAGCGCCCGGTTCGTTCGGTAGACGTCGAGATTGCCTTGCAATTCCCCGTCGCAATCCATCGCCGCAAGGGCCGCCACCTGACTGGCATGGGGTGGGCAGATGAACATGTTCTGCGCCAGCCGTTCGATCACCCTGACGTGGGATTCGGGCACCACCATCCAGCCAACCCGCCAACCGGTCATCGAATAATACTTTGAGAACGAGTTGATTACATAAACATCCCCGCTCAGTTCCAACGCCGATACCGCTTTGGCCTCATACTCAAGCCCATGATAAATCTCGTCCGAGATAAAGGCCGCATCCTGGGCCTGCGTCGCCTCGATCAGCGCCCCCATGGCGGTCCGGTCCAACATGGTGCCGCTGGGGTTGGCAGGCGAGGCGACCAACAGCCCGGCCAGATTATGACCGGCAAAATCACCCGGCACCGGTTGCAGCCGGTTGGCAGGCGCGGTTTCCAGGTCAACCGGAACCATCCCCAGGGCGCGCAAAATCTGGCGGTAAGACGGATAGCCCGGCGCGCCGATGCCAACACGGTCGCCGGTATCAAACAGCGCCGTAAAGGCCAGAATGAATCCGCCCGACGACCCCGACGTGACCACCACCCGCCCCGGATCAAGGTCAATTCCATATCGCTCGCCATACATCCGCGCGATTCGCGCCCGCAATGCCGGCAACCCCAGCGCCACGGTATATCCCAATGTATCTCGCTCCATCGCCTCACTCAGGGCGCGGGTCGCGGCGCGCGGCGCACCGGTGCCGGGTTGGCCGACCTCCATATGGATAATGTGGCGACCACCGGCTTCGGCACGCCGCGCGGCCTCCATCACGTCCATCACAATAAAGGGATCGACCTTTGAACGGGTTGAGTTTTTCATGACGTCCTCGCATGGTGCAGCACAGAGTTCGGCCATGGTTTGACCGGGTTCTTTGACAAAGGTCAATGACCCAGATTGCAGCGCCAGGCGTTACCCAACCTTGGCAACCCGCCCAATATGTGGTCATAGGGTGCCAACCACCAATAAAGGACGACACACATCATGATCCGCCTGATTGCCCCCGCCCTGCTGACGCTGGCCCTGACGACTGCCCTGTTGGGTTCGCTGTTCTCAACTCCGGCCAACGCCCTTGACATCACCCAGATGACTGCGGCCGAGCGCACCATATTCCGGGCCGAGGTCCGGGCCTATCTGTTGGACAACCCCGAGGTGATCCTGGAGGCGGTGAAATTGCTGGAAGACCGGCAGGTCGCAGCCGAATCCCAGGCTGACTATTCGCTGGTCGCCAACAACACGGCGGAATTGTTCGACGATGGCTTTTCCTATGTTGGCGGCAACCCGGACGGCGACATTACCCTGGTGGAATTTCTTGACTATCGTTGCGTCTATTGTCGGCGCGCCATGCCCGAGGTGGACAGCCTGCTGGCGTCGGACGGCAATATCCGCCTGATCGTAAAGGAATTCCCGATCCTTGGGGATGGCTCGGTTCTGGCGTCCCGCTTTGCCATTGCCACCAAGAATTTGGCCGGACCTGCGGCCTATAAACAAGCCCATGATGCGTTGATGCTCTATCAGGGGGAATTTACGAAGGTGACGCTTGGGCGTATTGCTGACGGGCTTGGACTGGACACAGATGCGATCCTGGCCGAAATGGACAGCGACGCCACCCTTTCGGAAATCGCCCGCACCCGCGATCTGGCGAAACGATTGCAGATATCGGGCACCCCGACGTTTGTGCTTCAGGACGAATTGCTGCGCGGCTTTATCCCGGCAGATCAAATGGCACTGATCGTGGGTGAAAAACGCGCCAATCGCTAAGTCCGGCCAGTCAAAGATTGGGCGGATTGGATTTATTCGCCCGACCCACCCTGTGTTTTCATCAGAACCTCGGGGTTGCGCAGCCAGATGTCTCGCTGGGCAAACGGGATCTCAATTCTGGCCTCGCCGAACTGCTTGGCAATCTCGTGGTTGATGTCTGATTTGGTCGACAAGGCATAATTCACATCCCGCAGGATCGCCCGGATTTCAAAATCCAAAGCATCTGCCCCGAACCCCTGAAACACCACCGACGGCGCCGGATTGGCCAACACCATCGGGTGCGCCTCAGCGATCTCCAGCAGGATTTTTTCCACCATCCGCGTGTCAGTGCCATAGCCCACCCCAACCGGAACCTTCACCCGGCCAATGGTCTTGCCCCGGGTATAATTGGTCACAGTGCCGGCAATCAGATCCGAATTGGGGACAATCACATCGGCCCGGTCAAATGTCTCGATCCGGGTCGAGCGCACAGAAATATCGCGGACATAGCCGGCAAATTCGCCAACTTCGATCCAATCGCCTTTGGCGATGGGACGTTCAATCAACAAAATGATGCCGCTGACAAAATTCGACACCACGTTTTGCAAACCAAAGCCGATGCCGACCGACAAGGCACCGGCCACAATCGCCACCGATGACAAATCAAGCCCGGCACTGGATACAGCCACCAGAGCGGCCAGAAAAATGCCAATATAACCCGTAAAGGCGACAATCGCGTTCTGACCGCCGGAATCAATCTTGGTTTTTGGCAAAAAACTGGTACGCAGCCCGCTTTGCAACAGGCGGGTGATCGAATAGCCGACCACAAACACCAAAGCAAACGTCAGGAATCCGGTGGGTGAAATTTTCACGTCACCCACCTGAAATCCAACCAGGAACCTCGACCATAACTCGGTTATGTCGGCCTGACGCGCGCCCCAGAACAGGGCCACCACCGGGATTGCCAGAACTGTCAGGGTAAAGCCGACCAGCACCGAAAACAGCGATTCCCGCGCCGACTGAATGTCCCCGCCTATGGCCCAGCCGTAAATGTGGCCAAAAAACCGTTGCAGGATCATCACGATGGCAACCACCGCCAGGCTAAGGATCACCGGATAGACAATCGCCGCCGCTGCCGCACCATACCCAAGGCCGGCCAGAATCGGCGCGATTACCGCCAGCAACAAAAAGATGCGCCGGATGCCACCAATGATACGATAAACGCCGGGACTGCGCAGTCCCGGCCCGTTGGTGCCCTCGCCTTCTTCCTGGCTTACTTCCTGGCTTACTTCTTGGCTTAGCGCCAGGCGCTGGCTTCGAAACAACAACGTCGCCGCACCCAGGATAACCGGGAACCCGATCACCGCCTGCGACGCGGCTGAGATATTCTCGATCTGCCCATATAGGTCAACGACCCCAGCCAGCACCAAAATCCCGCCCAGCAGTTTGACGTACAGGATCATTTCGCGGCGCTGGTTCGCCGGGGCTGGCAACAGACTGACTTCGTGGCGCTCGGAAAGCAGCTGATCACTGAGCCAGTTGAACACCAACAAGATCAGCACCCACCCCGGCACCGCGTCGGCAATCAGCGTGCCGCGCACCCCAAGGGTGCCCGTCATCGTCACCGCCAGCACCAGAAAAACCGCCCCCGCAAAAGGCAGAATGATCCGCGCAAGCGAGGCCACAAAGCTCCTAACCTCTGTGCCACGGCCGCCGAAATTGCGCAGGAAATTGCCTAACCGTTCGGGCCAGCGACGCCCCATCGCCAACAGCAGCAGGCCCAATACCGACAACAGAATGATCAGCGGCAGGTCTTTCACTATTTTCGCCTGGGTGGTTTCGGACCGCCAATTCAACCTGGTTTCATTGTACAACCCGACCGTTCCGCTCTTAAGATCATCCCAGGCTTCGGGCCAATAGGCCGGGTTAAGCGGTGATGGCCCGCGGTGCAAAAGCTTTTTGGTCTGGCGGGCACGAATGATCTTGTCAATCTCGCCAATCAGCCCGTTGGCCTGGCTGTATGCCTCCTCCGCCACCACGCGCGGCACCCGCAGGGCATCAAGCTGATCAGTCAGCTTGGCACGCAAGGTGGCGATATCCTGGGGTTCTTCACCCGATTCCGGCACCGCGCCCAACGCATCAAGTTGCGATGAAAGCGTGACAATCCGGTCGGTGTTCTGCACCCGGAAATCGGCAAAAACTTCGCGGAATCCAACAATTTCCTGCCGCAATCGTTCCAACGACGGGTTTGATGCGCGCGCCGCATCAATCACCAGTTCGGCCCGTTCCGCCAGGCTTAGCCAGTCCTGGTATTTTTCATTCGTTTCCTGCGCCGCAAGTGGCGCTGACAGGATCAGAAAGCCGGCCAGGAAAGTCAGGGCCAGAAAGGCGCGAAGATGTCTCATGATTCCAGAAACACGGTTGGGATATCCTGCGCTGTTTCGCGCATCCAGTCAGGCACCGGCAGATCCTTTTCTTTCAGAAAATCAGCATTGAACAATTTGGATTGATAGCGCGATCCATAGTCGGCCAGAATAGTGACAATCCGGTGCCCCGGCCCCATTTCGCGCGCCATCCGCACCGCCCCGGCGATGTTGATTCCACTGGACCCGCCCAGCACCAGACCTTCGTCGTGCAGCAGGTCAAAGATATACGGCAGCGCCTCGTCATCCGGGATTTGATAGGCCATGTCGGGGGTGAAACCTTCAAGGTTTCCGGTGATGCGTATCTGGCCGATGCCCTCGGCGATACTGCCGCCTTCGCTGGCCAGTTCTCCGGTGGTGTAAAAGCTGAAAAGGGCGGCCCCCATCGGGTCGGCCAGGCCAATTTTCACGCCTTTGGGCTGCAACACCTCGGCCACGCCGGTCAATGTGCCGCCCGACCCGACAGAGCAGATGAACCCGTCAACCTTGCCATCCGTTTGCTGCCAGATCTCGGGGCCGGTGGTTTCCGCATGTGCTTGACGGTTGGCGATATTGTCGAACTGATTGGCCCAGACCGCGCCATTGGGTTCGCTTTTGTCCAGTTCCCTGGCAAGGCGTTCGGAATACCGCACAAAATTGTTGGGATTGCGATAAGGCACGGCTGGTACCTGCACCAGACGTGCGCCGGCCAGCCGCAACATGGCCTTTTTCTCTTCGCTTTGGGTCTCGGGGATGACGATCACACAGCGGTAGCCAAGCGAGGCCCCAACCAGCGCCAGACCAATGCCGGTATTGCCGGCCGTGCCTTCGACAATGGTGCCTCCGGGGCGCAGGGTGCCACGTTTTTCGGCGTCACGGATAATGTACAGGGCGGCGCGGTCCTTTACCGACTGACCAGGATTAAGAAACTCGGCCTTGCCCAGGATTTCACAACCGGTTTCTTCGCTGATACGACGTAGACGGATCAATGGTGTGTGGCCGATCGCCTCTGCCAGATCGTGGGCTATGCGCATGGGTGTCTCCCGTTAAATCAGCTGCTTGATCCAGATGTAGCCCCGCCCCCCGCCAATCTCAACCCACCTTGGACCGGATCACCCGGCAGGTTGGCGCAAATCATCAAGCAGGGCGACCATATCGCCGGGCAACTCGGCCTCAAAGCGCAGGTTTTCTCCGCTGATCGGATGGGTAAACCCCAGAACGGCGGCGTGCAGCGCCTGACGCGGAAAATTTCGTGCGCTAAGGGCCGCCGCCTCGGACACCGCATTGGTCGACAGTTTGCGCCGCCCGCCATAGGTCGGATCACCGATCAGCCCGTGACCGGCATGGGCCAGATGCACCCGGATCTGATGGGTGCGCCCGGTTTCCAGCCAGCATTCCACCATTGCCGCCACCGGTGGCGTGCCCAGAGCCTCGACAATCCGCACCCTTGTCACCGCGTGACGCCCGCCCTGAAACAGCACCATCTGTTTCTGGCGGTCATGTTTATGGCGCGCCAGTTGGGTGGTCAGTCGCAGGATATTGCCCGCCTCAAACCGCGCGCCTTTGATGCCGCGCAATCGTGGATCGCTGGCGTCGGGTGCGCCGTAACACAACGCGCGGTAATATCGTTCGACGGTATGGGCGGCAAACTGCTCGGCCAGCCCGTGATGGGCGGCATCGGATTTGGCCACCACCAACAACCCCGACGTGTCCTTGTCGATCCGGTGCACGATGCCGGGGCGCTTGACCCCGCCCACCCCGGACAGATCATCGCCGCAATGGTGCAGCAACGCATTCACCAACGTGCCCGTCGGCGTGCCGGGGGCCGGATGCACCACCATGCCAACCGGTTTGTTGATAACAATCAGGTCAGCGTCCTCATGGATCACCGTCAAAGGAATATCTTCGGGACCAATGTGGCTTTCGTCTGCTTCCTCGACCGTGATCGTCACCTGTGCCCCTTCGGCAACCCGCGCCTTGGGGTTGGTGATCACGTTATCATCCAGCGTCACAGCCCCCGCATTGATCAGCCGGGTCAGCCGGGTACGCGATAGTGCAGCATCGGCTGGCACATCCCGCGCAAGCGCCTTATCAAGGCGCAAAGGCGGGTTCTCCGCGATGGTCAACGCAATAAGGCGGCGTGTCATGTCTGATCCTTCTAAGCCAACAGGGCAAAATCCCGAGCAGTTTCCTGAACCATTTCCTGAACCAGGCAACCTGCGGTTTCTGCGGCGTTTGGTGACCACCTTGATGGTGGTGATGATTGGCGGGCTTTTAGTGATTGTCGGACTGTTTGTCATCCGATTCTCGTCCGCGCCCTCTGACCTTATGATTTTGCCAGAGGGTATCACCCTGCCGGACGGCGTCAAAGCCCTGAACTTTAGCGTGGGGCCCGGGTGGTACGGCGTTGTCACGGATGGTGACACAATCCTGATATTTGATCGCGCCACAGGGAGTTTGCGCCAAAGCGTTACAATTGAGCCAGGCAAATAGGGTGGTACATAAGGTGGTACACCTGCTGGAATTCCAGATCGGCACTCAGGCGCGCCCTATGCCGATTGATCTGCGCCATTGGCTGGTGATGCAAGGGGAAAATACCGGAACCAGAACCCGGCCCTCATGTCTTACAGATACGTAGGCTCTCGTGTGGTTGTGCAGCCGCTTCCACCGCAGAGCCATGACCAGGGTCAAAATCAAATGGACCCTCGTAACCCAGCCTATGACAGCAAAAGACTGGCCAAGCTGGCGGCCGCATGACAAGATTGACAAACTGCGATGTCATGCAAATTACCTTAACTCGGGCAGACTGATAAATAACCGACGAAAGAGACCAATATGCGCCCCCGCCCATCACCGACCGACGCCTATCAGCTGATTCTGGATGCGATTGATATGGGGCTGTTCAAACCTGGCGACCGACTGGTGGAAAGCGATCTGGCGGACCGGTTCGGGGTATCCAGAACGCCAATTCGCGAGGCATTGCAACGGCTTGAAACTCAGTCCTTGCTGGAACGCGACGGGCGATCATTGATCGTCGCCTCACTGACCCATAATCAGATGGCCGAGCTTTATGTGGTGCGGCGCGAATTGGAAGGGTTGGCGGCCCGCCTTGCGGCGAAACACGCGACCGACGAAGAAATCGCCGTTTTGCGTGACATGGTGACGGCGGATGATGCGCTGGTGAATGATTCCAACGCCTTGTCACGGGCCAACCGGCGGTTTCACCAACAACTGCATCTGGCCTCGCATAACCGATACCTTGTGCAGCAGCTGGATCTGGTGCACCGGACCATGGCATTGATGGCGACCACATCTTTGGCCGTCAAGGGGCGCGGGGAAATCGCCCAGGCCGAACACCGCGCCCTGGTTGGCGCCATCGAAGCGCATGACGAGGACGCGGCAGAAGCGGCCTTGAAAGAGCATATTTCCGTGGCGTTCATGACCCGGCTCAAGCAGGATGCGGTTTTGCGCACGCGCCCCGATCAGGGCGAAGGCAATCAGCCTTAGAGCGAAGCCAACCGAACAAGGAAATCGCCACAATTTGGTCGACGAACGGTCTGAAATAACCCAGCGACAAAAGGGGAAATCAATGAGCGAAAACTCTTATGAAACCGGGCGGTTGAACCTGCCGTTTGTCGGTATCTGTACCTTTGGCAAATACCCGTACATCTCAGACTGGGACGCGATTGATGCGGATGTGGCCGTGATGGGTGCGCCATATGATTTTGGCTGCCAGTGGCGCAGCGGCGCGCGGATGGGTCCACGGGCAATCCGCGAGGCGTCAACGCTGTTTTCGTTTGGTCATGCCGGCGCTTACGATTTTGAGGATGATGTGACGTATCTGCCGGCTGAAACCACGCGGATTATCGACATCGGTGACGCCGACATCATTCACACGGACACGACGCAAAGCCACGCCAATATCGAATTTGGGGTGCGTAAGATTCTGGCCGCAGGTGCGTTGCCGGTGGTGATTGGCGGCGATCATTCGATCAATATTCCCTGCATCAACGCCTTTGACGACGAACCCCCGATCCATCTGGTACAGATCGACGCCCATCTGGACTTTGTCGATGAACGCCACGGGGTGCGCTTTGGCCACGGCAACGTGATGCGCCGGGCGGCCGAGAAAGATTATGTGACCGGGCTTAGCCAGATTGGCATCCGCAACGTGTCGTCAACCGCACGCGATGGCTATGAGGCCGCACGATCCATGGGGTCCGACATCCAGTCGGTGCGACATGTGCGGGCCATGGGGGTCGCTGGCATGCTGGAACGTATCCCCAAAGGCACGCGGTATTACGTTACCATCGACATCGACGCCTTTGACCCGTCAATTGCCCCCGGCACCGGCACGCCAAGCCACGGGGGGTTCCTGTATTACGAAGGGCTGGAGTTGCTGGCCGGGCTGGCCAAGCGGGGTACAATTGTCGGCGTCGATCTGGTCGAGGTGGCACCGGATTACGACCCGACCGGGTCCACCAGCACATTGGCAGCCCAGTTGTTGATGAACCTGATCGGGCGGATTTTGCACGCGCGCCTGACAGGGTAAGCTCATCAAGCCCTTGCAGGCTTTCCTCGCAACATCCGACCGTTCTGTAACCCGCGAAGAAAGCCCGTCGCGGGCTTGATGAGCGCGCCTATTGCGCCGAAGCCGCATTTTTCATGGTACTGGGCAGCCAGGTCGCCAGTTCCGGGAAGGCGATCATGATGAATACCATGCCAACCATGATGGCAAACAGCGGCAGCGCTGTTTTGGCGATATAGCCCATTTCGTGTTTGGTAATGCCTTGCATCACAAACAGGTTAAAGCCAATCGGCGGCGTTATCTGCGCCATTTCCACCACCACAACGATGAATATGCCGAACCAGATCAGGTCGATGCCCGCATTTTCGATCATCGGTTGCACAATCGCCATGGTCAGCACCACCGACGAAATCCCGTCCAGAAACATGCCCAGGACGATGTAGAACACCATCAGCGCCATCAACAGCGCAAAGGTCGAAAGGCCCAGCCCGTCAATATAGGTCGCCAATGCGCGCGGCAGGCCGGTAAAGCCCATCGCCAGGGTCAGCGCCGTCGCCCCCATCAGGATCAGCGCAATCATCGCCGAGGTGCGGGTGGCCCCCAGCAGGCTGTCGATAAACGTCTTCCAATCCAACGAACCCTGCAGCCCCGCCAGCAACAACGATCCGATGACACCGATGGCCGCGGCCTCGGTTGCCGTCGCCCAACCGCCATACATCGAACCGATCACCACCAGGATCAGCAAAACGATAGGGATCAGGAACCGCGATTCCCGCAGCTTTTCGACAAAACTCATGCGTTCGGAAATCTTGGGCACCTGATCGGGGCGCACAAACGACCAGATCGCCACATAAGCCATGAACAACGTCGCCAAAAGCAGCCCCGGCAACACCCCGGCCATGAACAGCTTTGAAATCGATTCCTGCACCGAGACACCGTAAACGATCAGCGTCAGCGACGGCGGGATCATCAGGCCCAGCGTGGCCGCCCCGGCCAGGGTGCCGATGATCATGAACTCCGGGTACCCACGCTTGCGCAGCTCGGGGATCGACATCTTGCCCACCGTGGTCAGGGTTGCGGCGGACGAGCCGGACACGGCGGCAAAGATCGTGCAGCCGACGATATTGACATGCACCAGCCCGCCGGGCAGGCGTGCCATCCACGGGGCCAGCCCACGAAACATGTCAGACGACAGCCGGCTTCGAAACAGGATCTCGCCCATCCAGATGAACAATGGCAGGGCGGTCAGGGTCCAGCTTGAACTCAAGGTCCAGATGCGGGTCATCATGGCGTCGCCAGCCGGGCGCGTGGTGAACACCTCAAGCCCGAGGTAGGCGACACCAAACAGCGCCAGACCAACCCAGACGCCGGTGCCCAGCAACAAGAGCAGCGCCCCGAGAAAAACAATGACCGGTAAAAATTCTTCCATGTCGCCTACTCCACAGCCGCGCCAAGCGCGTCTTCCGTGATGTTGTGTTTGCCCAACACCAGCAGGGAAACCAGATGGTCGATAAAGGCGATGGCAAAGATCACCAGGCCTACGCACATGGCCACTTGCGGGATCCACAGGGGGGTGGCATCCTGACCCTGGCTGATATCGTTGAAGCGCCAGGATTCATGGGTTGATTTGATCGCGTAATAGGCAAAATAAACCGACAGGTAACTGCCAAGGCCAAAACACCAGACCTCGGCGATGTGACGATAGCGCCCCAGCACGCCAAGCAGCAGGTTGACCCGGATATGCGCGCCCTTGTTCAGCGCGTAAGGCATCGCCAGGAACGACGCCCCCGCCATGGCATAACCGGTATAATCCGGCGCGCCGATCATCACCATACCGGACCAGCGCGCCACCATCTGCGCGGCGATCAACGCCAGGATCATGATCAGGCAAAGCGACGCCCCAATTCCGGACGCCAGATACAGCCGGTCCAGGCCCGGCCGCATGGCCAAAACCAAACTCTTCATGAAATCCCCCCTTTGATACATGTTCCCCCGGCGTTGATCGCCGGGGGCGCTTTAGTCGTTTTAGTTGGCGTTGTAGGCCGCAATAAGGGCCTGACCCGCTTCACCGGTCGCTTCCAGCCATTCTTCGGTCATGATCGCGCCGAACGCTTTCAGCTCACCTTGCAGCTTGTCGCCCGCCGGACCCACGGTCATGCCGTTCTTGGCCAGCTCGTTCAGGGTAAAGCCCGAATATTCGATCGAGCGCCAGTCGCCGGCATATTCCGCCACGATTGCACAACCGTTCATGATGTTCTGCGTTGCCGCATCAAGGCCGTTCCACGCATCCATGTTGACCAGCATATAGTTGCGCGGCAACCAGGCCTGAACGTCGTAGAAATGTGTCAGGCTTTCCCAGACCTTGCGGTCATAGCCGGTCGAGCCAGAGGAAACCATCGATTCCGCGACACCAGTGGCAAATGCCTGACTGATTTCGGCCGCTTCGATCTGTACCGGCAACATGCCCGACAATTCCGCCAACCGCGCCGTGGCGTTGTTGTAGGACCGGAACTTGATGCCCTTCATGTCGGCCACCGAATTGACTTCCTTCTTGAAGTACAGCCCCTGCGACGGCCATGGCACCGAATAAAGCAGATGCATATTCTGTGCGTTCAGCACATCGGTCAGCGGGGCTTTGGCGGCCTCCCACAGCTTTTCGGACGCCTCGAACGAGGTGGCCAGGAACGGCACCGAGTCAAAGCCGAACATCGCATTTTCGTTTTGATGCGCCGACAACAGACGCTCGCCGATATTGACCTGCCCGCTCTGAATGGCGCGCTTGATTTCGGCACCGGCAAACAGCGATCCACCCGGATGGGTCTGGATTGTCAATGCGCCACCGGTTCCGGTCGTCACACAAGCGGCAAATTCGGCACCCACGGCGGAATGAAAGTTGGTGGCGGAATAGGCCATGGGCAGATCCCATGTTTCGGCCGATACGGCGGATGCGCCAATTGCCATGCCGGCGCCGACCGCACAGGTTGCGGCCATTGTTTTCAATGTCTTGGTCATGTCGTACTCCCTTTGGTTTGGTTTTTGGTCGTTCAGTTAAATCTTTGTGGATCAAACGGGGAAAGATCAATGTTGCTGCCCCCCTGCATGATCAGGTCCGCAATCAACCGACCAGTTTTCGGGCCACCGGTCAAGCCGATATGATGATGGCCAAACCCGGCAAACACGCCGGTCCGGCCAAGTTCTCCAATCACCGGCAGGCTGTCTGACGGGGCCGGGCGGTGCCCCATCCATTCTTCGGACTCCGAATATTCCAGCGTCGGGAAATACGTCGCCATCTGCTTGCGCAACAACTTGAAAGGGGCCTCAGAGGCCGGCGCGTCCAAACCGCCAAATTCAACGATTCCGGCGCAACGGATACCTTCATCCATCGGTGTCACAACAAATTTGCCGCCGGTCATCATATAAGTCGAACGCAAACTCAGCGACGGGTTTTTGAACACGATATGATAGCCGCGTTCACTTTCCAAAGGCACTGTCACCCCAAGTTTTTCGGCCAGCACCTTGGACCACACACCGGTGGCCAGAACCGCCCGGTCGCAGTCAATCACCCCGCGGTCGGTGATCACCGCCCTGATCCGCCCGTCAACCAGATCAATATCACGCACAGCACCTTGCCGGATATCCCCGCCTTCAGCCAGAAACACCTCGGCCAAAGCCGCCACATACCGCCCCGGCGAGCGGATGAACCCGTGGTTCTTCATAATCGCAAGGAGGTCCACCGACGAGCCCATCTCTGGCTCATAGTCACGCACACCCGCCCCTTCGATCACCTCTGGTACCTGCCCCGCCTCGCGGCGCAGATCGAACACAAACCTGTCGCGCTCAAACGCTGCACGGTTGGCATAGGCAAAACAATAATCGGCGTCCCTTATCCATTCTTCGGCCGGGGTGCCTTTGGCCAGCGCTTTGTGCTGCTCAACCGCATCGCCGACAATTACCGTCAGCCCATTTGCGATGCGTCTGGTGTCGGCCTCATTGGCATGGCTTAGGTATTTCACCAGCCACGGCAACAGTTTAGGCAGATACCCCCAACGCAGAAACAGCGGAAAATTCGGGTTCATCAGCATCCCCGGCGCTTTGGCGATCATCCCCGGCCCGGTCACCGGCGCAACCCCACTGGGCACAATGATGCCGCCGTTGCCATAAGACGTGCCATCTTTATGCCCCGGCTTTCCCTTGTCGATCACGATCACCTTGGACCCGGCACGTTGCAACCAGACAGCACAGGATATACCGACAATCCCGGCCCCGATCACAACGATGGTCTGATCTGTGTTCACGCCTGCCCCCGCCCCCTGTTCACCGAATATTTGTCAAGCATATCCAGATTGACCGGCAATTGCAGGTGCCAAACGTCAAAACCGATAACTTTCTGCGTCACAGACATCCCTACCCCATCCACCGACGCACCGGCGCGTTGCTTTCTTCCAGGTTCTGGCAGATCACATCGACCAATGTCGGCCCGTCATGTTCGATCGCTTCGCGCAACACGCGGTCAAGGTCGCCGGGGTCTTCGACCCGCCATGATTTCACACCATACGCCGCCGCCACCGCCGCGTGATCGGTCCGGTTGAAATCAACATTGTAATAACGCGCGTCCTTGTCGGCGTATTGGCTGGCCCTGATCCAACCGAAATTCGAATTGGAAAACACGATGAAGGTGATCGGCGCCCGCGCCCGGGTCACGGTCTCAAGCTCTCCGACCGTAAAGCCAAACGACCCATCCCCCATCAAGGCCACCACCTTGCTGGAAGGCCGCCCAAACCACGCGCCAAGCGAGGCCGAAAGCGCATAGCCAAGCGCGCCGTGGGCGCGGTTGGTGATGAAATGCCGCCCCGGTTGCGGCAGTTGGTAATAGGCCGAAATATAGGGACAGGATGTGCCAGGATCGGAAACCAGCGTGGCGTCAGGCGGCAGGTTGTCCATCAGGCTTTGAATAACCCGCTCTGGCCGGATCGGGGCCGCGTCGCTTTGTGCCAGTCGGTTAAATTCGGCAAATTTGCGGGTCTTGAGGTCAGCAATTGCCGCCGCCCCGCCAAAGGTCGCGGCGCCCTGCCCGCGCTGGTCCAGCACGGCGTTTACCTGTGCCAATGCCAGTCGCAAATCACCGACAACCCCCACTTCGCAGCGATAATTGGCACCGATCACCATCGGGTCATTGTCGAAATGTACGATGCGGGTGGCCGGTCCCGGGGCCTCCCAGCGCGACGTCGTGGTCGACCCGGCCCGCGCGCCCATGAACACCACCAGGTCGGCGTTCTGCATCATCTCCCATGTTTCATCCGTGCCGCCGTTGGAACCGACAACCCCCACCGCCTGGGCATGGGTTTCGGCCAATGATCCCTGCCCCGAAATTGACGTGGCCACCGGGATGTCCAGCCGCGTCGCCAGCCGGTCCAACTCATCCATAGCGCCGGCAATCACCACGCCGCCACCGCAGACGATCAGCGGGTTTTTCGCCGACAGGATCGCGTCAACCGCCGCCTCGGCAGCACCCGGTGCGGGGGCTTGCGGATAGGCCGGGTATGATTTCAGTTCCGGGTCGGCCCAGATGTCGCTTGGGTCAACCGCGTCATACTGGATGTCATACGGCAGCCCCAGATGCGCCGCCCCCGAGCGCCCGGTGGTCATCGCCCTGAATGCGCTTCGCACCATGCGCGGGATGTGATCGGCGCGCCTTATCACCGTGTTCCATTTGGTCAGAGGGCGCATCAGCGCCTCCTGGTCAACCTCGGTCAAAGGGTATTTGCCGTAAGAGCCGACGGAAATATCGGTGGTGATGCCCAGGACAGCATAGCTCGATTCGCTGGCCTCGATCAGGCCGGGCAGAATATAGGTGGCCCCGCCGCCGGACGGGCCTTCGGCCACGCCAGGCCGCCCGGTGACGCGGGAATAGGCATCGGCCATATAGGTCGCGCTGCGTTCGTCACGCACCAGAATGTGCTGAATGTTGTGGTCAAGCCGCAGCATCGCGTCGTAAAACGGCAAGGTGGTATCACCGCACAACCCGAATATGTGCTGCACGCCCTGCGCTTGCAGCATGCGCACCATTGCCTCGGCCCCGTTCAGTGTGTTGGTCAAGGTCAGCCTCTTGTCAGAATCGCATTCAGGATTGTATACAGTTCTAAATTCAGGCTTGCGCACAAGTCAACGGGGTTTTAGAAATACCACAACAAGAGTCAGAACCTTCCAATGAAGAAAACCAGCAACGTCGACCGTTTGATTGAAAAAACCCGCGGGATGGCGATTAACTTTGAGTTGAAGCCGGGGTCGCGCATCAATGAAACGGCGTTGTCCAGGGAACTTGGGGCCTCGCGCACACCCCTGCGCGAGGCGCTGAACCGGTTGGTGGCCGAAGGGTTTTTGACCTTTCAGACCGGCAAGGGGTTCTTTTGCCGCGCGCTTGATCCCAAACGGATCATGGACCTGTATGAGGCCCGCGTGGCGATTGAAGTCGAGGCGATCCGCCTGGCCTGCACCCGCGCCACCGACGCGGAACTGACGGTTTTCGGCGCCTATCTGAATGCGACCGAGCCGGATTACCTGAACAAAATGGATGTCAGCGACGCGGTGCATGGGGATGAGGATTTTCACCTTTATATTGCCCGGTTGTCGCATAATGACGAATTGCTGCGAATGCTGGAAAACCTGAACGGGCGCATTCGCTTTGTGCGCTCGGTCAATCTCAAATCCATCCACGACACGGAACGATCGTTGCGCGCGCAGACCCGGCTATCGGCGCACCGGCGCATTCTTGAGGCGCTGCTTACCCGGGATGGCGACGTTGCAGCCGACATCATGCGCGGCCATATCGAACGGCGCTGGGAAGAGGCAACCGAGGCGGTGCAAAAGGCCTATGCACAAATATATGTGCCGGATGAAATGCAGAAAGAAATGACATGACCCAGGAATTTGGCGGCAAGACGGTTTATGGCGCGTCGGTGGGCATATTGATGCTGGAAACCCGATTTCCGCGCATTCACGGCGATATTGGCAATGCGATGACCTGGCCGTTTCCGGTGCAGTACCGCGTGGTGCCGGGGGCAACGGCGGATCTGGTGGTGCGCCAGGATCCAACCCTGTTGCTGGATCGCTTTATCGAGGCGGGACAGGAACTGGTGAAGATGGGCTGCGACGGGATCACCACCAATTGCGGGTTTCTGGCGCTGATTCAGGACCAGATCCGCGAGGCGCTGGGGGTGCCGGTGGCGACATCGTCATTGATGCAGATACCGATGGTGGCGGCGTTGTTGCCGGCCGGATATCGGGTTGGCGTGGTGACAATTTCGAAGGGTTCCCTGACCAGGGAACATCTGCTCGCAGCTGGTGCGCCGGTGGATACGATTGTCACCGGAACCGATGGCGGGCGGATATTTACCACCGGCATTCTCGACGATCATGCGAGTCTGGATTTTGACGCCTGCCGGTTGGACGTTCTGGAGGCTTCGGCGGATTTGGTGCAAAACAACCAGAATATTGGCGCGATTGTTCTGGAATGTACCAATATGGTGCCTTACGCGGCAGACGTGCGAAAACTGACCGGCTTGCCGGTTTATTCGATTTATTCGTTTGTCACCTGGTTTCAGGCCGGATTGATGCCGCGCCGGTTTGCGCATGATCTGGATGACCCAAGGGTGGGGGCGCTCATCAAGCCCTGAAGAAGGGCTTTCTTCGCGGTTTGATGCCTGTCACAGCACCTGATCAGCCACCACCCGGACAAAATCGGCGCAGTCCTGCGGTGCTGTGATTGGAATCATATGGCCACGTCCGGGCAAGGTTTTCATCCCAAGATTATAGGGCCCCATGCTGGTGCCATGTTCTTCTGGCGACAATAAAGCATCGTCAGCCCCATAAAGAATGCCACCCGGCACCATCAATTCATCGCCATAACGCGCCGACTGGGCCGGCATTTCCAATCGCACCGCTGTCATGTCAGAACACGCCGCCACAAACGCCCGGGGGCGCAGGCCAAGCACCGCACCGGCGCGGATCATGAAGTCGTCGGGACAGGCCTCGGGGGCATGAGCCTGGGTCAGCAGCTTGTTGGCGGTGATTTTTCCAATCGGCACCGCAATGGTATTGCCCAGCAGGTGGCGCAACCACGGCGTTGTAACCTGAAGGCCTTTCAAAGCATTGGGCACGATGCCCGGCGCATGGGTCAAGGGGCACAGCAACGCCAGCCCCGCCACCCGGTCGGGACAATCCAAAGCCATCCGCAAGGCCACCGCCCCGCCCAGCGAGTGGCCGACCACCACCGCCTTTTCCACGCCCAGCTGGCCCAGCAATTCGTCGATCATCCGGGCCTGGTCGCCCAGGGACGCACCATCGCCTTTGGTGACGGTTGAATAGCCACAGCCGGGCCGATCCACCGCGATCACCCGGTAGTCGTCTTTCAGCAAATCCAGCATTGAATAGGTAAAGTGCTGCAACTGCCCGGCGATCCCGTGGATCAGCACCAATGTCCCCTTTTTGCCCGTGCCCTTGTCGACAAAATGCATCGTACCGCCGCCAACCGGCAAGGAAGCCCCGCGTTTGGGCACCCGGCGGGTTGAGGTGAACGCCAGCGCCCGGGTCCAGATCGAGGCCAGCGCCAGAATGACAAGAACGCCGGGGATTAGGTAGGACAACACTGTCATGACACCGCTCACTTTGATTAAGTTGCCGCATGTTATCGTAGTTCCTGGTCAACCGGAACCGGCGACGTGCTTTAATCCGTAGTTCTAAGCGGAGACATCTGCACCAGAACCACCGCCAACATCGGCAAACCAAAGCCAATGCCGGCGACTATAATCAGCAACCAGCCAAGCTGGGAATAATCGGCAGGCACGTCGATGAGACCGGTGGTTTTATCCGTCACCTCGCGAGTCACTTCAAATATCTGGTTCAGGTATTTGGTGGCCAGAGAACTGGCCGACAGGGCCAGATTGGTGAACGACGCCATGACCGCAAAAAACGTCGCCTTCAGGTTGGTCGGCGCGTTGCGGGCGATCCAGGCCAGCATCGGAATCATCGCCACCTGGCCCAGTGGCGATTCCAGCCCGGTATCCAGAATGGCGATAAAGCGGGCATCAACCAAGCCGCCGGTCAGGGCGGCCGTCCAGTGGTGAACCCCGTAATACAGCCCGATGTTGGGCAGTGACATAACGGCGCCAATCACCGTCAGCAGGATGATGATCCGGGTGATCGGCTGGCTGGCCATCACCGGGCGCAGGGCGATGATCCCGGCCAGGGTAAACACCGACACGATCAGATACAGCACCGACAGGAATTGTTCGTCAAAGCCCAGTTCGTCAATTTCAAACCAGGTGGCGGCGGCCCCCGGCAAGGGAACGGCGCGAAAGGCAAAGATGATGATTGCCGTGCCGATCAGCATCCGCGCCTTGTCCGGCGTCAGATTGGCCACCAACTGGCGCATCAGGAACAGCACGATTGCCATCGACCCGGCAAAAACGATTTCCTGTGCAAAGGGAACCTGACCAATGCCCACCATCAACGTCAGCGCCACAAACACCAGACCGCCAGTGAAATACCAGTGGTTGATTTTGGTCGGCTCTGGTGGGGTTACCGCCGCGCCGCGCCGCTGCCATGCGGCCAGTATCACGCCAGAAACCGACAGCGCCGGAATGCACAGCGCGATCAGATAGATCAAGGCATAGATCTCGGCTTTGCCCTGCTGATCCAGGTTTTCCGCGCCTGAAAACATCACGATATTCAGCAGCGCCACCGCCACCGTGCCGCTGATCAGGGAAAACCGGCCCAGCGTCTGCATGGTGGTGTGCATCACTTTGGCGTGCGCGTCTGAAATTGGCTGGCCGACGCTGTCCACCACGGGCACAGCTTCGACCGACATGGCGTCGGCGACGGCGTCCTGCACCACATACCCAACCGGGGCCAACAGCGCCGAGATGACAAACCACGCCTCCAGCGGCAGGATTGCGGCCATCATCACAGGGTCCGAGATGAGCAGATACATGATTATCAGGCTGACGGCGACCAGCCCGGCACCGATCCAGACCAATACCGCCTTCCAGCGCCAGATCAGATCGACCAGATGGCCCAGCGGCATTTTCAACGCCCAGGGGATGCCGGCCCAAAAGGCGATGCCAGCCAGAAAGGAGGCACTTAGCCCAAGGTAATCCTTGACGAAAAATGTACCGACAATGGCGGTAAGCCCCGACACCCCGGCCGAGAAATAGATCATCAATGGCGGCAGGAATGACCAACGCATTTGTCGGCCAAGGTCAATGACGATGCGTTCAAACCAGGATGTACCGGGCACCACGTTCATCGCGCCCCCACCCCCTTGCAAAAAGAAAACCGCCCGCCCTCGCAGGAGGACGGGCGGTTCATTATTTCGGTTCCGTCTGGATTAGTTGCTGGACGGGAACACCGGCAAGGCCGCAGCGGCCGCGCCATCGGTTCCCATGGCGGTTGTCAAAACTGCAACCCGCTCGGGCGACTGACCCAGAACCGGTGGATTTGCCCCGACCATACCGTTCAGAGCCAACGACATCCACAGGTCAGATTGCTGCGGTGCTGTGCGCGCCGTGCCCACACCTTCGCGCATCTGGTGGCTGACGATTTCGCCATAACCACGCAGACCGGCAGACGTCAAAAGAACCGCCGAAGCCAGCGCCATTTCGGCATTGTCCGTACGATACCCGACCCCAAGACAAACCTTGCCACCTGAAACCAGGCTGGCCACCGGCTGGCCCGAACTGGCCATGAATGCGGATGTTGCACTGATCACGGAATCCGGGCTGGATGTGCCCAACGCGGTGATATGCGGTGCCACGGCCTGGGCCAGCCCCTTGCACTGTGCCTCGACCTGAGCCGGGGTCATGTTGGGAATGGTTGCTTCAATTGTCGCGGCTTCAGTTCTGGCATGGGTACGGGCCAGGCAAAACTGTTCGCTTAGTGCAAATGCCGGATCTGTCACCCGTGCCGCCGAGGTGACGCCGCCATTGGCCGCAGTCAGGACGCCAATCTGGTAGCACAGGGTGCTGACCGATTTGACAGACTGATTAAACGTGAACTCAGGCAATGCCTGGGTGGTTGCCCTTGTCGGCTGAATCTGAGGCGCAGCAGGGATCGGCGTTGGCACCGGTGCCGGCAAAGCCGCCTGTTGCTGAACCGGGGGCAATTGCGGCTGCACCGCTGGCACCTGCTGTTGAACCGCCGGAAACTGTTGCACCGCAGGCGCCTGCGCCGCAGGCGCTATGCCCAGTTGTTCGTTGCGGAACGTGCGCAACAAACCGCCACGCCCCTGCGTTGCCACGATCGTATTATACGGGGCAATATTATAGCTGACCTCGGCGCGTTGTTGCGAATTGATCAGGAAATCCCGTTCGTAAGAATCCATGGTCCCGTCGGCAGGGAATCCCATATCAGACTGATAGCGGGCAATACCGTTGCGGGTATTGCGCCCGATCGAGCCATCGACCCGACCCACGTTATAGCCAAAATAATTCAACGCGGTCTGAACCTGACGGTTCTGGGCCCGCTGCGAATTGGACATTCCGGGGCTAGTCGTCCGACGACGCTTGTTCTTGTTCATTTCGTTGACGATGATGCCGCCAATAAGCAGCCCGCCAAGGATTTTACCGGCATCGCTGGCCTGCGCCCGCTCTATCGGAACCACAATAAGGCTGGCAGAAACCAGCGCCATGGAAATACTTTTTGCAAACATTTTTTTGTCCTCGCGAAATGGCGGGGCCAATGCCGCCTCTTGCGGCAATCAAGACCCCGGCCCAATAAGTCGATCAATGATGCTGATCATCCACCAAACAACCGGAGAAAGTCAAGGTAAAAGGGCGCAAACATTCCCCCTTGAAAGATCAATCCAGCACAACCAGCAACAACTTTTCGGGATTGATGTCCGGGGCGGCGCGATAGATCTCAAGATCGCGCCAGAACCGGTCCAGTGTCAGCAACAGGTCAACCTGACCCGACAACACCAGTTCTTCGCGTAACACCCGGTAGGCCACATCGCGTACCGTTGCAGGCATATCCGCCGACAGGGTTTCAAGCGCCGCACGATACGACAGCAGATTGGTCGACTGACCACCGCGCATCTGTTCAAGCTGGTCCAGATGCGACTGAATTTGCCGGTTGATCATCTCTCTGTTGTCAACCGTCAGGGGCAGCGCGACAATCTGGCGGACCCGGCCTACCTTTTCGTTGATCCGCTCTTCACTGGCGTTCAGGGTCTGAACAAAGACGGCCCCCGCCAGCAAAGTCGCCCGGGCCGATTGCTGCAAGGCTGTTTGTGTCCGGTCGCGGGACCGGCGAAATTCCAGTTGCAGAACACTCAGGGCCAGTTCGCGGCGCGGATCGGTCTCGGCCTCGATCATCACGCTCAGGCGGGTGACCGGGTCGATGTCATTGTCGGTGTCGGCAGGTGCTGCGGCCAGCGCCAGCCAGCGGTCGCGGATCTTGCGGATTTTCGCATCGGTGGTGGTGATGTGACTGGCCAGAACCAGGCGCACGCCAAATGTCTCGCCCGCCTGCGCATCCCCGGTGGCGGGGTTGAACGGCGGATATTCGGTGCGTTGCGCGCTATAAATCTCTTGCGCGCTGGACAGAACCGAACCACCCCTTGTGACAATGCCGCCCAACTGCCCGCCGGACCGGCCAAAGGCGTTCAGGCGAAACACATCCAGCATCAGTTCCTCGGCGTTGCCATAAACATCATAAAGCCCAAGTGGGTTGGGTTTGCGCAACCCAATCGCCCCCAGCCGTCCGCGCCCGCCCGGGGTCAGATACAAGGCGAAATCGCCCATGTCCTGATCTTCCTGACCGGCAAAGAACGTCAACCCGGAAAACCGCGTCGCATCAATCCGCGCGCCCCCCCTTGTGGCGTATTCCCATTCGACACCGGTGGGCAGGCGGACAAAGCCGGGCACGCCGCCTGCGCGCGGCAATGCATCGGCTGCATTGGCATAAAGCCAACTGGAATAGGTCTGGGCCAGGCTGACGCCCTCAAACCACGACAACCCGCCTTTGGTCAGCCGGTCAGCCCGGGAATGTGGGCTGCAATCGCCTTGCAAGGCGCGGTACTGACCTTTGGTCAGCTCGTACCGGGCAATGAAATAATGCGAGGTTTCAGTGCGGGCCTCATCACCGCCGCCCTCACCCGGATCACCAAAAGCCCCGCGCAGAAAGGCCGGGCGCAGATAATCAGAATACCCGGTCTGATCCAAAGACTGCCCCAGCCGCACCCGCCGGTCGGCCAAAGGGTCATTGACGTCAACCGGCACATCGACCTTTTGAAACGCCATTGCCGCACCGCACGGCATCGGCAGCATCAGGTCCGCAGGAACGTCCGTATGGCCCGGATCAACCAGATCAAGCGGCCAGTTTTCCACCGGAGCTTGCTGGGCATTAAGCGACGTTGAAGCCAACAGCAGGGCCATAAGCGGGACCATAAGCAAAAGTGGCTTCATGCGCCTGCCTCGCGCAGAACACTGGCCGGGTCAAGCCGCCCCGCCGACCATCCCGCCACCGCCGCCGCCCCAACCACAAGCACCAGAACCGCGCCACAAATCGCCAGCGCCTGCCCAAGGCTGATCACCGCCAACGCCGCCCCTTCGGGCAGGCCCTGACCAAACAGGTTGGCCGCGACTTCGCCTGCCAACGCATAGAAAGTAAACGACAAAACCAACCCCAACAGCGCGGTGATCAATGCCTGAACCACCGGAAACAGCGCCAATTCGCGCCCCGACACACCAATTAATGCAATCCCCGCCAACACTGCCTTTTTGCGCGCCACATCCGACCAGAACCCCAACACCAACGCCCCCCCAAGGCCCAGTGCCGCCAGCGCCGCCGTCAGTCCCAGCGCCAGATCCAGCTTGCGACCAAGTCCCAGCAACGCCTCGACGTCGCGGGTGCGGGCCGAGGTTGATATGCCCAATTGCGCCTCGATCCTGATCTGCAACGCCGCCAGTTCTTCCAATGCGCGGGCATACAGGCGCACGCCTGCATAGGTCGCGTTTCGCTCGCTCAGGTCGCGGGTGCCGATGATGTCGTGGTCCGGCAGGCTGTAGGAATCGTAAAATGCTTCGATCAGGTCCAGCCGGGCAAATGGCGCCAGCACCGCGCGCCCCGACAAGGCCGCAGGCGACAACACCGCCACCACCTGGGCGTCCAGCAGCAACTGGCGCGGGCGATCGTCGGCCTGGGTGATGATCTGAAGGGTGTCGCCCGCCGTCAGCCCCAGCAATTCGCCCAATTGCGCCGATATTGCCACGTCATCCGGCCCCAGCGACATTCCCTTGGGCAAGGTCGGGTCACCCAAGCCGGAAGGCACCATCAGCGCCGGTTTGATTCTGCCACCCTTCTGGCCAGCGTTCGCCGCGCGCACATTGACGTAATCGAACTGGCCCCGCACTTTTGGCGTCAAAAACGCCACTTCTGGCCAGTCGCGCAACGGTGCCAGGTCGGCGTCGGTGAACGACGCATTGCCGGCGGTATCAATCTGCAAATTGGCCGGATCACGCAGCATTTCGCCAATAAGCGCGTTGTAAACGCCGTTTTTAACCCCAAACAGCACCAGTAAAGGCACCAGAATGCCCACCATGATCGCCGTATTGCACAACAAAAAGAACCGTTCACGCAACAGATCGCGCCAGGCCAGCCAGACAATCAGCATGTCACGTCCTCCAACGTCGAGGTGACGGTTTTGCCCGTGGCCGAGGTATTCAGCGACAGGCGGGGGATATCAAAACGATCAATCCGCGCAATGTCATGCGACGACAGGATCACACCACAGTTTTGCGTCGCGGCGATATCCAGCAACAGGCGCAACACCGTGTCGGCACTTTCAGGATCAAGTGCTGCCGTGGGTTCATCGGCAATCACAAACGGCGGGCGGTGCGCCAGGGCGCGGGCAATGGCGGTGCGCTGGCGCTGGCCAATCGACAAGGCACCGGGCGAAAGATGCGCCACATCCGCCAGACCCAACCGCGCGATCAGATCGGCGGTCCAATCCGCATCCAGACATTTGTTGATCTTCTGGGTCAGTTCGACGTTTTGCGTGACACTCAGGAACGGCAGCAACCCACCACTTTGCGGGATAAACCCAAACAGCGCGCCGCGTTGATGCGCCAGGGCTGCGGCACGCGGGCCATCCTGCCACAGGCCTGCAAGATCGCGCAGCGCCCCGTGCGCGCGCCATTCATAGCACGTGCCCGGGCCCGGTGCGCGCAACAATCCCAGCAGTTCCAGCATCAGGGTTTTACCCGACCCGCTGGCCCCGGTCAGGGCCACAGCCCGGCCCGGGACCAGGGTCAGCGCCTTGATCTCAAGGCGAAAGGTCCGATCGCCATCCTGCAACGTCACCAGCCCGTTGGTAAGTATCAGCCCATTGGTCAGTTCCTGTGACACCGGCGTTTACGGCAAGGCCTGGAACGGCATGGCAAACACATATTCTCCATCCGGCGCACCATCATAAAGGGCGGTCCACACCGATGGGTCATGCAGCCACTTGCGGTGCTGCACCAGTTTCTGGCGCATCCCGTCCAGCAAATTGCGCCGGACCATCGCGCTCGACACCCAGCGGGCTTCGTTGGTCAGCAGCAATTGGCTGACATATGGCAGGTCTTCCAGAAATTCCAGCGCCCCGCCAAGGGTGTCACTGTCGGTATTGATCAACCTGTCCGGGTTCTGCGCCATCTGCCCGACCACATCGCGCACCTGGGTGAAAAAGCTGGAGGCATCCGCATCCGAACGGCCCTGTTCGCCCAGGGTCAGCAACCGGTCCAGCAGATCGGCCATGGTTGCCATTTCATTTTTGGTCACCAACAGGCGCGGCTCGATCGCCTCGCGCGATGGGTCTTCGACTGCCTTGCCCGAGGCCCAGCCTTCGATCACGTCTGGCGCCTGGGTGCCGCGCAACTGGCCGAGATAGGCCAGCCGCATGGCCAGCCCAAGATTGACCAGATCTTCGCCGGTTTCTTCGACATCAAGCGTCGGTGCTTCGTTTCGGGCAATGCGGATATTGTCGATCATCGCCGTCACCAGCCGGGTCACCGCCTGCTCAAACTGTGCGGGCGAGCCGTCGGGAATGCCGAAATACAGGTTGGAACCATGGTATTGCGACAATAACCGGTACTGCCCTTCGGCCCAGGCATGTTGCGCCGCCCCCCCGGCCCCGGTCTGCAAATGCAATGTCATGACGGCCACGTTTTTGAGCTGCGCCGCGCGCTGCAATTCGGCCGGACCAATAACGGAACGGGCGTTGGGATCGCGGATGTCCTTGGGGCCGGCATCCGTGATCAGAATGACAATGCGCGCATCAAAAGGATCCCCCGCTTCGGCGTCCCAATTGGTCAGCTCGACCGCGTCTTCGACCCCGGCAAGGCTGTCTTCGTTGAAACCGGGGGAATTGACATCGGCCACGCGGGTGGCGGCGCGGATGGTGGCAATCACCGGCGTCTGATCAACCCGGCGCACCAGCGGCAACAAGGTACGGGTGCGATATTCCAGCCCCGGTGCGGCCTCGGGGTTGTCACGAAACGCCACCACGCCAAATTGCACCCGACGACCGATCTCGGTGTCTTGCAGATCGCGGATAATCCGCTCGACCGCGGTTTGGGTGCGGGCAATGAACGGCTCCATCGAGCGGGTGGTATCGAACACAAACACAATGCCTGCGTCAAAATCGTCCGAACCCGATCCCGGCCCTGGGGCCGTTGCCGAATGCAGCGGCACCGAGGCCAGTTTCAGCAGCAGGTTTTCCTCATAGTTCAGCGGATGCAGGTCCTGGGTAAAGTCCAGGATCGGCATGATGTATAATTGGTCAACGATATCAACGTATTCTTCAGGCTCGACGGCGATAACGCCGCTGCTTTCTGGGATCAGGCCGGCGGCCTCTTCTGCAATCAATTTGGCCTGCATGTCGCGCAAACCTTCATGTTCCATCAAGGCGCGCAACTTTTCTTGCGAGGAAAACAGGAACTGGCGTTTGCGCCCGGCCGAGTTGGTAAAGGCGGCGACGATATTCTGTTTCCACAGCACCACGTCGCTTTGTTTTACCCAGGCGGTTGGTCCCTGCGAAATTGACGGGCCGATCTGGTACCAATCCGGTTGGACACCATAGATATAAAGCGGCTGAAAGGTCGGGAACCCGCCATCGGCCTCGGCGTTCGGAATTTGGTAGGACAAGGCCCCGGGCCGGGTCAGGACGCGCTGATACACCGTTTGACGGCCATCAACCAGCAAGGGGCGCGTTTGTTGCGCCTGCGCCATTTGTGGCCAGCCAAGCAGCGACATCGCCAGAGTTGTGGCCACCAGAATGCGCATGAAAACACCGTGTTTTCCCACCACCTTATTCGCAGAAATCATCAAATGCCCCCTTGGCCATTACATCAGTTGCCCCGGCCAAAAGGGCACAGACGCCCCCAAGCCTGGTCTCGGCCTCGGCCGATCCGGCCTCGTGGGCGCGGGCGTAATATTCCGCCGCAAGGGCGGGATTATCGGCAAAGCTAAGGCCGATCACCGTTTCAATCCGCGCGTCCACCGTGGCCCCGTCGTACAACGTGCCAAACAACAAAAGCGCATCTTTGTCGCCGGTGCTGGCCGCATCTTCGACAATCGACAAAACTGTATCCGGCGACAGGGCATCACCACAAGTCCGGATTGCATCCCGTGTCGCGGCAAACCCGGCCAAAGTGGTCAAAGCCGCCCTTGTACAGGGACTCGCAGGCTCACCAGTGCCCGGCTCAACGGTTTCAACACCAGTTTCAGCAACCGGCGGCTCTCCTGTTGGCAAAACCGGCTGCTGGCGCCAAAAGAACCACCACGCAACCCCCAGCGCCAAGCCCGTCAATACCAGCAAAAGCAACAGCCACCACAGTATCTTGCTGGTCTTCTTCGGGGGTACGAAAATCACCGTCTGATCAAGCTCGGGTTCCGGCTCTGGTGCCAGTTCAGGCGGGACAGGCGGCGGGGCTGGTTCCGGCGGCTGCTCTGGTTCGGGTGCGGCGGCCTTGCCCACCAATGCGGCCCCGGCGCCCCGCCCCCCCCCAAGGGCCGTCGATTGCAACCCGCCCAGCACCGCAGCACCGGCGCGCGGCGGCACATCATCGGGCCAGGTCACATCCTCGCTCAGGGTTCCGATCGTCAGGCGCAGTGGCGTGTATTCCTCAATCTTGTTAACAATTTCCGGGCCGATCCTGACCCAATCGGCACCATCGTGGGCATGCACCAAATAAGGCCCGAACTCATGCCGTTCACCTTGCCAGTTGCCATCACCAATCTCGACCTTGTCGCCATCCGCGTCTGACGGGCCCAACCACCGCGAGCCATAGACCTCAAACACGCCAACCATGACCCGCCCGGTCCCGAGCGACCCGCCCGGCAGTTCCAGAAAGGCAAATCCGCCGGTCGGTTCCTGTGGATCGGAATGAATGGTCAGTCTCATGCGCTTTGATCTCCCGGCAGGGCGCTCAGGATTCGGCCAAGCGCCAGATTCTGGTCGATATTGATCTCGCCGCTTTCACCGTCCTTGGCATTGGCGCCAAACATCGCATCAATTGCATACACCCAATCAGTCCAGGCCGCTTCGGCCATTGCGCGGGGCTGGGGGGGCAGGTCATCAATGGTGTCGCTGGCCCGTCTTGGCGCAAATATCGCCCTTTTTGTCCCATCCGCGGCCTCAACCTGTGGTCGCTCGCTTTCCGGCAAAGCGCGCATGCCCAAATCAGCGACAAAGCTGTTGATGCTTTCCGCGCCCAGTATCGCCGCCGGAAGCGCCTGTTTTTCCACGGTAAGCCCAAAGTTAACAGCCTCAAGCTGGGCCGCTGTGCGCTGGCCAAGCCCGGTCCGGCGCGCCGCATGGATCAGTTCAGCCACCAGATTGGCCGCAGTGGTATCACCAACCCCGAACCGCGCCCGCTGGACCGAATTGTCGCGAAACGCCTTAAGCCGGTCGATCCAGATCTCCAACGCAGATTCGGCCTGAAACTGCTCTAACGTCATGATACGCACGTCCGTTTTTGACGTTTCAGCGGCGGTATCCTGCACCCGCGCCCCCCCAGATCGGCCCGCACGACCCGGTCGTGCGGGCCGTCCGGGTCGTGCGGGGCGCTGCAACCCGCCGACATTCGATACAGACTCAGAGGTTGCAACAGACGCCGCGGACGCCACCGAACTGGCCGACGCCACCGCCGAGGTGATACGAATAGAGCTTGGCACCCGCGAAATACGCCCTTCAATCTCTTCCTGATCAACCATAAGTGCCGCCATCAGCGCACCAAAGTGGTGCCGGCGCAGGGCCTCTTCCATATCGTCAATCACCGCTGTTACCGCCTCTTCCGCTTCGGTAATCCGGGTCTCGATGTTGTCCGAGACATGATAAGGCGCAATCGCCCGGCGCAGGGCACCCGACAACTGATCAAGCTGGGTGGCAATCTGGCGCAGCTTGCTGTCGGGTTTGCAGACCTTTTCCAACTCGGCCATCAGATAGCTGACCCCACCGTCATTCAACGCCAATGCGGCATCCCACGCCGCCTGCGGGTCACCAAAATGGCGCTGAACCGAAGGTGCCAACAGACACCCTGCCTTCAATTCGGCCACTCTTGCTGCTTTTTCCGGGCGAATGCCCTGTTCGCGCTTGTCAGCGTCGTAATCAATCAGCCCGTCAACATAGAAATTCGGGTTGCGCAGCCAAAAGCAATTGTTGAACGCCCGGCTGCTGTTCCACGCCGTCACCCAAGGGTCCGAGCCTTTGCCGAATTTTTCCAGCAATGACGCCTGCATGCGCCGTTCAAACCGGGTTTCATCCCCGCCCTCGGCCGCACTGTCGCCCAGATGTTTGTCAAACTTGGTCAGCACCATGAACAACACGCAATCACTGGCATCGCGCGCCTGCGCCGATCCACCGTGGGTGGTGGCGATCCAGTTTTGCACCAGCCCCGGCAGGTCAACGGTTTCCATGTTGCTGTCGGGCACACACAGCAACATCGAAGTTATTTCCTGATTTTGCACATAGCGGTCAAACAGATAGGCCACTTTGCCACGCAAAAGCAACTCTGGCAGGATCGCCTCGGCGTCTTCAAAGGCCTTGCCCAGATCCTGTTCAAACCGGTTGCGCGCACCGGGAAAATCCAACAGGTCGGTTTCGTTGAACATCTGGCTTGGCAGGCTTTGCATCGGCAGAACCAACTCTGCCGCCAGCGCGCAAATCACCGACCGGGGCAACGACGCCTGGCGCCCCGCCATCGTGGTCAGCGTCAAAAGCGTGTCACCGCCGGTTCCACTCAGGGTTTTGACGTCGATGATCGAGGTTTCGCGCGGAATCAACGCGTCCAGCCCGGCATAGACCTCGCTTGCGTGATCCAGCTGACCAAGGGCCTGTGCCATGCGGGTATAAAGACCGCTGAACGGCGCGTGTTCACCCCACAGCAAGGCGAAAAATGCGGCGCGGTCAGGCGGGGTCAGGCACGGAGCAATCTCGGCGGCATCCTGCCAGAACGGGCGCAGGGCCACCGCATAGGCTTCGCGGCCAAAGCTGGCTTCGATATATTCGCCGATCTCATAAACTTCGTCGGTGTCCATGCCCGGCTGGGGCCCGGCCGCGCGGGATTTGAAGGCGTCGAGATGGGCGGCAATATCCGCCGCCTCGGGGGCAGGTTCGGACCGGTCACCATCCATGAAAAACGAATTGACGATGGTGCGGATGATGTCCGCCTCGCTAAGCAAAGTCAGCTTGATCGGGAACCCCGGCGGGGTAGCGGGGCGTTCCATGGTAAAGCGGGTCACCAGACCGGTGCTTTCGCCTTCGCCTTCGGGGTTGATTTCGCGAATGTAATCCAGCGCACCGCCCGTGGCATGACCCGGGGCGTCGAAATTGACCACCAAAGGCCCGTCAGCAGGGCGCGCCAACACCGACACAAGGAACGATTTACCGGCCTGCGACGGGCCAAAAACCGACACCGACATGCGGGTGCGGGCCGCCCGCGCCAACCGCCGGGCGCGCCGTCCGGCACGGCGCATCATCTGCACCAGGGATCGCGCCTCGGCGCCGACCAGATCAGCGTTCTCAGGGTCTTCGACCCAAGCTTGTGCAGCACCCGAAAGATCGGCCACATCGGTGCAGTTCTGTGCCAATTGGTCCTGTTGCTGATTACTCATGTCCCTAACCCTTTCACAACCTGAACAGACCGGTGTCGATCCAGTATTCATCTTCAAAACCAAGGGTATGCAATCGCAGGTTAACCTCGGATTTCTTCATTGCCGTGGCCTCGTTATCCTCAACCTCGGTGATCGAAAACGCCTCGCGCATGGCCTCGCGGCGCAGCACCGAGTCCGAGGTTTCCCGGTCCGGGTCCTCGTCAGATTCGGCCCGCTCGAACGTCACATTCAACGGCGCGCGCGACTGCGCCGACTGGGTGGCAAAATCCAACCGGTAAAGCGGCGTTGTGGTCCAGCGTTCCAACGGCAATTGCCGCGAACCAAGGTGCAATGGCGTATACATGGTCAGCGTGGCTTCGGAATCGGCAACAGCGCGCGCATCCAGATCGACATCGCCAAACAACACCCGGCTTTCAAGTATCTGACCCGAGCTGTCCATCTCGCCAATGAACCGCGCGGTGGATTTCATCCGGAAGGCCTGTGTCATCACCTTGAAATTGGGTATCCGGCTTTCGGACAGGGCGATCAGCATGCCACCCACCGCAACGGTCGATTTAGGATCGCCAATGCGCTGGGTTACGGGATCGCGGAACGGATACCAGCGCCCGGTTTTATAGGCGTGCATCGAAATCAGCCGGTGCGGCGGCACCACCATCATTTCCTGCAAAATCGCCCGCACCGCCGGCAGGCGCGACGGGCGCCCCGTAAGCAACACCACATCACAGCCAAAGTGGTCAATCACCTCGGCCAGATTGCTGAACGCCTTTTGAAACACCTCGCGGGCGATGGCATCAACATCTTCGCGCGAACAGCTAAGGGTGACATCCGACAGGTTGAAATCCGCGCCCAATTCACGCGCCGCATCTTCGATATAGGCGACAAGCGCCTGTGGCACAGGCTTTTCACCCTTGGCGTCAGGAGCGGGGGCGTCAGGGGCGGGCGCCAAGGCAAGAATATCGCCAACCGCCAGTTCAATCGTCGCCGATTGATCGGCATTTTCACAGCGCCCAAGCACCGCCACCGCCAGCGGCATCAGCACCCGCAAGGCAAACTGCCGGCGTTTCTGCACCATCTGCTGATCCATCCCGCCGGTGTCACCGCTGAATAATTCCCGCAGCTTTTCGGCAACAAACTGCCCACCTGCCGCCTCAATCGCGCCTTGCAATCCGGGCAGGACCACGGCGGCGATCACCCGTTGCAGCAATTCGTCCCCGGCCACACGGAACCCTTCGCGAAAGGTCTGGGCCGGGTGCAGCACACGCCCCGCCTCGCCCCAAAAGGTGGTTATCATCAGGTCGGTCGTACCACCGCCAATGTCGATGCACGCCAGCCTGAGCGACGGCGTTGGCTCAGCGCCTTCGCGTGCCCGCTCGCGTCCCTTCATTTTCAGGAAATGATCAATCCGTCCGTCAAATTTTTGCGTCAGTTCGGAATACAGATAGACCAGCTGAGTACAGCTTGCCTCGTCCCAGTCAACGATCAATTCCGGCATCTGCGCCAACGCGCTGCCGCCGTCCTTAAGCCCCAGCATTGCCCAGACCAAGGTTAATGCACCACGTGCATTAGACCTTACAATCGCTTGTTCCTGCGCAGTAATTGCTGTCGGCAGGGTCAGGATTATCCGCCCCAAACGGCGCGGCAATTCCGACTGCGGGCGGCGTGCCCGCGAAGCCGGTGCATTCACCTGGATCAGCGCGTGGGATATGATTTCCGCCAGCATGAAACCAAACAGGGACGATCGCGCAAACCTTGGCCGGATCGCCGGAACCATCGGCGTTTTGCCGCGCGGTCGCAGGCGCGCGGCCTCGTCGGCCTTGACCTGTTCCAGAACCTCGCCCGCCTCGTTCATGTGGCGCATCGCGGCGCGCAGGGATTTGGGCAGGTTGGCCGGGTCGGTGTGGTGGTGAAACCGCCAGTCCTGTTGCACCGGTGTGTTGTCCCACAGATAGCGTTTGGGGCTGGACAGGCCGGATGCGGTTTCAGTACCTTCTTCGCTGGCCACCAGCCGCAACGCCTCGGGACCAATGCGCACGAAACTGGGCCACAAAAACCCGTTACGCCGCCCTGACCGCGACGCAAAACGTTCGTCGCCCATACGGTGCTCTGAAAACTCGACCCGGGATTCGAACAAGCCGGAATAATGAAATTCAGGCCGCGACAGATCGCGTATTTCCAGTGGAAAAGACCGCGCCAGATCAAGCCGGGTTTCACCCGGAAAGCGTTCGATCAGGATGCCACAGGTGCGCGAATTGCCCACGTCCAGCACCAGATCAACCTCAACCGGGGTCACCGCCTCGCGGCCACCGACGGTATTGGCCAGCCGGATTTTCGGCACATTCACCGCATGATCAATCAGCCGCAGACAGGCCAGATAGCGCGCCCAATGTTCAAACCTGTGCGCCAACGCGTCGCGGGTAATGGCGCGGCCCGGACGTTCAGCGCGCTTATGCGCCATGAACAATTCTTCCAGCCAGTCCGAGACCCATTTTTGCAAATCAAGCATATCGCCGTCGCTGTCCGGCTCGGGTCGGCGCAAGAACCAATCCATCGCCGCAGGATCGGATACAAACCTGAAATCACGGGTTTTTTCCGAATCCGCCGGACCAGGTGCCAGATATTGCGCGCCCTGCCCCCCCGGCATCAACATGGTATCCAGCGCCAGTTGCACCCGGTGCGTGTGCCCGGTTGCCGGGTCGGGCGTGTCCAGTTCCACCACCCGCATCCGTGCCCAGGCCGACGGACCGGGATCAAACCGTTCTTCGCCGCCCGGACCGCGATCATTGCGCACCCGCAGCACCGGCACCGGCACCCATTTGTTCAAAAACGGCTCCAAAGCCGCCACCGGGCGCACCGAATAGGCGTCATCCTCGGGGCCGCCATTTGCCTCGATTTCTTCGTCGGTCTCGCCGTGACCAGTCAGAGGCAGCAACATCCATTCTTCGCGGCTGCCGTTGCCGTCCGTCCTGGGGCGTTCGATGAACCGCGCGTTCTTAAGTTCCAGCGCATCCAGCTGAAAGCCGAAATCAAGCATCTGGGTGCCGGAATACGGCACCAGCGTGATCTCGTCGCGCCAATCGGTCAGCTCTGCCAGTTGGGAATGGTGCTGCATTATGCCTACCTTGAAATACTAATGGTTGTGGTCCATTCACGCGCGCCAGGTGGGATCAGGCCGTTATAGCTTTGCGATGTCCCATCGCGTCGCAACACATGCAGCCTGAACGCCTTGGTCCCTCCGGACGTCCGGTCCTTATACAATTTCACCGTTACCTTGTAGAGGCCTATCGCCGGATTTCCAAATACGATATTTTCCGCCGGGTCGCGAACGAGTGAGCGGCGCCTGGCATTGGCATCCAGATCAAGCGCGCCACCGCAGGCTGATCTGGCGCGGTAACTGATCGTTTGCCCCGACGGACAGGTCACATACAGGTCAAGATCATCCGATCCGTGCCATTCCAGCACAAAGTTCAACGCACCAACGGTCGCCCCGCGTTCGGTAATCCTGTCGACCAAATCGCTTTGGGCATCGTTAAGACCGGATTCCTCGACCGGCGGCGGTGGCGGCGGTGGCGGTGGTGGCAGGTCGGGAACGATTGGTTCCGGCGGGTCAATCGGAACGGTTGGCTGGCAGGACCGGTCCAATAACGCCAGTTCGCGCTGGAGGCGGGCCACCTGATTGCCAAGCACCGGGTTCTCTTCGAATTCACCCCGAACGGCGGGCGGCGCATCCGGCGGGCAATACACCAGGCCAAACCGGCTCACTCCGCAGGGGGCAACCACCAGATAAAGGATTGCGCCCAGCAATATCACCAGCAAAAGCCAACCCGACACGATCAACCACCACCAAAGGCCAGACCATATTCTGACCTTGGGACCATTGTTGACCGGGCCCGCCGGTGCCACGATTGGTGGCGGTGGGGCTGGTTTGCGCTGCGGTGCTGTGCCGCTCAGAACCCCCCGGACAGAGGTTTGTTCATTGCTGACCCAGCCCCAGTGAACCAATACCGGAGACCAGGTCCCATCCCCTTCGCCATCCTTGTTCCGAACCCCGAAAATCATCGCATCATCAGGCACCTGGGTGGCGTTCTTCAACGCTTCTGACAGGCGCTGATCTTCGGCTGTGTCGCTTTTCGCCAGGGTTTCTGCAAGATCGCTGATGTCGCCAAGCATCAAGGCCAAATTTGCCCGCAAAGCAATCTGATCTGCTTCGGGCAGGTCCGGCAGCGGTTTGGCTTCGCCATCAACGGCCCCATACCAGTCAATCCGGTTTCCGGCCTCATTGGCCACCGGTTCACCGATCAGGGCCGCGTGTTTCGGCCCAAAGTGATCCTGCAAAGTTCCGCTGATCAATTCGTACGACCGCTGAGCCGGACTGCCCAGCGGTTGCAGGTTTTCAGTCGACGTGGTGGTCAGCAACGTATCAGACATCAATAAGCTCAGTCCTCTGCCGGTTGCGCAGGCGCCGGCTGGGCATCAACGACCTGTGGACGCACAACAACCGGCGCGCAAGGCTCAGCCGTTTGCGCCACCCCGGCGGCCTCGGTTCCGGCAAGAAACGCCAGCAAGTCGGCGGCACTCAGGGCAAAACCCCGGTTCTGCATCGGTCCCTGGCGCACAAACGTATTCACCCCAAGCAACCGGCCACACATATCCACCAATGGGCCCCCCGAATTACCACCAGACAACGGCGCCGAATGCATCAGAACACGGGTCGTGGGGCCCATATTCTGTTCGGTATTGATGGTGCCATCGGTCACCGTCAAATCCGGCATCGCGCCAACATTTCCGGTGGTCAGTGCTTCAAAATCCTCGTCCACCGCCAGAACATCACCGGGAAAACCCGCAGCAATGACATTTGTCAGCTTCAGCGACCCCGCGGGCATGTGCACCAGATACGTCGGCAGGCTTGCAGTGCTTATTTGCAGCAGGGCGAAATCGCCGCCTGCCTGCTCAAGCGGACCCAAAGATTTGATCATCACCGCCGCCTCGGGCCGGGCCAATCCGGCCCCGGCCACCCAAATCTGCTCGGCCCCTTCAACAACGTGAAAGTTGGTCACAATCAATCCCGGGGCCACCGAAAACCCCGACCCGGTCGCGCTTCCATTTGGTCCCGACGCCAAAATCAGAACCGTGCGCGCCTCGATCAGACTCAACAACGTTGTGTCGCCGCCCACCTGCACCCTTTCAGGCGCCGGCGGCAGTAACGCACCCGGGGCGATCCCGGTTCTGTCAGTCGGCACCGCGCCCGGCGTGATCGGCACATCGCCCCGTGTGGGCGGCTCTGTCACCGGTGCGGTTTGCGCGCCTCCCGGTGTCAGCGGCTCACCCTCCAACGCGGGCAACAACCGCCCATCGGGCGTGCGGCCGCCGGGCAGCACAAGCACCCCGTCAGCCCGGCAAACCGCTCCGTCCAAGGCAATTTGCAGCGCCAGTTCCTGCTCGCGCAGCGATCTGTTCAACGCTTCTGCCGCATTCAGCGCCCCTTGCTCGGTCACCACCGGCGGCGGGCCATCTGCGTGAAACAGGCGGGTTCCGGGCCACAACAGCCAGGCCAGCACACCAAACGCCAGCAGCAACAAAACCAGCAACGGCACCCATGCGATTGGCGACAGCCTGCTGCGCGATCTTTCGGTCGGGGGCACGGCCCCGGCAGAACCCACCGGGTCAAAAACCGGCGTATTGGGCGGCCCTGCTGCCGCCCCCCCTGCCGCCACGCCTGCCACACCGGCCACACCGGCTGCCGATGATGTCAGCTGTGGGCCGGTCAGGGCGATATATTTCCCCAAGGTCGCTGCAAAATGAACCGGACGCGAGGCGGCGTTGGCGCCGTTTCCGCCAGGCATCAGCCCCCAGTTGACAATCACCGGTCGGCCACCCTGCACCAGAATATCGTCGCGCCCGTAAACGCTCAGTGCGCCCAAGGCCAGATCACCGTTTTGCGGGTCGTCAGCCAGGGCGCGCAACGGGCGAAGATGCTCGCTCAGATAACTTTCAACCGCGTCGCGTTCACTGCCACTCAGGCTGGCCAGCGGTCGGGCTTCGGCCTCGACGTCACCGTACCAGGACACGGTCGGGGGCGAGGCATCATTGCCCCGGCTGATCAACGGCTCCGCGAACAGGCCCGCCACCTCAGGCCCGGCGCGTTCCAACAGCAATTGGCGCAACTCGGCGTGCCGTTCCAGGGCGGGTCGCCCGCCGGCCTCGACAAAGTCGGTCGAATCAATGCGGATCTTGGACAGAAAATACTCGGCCATTTCTTTCTCTCCCGGGCTATTCGCGTGCCCGACGCAGGGTTACAGTGTCGCGCCCTTGGGTTTCGGGTTGATAGGTTTTGCATTTTGCACTGCCATCCTGATCAAGCGTACAGGTAATGTCGCGTCGATAAATATAGCTGTCATTGTCGCATTGCAGGTTGCCCGGTTCACGCATGGTCAATTTGCCGTTGCCCGGTAATTTCCCCGACAGGTTGCCTTTGCAGACGATCCCATCAGTCGAGCGCATGATTTCACTGCCCTGACCATTCGCGTCAAAACAAATGCGCCAGTATTTGAACCTGGTGATCTTGTTGGTTCGCACATGGCGAACCGAATAGTTGGACGACAATTCCCAACAGCCCTCCATCACCGAGATGTCGGCCTCATCAAACGCCTCGGGGTCCAGACCGCTAGGGGTCTCTGGTTCCGGCGGTGGTGGAGGCGGTGGCGGTGGCGGCTCTGCTTCGCAGATCACATCACCAAGCTGGCGCTGCAATCGGGCGATCCGAAGGCTAAGCGCATGGTTGTCACGGTCGGTTTGACGCAAGTCCGAGCGTGTCTGGATCGCTTCTTGCGTCTCGCAAACAGTTATCAACCGGTCGGTAAAAGGCAGGTGCACAGCACAGGATCGCAACAACAGCCAGGCGGACAGGCCAATCAAACCAATCAACACCAAAGCAAGAGTAATTACAAAAAACCGCATAAAATCCTGTGTCGCACCCTGCCGCACCCTTCAAGCGAGAGCAAAATGTCCCTTTTTCAAACAGGTTGACACTAAGCTGTGAGTGGCACAGGCCGCAAGAGCCGAGTTTCTGACCCGGAAGTGTACACGACTATCTGTAAGGGCAAAATTTGGTGAGGCGTCCGATACCAACGTGTAAAAACAATGGCTTGTTACCATCATCGGCGGGGCAATCATTGGGCGATCTGGTGTAAATCATCGCGCCGCCGCCCTCAGGTTCCGGTGGCGCGCGCACCGGTTTGCGCGGGGTCCGGCACGGATGCCTCGGGTCCCTCTGCTGGGGTGGAAGGCCCTGCTGTGGTGGTGTTGTCCTGACTTTCGGCACGCATTTCGGGATAGTAGAACTTGTGACAGGCCCGCCCGGCGCGCTTGGCGGCGTAAAGTGCCAAATCAGCTTCATGCAGCAAATCTGCGGCCTTGGGTTCGCCTTCGGTACTCCAGATAACTGTTCCGGCACTGGCGGAAATGCGGCAGGTCTGGTTGCCAAAGGGGATAGGTTCCTGGAGCCGTTCAATCAACCGGTCGGCAACGCGCTGAAGGTTCTTGCGATCGGTCAATTCACCAAAGATCAGTACAAATTCGTCACCACCGACGCGCGCGACAATGTCGTCGCTGCGGGTTTCTTCGACCATTATCCTTGCGGCCTGCTGCAACACATGATCCCCTGCGGCATGGCCCAGTGTATCATTGACCGCCTTGAAATAATCCAGATCAAGATTCATCAGCGCAAACCCCTTGCCGCCGGTGACCATCCGAGCCAGCACATGGTCAAGTGCCCGGCGGTTTTTCAACCCGGTAAGCGTGTCGGTGAAAGCCTGTTCTTCGGCGGCAATCATCAACCCCTGCAATCGCAGATTCAAGGTGCGTGATGCCTGCATTGCGGCCGACTTGGCCTCGACCAGATACAACAGTTCAATCGTCAAGTCAGTGGCGGAAAAATCGGCTGAATTCAATGCATAGTCGCGCACGGCCTCCAACACTGAAATACCAAACGACAGATTGACAATCGCACCTTTTCCACCCGGCAAAGACACAAGCGAGCCTTTCAGCCCGGTTTGCGGGTCATCCCGGAACCGTAAATGCAGCTTGGCGCCCGAGGCTTTCATCAAACCGGCAAAACTGCTGACCGCCTTGGGGCGATTCAGTTCAAACAGCTCCAAAAAGCGTTGGCCTCTCATTGGCTGATCAGCCCGCAGTTTCTGCAAGGTCGGCCCGACCCGGCAAATATGCCCGGTTTTGTCCAGCAGCACATACATCGGACACAATTGATCCAGAACATCGGCCAGCTCACCACAATCGATCACACCTTCAGTCATCCGCTTCGCGCCCCCAATTCAAAACTGCGGCCTTCGGAAAAGGCGGTTTCGATCAGGGTGATCGAAATGACTTCGTCCTTTTTGCGTTTGCCATCATATTCCAGAAACACCAGCGCGCCGTAATCATCCGCCATGGTCCGCAGCACCCCCATCATCACCCAGCCAAACCCCGGCAACCCCGGCCCGCAGGTCAGGCTGAACTGGCCAGCGATCTGTTCGCGCAATTCAAGCCGGGGAATATCCAGATCATCCACCGCCAGTCGCGCACGATCCGGCAGATCGTCAAGCGAATGCAGGAATTCAACGTAATTCACCCCGCCAAACCGCAGCAACCGGCGCAATGCCTCGACCGATGGGTCGGACACCAGATAAGTGCCCAGATCTTCAAGCACATCGGCCTGGGGACGCGCCAGATCGGCGCATAAGGCATCCAGAACCTTCTGGGTCAGTTCTTCTTCATAGATCAGCATCGATTCAAACTCGGTAAAGCCAAGTTTTGCGGCCTCGGTCACCCGGCGCCAAAGATCGTCGCCATATGTGTGGCAGACAAACGTCTGGATTGCTCTGTTGATCAGACCGTGCATTGGTTGTACCTTTGTTGCCTTGTTGGTCCACCATCAACCTTTGGGTATTAACAAAGCCCCTACAGATAAAATTCTAACAATTTTCCGGCAGGCGTTGACACAAGTTCGGTCAGTTTGGGGGGGGGCGCGTGGTCTGGTCGTCGCCCGGTGCGCCACCGTTTTGCAATCTCGGCAACCGCGGCCCAAGACCACCACAGCGGTTTGGCAATGGCCGAACATGTGTACGACGCGCAGGCAAAGGACATGGGTGGCACGCTGGTGCGATCCGCGCCACCAACGACCGGCGCCGGACCAGGGTACGACTTCAGAGCGACAGAGCGAGGCGAATTAACAGGTTGGCTATCCGATTTGTGTCAAGTGACGATTCTGACATGGTGTAAACTCTACCGCAAAATTCTCTGCGATCCTTTGCCCCCGACGCCCAAAACCAGCAGGCCAATTCAGTCGTGAAAATATGTGGAAGTATTGGGTAGAAATTTGTTGGTATCCGGCTCGATTGTTAATATGAGTGGGGCATCCGGTTATCTACATTTAAGGTGCATCCGAACCAAACCGGCACCATGCGCCTAATCAGGGAGAAGAAAATGAACATCAAACTAATGCTAATGACCACAGCGATCGTAGCTGGGACCACAGGGATGGCACAGGCTGAAACATTGCGCTGGGCGCGCGCGGGCGATGCGCTGACGCTTGATCCGCACGCTCAGAACGAAGGCCCGACATCGGCGTTGGCGCATCAGATCATGGAGCCACTGCTGATCCGTGACATGACCGGCCAGATCGTTCCGGCCCTGGCAACCGAATGGGCCCCCAGCCCGGATGATCCGAACGTTTGGAAGTTCAAACTGCGCGAGGGTGTCACATTTCATGACGGCGCCGAGTTTGACAGCGAAGACGTGGTATTTTCCTTCAACCGGGCGATGACACCGGACAGCGACTACAAGGAATTGCTGGCCTCGGTCAAAGAAGTCCGCGCCGATGGTAAATATGGCTTTGAGATCGTCACCGATGGTCCCAACCCGATCATGCCGTCAAACCTGACCAACCTGTTCATCATGGACAAGGGCTGGGCCGAGGCCAACAATGCCGTCAAGGTTCAGGACTATGAAGGCGGCGAGGACACCCATGCGGCACGCAATGCCAATGGCACCGGACCTTATGTTCTGGTCAGCCGCGAGCCGGATGCCAAGACCGTTCTGAAAATGAACGAAAATTACTGGGGCATGGGCGAGTTCCCGATGCAGGTGAGCGAGATCATCTATACCCCGATCCAGAACAAGGCGACCCGGGTTGCTGCACTTTTGTCGGGCCAGGTGGATTTCATTCAGGATGTGCCGGTACAGGATCTGGCACGGGTGGCCGGGGCCGATGGCTTGCAGGTAATTACCGCACCGCAGAACCGGGTGATCTTTTTCGGCATGAACCAGGGTGATGACGATCTGAAATCCGACGATGTGGATGGGGCCAATCCCTTTGCCGACGTGCGGGTGCGCCAGGCTGTCAACATGGCAATCAACCGGGACGCGATCAGAACCGTGGTGATGCGCGACCAGTCGATCCCGGCAGGTGTGGTAATGCCGCCGTTTGTGCATGGCTGGACGGCCGAACTTGACGCGGTGCCTGCGAATGACATCGACAAGGCCAAGAGCCTGATGGCAGAGGCCGGGTATGGCGACGGGTTCTCGATCCGTCTTGACTGCCCGAACGATCGCTACATCAACGATGAGGCAATCTGTCAGGCGACGGTTGGCATGCTGGCGCAGATTGGCGTCAACGTACAGCTTGACGCCAAGCCAAAGGCCCAGCATTTCCCGCTGATCAACACGCTGGAAACCGATTTCTACATGCTGGGTTGGGGTGTGCCGACCTATGATTCCGAATATATCTTCAACTTTCTGGTGCACAGCAAGGGCGAGAAATACGGATCCTGGAATGGCACCCGTTTCAGCAATGAAGAACTGGACGCTTCGATCCAGGCGCTTGCCTCGGAGACCGATCTGGAAAAGCGTGACAATATGATTGCTGAAATCTGGAAGGTGGTGCAGGAGGAAGTCCTTTATATTCCGATCCATCACCAGGTTCTGAACTGGGGCATGTCCGATAAGGTCGGCACCGTCGTCGATCCGGGTGACGCGGCAAAGTTCAAATATTTCACCATGAAGTAATGGGCTTGGGGGCGCGGGTTTCTCGGACCTGCGCCCCCAAAAACAACTGTCAAACTGGTCGCTGGCACAATGACCTGCCAGCGACACCTAACCGCTGTTAACTTTCATCATGGCCAGGTATTGACCAAAACATGCTCGCTTTTACCATCAAAAGAACCTTTCAGTCGTTTATCGTCCTGCTCGTTGTCGGGCTGGTGGCGTTTTCGATGTTCCGCTTTGTCGGCGATCCGGTTGACAACATGCTGGGCCAGGAACGCACCGGCGCCGACATCGAACGCCTGCGCGGGGTACTGGGGCTGGATCAGCCCTTTCCGGTGCAATATTTCAAATTCCTGAAAGGGGCTGTTCAGGGCAATTTCGGCGTCAGTTATCGCCAGGGCCGCCCGGTGTCGGAAATCATCTCCGAGCGGCTGCCCGCGACCCTTGAACTGGCCGCGGTTTCGGCCATCCTGGCGGTTGGCATCGGCTTTGCGCTTGGGGTGTTTGTGGCCATCAGGCGTGACGGCTGGGTCGCCCATACGATCATGACCGTTTCACTTGTCGGGGTCTCGTTACCCACCTTTCTGATCGGCATATTGCTGATCTACCTGTTTTCGGTCGAATTGAACTGGCTGCCCAGTTTCGGGCGCGGCGAGGTGGTCATGGTGGGCGAATGGCGCACCGGGTTCCTGACCAAATCGGGGCTACAGGCGCTGATCCTGCCGTCCATCACGCTGGGATTGTATCAGATGACGCTGATCATGCGGCTGGTGCGTTCGGAAATGCTCGAAGTGCTGCGCCAGGACTATATCCGCTTTGCCAGGGCGCGGGGGCTGCGTGACCGCAGCGTCTATTTCCGCCATGCGCTGAAAAACACATTGATCCCGGTTATTACGGTTACGGGGCTGCAACTTGGATCAATAATTGCCTTTGCGATCATCACCGAAACGGTGTTTCAGTGGCCCGGTGTCGGGTTGTTGTTCATCAACTCGATCCAGTTTGTCGATATCCCGGTGATGGCGGCCTATCTGATGCTGGTCTCGGTGATGTTCGTGGCGATCAACCTGATCGTCGATCTGCTGTATTTTGCCATTGACCCACGCCTGCATGTGGGTCGCTCCGGGGGGACTGGTTGATGAGACAGGCAATAGCGCGGGCCTGGGCCTCGGATTTCATGTGGTCGTTTCGCCATTCACCGGTGGCAATTGTGTCGTTCATCGTCGCCATGGTGCTGATCATGGCGGCCATTCTGGCGCCGTTCATCGCGCCGCACACGCCGTTTGATCCGGGATCTTTGAACCTGATGAACGGGTTTTCCAGTCCGATGCAGCCCAATCAGTTCACCGGAGAGGTGTTCTGGCTGGGCACTGACGATCAGGGCCGCGATGTGTTTTCAACCATCCTTTATGGCATGCGGATCTCGCTGTTTGTCGGTTTTGCCGCCGTGACTTTTGCAATGATCCTCGGGGTGACGCTGGGGCTGATTGCCGGCTATGCCGGGGGCTGGGTCGGTACGCTGATCATGCGGGTCGCCGATGTACAGCTGACATTCCCGGGGATACTGGTGGCAATGCTGATCTTCGGCATCGCCAAGGGCTTTACCCCGATCCATCTGCGCGACCAGATGGCCATCTGGGTGCTGATCTTTGCCATCGGCCTGTCGGAATGGGTTCAGTTCGCGCGGGTGGTGCGCGGTGCGACCCTGGTGGAAAAAGGCAAGGAATACGTGCAGGCGGCGCGTCTGTGCGGGCGCAGCGGCACGGCGATCATGGTGCGCCATATCCTGCCAAACGTGTTGGGACCGGTGCTGGTGATTGCCACCATCAGCCTGGCCTTGTCGATCATCGCCGAGGCGACATTGTCGTTTCTCGGGGTCGGAGCCCCGCCGACCAAGCCATCGCTGGGCACCCTGATCCGCATCGGACAGGGCTATTTGTTTTCCGGCGAATGGTGGATCCTGCTGTTTCCGGCCGCCACATTGCTGACGCTGGCACTGGCCGTCAACCTGCTGGGTGACTGGCTGCGCGATGTGCTGAATCCGAGGTTGCGGTAATGGTCGAGCCAGTTCTGAGCGTGCGTAACCTGCAAGTTGAAATCCCCTTGCGAAAGTCGCTTTTGCGCCCGGTGGACAACGTGTCGTTTGACATTGCCCCGGGTGAAATCCTTGGCGTGGTTGGCGAAAGCGGGGCCGGTAAATCCATGACCGGCAACGCCATCATCGGCCTGCTGGACCGGCCCGCGCATATCTGTGGCGGCGAGGTCTGGCTGCGTGGCCAGCGGATCGACAACCTGCCCCCCGAGGCCATGCGCCGGATACGCGGCAAAGGCATCGGCATGGTGTTTCAGGATCCTCTGACCTCGCTCAATCCGTTGCTGCCGATCGGCGCGCAACTGCGTGAAACCATTTCGGAACATCTGCCGGTTTCCAACGACGAGGCAGCAGCCCGCGCCATTGCCGCCCTCGAAGAGGTCGGCATTCCCGGCGCCGCGCGCCGGGTCGATGCCTATCCGCACGAGTTTTCCGGCGGTATGCGCCAGCGGGTCGTCATTGCCCTGGCCCTATGCGCCGAGCCGGGCCTGGTGATCGCCGATGAACCGACAACCGCGCTGGATGTGTCGGTGCAGGCGCAGATCATCGTGCTTCTGAAACGTCTGTGCCGCGAACGCGGCACCGCGATCATGCTGGTCACACACGACATGGGCGTGATCGCCGAAACCGCCGACCGGGTGGCGGTCATGTATGCCGGGCGGCTGGTCGAACTGGGACCAGTGCGCGAGGTGCTGAGCGCGCCGTGCCATCCCTATACCATCGGCCTGATGGCTTCGACGCCGCTGGCCAGCCAGAACCGCAAACGTCTGAACCAGATCCCCGGCGCCATGCCCAGGCTGGACGCCTTGCCACCGGGCTGTGCCTTTCAGCCCAGATGCACCAGTGCCCGCGAGGTCTGCGGCCAAGGCGTTGGCCCGGACCTGACGGCGGGCGATGGCCGCGCCGCATGCTGGTTCACACAGGCGGTAAGCGCATGAAGACACTGGTTTCAATCAACAACCTGTCGCGGGTGTTTGACGTCTCGCGTCCCTGGCTGAACCGGCTGATCGAGCGCGGATCAAAGGAATATCTGCATGCGGTGTCGGACGTCAGCCTGAACATCCCGGCCCAAAGCATCTATGCGCTGGTCGGCGAAAGTGGATCAGGCAAATCCACCATCGGCAAGATTGTCGTCGGCCTGCTGGAGCCAAGCAATGGCAGCGTCGAGATCGGCGGCGTCGATCTGGCCCGCGAGACGGACAAGGCCACGGTCGCCCGGACCCGCGCCGACATTCAGATGATTTTTCAGGACCCTTACGCCAGCCTTAATCCGCGCTGGCGGGTCAGCGATATCGTGACCGAACCGGTCCGCGCGCGGGGCGGCGATATCAGCGGTCTTGCCGAACGGTTGCTGGAACAGGTGGGCCTGTCGGGTGAAGATGCGGGCAAATATCCGCATGAGTTTTCCGGCGGCCAGCGCCAGCGTATCTGCATCGCCCGCGCCCTGGCGGCGGGACCGAAGCTGATTGTTTGCGACGAGCCGACATCGGCGCTGGATGTATCGGTTCAGGCCCAGGTTCTTAACCTGATGAGCGACCTGCAAGAAGAACTTGGCCTGACCTATCTGTTGATCAGTCACGATCTGACCATCGTGCGCCATATGGCCGACCGGGTCGGCGTTCTTTATCTGGGACGGTTGATAGAAGAAGCACCTTGCGACGATCTGTTTGACAATCCAAGGCATCCCTATACCAAGATGCTGCTGGACGCGGCCCCGAAACTGGACGGGTTCGGACGTGAGGTGGAACCACCAAAGGGTGAAATACCGGACCCGATCAATCCACCATCCGGCTGTGCTTTTCATCCGCGCTGTCCCTTGGCGATTGATCGTTGCAAACAGGAATCGCCGCAAATGCAACAGATCGCCAGCAGCCGGGTCGCCTGTTTTCGCGCAGGCTAGGGCCTTTGTGGTTTAACCTGATACCAATCCACCCAAAGGTTGACCTGTGATTGTTGCATAGGGTGGGGTTTCGCCCCATCCAACTTTGGCGGTGGCGCAAGAGGCGGTGGCGTGCCCTCGGTCCCATATTTTCGTCAGGATCAATCTTGCCACGAATATGGCCAAAGCCTCTTATCATGGTTTACCCACCTCAGGATTTGCGCAATGTATCAGAGGCACGGTGACCCGCGCCCTTTCGTTTCTGCAAACTGACAGGTTGAACATCATGACCCAGAACGCCCCCAACTCTCCCGCTGCCCGCGACATTGCCTCGCATTTGCACCCTTTTACCAACCTTGCCGCCCATCCAGACAAGGGCCCGCATATCATCAGCCAGGGTGACGGCATCTATGTGCACGACGACGATGGCAAAAAGTTCATCGAAGGTCTGTCCGGGCTTTGGTGCGCAGCACTCGGATTTTCAGAGCCGCGTTTGGTCGAGGCGGCAACCCGGCAAATGCAGGCCTTGCCGTTTTACCACAATTTTGCCCACAAGGCGGTCGAACCGGCGATCGAGCTGGCGGATTATCTGGTCAAACACGCGCCGGTGCCGATGTCCAAGGTGTTTTTCACCAACTCCGGCTCCGAGGCAAATGACACCCAGGTGAAACTGGTCTGGTATTACAACAACATTCTGGGCCGTCCTGAAAAGAAAAAGATCATCGCCCGGCATGGCGCCTATCACGGGATCACCGTGGCCGCCGCAAGCCTGACCGGGTTGCAATATGCCCACAACGCCTTTGACGTGCCGATCAACAACATCCTGCACACCGATTGCCCGCATTTCTATAAATATGGGCAAGAGGGCGAAAGCGAAGAGGCATATGCCACCCGCCTGGCCGCCAATCTGGAAGAGCTGATCATGCGCGAGGGGCCGGATACGGTTGCCGCCTTCATTGCCGAGCCGTTTCTGGGGGCTGGGGGGGTGATCGAACCGCCCAAAGGCTATTTCGAGAAAATCCAGCCGCTGTTGGAGCAGCACGACATCCTGTTCATCGTCGATGAGGTGATCAGCGGATTTTATCGCACCGGCAATAGGTTCGCGACGCAAACCTATGGGCTGAAGCCCGATCTGATGACCATGGCCAAGCAATTATCCGCCGCCTATCTGCCCATAGGGGCGGTGATGATGAACGAGAAAATCCATGAGGTGCTGGTTGAAGGCAGTCGCAAATATGGCGTCTTTGGCACCGGGTTCACCTATTCCGGCCATCCGGTCCCGGCGGCCGTCGCACTGGAGACGCAAAAGATCTATGACGAAAGGGATATTGGCACCCATGTCAAATCCGTCTCGATCCGGTTTCAGCAACGTCTGAAGGTGCTGGGCGATCACCCCTTGGTGGGTGAAGTGCGCGGGCTTGGCCTGATTGGGGCGGTGGAACTGGTGGCCGACAAACCCGCGCGACGCAACTTTGATCCAAAACAGGCTGTTGGGGCCTATGCGGTTGACCGGGCGATGGAACATGGGCTGATTGTGCGCGGGCTGGTCAATGACACGGTGGCCTTCTGCCCGCCACTGATCATCACCGACGCACAGATCGACGATATGTTCAACATCTTTGAACGCGCGCTTGAAGATACCAGTGGTTTTGTCGACGATTTGTAAACCCAGCGACGACCACACGACTTTGGCACAGACGGGCCTTCAGACCCCTTATTAGCCCCCTCATTGTGAACATGTCATATATGACATGTTCACAATGAGGGGTATTGATCAGCGGATATTGGCAGGTGTCAGCTGCGGTTTGAACGGGTCCTGGCAATCCGGGTTGATAACCTGGCGCTGCTACCGCATGGTGGGCAAAAAACCACGAGGCAGACATCATGACCCTGACAAGACGCACCGTCACCCTTGGTATCGGCGCCATGGCGCTTTCCGCCTGTACTGGCGGCACCGCATCTGTGGCACGCAAACCAGCGCCACAAATGCGCGCCGTGCCCAACACCGAATATGACGCCTGGGTTGCCGGGTTTCGCACCCGGGCCGCGGCGCGCGGGATCAGCCAATCGACCCTTTCAAGCGCTTTTCGCGCCGCCGGCTTTCTGCCCGGGGTGATCGAACGCGACCGCAACCAGACTGAATTCACCCGAACCCTCGAAGATTACCTTGCCATTGCCGCCTCGGATTCGCGGATTTCAACCGGGCGCGCCAAGCTGCGCAGCCATGGCGCGGTCCTGTCGCAGATCGAGGCCAAATATGGCGTCGAAGCGCGGGTTGTGACGGCGATCTGGGGCCTGGAAAGCCGGTATGGCGAGAACCGGGGCAATGTGCCGGTGATCTCGGCCTTGTCCACCCTGGCCTTTGAGGGTCGGCGCGGCGCGTTTTTCGAGAGCCAGCTGACCGCGGCGCTGAAAATCCTGCAAAACGGCGATGTAAGCGTCGCCAACATGACCGGCAGTTGGGCCGGGGCGATGGGACATACGCAGTTCATCCCGACATCGTATCAGGCTTATGCCGTCGATTTTCGCGGCGATGGGCAGCGTGACATCTGGTCTGATGACCCAACGGACGCGCTGGCCAGTGCTGCCGCCTACCTGAAGCGTTCGGGCTGGACCAAAGGCCAGCCCTGGGGGGTCGAAGTGCGCCTGCCGGATGGGTTTAACACCGCGCAAACCGGGCGGGGCAAGAACCAAAGCCCGGCCGCATGGGCCGCACAAGGCGTGCGTGACATGAACGGGGCAAAGGTGCCCAACCATGGGGGTGCATCAATCCTGATTCCCGCCGGTGCCAAGGGTCCGGCCTTTATGGTATTCAGGAATTTCACGGTCATAAGCCGCTATAACAATTCAACTTTGTATGTCATCGGCATCGGTCACCTGTCTGACCGGCTGATCGGTGGGCCGCCGATCAAGGGCAATTTCCCGCCCGACGCGCAAGGCATGACCATCAATGACCGCAAAGAACTGCAACAACGTCTGACAGCAGCCGGATTTGACACCGAAGGTGCCGACGGGGTGATTGGTGCAAATACCCGCAAGGCAATCAGCGCCTATCAGCAGGCATCGGGGCTGGGGGTGACCGGCATCCCCTCGGTGGCCTTGTTAGAGCACTTGCGGTAAGTCCGGAAAATTCGCCTTTTTCAGGTCCAAATAAAAACGCCATGTTGACGCGGGCAATTTTCGTCTGCAAACTGTTGCGATGGTGAAACTAACAGTCTCTTTTGGGGCATCTACACCAAATCCAATGCCGGCCCGAACGGCCTGTGCAATTTGCATGGCCAATCGGTCGTGAATTTGCAAATAATTGTCTCTATAGGAAATTGGGAAAGGAAATCACAAAAACCGTCACACAACTGTTAATTTCCGTCTGTATAAAAGCGTCAGATTAAATGACGCGCGAGCGTTGTAATCTAAAGCGCATGAAAAATAACTTGGGAGAAAACCAAATGAAGCGAATCCTTTTAACCGGGGTTGCCATAAGCGCCCTGGCCGGGGCGGCCAATGCTGCCTGTCCCGGTATCACTGTGGCGGACATGCAGGGTGTCGCACCCGGCGCCTTTCCGCAGCAATATGAACTGAGCACCTATGAAGCCAACGCCGGCTGCACGCTGGAGTTTTCGGCCAACCCCGACATTGCCGCGATGAATGCGCGCATTCAGGGCAACCCGGATCTGCCGCCTTTGGCTGACCGTCTGCCGTCTGAGCCGCTGGTGGTCACCCCTTACGAGGCAATCGGCACCTATGGTGGCACGCTCGACATCATGTCGAACGCCACCGAGGCCGGTACTTCGGACATGATGTCGATCCGCCATGTCAACCTGCTGCGGTATTCCGACGATCTTCAGACCATCGTGCCAAACGTCGCCAAAGGATGGGAGTGGAACGAGGATTTCACCCAGCTGACATTCTTTTTGCGCAAGGGTCACAAATGGTCGGACGGCCAGCCGTTTGGCGCCCGCGATGTGAAATTCTGGTATGACAACCTGGCAACCGACACCAATATCCGGGAAAAGCCCAAGGATTATGTGCTGGTTGGCGGCGAAACCATGGACCTGGTGGTGATCGACGAACAAACCATCCAGTTCAACCTGCCGTCCCCCAAGCCGGGTTTGTTGTCACATTTTGCCAACCACTATGCGCAGGGCTTTCAGCCGATGCATCTGTTGGGCCAATATCACCCCGATGTTGTCGGGCTTGAAACGGCCGATGCAAACGCCAAGGCCATTGGGTTTGAAACCGGTTATGACGTGATCGGGGCCTATTGGGGTGCATCTGACTGGATGGACACACCAACGCCGATGCTGGCCAATCCAGACAAGGTTGCGGGCATGCCTTATGCGGCCCATCCAACCCTGGAGAGCCACATTGTCATCGCCGAAACCACGGAGGGGCGCCACTTTGTTGCCAATCCGTATTTCTTCATGGTCGATACAGCCGGCAATCAGCTTCCGTATATCAGCGAACAGGACGAATTGTTTGTTTCGGAAACCGAAGTGCGCCTGCTGAAGCTGGTCAATGCCGAGGTCGACTATAAGACCCAGGCGCTGAACCTTGACGATGTGCCTTTGCTGCTGGAAAACCAGGAAAAGGGCAACTTTACCATCGACATCAAGCCGCAGATCCGTACCGGTACTTTTGCCTTCAACGTGACGTCGGAAGATCTGGCAAAACGTGATCTGTTTGGCAATCTGAAGTTCCGTCAGGCGATGTCTGTGGCCATCAACCGCGACGAAATCAACGAAGTTGCGTTCTTTGGGCTTGGTACGCCTAACCAGTATGTGCCGTTCTCGCCGCAGCCTTCATTCCTTACGGATGACATGTTGCAGCATTACGCACAGTTTGATCAGGATCTGGCAAATTCCCTGCTGGACGAGATTGGCATGGTCGACATCGACGGCGATGGCCTGCGCGAGATGTCCAATGGCGAAGCGCTGGTGCTGAACCTGCAATTCGCAACGCAAGGCATTTCCAGCAAACTGGTCGAACTGGTTGGTCAGTCCTGGAAAGATGTGGGCGTGAATGCTGTGGTCAAGGAAGTAACCACCGACGAATACCGCTCGGCGCAATCGGCCAACCAGCTGGATGTGACCATGTATCTCAAAGGCATGCCGCTGGCGGTTATCCTTGGCAACTCGGAACTGTTCACACCGCCGTTCGAAAACTACTTTGGCATGCGCACGGCGATGTTGTGGTCCGAGTATATCGACAGCAAGGGTGCGTCAGGTGTGAAACCACCTGAGTGGGTTGATACCATGGGTGCCGACATTCTGGCATTCCAGTCGGCCATTGCCGGGACGGATGAATCCAACGCGCTGGGGGCCAAACTGGTTCAGGCGATGGTTGATAACCTGCTGTTCATCGGCACGGTCAAATCGGCTGCACCGGTTTATCACTCGAACAAGCTGATCAACTTCCCGCAGTTCCAGACCGCGTCTTATTCCTATTACTGGTCCTACCCGTATCGTGGGCCTCAGTGGTCGCTGAGCGAATAAGGCTGATCTGACATGACATTGTCGCGGGCATCCTTTGGGATGCCCGCGACACCCCAATAAAAAAGCAGCGATACAAGCTGGCCATCATTCGTGGGGAGCGAACGAAAGCACATGCTACCATTTCTAAGGTTTGCGGGAATACGCGCCGCACTTGCCATTCTGACACTTATCCTGGTGTCGTTTATCGTCTTCTCACTGATGGAACTTGTGCCGGGCGATTGCGCCGAGCGCTATCTGGCATTCAAGAACTCGCAAGGGTCGGTGATCACCGCCGCCGATATTGACGCCGAGCGCGTCCGTCTTGGCCTGAACCGCCCGTATATGGAACGCTGGGGCAGTTGGATCATCAACGCCTTTCAGGGCGAATTTGGCGATAGCTGCATTCAGCGCCTGAACATCAGCCAGCTTCTGGGCCAGAAATTCTGGCTGTCGCTGGGCATCTGCCTGGCTTCGCTGTTGCTGGCCTATATGATCGCCATTCCGATTGGCATCCTGGCTGCCACGTCCAAGAACGCCTATCTCAACAACTCTTTGCGGTTGGTCAGCTATTTGGGCCTGGCGCTGCCAAACTTCCTTTTGGCGCTGATGATCATGCTGTTTTCGACCGTGTATTTCGGCGACAGCCTGACCGGGCTGTTCAGCAAGGAAATGCGCGATGCCCCCTGGTCGTATGAAAAGGTCAAGGATTTCCTTGGCCATGTCTGGTTGCCGATCTTCATTCTTGGCTGGTCGGCCACCGCATTCGCGATCCAGACCGTGCGCGCCCTGATGTCGGACGAGGTGGGCAAGCTTTATGTCACCGCCGCCGCCGCGCGCGGGGTCACGGGACGACGGTTGTTGTTGCGCTATCCGGCGCGTCACGCATTGACGCCGATCATCAACTCGCTTGGGTTTGATTTGAACCGGATTTTCAACGAACTGCCGGTTGTGGCGCTGATCCTGACCCTGACCGAGGCCGGATCACTGTTGATCGAAGCCTTGGCGCGGTCCAACGATCAGCAATTGGCCGGGGCGATCATCTTTATGCTGACCGCCAGTATCGTAAGCTTGAATTTTGTCACTGATCTTATTCTCGCCATCGTCGACCCGCGCATTCGCCGCAGTATTCTGGGATAAATGTCATGACAGATGCAAGCAACACAGCCACAGACACCGCCACAGACACCGCCACAAACGCAGCCGCAGACCGGAAACTGAAAGAGGCATATTTCACCGCTTCGCAAGGGCAACTGATCTGGGCAAGGTTCCGCAAACAAAAGGCCGCCATGGTCGGCGCCTGGGTATTGATCATCCTGATCCTGTCAGGGCTGTTTGCGCCGTTCCTGACGCCCTATGATCCAACCATTGCCGGTCGCGACAAAGATTATCAGAACGGCGCGCCGGAAATTCCCAGGTTCTGGGATGAAAACGGCTTTTCCTTCCGGCCGTTCATCTACACAACCACGCGTGAGCGTTCGATCGCGACCAATTTCCGCTGGGTGTCCGAGATCGACCGCGATGCGCGTCGCTATGTGGTTCTGTTCCCGCAAGGTGACAAATACAAACTGTTTGGCATGTCGTTTGAGACGCATCTGTTTGGCGTCGACAAAGGCTATATCCATCTGTTTGGCACTGACAGTACCGGCAAGGACATATTTTCGCGCACCTTCCATGCGATCAATACCTCAATGGCCGTGGGGACCATCGGCGTCTTCATTTCCTTTGTGCTGGCCTTGCTGATCGGCGGGGTGTCAGGCTATTTCGGCGGCTGGGTCGATTCCATCCTGCAAATGATGACGGATACCATCAGAACCGTGCCCGCCATCCCGCTGTTCATGGCGCTGGCGGCCTTTATCCCCGATACCTGGAGTGCGGAAGAGAGGTTTTTCTTTATCTCTATCATCCTTGGGTTCATCGGCTGGCCCACCCTGGCACGACGGGTGCGAACCCACCTTTTGACCGAACGAAATCAGGAATACGTGCTGGCGGCACAGCTGTGCGGTGCCTCGCCCAGCCACATCATCCGCAAGCACCTGCTGCCCAGTTTCACCAGCTATATCATCGTCGATCTGGTGATCTCGTTTCCCTATATGGTGCTGTCGGAAACCGCGCTCAGCTTTATTGGTCTGGGCCTCAAAGACCCGGTCAACTCACTTGGGGTTATGTTGCAATCGGTCACTTCGGCGGATGTTTTGCTGAATTATCAATGGTATTTCATCCCGGTGATCTTTTTCATTGTTCTGGTGCTGGCGTTTGTGTTCGTCGGTGACGGGCTGCGCGATGCGGCCGACCCCTACGGAGATACCAAGAAATGACGCGGCTTCTGGATGTAGAAAACCTGACCCTTCAGTTCGATACCGACGAAGGCAGGATCACGGCGGTGGACAATGTCTCATTCTCGCTTGAAGAAGGCGAAGTCATGGGGCTGGTGGGCGAGTCTGGTTCGGGTAAATCCGTCACGGCCAAATCACTGATGATGCTGAACCCCGGAAATGCGCATTACAGCGATGAAACCAGGATCACGCTGCATCTTGACGGCAAACCGATTGATATCATGGGCCTTCGGGGCAATGAAATGCAGGTGGTGCGGGGGGGGGCTATCTCGATGATCTTTCAGGAACCGATGGCCAGCTTTGCACCGGCCATTACCATCGGTGACCAGATGGTCGAGCAATTGCTGATCCACACCAGCATGAACGCCAAAAAGTGCAAGGAAGTATCGATTGAAATGCTGGATCGGGTGGGCATTTCCGATCCCTCCACCCGGTTCAAACAATTCGCGTTTGAATTGTCGGGGGGGATGCGGCAACGGGCGATGATTGCCATGGCGCTGTCGACCAAGCCCAAGCTGTTGATCGCCGATGAACCCACGACGGCGCTGGACGTGACCATTCAGGCGCAGGTGATTGACCTGATGAAAGACCTGGTAGACGAATTTGGCATGGGCATCGTGTTCATCACCCATGACCTTGGGGTGATCGCCCAGACGGCTGACACCGTGGCGGTCATGTACCTTGGCCGGTTGGTTGAACAAGGCACGGTGCGGGACGTGATCCGCAATCCGGCGCATCCTTATACCCAAGGGCTGATCGCCGCCCTGCCCGATCTTGACAAACTTGACGTGCCCCTTAGCCCGATACCGGGGGATATTCCGTCGCCGTTGGAACGCCCGCCGGGATGTGTGTTCAACACCCGCTGTTCGCAGGTTGTTGGCCCGGCCTGCACGACCGTCATCCCAACCTTTACAGAAGTGTCCAAAGGCCACACCGCTGCCTGCCATATCTATTCGCAAAACCAATCTGAAGGGGCCGCATAATGGGCGACAAACCACTCATTTCCGCCCGTGACCTTTCGGTTCACTACCCGATAAGTGGTGGTGGCCTGTTTGGCCCCAGACCGGTGGTCCGTGCGGTAGAAGGCGTTAACATCGACATCGCAAAAGGCAGCTTTTTCGGGCTGGTGGGCGAATCGGGATCGGGCAAAACCACCTTGGGCCGCGCATTGCTGCGAGCAGCCCCCATCACCCGGGGCAGCATCCACTATGACGACGGCGAGGTACAATATGACCTGCCTTCGCTGGATGCCAGGACTCTTAAGGAATACCGCAAACGCGCGCAGCTGATTTTTCAGGACCCTTACGCGGCTCTTAGCCCACGGATGACAGTGCGTGACATCATCGCCGAACCGCTTGAGGTGATGAAACTGACCAAAACGCGCGAAGAAACCGACGCGCGGGTGCGTGAGATTGCCGAAAAGTGCCGTCTGAACCTCGAACATCTACGCCGTTTCCCGCATGCGTTTTCGGGTGGGCAACGTCAGCGGATTTCGATCTCGCGGGCATTGGTTTCCGGCCCGCAGTTCATTGTCGCGGATGAATCCGTGGCGGCGCTGGACGTGTCTATCCAGGCGGACGTTCTCAACCTGCTGAAAGAAATTCAGCAGGATATGGGGCTGACCTTCCTGTTCATCTCACACGACCTGTCGGTGGTGGCACATGTCTGCGACCATGTGGCAGTGATGTATCTGGGCCGTCTGGTGGAAACCGCCCCCACCCGCGAATTATTCGCGGCCCCGCGCCACCCCTATACCAAGGCACTGATGTCGGCGATCCCGTCTCTTGACCCGGATGACCGTGGCCGCGCGCAGAAACTGAAAGGCGAGATCCCCTCGCCCACCAACCCGCCACCTGGCTGCAAGTTCCAGACCCGGTGTCCTTATGCGATTGATATCTGTCGCAAGGATGAACCCAAACTGGAAAGTTCGGGCACCGCACATGAGGTCGCCTGTCACCGCTGGAAAGAGCTGATGGAAGATCACGCTCTGGAAGACGCGTAAAATTACCGCAGCCCCAGACCTGATCCGGGGGCCTCCCTGATCAGGGGATTCGTGGCGGCATTTGATGAAGTCCCGGGTCAAAACCGGAACTGCGTCATGCCTCAGGCCGGTTGCGCTGTATCCGCTTCTATGCTGCTGAACCAGGCCTCAAGCGCCTCAGTCGTGCCATCAAGCCGTTGACCCAACCCTTCGGTAAACTCGACAAACGCCGCTTCGTTTATACTGTTGACCCCGGCCAGGACCGGAACGCCCCGGCTAAGTGCTTCGCCGATCACCGGGCGAAACCCGCGGCCCTCGGCCTCGTGTTTGCCGAATTTGTTGACCACCAGAAGTTGCGGATCGCCGTCCAGCCCCGCCGACACCAGCGCCACCGCCTGTTCCAGAGCCGCCGGGTCCAACCGGCAGCCTTTGGCGCCTTTGCCCAGTGATTGCGAAATTCGGATGGTCGGCCCGTCCGGCAGCACCAAAACATCCATATCGCACAGGGTCTGATCGGCGCATTCCGTATTGGTCTGCGCCACGCCGACCAAACGGTTGCCCCGCTCGATCATCATTTGCGAAAACTGCGTCAGCAACACATCCGTCGTACCGCGCGTCTGGGTCATTACATAGGCCAGAAACATGGGAAATATCTCCTTTTGATTTGCCCCAACCTTCTGCCTATTCGGCCGCAGTTTCAACTGCTTCTGCCACATGTGCGACTCTGGCGCCGGATTTGCTTGACGTCACCACCCCCAGTGACTTCAGTTTGCGGTGCAGCGCGCTGCGCTCCATGCCGACAAACGACGCCGTGCGACTGATATTGCCACCAAACCGGTTGATCTGGGTCAGCAGATACTCGCGTTCAAACGCCTCACGTGCCTCGCGCAGCGGCAGTGTCGCCAAGGCGCCGGACAGAACAACCCGACCCTCTTCGGCCTGGATTTCGTCGTCCTTGGGCAGTTCACGCGCCTCGATTGGACCGGTGCCATCACCCAGGATCAAAACCCGTTCCACCAGGTTCTTTAACTGCCGCACATTGCCAGGCCAGATCATCGTCTGCATCAATGTCACCGCCTCATCGCTCAACTCGCGCAGCGCCAACCCCTGGGTTTCATTACAGGCGGCGATAAAATGCTCGGCCAGGACCGGAATATCCTCGCGCCGTTCTTCCAATGACGGCACGGCAATTGGCACCACATTAAGACGGTGAAACAGCTCTTCCCGGAATGTCCCTGCTTTAATTTCGACGTTCAAATCCTTGTTTGTGCTGGAAATTACCCGCAAATCAACCCGGACTTTATCCGCCCCTCCGACCCGGTGAAACTGCTCATCCACCAACACCCGCAGGATTTTTGACTGTGTGCCCACCGGCATATCCGCCACTTCGTCAAAGTAAATCACCCCGCCATGCGCTTCTTCCAGCAGGCCCGGCTCAACCCCTCGCTCGGGGGTTTCGCGGCCAAACAATACTTCCTCCATCCGGTCCGGTTCGACCCCGGCGCAATTGACGGTGACAAACGGTGCGTTGGCCCGGCCCGAATTGGCGTGAATATAGCGCGCGGCAATCTCTTTGCCGACCCCGGCAGGCCCGGTCAGCATCACCCGCCCGTTCGATTTGGTCACCTTGTCAAGCTGGCTAACCATGGTCCGGAACGACGCCGATTCACCGATCATATCGGCACTTGTCACCTCGTTGCGCTTTAGCGAATGGTTTTCACGGCGCAAACGCGAGGCCTCCATGGCGCGCCGTATCACCACCATCAATTGATCAATATTGAACGGCTTTTCAATGAAATCATACGCCCCCTGTTTGATCGCCGCGACCGCAATTTCGATGTTACCATGCCCCGATATGATCACCACGGGCACGTCCGGGTTGTCGCGTTTCACCGCCTTGAGAATGTCGATCCCGTCCATCCGGCTGTCTTTCAGCCAGATATCCAGGATCAAAAGGGCCGGCGGTTCGGTGTTGATCGCCGCCATGCAATCATCCGAATTGCCCGCCAGTCGCGTGGCATATCCTTCGTCCTCAAGAATGTCCGAAACCAGCTCGCGAATGTCACGTTCGTCGTCAACAATTAAAATATCACTCATATCATTCCTGCCTTTTGGTTATACATTGCCCGCGCCATTTGCCTGCGGTGCCAGTTCTGTCGATGTTTGCGGTGCTTCTGAATGTCTTGTTTCCGGCGATGTTAGGCTAAGCTGGATCACTGCCATCGCCCCGAAATGTCCTGTCCCGTCAAAAACGGGCGCGTCGGTCAAAACCAGGGTGCCGCCATGTTCTTCGATGATTTTCTTGACGATCGGCAGGCCAAGCCCGGTGCCTTCGGCGCGGGTGGTCACATAAGGTTCAAACAGGCGCGCACGATCTTCCGGCAGCCCGATACCATTGTCGGCAATGGAAATCTCGCAAGAATCCCCATCCAGCTTCATCGCCACTTTTATTTGCGGCGCATACCCTTTCGGGATGCCTTTTTTATAAAGGCTTTCAATGGCTTCTCCGGCATTCTTAATCAGATTATTTAACGCCTGAGAAATCATTGTCGCATCAATTCCTCCAATCACTTTGCCACTTGGAATATCGGCCGTGATCTTAACCCCCGGCTGGCCACTTTGTTGCAGCAATACGGCATCGCGCAGCACCTGCGCCAGATCCTCGCGCCGTCTTTCAGGCTCGGGCATGCGGGCAAATTTTGAAAACTCATCAACAATCCGGCGCAGATCGTTGGTCTGGCGGATGATCACATCCGTCATCGCCTCCAACTTATCGGCGCCTTCCACCACTTGTGGTACAAACTTGCGTTTGATCCGCTCGGCACTCAGTTGAATTGGGGTCAGCGGGTTCTTGATCTCATGGGCAATCCGGCGCGCCACGTCGCCCCAGGCGGCCATACGCTGGGCGCTGACCAGATCGGTCACATCGTCAAACGCAACCACATATCCCTCAAGCCGCCCCGCCTCATTGCGCCGTGTCGCCATGCGCACCAGCAGGTTTTCAAGCCGCCGGTGGCGTGTCACTTTGATTTCGCTTTGGGCAACCTCGGACGTGCCGGTGATCAGTTCTTCAAACAGTGGCCCGAACTCGGGCACCGCAACCGGTAACGCCAGAGATTCTGCCGGCGATTCATCATCCCCCGACCAATCAAGCAAACGCCGCGCAGACGGGTTCACAAATGTGACGCGCCCTTCGGGGTCGCATCCCACCAAGCCCGACGTGACCGACGACAAAACCGAATCAAACAACCGGCGGCGGCGGTCAATCTGATTGGTATTGGCCAACAACGTCTGACGCTGGCCTTTCAATTGCCGGGTCATCTGATTGAAATAACGCCCCAGCATGGCAATTTCGTCGTCGCCTTCATCCTCGGGCACCTGCACATCAAGGTCACCTGCCCCAACCTTCTGCGCCGCCCCGGTCAATTGCCCCACCGGGCGCGACAGACGTTCAGCAAACCACAGCCCCAGCCAGATCGCGGCCAAAATCAGGATCACCGCAAACCCCAGATACAACAGGCCAAATTCAAACAATACCCGCCCCCGGTCACTTTCCAACTGTTGATAAAGCAGCGCGGTTTCTTTGGTATCATCCAGCAGGCTAAGGATTTCGCCGTCAACCTCGCGGCTGACATATAAAAACCGGTCGGTAAAATCCGCCAGCCGCACCAGCGCGCGAAATTCATTGTTGTCCCAGTCCTGAATGATCTGCATGCCATCGCTGTCGGCCAGGGCAATCTGTTCCATACCGGGGCGTTCAAAATCAAACAGATACGACCGTTCGCCGCGCGCGCGAATTTCGCCGGTGCCATCAATCACATAGGCCTCGCGCAGCCCGCGTTGAATGCGGCTCTGCCCCTGTGTCAGCACCAGGCGCAACTCAGCATCGTTGATAAAGAACGACGCCCGCCGGGTCTGATCCAGAAACCGCGCCAAGGCACCCGCATCCTGTGCCAGATCTTCGCGTTGTTCCCGCTCGTATGCCTCGGCCGCCGCCAAGGATGATCCAACCACCTGCCGTACCCGGTCCGAGAACCAGCCTTCAAGGCCGATGTTCACTGTCAATCCGGCAAACACTGCCACGGTTATGGTTGGGATCAACGCCATCAGGGCAAACACCCCCGTCAGGCGCAAATGCAGGCGGGAACCCGCCGAATGGGCACGCCGCGCAGCAATAAGCCGGGCAACCTGCCCCAGAACAAGGGCGGCCACCACCAGAATATAGACCATGTCGATCAGCAAAATAAATCGGATGGTCGGTGAGGCCGCGCCCTGATCAAAAGGCCCAAGCGCCATATAGGTGGCCAGCGTCAGCGCCGGACCAAGCAAAACAAGGCTGATCGTGCCCGCATTACGGGCACGGCGGGTCCGTCGCCAGCGATCAAACGCTGAAAACAGCCCGGTTTGCGCTCCGGGTGGTAGCCCGGAATGTGTTTCGGCCGTCACCTGCCGCCCTCATCTGATTGTGCCGCCAAAACGGCATACCGCTATATTTCGTGGTCTAACCCTGGGTGTGATACCGGGGCGCCACGGTTCTGTGACCTATTTACATCAATTTGCGGCGCCTTGTCACCTTAATTTGCAACGTGGTGATCTTTTTTCTTAATGTATTTCGGTTCAGGCCCAAAAGATCGGCACATTTCGCCTGGTTCCCACCTGTGGCTTCAAGCGCCAGTTCGATCAATGGCACCTCGATCTCGCGTAATATTCGCGGGTAAAGCCCCGGCGGGGGCAGCATATCGCCGTGCAGGTCAAAATACCGGCGCAAATGCCGTTCAACTGACGCACCCAACCGATCACCGCCGCCAAACCCCGGCACCACTTCGATCTGCGGCTGATCGCGCAGCACATCCTGCACCTGCGTCGCGCCAATCTGGCCACTTTGCCCCGCCATATCCAGACGGCGCACCAGGTTTTCCAACTGTCGCACATTGCCGGGCCAGGAATAGGCGCGAAAAAGTTCAATGGCTTTGGGGTCAAACCTGGTCGGGACGTTTTCAGCGTCGGCGCGGGACAGAAAATGTGCAGCCAGCAATGGAATGTCATCCACCCGCTCACGCAGGGTCGGCAGGTGGATGGTGGTACTGTTGACGCGGTAAAACAGGTCGGCGCGAATCCGGCCACTTTGCAACGCCGCACCCAAATGACCGGGGCCACCCTGAGAGGTCGACAGGAAGCGCGGCACGTGATCGCCGGGATTGTCCATCATCCGCACCAGACGCGCCTGAATTTCATCCCCAAGGTCCCCCATAGATTCGATCACCAACGTGCCCCCCCGGACCCGGGCCAGCACCCGTGCCGGCCCCTCAATATCGGTCAGATCACCCGCAGAAACGGTCACAAACGGCAAGGTCCGCCGGTCAGAAAAATCGTGGATAATCCGCGCGATCAGGGTTTTACCCGACCCGCTTTCGCCGCTGATCAATACCGGTGCATCCAGGTTCAACAGCGATGCCACCTGCCGGTACAGGTTTTGCATTACCGGCGAGCGTCCGACCAGAGGCAGGTCTTCGGGCTGATCTTTGATCGTGACCATGTCCCGGTTCAGTCCCGATGCCCCGCCGGCCTCAAGGGCGCGGGCCGTTCTTTGCATCAGTTCCGGCAGGTCAAACGGTTTGGGCAGATAATCAAACGCCTCGGCCTCATTGGCCTGAATGGCCGTCATGATCGAGTTCTGGGCCGAGATGATAATCACTGGAAGGTCGGGCCGTAACTGTTTGATCTTTGGCAACATTTCAAGGCCATTACCATCGGGCATGACAACATCTGAAATCACTGCATCGCCTTTGCCCTCGCCGACCCATCGCATCAGCGTGGTCAGAGAAGACGTGGCATGCACCCGACATCCGGCCCGTGTCAGCGCCTGGGTCAGAACGGTGCGAATTGTACGGTCATCATCAGCGACCAGAATTGTGCCATCCATCACGATACCTCGGGTTTTTGAATATCTATCAGAGCCACAGGAGCAACCGGCAGGGACAGTCGGAAAACCGTACGCCCAGGCACCGAAGTGACGGAAATCCAGCCACCATGTTCTGACATGATCTTACTGACCAGCGCGAGCCCCAGCCCGGTGCCATTCTCGCGGCCAGAAACGAAGGGATCGAATATGTCGTCCTTGATCCGCTGGGGCACACCGGGACCATCATCAATTATTTCGATTTGCAACGGCAGTTGGCGTCCGTCTCCATCGCTGCGCCGCAGCCGGAAGGAATGTTCGAAAAAGCTGTGAAGGTGGATATTTCCTCCTTCTATATCAGCAGCTTGCGAGGCGTTCTTCAAGAGATTCAATAACACTTGCAACAATTGATCCGGGTCGCCAAGGGCCAGGGGCAGCGAAGGATCATATGCCTCGGAAATTTTCATATGCGCACCAAATCCCAACAAAGCCGAGCGGCGGGCGCGATCAAGGACATCGTGCAGGTTGACCGGTTGGAACTGCGGCGCACTGAGGTTGCCGAATTGCTCGACTTGTTCCAAAAGCTTGACGATGCGCCGACTTTCCCCGACAATTAGATCTGTAAGTTCAAGGTCTTCCGGTGCAAGGCTCATTGAAAGAAGCTGGGCTGCACCGGTGATCCCTGCCAGCGGGTTTTTGATTTCATGGGCCAGCATTTCGGCCATGCCGATGGCCGACTGTGCGGCGGACTTAACGCTGTGTGACTGCCCCATGCGGGCCGATAATTCGCGCGGGGTGATCAACAGGATCATATGGTCAGGCGTGCCTTGCAAGGGGGCAATCTGTAACGCACATTGCAGCGGTGGCCGCACGCCGGTGCCTACATCTATGTCGTTGACAAACAACGGGGAGTGATTGGTTCGCGCGCGGGCGAATGCGCCTTCTATCGGCGCGTCCACGGCGATCATGTCCCAGACCGGCACCCCCAATGCGGATTTGCGCGAAGTGTTGAGGAATGTCTCGCCCGCCGGGTTGACGTCGGCGATGTTTTCCTGCGGGTCGATCAGAAAACCGGGGATCGGAAGTGAGGTCCAGATATCGTTCAAGCCGCGGCCCACCTTTGAGTACCCAGTGCTTCAGGAAGAAGGCGCAGGACCTCGGCAGGCGTTTTGGCGGTCAGGACCTGACGTCGCAAGGCGGGAATTGTACCGGTTGCGTCCATGTACCAGCCAAGGTGTTTGCGGGCAATGCGCAGACCCAGAGTGACGCCGTAAAACCCAAGCATGGCCTGGTAATGCGCCGATACCATATCCGCCAACGCCGCCCCTGTCGGTACCTTTGGTGCCGGTGTTCCGTATATTTCGTTAGCAATTTCAGCCAGTTGCCATGGCCGCCCTTGCGCCCCACGACCAATCATCACCCCGTCACCTTGCGACTGGCTTAGGGCTGTGCGGGCGGTTCGGGCATCCACGATGTCTCCATTGGCGATGACCGGGATGGTGACGTTTTGCTTCACTGCGCGGATCGCCTGCCAATCAGCGCGCCCCTTATAGAACTGGCACCTGGTGCGGCCATGGATGGTAACCATCTGCACCCCGGCTGCTTCGGCCCGACGGGCGATATCGGCGGCGTTCAGGTTGGTGTCATCCCACCCAAGGCGGGTTTTCAGAGTAACAGGAATGTCGACCGCACCCACCACCGCCTCGATCAGGCGCAAGGCGTGGTCAGGGGTTTTGAGCAGGGCCGAACCAGAGTAGCCATTGGTCACCCTTTTGGCCGGGCATCCCATGTTGATGTCAATGATCCGCGCGCCCCGCCCGGCCACCAGACGCGCGGCTTCGGCCATCCAATGCGCCTCGCGCCCGGCCAGTTGCACGGCGGTGTTTTCGACATCGACGCTCAGCTCTGCACGTTCGCGCACGCCGGGTTTGGCCTGAACCATTTCCTGACTGGCGACCATTTCACTGACCACCAGACCGGCGCCAAATGATTGCACAAGGTTGCGGAACGGGCGGTCGGTGATTCCGGCCAAGGGGGCAAGAAATACCGGCGGAGACAAGATTTTGCTGCCCAATGTGACGTGCACGGGTATGATCCTTTGAAGGTTTGGTGGTTTTTAGACCTATCCTGCGGTCCGGGCAATCACATATGGCTAATTATCAGGCAAATGGCGTCAATTCGCCTGATTCTTAGGCAAACATCCATGGTGATTGCGTCGCCCGGCATCAGCTTCTAGATAGCAGGCAATCGGGAAGGGCCTGAATAAATGACCACAGCCGCCATCATTGTCGCCGCCGGACGCGGCGCACGTGCGGGCGGGGATATCGCCAAGCAATGGCAGCAGGTTGGCCGCAAGATGGTTGTGCAGCATTCTATTGATGCGTTCATGGCCGCACCCGGGGTTGGCGTTGTCGTGGTTGTACTGAATGCGGCGGATATTGCGTATCGGGAATCCTTTGAGACCCAGGGGATCTTGATTGCGATCGGCGGGGAAACCAGATCAGCTTCGGTCGTTAGTGGTCTGAAGTTGCTTGAGAACAATAATATCGCCAAGGTCCTGATCCATGACGCGGCACGGGCATGTGTCAGCCAGGAAATGATCAGCAATGTGATCGGGTCCCTTGATCGTGGTCCGGCGGCGGCACCGGCGCTGAAGGTTACCGATGCGCTTTGGACCGGGGCCAATGGGGTTGTGACCGGGGCGCAAAACCGGGGTGGGCTTTTCCGGGCACAAACGCCGCAAGGGTTTGATTACGCGGAAATCTGCGCGGCTTATGCCTGCTTTGACGGGAAGGCTGCGGATGATGTGGAAGTGGCACGCGCCGCCGGGATGGATGTGATCATTGTGCCCGGGCACGAGGACAATCTGAAAATTACCCTGCCCGGAGATTTTGCAAGGGCTGAACGGATTTTGGGGTCAGGAATGGGAACTGTGATGGATATCAGGGGTGGCCACGGGTTTGATGTGCATGCGTTTGGGCCGGGGCATTCGGTGGTTCTTTGCGGGATTGAAATTGCGTTTGATCAGGGACTGGTCGGCCATTCGGATGCGGATGTGGGGATGCACGCATTGACGGATGCAATTTATGGCGCCCTGGCCAAGGGTGACATAGGTCGGCATTTCCCGCCCTCTGATCCACAGTGGAAGGGGGCGCAAAGTTCGGTGTTTCTGGATCATGCGGCCGCAATGGCGCGAACTGCGGGCTATGTGATTTCGAATGTGGATGTGACGTTGATTTGTGAACACCCAAAGATCACCCCGCATGCCGGGGCGATGCGCACCTGTCTGGCCGGGATTCTGGCGATTGATCAGGATCGCGTTTCGGTCAAGGCGACCACGTCTGAAAGGCTTGGATTTACCGGGCGGGGCGAAGGGATTGCGGCGATGGCAAACGCAACATTGGTGCGGACATGAAGCGGTTGGCGACATTGATTGGCACGGTGGCCGGGGTCGGCTATCTGCGCCCGGCACCAGGGACCTGGGGATCGCTGGTGGCTTTGCCGATGGCGTGGGCATTGCATGTGCTTGGCGGATTTGCGTTGCTGGTTCTGGCCATTTCAGTGACCTTTGCAAAGGGCATCTGGGCAACCGGGGTGATGACCAGGGACCAGACAGATCATGACCCCTCCGAGATTGTTATCGACGAAGTGGTGGGCCAGTGGATTGCCTTGATGCCGCTTAGTTACGTGGCCTGGGACCGGGGGCTGGACATCACTGTGCTTTGGCCCGGCTGGGTGGCGGCGTTTGTGTTGTTTCGGCTGTTTGATATTACCAAGCCGTGGATCATTGGCAAAGCTGACCGGCGGGGCGACGCATTGGGCGTGATGCTGGACGATGTGATTGCCGGGGTGTTTGCGGCGATCGGGGTGATGGTTCTGGCCGGGCTTTGGCACGGGATCATGGGCCAATGACGGCGGATGATCTGGTGCGCCAGGCAATCAGAGCCGGGATCAGGATTGCCACCGCCGAGAGCTGTACCGGAGGCATGGTGGCGGCGGCGATCACCGATATTGCCGGGTCATCGGCGGTGTTGGACCGGGGGTTTGTGACCTATTCCAATGGCGCCAAGATCGACATGTTGGGGGTGCAATCCGCGACGTTGGAACAATTTGGCGCGGTATCGCCGGAAGTGGCGCTGGAAATGGCCGAGGGCGCGCGGCGTCATGCCCGGGTGGATTTGGCCATTTCCGTCACCGGGATTGCCGGCCCCGGCGGGTCCGAGTTCAAGCCCGAAGGGCGGGTTTGTTTTGGGCTGGCCGCAAACGGCAGGCCGACGTTGGTTGAAACGATCGAGTTCGGCGCGCTGGGGCGCGGCAAAGTCCGCCAGGCGGCTTGTGCGCGGGCGTTGGGTTTATTGACCAGAGCGGTTGGTGATCTGCCCGAAAATCAGGTTCCCTGAAGCACATCGGGGTCGACCTGCAACAAGCTGGCGAACCTGGCCGCCAAAGTATCATCCATAAGGCACGCCCAAGCCCTCTCAACCAGGTCTTCGCCGATCAGCCCAACGGCCTTGGCCCGCACCCGGTCCTCACGTTGCGGCAGCTCCATCGGCGTTGCCAGATCGTGAACTGCCTCAAGTGTGGCACCGTCCCGGCGCAGAACCGTAAGCCTTGTTCCGGTCTCGGGAACCGCCGCATCGGCGACAACTTTGATCTTTTGACGCAAATCCACCAACCGCGGATCACTAATGACCCGGGTGCTGTAACTGTCCAACTGGCCGGTATCATACCCGAACGCCTGCATCGCCAGCACGGTTCGATAACTGAACTTGGCCTCCAGCCCGGATTCCGGTGCCGGTTTATTACAGACATCCATCCAGCGCGGATTGGTCGCCACGGTCATTTCGGCCACTTCAGGTGCGGCGACATCCAATTCCCGCGCCGCCTCTAACGCCGCATGCAGCCCGTGGCAGCAGGCGTGGAACTTGTGGCTGACCTGCTCAAAATGCCAGACCTTTCCCAGCCCGTCCAATGCTTTGGCCACATTGCCCTCGCCGTGGTGTGTGGCGCCAAAGCCTGACGGGCCTTCCAACGCCTGCGGATTGGCCACCAGCCCCAGCGCCACCAATTGCGCAGCCTCAACCCCGCCGGACGCCGCCAGACCGGCATTGTACGGCTTGCCATCGGTGCCGAACTGCGCCCTCAGCCCGGCGGCCCGCGTGGCCACCAGCCCCAGCACCTGCATCATTTGCCCTGCGTCCAGCCCAAGCATGCGACCGGCCGCCGCCCCGGCGCCAAAGGCACCGGCGGTGGCGGTTTGATGAAAACCGGCCCCATAGTGGGCCCGCCCCAGCCAAAGGCCGACACGGATCGACAATTCCATGCCCATCAGGGCAGCCTCGGTCACTTGGGCCATGCTTGCGCCCTGAACCTCACCCAATGCCAATGCCGCCGGGATCACCGCCACCGACGGGTGGCCAATATGGGCGAAATGGGTGTCATCATAATCAAGCGCATGGGATGTGGCCCCATTGACCAGGGCCGCCATTCGGGCGGGCACGCCGGTTGTTGTACCAAAAATATGCGCCTGTTCTGCCCCACCCTTTGCCCCACCTTCGGCCAATGCCAATGCGCGGGTGGCGCGTGCCACCGGCTGCCCGACCCCGGCCAGCCCCACAGACAGCCAATCAAGCATAGACAGTGCAGCCACCCGGCGCACCAAAGGTCCGGGCGTTATCGCCTTGCTGGCGAAAACCGCCAGCTGCCAAGAGAATGTGTCTGTCATTGGCCGCACCATAACGTCTTTGGGTCAGCCGTAAAGGTCCGCCGCGCGCTGTTCGAAGGCTTTGACAATCCGCAACATTGCTTCGTTGAACACCAGACCGATGATGCCTTGCAAAATGGCATTGCGAAATTCAAAATCGACAAAGAAATGTACGTCGCAGCCAGTTTTTGTCGGACTGAAGGCCCAGGTTGATTTCATGTATTTGAACGGCCCGTCCAGATATTCGGTGTCAACCTTAAGGTCATCTGGCCACAGGGTCACCCGGCTTGCGAACTTTTCGCTGAATACCTTGAAGCTGATCACCAGATCGGCCTCCATCACCTTGGACGCGCCTTCGTCGGTGGTGCCGCGCACACGGGCGGCGGTGCACCACGGCAGGAATTCCGGGTATTTTGCCACATCCGCCACCAGATCATACATCTGTTGCGCCGAATGCGGCAGGGGACGGGTTTCCGAATGGGTTGGCATGGGTGCGCAATGTCCTGTTGCTGCTTGCGCGCGAGATGTCGTATGGATGAGGTCAAACTTCAAGGGGGTGAGCATGCCAGAGCGGCCATATGTCATAGATGAGTTAATATCGGCAAAAACCATTGCCGCGCGGATCGAGGATCTGAGCCGCGAGATTGCCGAGGAATTTGCCGGCACTGACAAGTTGATCGTGGTCGGGCTTTTGCGCGGCTCATTCGTGTTCATCGCTGACCTTGTGCGCGAACTGGACCTGCCGATCGAGGTCGATTTCCTTGAGGCCTCTTCCTACGGCGACGGCATGGAAAGCAGCCGCGAGGTGCGCATCCTGAAAGACCTGCGCGGCGCCATCGAGGGGCGCGATGTGCTGGTGGTCGAGGATATTGTCGATACCGGCTATACCCTGAAACATGTGTCCGGCCTTTTGCGCGCACGCAAACCGGCGCGGATGAAGACCATCGCCCTGTTGAACAAACAGGTCCGTCGCGAGGTGGATTTCAACGCCGATTGGGTCGGGTTCGAAATTCCGGATGAGTTTGTGGTGGGCTATGGCATCGACTTTGCCCAGCGTAACCGCGATTTGCCCTATATCGGCACTGTCAGGTTCACCTGAATACCGGCACTGTCAGGTTCACCTGAAGGGGGCCGTTTGATGCGCTGGTTCATTCGCATGTCCCGCTGGGCCCGCAACCCGCCTTCGCCTGCGATGTTCAAAATGGTGGTCGGCATCATTTTGGTGATGCTGCTGATCTACGGGCTGGAACGGATCGGCTGGTGGCCCGATTGGGCCACATCCGAACGACTGGGCCGGGTGCCGCGGATCGATTAGGGGCCGACCAACAGGCCCGCCAACAGGTCGGCGCGCGCGCCAAGGGCCTGCACCAGATGGCGGCGCACGGCCCGAATCCGGGCCACGCCGATCAATTCTTCGTGACATGCCACCCAGACCGGCAGATAAAACGACTTTGGCAGCTCTTCCAGACGCTGCAATCGCAAATCCTGATCGCCGACAAAACACGGCAATACCACCCGGCCACCACCGCAGGCCGCCATTTGCCCCAGCACCAGAAAACTATCGGCAACGGCGGTGATATCTTCGGGGGCAATGCGCCCCGACAGCCATTTGGCCGGCATCGTCCGGGCCAACATACCCCCCAGCCCCAACCAACCCCGAACCCGATTCTTGCTGCCATAAACCGCAAACCCCATCAGCGCCGCCTGTTCTCCGACCAGGTCTTCGCCCAGACGTTCGGCCGGGCGCACGGTCACCTGGGCCTCCATCCGCGACAAATTCAGGTGAGAATTGGCGCAAACCAGTGCAACCCGCAAACCAGCCTCGGTTTTTCGCAGGCCCGCCATTATGCCCGGCAGCAACAACTGACAGATGGAATCGGTTGATGTGATGCGCACATCCCCGGTCAGGGGTGCCTCAAAACCGGACATCAGACGTTCAACCGAATGCACCGCATTGCTGACTTCGCGTGCGGCTTCGATCACCGCCAACCGGTCGGGGCGCACGGTATATCCTTGGGCGCTGCGTTCAAAGATATCGGCGCCATGACGCGCCTCAAACGCCGCGACCCGGCGCAGGACCGTCGCGTGATTGACGCCAAGATGGCGCGCCGCACCCGAAACCGACCCGGCCTCGACCACGGCCAGAACAAAGCGCATATCGTCCCAGTTATCGTTGTGCAAAAATCCACAGTCCCATTGCGAAAATCAGTAGTGGCTTTTGATATACTCACAGGTAATGTTTGCAAACAGCTTTAATCATCAGGAGCCACCCCATGTCGATCATGAAAAAGACCATTCTTCTTACTGCGGCCTTTGGCATTGCGGCCTCGGTTGCCTTTGCCGGAGGCCATTCGGCCAGCCCGGAAAGCAAGGCGATCAAGGCGCGTCAGGCGCAAATGACGCTGTATTCGTTCAACCTTGGTATTCTTGGCGCCATGGCCAAGGGCGACCGGGAATTTGATGCTGAGGCTGCCAATCTTGCCGCTGGCAACCTGGCGGCGATTTCGGCGGTGTGGATGCCGGAAACCTGGATTCCCGGCTCTGACAATCAATCGGCTAAGGGAACGGACGCTTTGCCTGCGCTGTGGACCGATGATCCGGCAAAAGTTGGCGCCAAGTCCCAGGCCCTGGTCGAGGCATCCGCGGCTTTGGCCAAGGTTTCAGGCACTCTTGACGGGCTGCGCGGGGCCATTGGCCCGGTTGGCAAATCCTGCGGTTCATGCCACGAGGCTTATCGCGCCAAATCCGAGTAGTTTTCGCTGTCAATTCAAGTTAGCAATTGGGGGCGGTCCGTACTGGACCGCCCTTTTAAAGTTGCAGGAGAAATTAGATGCGTCGTTTGATCAAATTCGCCATTAGCCTGGGGCTTTTGGGCTTTGGCATATTCTGGTGGCTGACCCAGCCGGTAACCTTGCCCGATCAGGCGATGGCAGGTTTGACCGGCGACGTCAGCCGCGGCGAACAGGTGTTTTATGCCAGTGGCTGCGCCTCTTGCCACGCCGCACCCGAGGCCAAAGACGACGCGCGTCTGGTTTTGTCGGGTGGTAAAAAGTTTCCCAGCCCGTTTGGCACATTCCTGGCCCCCAATATTTCACCCGATGCAACCCATGGGATCGGCGGCTGGACCGCAACCGAATTGGCCAACGCGATGATAAACGGCACCTCGCCTGACGGTGCGCATTATTTCCCGGCGTTTCCCTATACCTCCTATGCCAAGGCCAGCCTTCAGGATATCGCCGACCTCAGCGTTTTTCTGACCACCCTGCCCGCTTCTGACACCCCCAGCCTGGCGCATGAAGTCGGCTTTCCTTTCAACGTCCGTCGGGGCCTTGGCCTTTGGAAACAGTTGTTCACCGGCAAGGATTGGGTCCTGACGGGTGAGCTGAGCGATGAATTGATCCGGGGGCGCTATCTGGTTGAGAGTCTGGGCCATTGCACCGAATGCCACACCAGGCGCAATCCCATCGGCGGGCTGGACCGGACTGCGTGGATGGGCGGCGTTGCGACGCCGGACGGCAAAGGGAAAACCCCCAACATCACCCCGGCCAAACTGACCTGGAGCAAGGGCGACATCGCCTATTACCTCGAAACCGGCTTTACCCCGGATTTTGACGCGGTCGGTGGGTCTATGGCATCGGTCGTGTTGAACACCGCCAAATTACCGGCCTCGGACCGGGCGGCAATTGCCGCCTACCTCAAGGCCATTCCACCGGTGGAATAAACCAGAAAACCGGGGGCTGCGAAGAAAGCCCCCTTCGGGCTTGATAAGCGGCCACACCCGGAAACCTCACACGCCTTCTATTTCAAAAACCAACGGCGCGTGATCGGAAAACCGCGCGATCCAGGCATCTGCGGCCTGCACACCGTCGGCTTCGGCCCAACCGGCAACGCGGATTTTGGCACCTGACGCCTGATCTTTGAAACTTAGGTTATCGGTGGCATAAACGTGGTCCAGATCGGCTTGCGGATACCTGGATCCGGACCCGTTGTTGAAGGTGGCCGCGTGGCTTTTGGGCATTCGGTACAAGCCGCGATAGGCCAATATCCGGTCAACCCGCCGGATTTCTTCGGCCCCGGTCATGTCCTTGTCGGAAAATGTCATGTCCATCCCCATGGTGTTCAGGTCACCCAGCAGAATAAACTTGGACTTCCCGTCAACGGCCTTGTCAATCGCACCTTTCAGGCCGCGCACTTTTTCCAGCATCGCATCGCGCAGGCCAAACCCTTCGGGCGATGGCAGGCTTTTGAGGTGGGTGAACAACATCGACAAATTGTCGCCCCCCGGTTCATTCACCGTCAACAGCGCGGCAGGGCGCAAGGCCGGATTCGAACGTTTGAATTCGTTGCGCTGGGTCACAAAGGCCGAAATACCGCCGCGCACGCCGATCATGATTTCCTGCACCTGCGCGCCTTCGGTGATGGTGAAACTATAGCCTGGAAAGGCGGCGGTGAAGGCCTGAAACACCTCGCGGCCTTCGACCTCGATCAAGGCGAATATGTCCGGGTTTTCATCCTTGATCAAAGCGGCTACATCCGCAACCCGGCCCACCCGCGCGCCTTTGCCTCGGCCGCCGAAATGTTCGACATTCCAGATTAAAATCCTGAGGTCCATGGGCTTTCTCCGATATTGCGGGGTGAAATACCGCCAGAATACCAGATTTCAGCGATTCACGCGAGGCCCAGTTTGACCTGCCGCGCCGCCCGGAGCCGGGCAAAATCATTGCCCGCATGATACGAAGACCGGGTCAGCGGCGTGGCCGAAACCATGGAAAACCCTTTGCCATAGGCGGCCTTTTCATAGGCCTTGAATTCGTCCGGGGTGACAAACCGGTCCAGCGCGTGATGCTTTGGCGTCGGTTGCAGGTATTGGCCGATGGTCAGAAAATCAATGTCGGCGGCGCGCATGTCATCCATCACCTGGCGCACGGATTGGTCGTCTTCGCCAAGTCCCACCATGATGCCCGATTTGGTGAACATTCCGGGGTCAAGTTCCTTGACCCGTTGCAACAGCCGCAGTGAATGGAAATACCGCGCGCCGGGGCGGACCTCGGGGTAAAGCCCCGGCACGGTTTCAAGGTTGTGGTTGAACACATCGGGGCGTGCCTCGACCACTTGCTCCAGCGCTTCGGGGGCGCATTTGATAAAGTCCGGCGTCAGGATTTCAATCGTGGTGTCGGGTGCGCGGTGGCGAATGGCGCGGATGGTCTGGGCGAAATGCGCGGCTCCTCCATCTGCGATGTCGTCGCGATCCACCGATGTGATCACCACATGGTTCAGGCCCAGTTTCGCCACCGCATCCGCCACCCTCCCTGGCTCAAACGCGTCCAGGTTTTCGGGCGGCTTGCCAGTGGCGATGTTGCAAAAGGTGCAGGCGCGGGTGCAGACCTCGCCCATGATCATCATGGTGGCATGGCCCTGAGACCAGCATTCACCCACATTGGGACAACCCGCCTGTTCACAGACCGTGACCAGATCATGCTCGCGCATGATGCGCGCGGTATTGGCATAACCCTGGCCGCCGGGGGCCTTGACCCTGATCCACGCGGGCTTGCGCGGTTGGGCATTATCAGGCCCCCGGGCCTTTTCCGGGTGGCGTTGCGCGGGAATTTTCAGATCGCGGGCCATGGGCAAAATCCTGATATTGCTCGAACGTTGGTTGGTTCATAACCGGGCTTAGCACAGATGTCTTGCAGGTTTGTTCGCAGGCGGCCTGCGCTATGCGGCTAAAACACTTGCCAAACCATGTTTTTCACCGCGATACTGGCGGTATTGATTTAACAAAAGGATTATTAGGATGCCACCAATGGCCTGGGAAGAGATCAAAGTAACCTATAGAAAGTTGCAACCGCAGCTCAAGCCGCTTGATTTGGCCAAGGCCGACAAGCAGATCAAATTGACCAAGGCAGCATTGCAAAAGGCCTGGGACGCCGAAGATAAATTCATCGAAGCCTTTGAGGCCGCGAAAAAAAACGGTCTGAAGGGCAAGAAGCCCAAGGATTTCATGGGTGATCCGGGATTCAAGAAAGCCCACGCAGCACTGACCAAAATGGCGGGCGAACACGCCACCATTGTCAAAGCGTTGCTGGCAGACAGCGAAGTTGCCAAGAAGCTGGACAAGCCTTTGATCAAGCTGTTGGGCGACATCAAGAAAGGCATCACCAAAGGCGACAAGGCTCAGGCGAAATTTCAAAAAGAGGTTCAAGAGGCCGAAGCCGCCGCCAAGAAGATTGCCACCGCCATTGGCAAGCTGACGGCGCCAGAGTTGTTTTATGGCCCGCAAGTGGCGCGAGTAATCGACAAGATCATTAACAAATCCAAAGATTCAGGCATATCCGGCGACGCCGACAAGCTGATTGAGGAAAAAGAGCGCAAAAAGAACGTCAATGCAGCGGGCAAACTAGCTGCAAAGGCGGCGAAATTTTGCAAAGACGCCTACCTCAAGGCCGAGGTTGACCCAAAAGCAGCGGAACCGTTGCTTAAAAAGGCCGCGAAACAGATCAAAAAACTGGAAGCGATCAATAAGCCTTATCAGAACGTCAAAAAGAAAAGTGCCGACCTGATCAAAAAATCCAAGGACAAGGCCAAGATCAGCAAGGCTATAGATGCGATTGCGGGCTATTATGACGACTCGGCCAGAACCCTTAAAGAGGTTACAGCAGAGGTCAAAAGTATGGCGGGTTAAGTTCAGGCCTGGGACTGATGTTGCCTCACAAGCTCTCGAGAAAACGGATCAGGGCATCACGATCCTGTTTCGGCATCGACATGAACCTGACTTTTGCCAACTCAGCCTCGCCGCCATGCCACAGGATCGCCTCAAGCAGATTGCGCGCCCGCCCGTCATGCAGGAACCGCGTATGACCTGACACTGCCTTGGTCAGGCCAATCCCCCAAAGCGGTGGCGTGCGCCATTCAGCCCCGGTGGCGCGGGCGTCTGGCCGGGAACCCACGCGCTGATCGGCCAGACCTTCGCCCATGTCGTGCAACAGCATGTCAGAATAGGGCCAGATCAGCTGAAAGCTGTGCTCGGCCCGGTCATTCAGGCGGTGGGTGACAAATTTTGGCGTGTGGCACGCGGTGCAGCCGGTTTGATAGAACAGTTCTTTGCCGCGCAATACCTGGCCGTCATCCAGGTCGCGCCGCCCCGGCACAGCCAGGGTGCGGCTGTAGAATGCCACCAGATCCATGGCGGTATCGTCAATCTCGGGGGGCTGCGCATCGCCGTCCCCTTGCAGGGCCTCGCGACAATCACTTTGTTGCGCGGTGCATTCGCCCCATGGATCAGGAAACAGCGGATTGGATAGCCCCATGTCGTCGGCAAAAGCCGCCGCCGATTGGTGATACACCGTCGGCACCTCGGCCTTAAGGCCAAAGCGGCCCAGCATTGGCCGGTCAAATTCCTTTGACCAGACGATGTTTGCGCGCCCTGAAATGCCATCCCCATCGGTGTCGCCCTCGTCCGCCCCCGCCAGAATATCCGCAGCCGGGATCGCCTCTAACAGCCCAAGACCGATCATTTGCGGAGCCACCCTTGGACTTAACACAGCGTCCTTGTGCAACGCTCCATACCCAAGGTCAGCGGCGAAATAGGTCGGCACCTGGAGCTGGACGATTTCGCCATCACCCAGAAGAACCTCGCGCGTCTGATAAGTGACCTGAAGCCGATATTCGGCCAAATGGCCCGGCTGTGCAAAATCCTGAAGCTGTTTGCCATAGGTCGGGTCACCTTTCGTGTCCATATCGGCCTCGGTCCCGGGAATCCCCATGCCCCCCGGGATCGACACCCGCAAGAACATCGAAACCACATCGTCCATCGGCCCGGCCGGCGGATGGCCGCGCCCGTCTCTTATGTGGCAACTTAGACAGGAACCCGCATTGTACAGCGGTCCAAGCCCGTCTGAAGGCGTCCAGATCTTGCTAAACAACTCATTGCCGACCTTGAAGTCCAACTCTTGTTCAAAGCTGAGATTAGCCGAAGGTTGCGAAAACGCATCGCGACCGGTCTGATCAGGAATGGTCGCGTCGCCGCCCGGATTCTGCTCAAATGTCTCGGGCACGGTAAAATCCTGCGTCGCAGCGGTCACTTTGGCAATCCACGCGGTGTCGGTCCCGGTTCTGGGGGCCACGTCAAGATGAAGATCCTGCAAACCATCCGCCAGAGACATCCCAGCCGCAACCAATATCAGAAAAACGGGGGTTATCGCCTTGTGCATCCGGTTCCTGCCCATGAAATCCCCCTTCGCTCAACCAAGCAATGCTCAGCTGAGCAGCTCAAATCCAACCGAGGCACAGACAACCCCATTCACCTGAATATCCAGGCGGTGCGCCCCCGGAACCAGCCGGAATGTGGTCGCGTCCCCTTTCAACCTGTGGCGTTTGCACAGGGTCAGCGGCACACCACCACGCGCCACGGCCTGTTTCAGTTTGAACACCCTGGGCGATATCTTACCGCTGGGGCGCTGAAAATGGATCACATAATCCACCAGAACAGGCACGTCCTGCGGCGCAGAAACCGTGCATGAAAACGCCAGGAAACCGTCGATCTGCACCGATCCCTTGTCCAGTGTCACCTGAACCTCAACTGCCGCGTCCGGGTCATAGCCCAGCATTTTCAGTGACCGCGGGTTGCCCGCCTTGATCAGCCCGCGAAGGGCATGGCGGGTCATCCAGTCCAATTCGTCCTTATGCTGGCGGTCGGCCCGGGTCCAGGAGTCCAGGCGGTCCATAGCCAGATCAGGGTCTTTTTTGGTGATATCATTCAGGTGGTTGGCCACCGACCTTGTGACATAACGGGTTTTGTCACCATGCAGATCATCCAGCAACCCAAGGGCAGCATCAAGCGTCAAGCCAACCGACTGCCCCCAAGGCAGACGGGGCCGCGTGCCTTCGCTGACCAGTCGTCGCACATGGGTCGAAGGGTGGCGCGTCCAGACCTGCATCCGCGCCATGGTCTGATCCGGCCAGCGGTTCAGAAACGCACGGACCGACCATTCCATCGAAAACCTTTGGGTGATGTCCTCTAACAGGTCAAGCGACAGGTCTGCGTGATCTTCCAGCCCCTTGTTGACCACAAGGTCACCCAGGGGCGCAAAGATGAAATCGCCAAAATCGTCGTCATTGCGGGTTGGGTTCAAAGGCGGCGGCAAGGCCGCGCGCAAGACCGGCGCGACCTCGGGCAATGCCCCCGGCAAGGCCTGGCCCAGGCAGGTGGCGATCCAGGCGATCCGCTCTTTCAATTCGCGTTCCAGCAGGCCGGACATGACATGGCTTTCAAAGGCGGGGGCGTCAAATCTGGCGCTGGCCGCACCAAACAACCCGGCCAGATAGCCCACCTTTTCGGCATTAAACAACTGATCTTTCAGTGAAAATCCTTGCGCCACCCCCACCCCCTACATCGTCAGATTAACCGCGCCACCATCCAGCAACAGGTTCTGACCAATGATAAACCCGGCCTGTTTTGAACACAAGAATGCGCACGCCGCGCCAAATTCCTCGATCGTGCCATAGCGCCCTGCCGGAATGGTCGCCTGACGCTGGGCCTGTGCTTCGGCAATCGAAACCCCTCCGGCCTCGGCCGCCGCCTGGTCCAATGAAACCGCCCGGTCCGTCGCATGCAGCCCCGGCAACAGGTTGTTGATCGTCACCCCCGACCCTGCCACCTGACGCGCCGTGCCCGCGACATATCCCGTCAGCCCGGTGCGCGCCGCCCCCGACAGGCCCAGAACCGCGACCGGTGCACGCACCGACATGCTGGTGATATTCACCACCCTGCCCCAGCCACGCTCCATCATCCCCGGCATCAACGCCGTCATCAGCGCAATCGGCGCCAGCATGTTGGCATCCAGCGCCTTGATAAAGTCGTCACGGGTCCAGTCAGGCCACAGGCCCGGCGGCGGGCCACCGGCGTTGTTGACCAGAATGTCAGGGTTGCCTGCCGCCTCGATCAAGGCCGCCTGCCCGTCCGGCGTGGTCACATCGGTGACCACGGTGGTGACGCTGACGCCGTATAACCCACGTATTTCCTCGGCGGTGGCCTCAAGTGCGGCAGAGCCACGCGCGTTCAACACCAGATCGACACCCGCCTCGCCCAGCGCCATGGCACAGCCTTTGCCCAAGCCCTTGGAACTGGCGCAAACCAATGCGCGTTTGCCTGTTAATCCCAAATCCATCTTCAACACCTCCCTGAATGTGTTATGGTCACCAAATTAGCACCCCGAAGCGCGGAATTGCCAGCACTTCACCGCCCCACCGACTGCAATTCGCCATAATCGGCGTATATGAAATATTGAGATGGGTCGGATATGGCCCCAATTGATTGACAGCACAACGAAATGGCCAAATCCAGTGAGTGACCTTAACAGTCCCGTTCATAACATCCCTGTCTACCGCGCCGATGATTTCCGCGTCACCTGTGGCGCCAATCAGGGCGATGCAATCGCACCGCTGGAAGATCTGGTGGCGGATGATGTCTATTCCCTTATCAAGAATGCCACCCGTCGGCGCCTGGCCTTAAGTGCCACATCAAAAGGGCATTTCCTGGTGGCTGACACCAGCCAGCTTGGCACTGACGGTGCCACCCTGCATCTGGATTGCGCCCTGGAATTGATGACCCCGGACGGCCAGATCACCGATGCGTTGGTTTTGGTTGAGATCGACGATACCGGCCATATCGCCGGTGTTTACCTGCTGCCACTGGCGCCATTGCTGGCCAAAATGGAATATTCCCTGGTTGCCATGGATCGCGCCTCGGCGCACAAGAAATTCGCGCACATCGCTTGTGTTTCATTTACCCGGGGCACCCATGTCACGCTTGGGTCCGGGGCACAGAAACGCATTGAGGACATATCGATCGGCGACAAAGTCCTGACCCGCGATGACGGTGTGCAGATGGTGCGCTGGATTGGCCAGTCAACCGTTCGGGCCACGGGCGACCTTGCACCGATTGTCATTACCGCGGGCACCCTTAACAACACCGGCGATCTGGTGGTCAGCCCGGACCACCGGATGTTCATCTATCAGCGCTCTGATCAAATGGGTGCCGGCCAGCCCGAAGTGCTGGTCAAGGCGCGGCATTTGGTGAACGGGGCCACGGTTTACGTGCAACAGGGTGGCTTTGTCGATTATTTCCAGATCCTGTTTGACGCCCATCACATCATCTATGCCGAAGGCATCGCTGCTGAATCCATGTTGGTAGATCCTCGTACCCGCCCGGTATTGCCGACCGATATTCTGAAAAAACTTGGCGACGTTCTGCCCGGCCACAGGCGCGGCGACAGCCATGGGTTGGACCTGCAAAAGTCCTTGCTGGAGCGTCCTGATGCGATCGAATTGCTGCGCCGGGCGTCAATGCGTTAAGGCGTTAGTGCCTGTGGACCCGGGTGTAATATTTCAATCCAACCTGGCCTTTTCACCGACGACACATCATTGTGAGGCGCCGTATTACCCGGCAGTTCCCGTGTTATGACCAAGGTTGCATCCTTGTCCTTCCATGTGAAAGCCAACCAACATGCGCGCCATCAAAAGTATTTTCAGCCTTCTGGTCTTTGGCTTCACTTTGCAAAGCCTGCCGCTGCACGCCCTTGAACTGGACGATGAGCAACTGTCAATCCTGTCCACCAACGTCGTTTTTGGCACCCGGGCCGATCACCTTGCAGCCCTGGACAAACTGGGCCGGCGTGGCAACCCGGATATGGTGGCCACGCTGATCCTGGGCCAACGGTTTCGTGGCAATTCACCGGCTGTCAGCACCGCCATAAGCCAGGTCACTGGCCGCCAGATTACCGACTGGAAAGGTGCCATGCTTTGGCAGGAATCGCACCCGGACGTTATCCCCCACCACAGTTACCGCGATCTGAAACTGATAGTTTATGAACGCATTGACCCGGAATTCCTGCGTTTCCTCGGCGATGGCCGCTCGGACCGGACCCGCATGAAAATCCGGCTTGAGGAAATTACCTGGGGCGGCGTGGGGGTTGACGCCATCCCGTCGCTGGACAATCCCCGGATGATCAAGGCCCCCAAGGCCAGTTACCTAAAAGGCGATGATCTGGTGTTCGGGGTCCGGATCAACGGCGATGCGCGCGCCTATCCGCTGCGCATCATGGGCTGGCACGAAATGTTCAACGACACTATCGGCGGGGTGCCTGTGGCGCTGGCCTATTGCACCCTGTGCGGGTCGGGGATTTTGTTTGAAACCCACGTGAAAGGACGCACGAAACCGTTTGTGTTCGGCTCGTCAGGGTTTTTATATCGCTCCAACAAGCTGATGTTCGACCGCGAAACCGACAGCCTTTGGAACCAGTTCACCGGACAGCCGGTGACTGGCCCCCTGGTCGATGCGGACATCGAGCTGACAATCCTGCCGGTCGCCATCACCAGCTGGGACAAATGGCAGGCCGCAAACCCGGACACCAAGGTTTTGTCGCTGAAAACCGGGCACAAGCGCGACTATGGTTCGGGCGTGGTCTATAACGCCTATTTCTCAAGTCCGGACCTGATGTTTCCGGTGGTTGTGGGTGATGAAAGCGTGCTGCGGCGCAAGGATTACGTGTTTGGCATTCGAGACTTTGGCGCCGCCAAAGCCTGGCCGGTACAGGCATTTGCAACCCGCCATGTGATCAACGACACGATTGGCGACAAACCCGTTGTGTTGATCGGTAACGCCGCAACCCGCAGCGTGCGCGCCTATGAGAGCGGGGGCCGCAGATTTGAACTTGCCAATGATCCCAGCCATCTACAGGCCGCTGGCACCGCCTGGAAAATCACCGAAGAGGCGTTGATTGCGCCGGATGGTGCCACCTTGCCGCGTGTGGCCGGGCATATTTCCTATTGGTTTGCCTGGGACGGCTATCTGGGAATCAGTTCCAAGCTTTATACCCCCTGATCATTGCCACCAATGTGCGCCCATGACGGCCAGATCAATCACCTGGTTGCGGTGGATCGGAAAACCTTTGGCGCTTAGTGCAAAGGGGTCGAATATGCCTTCCCGGCGGCGCGTCACAGTGAACACGGGACCTCAAACCATCAGTCCCTCAGTACACATGGAGCTGACCCAGGGCGGTGTGGACAAGTACTTTTCCGCTAGCCGATCATCCGGTCCGCCCCGGACAGCCCCTGATAATGCAGGCGCAAACGTTGCAGGGCGATACGCAGCACGATCTTGCCTGATCGCGCCGACCAGCCCATGCGCTTTTCCGCCACCTCAAGCCCCTCAAGATAACAACAACAGCGCAACGCCACATCCGAAAGCCCCTCACCCAGATCATCGAACGCCCGCGCCATCCGGTCACGCGCCCGCACACAGCCATCATCAACGTCACCCAGGCCACCCTTTAGGCCCGCGCCACCATTCAGGAACTGATCCCAGTTCAACGCCATATCCGGTCCCATCCGCGCCAGTTCGAAATCCTCTCGCAGCCGCTCTCCCGCCTGCACCTGCAGGGCGCTTAGAAACGGTTGCCCATCGCGGTCCTTGCGCCGCGCCAACGCGCTAAGCGGCGTTTCAGCGGCATTATATCGCAAACGACGGTGCCCGGTCGTGACCTCTTGCTGCGGGCTGAACCCGGCCTGCGCCTCGTGAAAGCCGTTTTCCTTTTCCGAACGCGCCCGGTTCTCCGCTTCGGCCAGCATCCGGCCCAACGCCGTGCGCCCGCCCGATGTGATGCGATACCGGCTGACCCGGCCCGGGGTGCCTGGTGCCCCCGCAACATTGCACGATATCCAGTCCCGCAAGGCCATCGCCCTGGCAATGGCCCGGTCCACCACGGCCGTGCGTGCGCTATTGTCACCGCCACCGGTGCCGCCACCATTGCCGGGGCTGATATCGCGCACCACCACGGCCTTTTCCATCTGGTCCGCCACGGCCAGAACCGCGCCGGTTTCGCACAGACGGCGCAAAATCCGGCAGGATTCCCGTTCAAGAGTGGCCGTGTCGGGCACATCTTGTGATTGGCTTTGAGGTTGTGTCATTTTACCATTCCCCGCATCAACATCATTTTTCTGGCTGAACCCCAAAGACGTGGCCAAAGCGCTTAGACCTGCATCCACCAGTGGATCATCCCGGCGTGTTTCAATCCGGCGCACCTGACGCAGAACGGTTGACGCATGCACATCCGCCTGACGCGCCAGATTGCGAATCGAAACGCCGGCCTCGGTATGGGCCAGATAACGCATCACGCCATCAGGTACCCAGTCAGGCATTCCGCCAGACATCTGGTCGGAAAAATCCGCGCAATTGGGACCAATTTCATTCATGTCAAAACATCCCGCCTGCATCATCATCGTAAGAGGTCGACCAAGTTATCCCCGGCTTATCCACAAGGTGCCCACAACTTAAGGCTGAATTTATTACTTGTTCGTTAAAATTCGACCACACTGACAGCATTGTTTCTAATAAATAAATACTAATTAAACCATCGAACGGTAAACTGCATGGTACGGCAACACCCGCTTAGGTTGTGCAATAAGGGTTCAACGCAATGAAACTACATCGACCCGAAAACGACACCTGATTGAAAGGGCCCACCCCATGCAAGACGTTCTGAGCATCCTCAATTCCCTCCGCCGCCCTCGCCTGCTGATTCGTGCAGCCCGGGTCGGGGCACAGGACTATTCCCGCAAGCGCCATTTACAGCGCCTGCTTGGTTACGGCCCCTTGCCCCGCACGGTTGCAGCCATCATGCACCTTATCGAACTGGAACGCGGAATGAATGATGCCCGCAAAGATGGGGACGCAGGATATTCCCTGCCGCGCCACCTGGACGTTCTGATCGCCATCATGGGCGAGGCACAGTTATTGCGCACCACACAGGCTTGACGCCCGGGAAGATGAGAAGATGGGAAGATGGGCAAAATCACTGTTGCTGCGGGTGATTGAAACGCCAGGGCTTACCGGCTTTAGATGAACGCATCGGGCATTGAGGCTTTTTTGTCGTCGATATACGCCTCAAGTGCCCGCCTGATCGCCGGATCAAGTGGCGGTTGGCGGTAATTGTCGATCAGATATTGCACCCGGACCGCGGCCAGCGACTGAGTGTCACGCGCGCCTTCTTCTTCCCAGGTTTCAAACGGTTTATAGTCCAGTAATTGCGTGCGCCAAAACGCCGTTTGATAATTGTTCTGGGTATGCTCGCACCCCAGAAAATGCCCGCCCGGCCCCACTTCGGCAATTGCCCCCATGGCCTGGGCTTCTTCACCTGTATCCACCCCGGCGGCCAGACGTTGCAACACGCCCAGTTGGTCTGCATCCATGACAAATTTCTCAAAACTGCTGACCAGCCCGCCTTCCAGCCAGCCGCAGGAATGCAGCATAAAGTTCACCCCGCCCAGCAACGCCGCATTATGGGTATGCGCGGTTTCATACGCCGCCTGCGCATCCGGCAGCTTGGAACCACAAAGCCCCCCGCCCGACCGGAATGGCAGGCCCATCCGGCGCGCCAATTGCCCCGCGCCGCTTAGAATTTGCGTCGCTTCCGGCGTGCCAAAGGTCGGCGCGCCACTGTTCATGTCAATCGAGGCGACGAACGCGCCAAAAATCACCGGCGCACCGGGGCGCACCAATTGCGAGTAGGCGATGCCGGCCATCACTTCGGCCAGAACCTGCGTCAAGGTGCCCATAACCGACACCGGCGCCATCGCCCCGCCGACAATAAACGGAGAGACAATGCAGGCCTGACCGGCACCTGCGTACACCTCTAATGCGCCCATCATCACGTCATCAAACGTCAGTGGTGAATTGATGTTGATCAGCGAGGTCATCACCACGTTGTCGGCCACAAATTCCTTACCAAACAGAATCTCGCACATTTCAACCGAATCCTGTGCCCGGCCTGGCTCGGTCACCGAGCCCATGAACGGTTTGTCCGACAGGGTCATATGCGCATAAAGCATGTCCAGATGCCGCTTGTTCACCGCCACATCGGTGGGTTCACACACGGTGCCGCCCGAATGGTGCAGGAATTCCGACATTTGCCCCAGCTTCACGAATTTGCGGAAATCCGCCATCGTCGCATAACGCCGCCCGCCATCCAGATCGCGCACAAATGGCGGGCCGTAAACTGGCGCACAGACCATGTTGCGTCCACCGATCACCACGTTTTTCTCAGGATTGCGGGCGTGTTGGGTGAAACTGGCGGGGGCTGTCTTGCACAATTGGCGCGCAAGTCCGCGCGGGATGCGCACCCGCTCGCCTTCGATCTCGGCACCGACGCCGCGCCAGAGATCCAGGGCACCCGGATTATTGACAAAATTCACCCCAATCTCGGCCAGAACGGTTTCGGCGTTGGCTTCGATGGTCTCTAATGCGGCATCGCTCAGAATCTCGAAGTTCGGGATGTTTCGCTCAATATACCTGGCGGTTTCAATCCGCACTGCGGTGCGTTCTGCGCGTCGCGCGGCACCGCCGCCGCTGCGGGATCTGCGCCTTTGGGCTGCCTCTGGCATGTCGTTGTATTTCCGTTTGAAAGGGTTGTTGGTCCACCGATACCGCAGTTCACCACCGCGCCTCGTCAGGTTTACGGCGCATCAGGGGGAAATACGACATTGCAACTGATCAGATTGCACCGCTTGCGCAATCACAGCGTGACAGGTATCAGCCGGAACATGCAAACACCCAATCATGACCGCCTTCTTATCATCGACTTTGGCAGCCAGGTCACCCAGCTGATCGCCCGTCGCCTGCGTGAACTTAATGTTTATTGCGAAATCCACCCGTATCAGAACGTCACGGCCACATTTATCCGCGACATGGCCCCGCGTGCGGTGATTCTGTCGGGTGGCCCGGATTCGGTAACCCGCGACGGCAGCCCGCGTGCACCGGATGAATTGTTCGAAATGGGCCTGCCGGTGCTGGGCATCTGTTACGGCCAACAGGTAATGATGATGCAATTGGGTGGAATGGTCGAAACCGGCCATGGCACGGCGGAATTTGGCCGGGCGTTTGTGACGCCCACCACACCGGGTCTGGACCTGCTGGAGGGGTGGTTCAGCGATGGCGACGAACAGGTCTGGATGAGTCACGGTGACCACGTCAGCGCGATCGCACCGGGATTTCAGGTCTATGGCACATCGCCCAACGCGCCCTTTGCCATCACCGCCGACCCGGCCCGCCGTTTCTATGCGGTACAATTCCACCCCGAAGTGCATCACACCCCTGGTGGCGCGCGGATTTATGAGAATTTTGTCCGCCTCGCCGGGTTCACCGGCGACTGGACCATGGGGGCCTACCGCGATGTGGCAATTGCCAAAATCCGCGCACAGGTGGGCGACAAACAGGTGATTTGCGGGCTGTCGGGCGGGGTTGATTCCTCCGTAGCCGCGGTGCTGATCCACGAGGCAATTGGCGACCAGCTCACTTGCGTCTTTGTCGATCACGGGTTGTTGCGCCAAAACGAAGGGCGCGACGTTGTCACCATGTTTCGTGATCACTACAACATGGCGCTGATCCACGCCGAAGAACAGGAAATGTTCCTGGGCGCATTGGAAGGTCAAAGTGACCCCGAGACCAAGCGTAAAATCATCGGCAAGCTGTTTATTGATGTATTTCAAAAGGTTGCAAATGGTATTGAAGGTGCTGAATTCCTTGCCCAAGGCACGCTATACCCGGATGTAATCGAAAGTGTCTCGTTCAGTGGCGGGCCATCCGTGACCATCAAATCGCACCACAACGTCGGCGGGCTGCCTGAGAAAATGGGCCTGAAACTGGTTGAACCCCTGCGCGAATTGTTCAAGGACGAAGTGCGCGCGCTGGGCCGTGAACTGGGCCTGCCTGCGTCGTTCATTGGCCGCCATCCGTTTCCGGGGCCGGGATTGGCAATCCGCTGTCCGGGCGAAATTACCCGCGCGAAACTTGATATTCTGCGTCAGGCGGATGCAATCTATATCGACCAGATCCGCAAACACGGGCTGTATGATGAAATTTGGCAGGCGTTTGTTGTCATCCTGCCGGTGCGCACGGTGGGTGTCATGGGCGATGGCCGCACTTATGATTTCGCCTGTGCCTTGCGGGCGGTGAACTCGGTCGATGGCATGACGGCAGATTATTACCCCTTCACCCATGAATTTCTGGGCGAGACCGCGACCCGCATCATCAATGAGGTCAAAGGCATCAACCGGGTGACGTATGACATTACCTCAAAGCCGCCGGGCACGATTGAATGGGAATGATCCCCGCCCAAGCCGCACCTGCGGCTGGAAACCAATTTCGACGGAATTTCCGCCGATAGACCTACCATTCCCAAATGAGGCGATGATAATTTGGCAGGGCCTGCCATACTGACCGTATTTAGCCCACGAAAACAGGGATTCCCGACGTGTCATTTACCCCCGAACTGGCCGAAATCCGATTTGGCTGTGGTCTGTCCCCCGATGTGGCACCACCAGGTGATCCCGCCGCCATGTTGCAAGGGCTGACCCAGCCCGACACCATGGCGCAAAAATATCCGATCACCGGATACGGATCGGTCCGCACGCGGATTGTCACTGTCAAAAAACTGCGCCGGCAGCACCGCAAAAAACAGATCGACCGCAAACAATTGGTCACCCAACTTAAAAACCTGCGTCAAGCTGCCAACAAAGAGGGCGCCATTGGGTTCACCCGGGGCCTGCAACGCTGGGTCAAAACAGAACATGGGTTTTTCGAACGCCTCGTGGCATTTTGGGGTGATCATTTCACCGCCATGGGCAAGAACAACTTTATGAAGAACGCACCCGTGGCCTATATAGAAGAGGCAATTCGACCCAATATCACCGGTCAGTTCGCCGATCTGCTGATCGCCACGACAACCCATCCCCTGATGCTGCATTTCCTGGATCAGGCAAAATCGGTCGGTCCCGGCAGCAAGGTCGCGGCCCGTTCAAAGCGTCTGAAGGGCCTGAACGAAAATCTGGCCCGCGAAGTGATGGAACTGCATACCCTGGGTGTTGGTGGCCCCTATTCGCAAGGTGACGTGCGCCAATTGGCCGAATTGTTCACCGGAATGAACCTGACTGCGGACATCACATTCAGGTTCCGCGCGGATTTTGCCGAACCGGGGCGCGAGACCGTGCTGGGGCGGTCCTATGGCGGCGATCCGGCCAAATTGGAACCGGTGCTGCAATCGTTGCGCGATCTGGCCGTTCACCCGGCAACCGCGCGCCATATTGCCCGCAAACTGGCGGTACATTTTGTCTCGGACAACCCCGACCCGGATCTGGTGCAACACATAGAAGCAGTCTTTAACGACACCGCCGGTAACCTTTTGGCGATCTCGGGCGCGTTGCTGGAACACCCGGCAAGCTGGGAGCCGCGCCTTGGCAACGTCAAACCACCGTTTGATTTCATCGCTTCGGCCACCCGCGCACTGGCGCCAGATCAGGCGCGGTTTGACCAGATCGGTTACCGGGTGATGAACCGTCTGATGCTGGCCCCCCTGGATCTGATGGGCCAACCCTGGAACCGCCCGGGCGGACCCGATGGCTGGAATGAACAGGATGAGGCCTGGATAACCCCGCAAGGTGTTTCGGCGCGGTTGCGATGGGCCCTAAGCGTGCCGCAGAAATTGCGACCCCGACTGCCCGATCCGGACCGGTTTGTCACCACCACGTTGGGATCATACGCCACCCAACCGGTGATTTTCGCGGCCCGGACTGCGGAAAGCAGATCTGACGCTATTGGCCTTGTTCTGGCAGCACCCGCGTTTCAGCGCCGATAGGAGATTTGAGACATGAGTTTACCCCTCTCACGCCGTTCGTTCCTGACACGCACGTCCCTGCTGGGCTGTTGTGCGGCCGCCAGCCCTTTGATGACCCCGCTCAGCTTTGCCGCCGCCCCCTGGGAATCGCGCCTGGTGGTGATCATCCTGCGCGGTGGCATGGACGGGCTGGATGTGGTGCAACCCTGGGGGGCTGCCGAATATGGCGAGCTGCGCGGAAAACTTGGCCCTGCGACCGGGGGCGGCCCGGCCAAAGGCACCTATGATCTTGACGGCTTTTTCGCCATGCACAGCGCGTTGGCGCCGCTGATCCCCCTGTGGCAACAGGGTGAATTGGGGTTCGTGCACGCGGTGGCCACACCTTACCGGCACAAACGCAGCCATTTTGACGGCCAGGACCTGCTTGAGGCCGGCACCCCAAACCTGAGTGGTGTGCGCGATGGCTGGCTGAATCGGATGTTGCAATCCCTGCCAGGGGTCGAAGGGCGCACCGCATATGCGATCGGCCACGGAGATTTGAAAGTGCTGTCCGGGTCGGCGGCGGTATCCGACTGGTCGCCTGATTCCAACCTTGAAATGTCGCCCCAGGCCATGTTGCTGGCGCAATTGGTGATGGAACAGGACCCGGCCTTTCACGCCGCCCTTTCCGAGGCGTTAAACCTGTCCGCGAATGAAGACGAAACAGACAGAGAAGACGGGGCCATGACCGTGCCGCGCAAAGCCCGGGGCCGGACCCATATCAAAATCGCTGAATTTGCCGCCGAGCAATTGCGTGGCGACACACGGGTGGCGTCGTTTTCGATCAACGGCTGGGATACGCATAATCGTCAGGAACGATCAATCAAGGGCGCTTTGTCCGGTCTGGCCGAAACCATTCTGACACTTAAACAAAAACTTGGAAGCAACGTCTGGAATAAAACCTCGATCGTGGCGATGACCGAATTTGGCCGTACGGTGCGCCTTAATGGCACGGGGGGCACGGATCATGGCACGGGGGGGGCGATGATTCTGGCAGGTGGTGCCGTGCATGGCGGTCGGGTGCTGGGGCGCTGGCCGGGCCTGGACGAGGCCGCGTTGTTTGAGCGTCGCGACCTGATGCCCACCGGTGATGTGCGCGCGCCTGCGGCCTGGTTGATGCGGGCCATGACCGGACTTGATCGCAATGTGCTGGAACGGGTGGTTTTCCCGGGGCTGGATATGGAAACTGATCCGGGTATTGTCCGCTGACGTTTGCGCCCTTAGATAGATGTCATGACATTACTTAATCCAGATCGCCCCGTCGGGCCCCGCGTCGAAAACTGGTCACCGCCGCCTGCGCCATCAAGTGAAACCCTGAAAGGGCAATATGCGTGGCTGGAACCGCTTGAGGCCGAGGCGCATGCCGCATTGCTGTTTCGCGCGTATCTGGGCCATGATGAGCTGTGGGATTACATGCCTTACGGGCCGTTCCATTCGGCAGCACAATACCACCGCTGGGTTCGCGATACCGTGGCCGACAAGGGGCATCTGTTTTACGCCATCAAAAACCTTGAGTCGGGCGAATTCGAAGGTGTGGCCAGCTTTTTGCGGATCAACCCTGCGGCTGGCTCAATTGAAGTTGGCAATATCAACTATGCCCCGGCGTTACAGCGGACCCGTGCGGCGACCGAGGCCATGTTCCTGATGATGCAATGGGCGTTTGACGCGGGCTATCGGCGTTATGAATGGAAATGCAATGCTTTGAATGGTCCCAGCCGCGCCGCCGGTCAGCGCCTTGGGCTAAGTTTTGAAGGGGTGTTCCGGCAGATGATGGTGGTCAAGGGGCGCAACCGCGACACTGCCTGGTTTGGTGCCATCGACACCGAATGGCCGGCTTTGCGCGTGGCGTTCCAATCCTGGCTTGCGCCATCGAATTTCGATGCGGGCGGGCGACAAATCGAAAGCCTGAGCGCGCTGACCCAATCGGTCCGCGTGGCCACCGATCCAAGCCTGTAGCGCCGACTGGCCTTTATTCAAAACTTGGTAAATCGTCGCGAAATGGGTTTTGACCGATCGCGGCAAGGGTGACGACCGCTTCAATCTTACCGTTTCATTTCAAAGGCCGCTTGGCCAGAAACGCTGATATTCGCTGTTTGGCTTCCTGCGTCTCCCAGGCCGCGACAAGTGCCGTGATCGAAAGATCAATGGCCGCCTTGTCGATGCGCGGCCCAAGATCGCGGACCAGGGCCTTGGCGGCGGCCACCGCACCGGGCGCGCAGGACAGGTAAGGTACGACTTCGGCGTCAATGGCGGCACTCAGATCGCCCTCGGGCACACTGCGGGCCAGAATGCCCAGATCAACCGCCTCGGTGGCGTCAAATATCCGCCCCGACATGAACACCCGGCGCGCCCGCGCTTCGCCCATGCGCGCGACAACATACGGTCCGATGGTGGCGGGGATGATGCCCAACCTTGTTTCGGTCAGGCCCATTTTCAGGTGATCAACCCCGATTGCCACATCGCAGATACAGGCCATGCCGATACCACCGCCAAAGGCGTTGCCCTGAAGCGCGCCAACCAGTGGTTTGGGCAGGGTATTAAGTGCATGCAACATTTCGGCCAGTTTGCGGGCCTCTTTAAAGCGGGTGGCGCCGTCTGCGGCCATCTGTTGCTGCATCCAGGCCAGATCACCGCCGGCACAAAAGGTTTTTCCACGCGCAGTCAGAACCACGACGCGCACGCCGTCGTCCTGCGCCAGTTGCTGTGCCGCTTGGGTAAGTTCACCAATCATCTGCGCCGACAAGGCGTTGTGTTTGTCCACCCGGATCAGGGTGAGCGTCGCCACACCGCGCGTATCCGTGGTTAAGTCAATGGTTTCAAACATCGCTTATCCTGTTCGCATGGCGCGGGCCATTTCGGCCGCCTGCTTCAGCACATCCATATCCAGTCCGGTTGCATATCCCAGACGTTCCAGGTGAGCGGCGACATTTTCGGTGGCCACATTTCCCGCCGCACCAGTTGCAAACGGACAGCCGCCCAAGCCACCAACAGCGGCATCAAACACCCGAACCCCCAGCGACAGTGACGCGTCAATGTTTTCCAGCGCCCGCCCGGCGGTATCGTGGTAATGCCCGGCCAAACGGGTCACCGGCATGCGTTCGCGCACCTTGATCAGCATTCTGGCAATGCTGTCGGGTCTGGCCTGGCCCAACGTGTCGCCCAATGACACCTCGTAACAGCCCAATGAGAACAGCTTGTCCGCCACTTGCGCCACCTTGTCCGGGTCGGTCGGGCCATCGTATGGGCAATCGGTGACGCAGGAAACATAGCCGCGCACCGGCAGGTCAATGTGACGGGCGGCTGTCAGGATTGGTTCGAAACGGGCGATGGATTCTTCGATCGAGGCGTCGATATTCGCCTGTGAGAACCCCTCGCTGGCCGACGCGAACACCGCAATTTCATCGACCCTCGCGCGCAAGGCGTCGTCATAGCCCCGCATATTCGGGGTAAGGGCTGCATATCGGATACCGGATTGCCGGGCAATCCCGGCCAGAACCGCGCCACTGTCAGCCATCTGAGGCACCTTGGCCGGGTTCACAAAAGCAGCCACTTCAATGCGCGAAAAGCCGACGCGACTTAGACAATCGACCAGAGCGACCTTGTCGGCGGTCGGAATTTCCTGTTGTTCGTTCTGCAACCCGTCGCGCGGGCCGACTTCGTATATCTCGACGTGTTCGGTCATTTTTGGCATCCCCTGCACTGTTATCTTCAGCCTAGCCGAGCCTTTAGCGACCCGCCAGCGCAATCCCAACCTTTCCCTGAACGCTCAGCCATATACGCGCCATACAGCTTCATCCAAGGGTATCGGCATTACCCATCATCGGCCTCAAGGCGCACCAATGCGGCACCGGCTTCGACTTGATCACCCGCCTTGACCAGCACTTCGGCCACCACGCCGTCGCGCGCGGCCAACAGGGAATGCTCCATTTTCATCGCTTCCAGAACCGCCAGACGGTCGCCGCTGGTCACGGTTTGCCCCGGCTGGGCGTTGATCAGTTTGACCAGCCCGGGCATCGGCGCCTGGATCAGATTGCCGTCGCCAATGCCATCTGTTTCACGCTGCGCCGGATCGTGGCGGACAAAGCGATAGCCATTGCCCCAGAACACCGTGATCTCATCATCTGAAACGGCCACGCGCGCCAGAACCCGCGTTGTATCACACCACCAGGTCCCGTCACGCCGGACCACACGGTGGGACACCTCGGGTAATTCCACGGTGAAATCCTGCGGCCCGTTGGTGCTGACCCGGGCGGTGATGTCTTGGTCAAGGTGGGTCAGGGTCACGTCCCGGATCAATGGCTGCCACAGGGTAAAGCCGCTGACATTTGGGTTGTCCCAAAGACCCAAAGCCGTCAGAGCGGCGATGGAACGCACTTTGGTGCAGGCCACCGGGGTCGGCGTGAGGGTGTCAATGTGACGGGCGATCAGCCCGGTATCCATATCGCCCACCTTGAAGTCGGGCTGTGCGGCAAGCGCGCTAAGGAAGGAAATGTTGGTGGTCAGCCCGCCCACATCCGTGTGGCGCAAGGCACGTTCCAGTTGGTTCAGCGCCGCCCCACGGTTCGGGCCATGCACCACCAGTTTGGCAATCATCGGGTCGTACCAGGGGCTGATGGTATCGCCCTGGCGCACACCGCTGTCGGCGCGGGCACCATCGGGGAAACTCAGGT